>PGYB01000017.1:76365-79610 GCA_002839445.1 Candidatus Riflebacteria bacterium HGW-Riflebacteria-1
GGCCGTATTGTCGTAAATCTGGCGCCGGCCGATCTGCGCAAAGAGGGCTCAGGCCTTGATTTGCCGATAGCGGTATCTATTCTAACCTCGATGGAACTCATTCCTGATGAACTGAGCCGTAACTATGTTTTTGTCGGCGAACTCAGCCTTAATGGCGAGTTGCGCCATACCCGCGGCATTCTTCCGATCGCTCTGATGGCGATGCAGGCCGGTTACAAAGGCATCGTGCTGCCGCGCGATAATGCGCGCGAGGCTCTGGTGGTGCCAGAACTTGAGGTGGTCTCTTTTAACACTCTTGGCGAACTGGTAACCGCTTTTTCTGGCGCAGTTGCGCCGGTCCCTGATCAGCCCATACACGACCACGACCGGCAAGCAGAGGCAATGTTCGCTTTTAATGATATGGCCAGCATCAAGGGACAGACCATGGCCCGTCGTGCTCTTGAGATTGCTGCCGCAGGAAATCATAATGTCCTTTTTTCCGGCCCCCCCGGTTCTGGCAAAACTTTGCTGGCGCGAGCCCTGCCCTCGATTCTGCCACCGCTTGAATTTATCGAAGCGCTTGATGTTACGCGCATTTACAGCATCAAGGGGCTGTTGCCGCCCGGCGCGGGGCTGATCAGGCAGCGCCCGTTTCGTGACCCGCACCATACTATTTCTGATGTTGCCCTGATTGGCGGCGGTCGCTCGCCAGGCCCGGGTGAGGTTTCTCTGGCGCACCATGGCGTGCTGTTTCTCGACGAACTGCCAGAGTTCAAAAAATCCGTACTCGAAGTTCTGCGCGAACCCCTTTCATCAGGAGCAGTATCGATCTCGCGGGCAGCGCAGACCTGTCTTTTTCCGGCGCGCTTTCTTTTTGCCGCGGCGATGAATCCTTGCCCATGTGGCTTCAGCACAGACCCGGAAGCCGAATGTGTCTGCAATACCAAGCAGATCAACAGCTATCGCCAGCGCCTTTCTGGCCCGCTGCTTGACCGAATCGATCTGCACATTCATGTGCCGCGCCTGCAGCCTTGGGAATTAGCCGAAAAACCTGCCGGTGAGAGTTCAGAGACCGTGCGCAAACGAGTTGTCAAGGCGCGAGAACTGCAGAAACATCGCAATGACCCCGGCAGCCTGATGCTGAATGCCCATCTGCCCGGCAAAAAAATCGAAGCGCTTTGTCGCATAGACGCAGATTCCCAAAAATTGTTGATCAGCGCGGCGCGCCGGTTTTCGCTTTCGGCACGAGGTTACGACAAGGTTCTGCTGATAGCGCGAACCATCGCTGATCTTGATGAGTCGGAGACGATCGCAACCAGTCATCTCGCTGAAGCCTTGCAATACCGCACCAGCGGTATTTTTGACGGTGTGCGCTGAGTCGCAGGCACCTTTGCTTAAGTTGTTTGTCGAGGCGCAAAGCCTGCTGGAGTTTTCTGATTTAAGATTCTGAAGTTGTTGAAAGGTCTACTGATAATGAAAAAATCATTAACCATAGCACTCCTGCTGGTTGTTCTTTTGTCGGCAATGCCGGTAAAAGCGGCATCGATAGAAGACTGGAAAGATCAAATTCTCTATTTCGTTTTTATCGACCGCTTTGCCAACGGCAACAAGGCTAATGACCACGAGGTTGACCCGTCTGATATAAACGGTTTTCACGGTGGCGACATTGCCGGCCTGCTGAATCGGCTCGATTACCTTGAAAAGCTCGGTGTAACCGGTATCTGGCTCAGCCCGTTTTTTACCAATCGTAGCGCGCGTTTTTTTAAACATCAGCCCTATCATGGCTACTGGGTTCACGACTTCTGGTCGGTAGATCCGCGATTTGGCAGCGAAGGAGAGCTTGTCGAGTTGCGTCGCCGCACCAGTCAGAACGGCATGCGGCTGTTACTTGATATGGTGGTAAATCATATGGGTTATGACGCGCCATTTGCTGAAGCAAACCCTGAGTGGTTCAACCCGCCGCTCGATATCGCCGACTGGAACGATACTGAGCAGCTGACCAATCGTCGAATTTTTGGCTTGCCGGATTTTGCTTCGCAAAAACCGGTGGTTAAGACCTTTTTTAAGCTGGTGGCGCGCCACTGGATCGATCTTCTGCAGCCTGACGGTTTCAGGCTCGATGCGGTAAAACACGTGCCGCTCGATTTCTGGCAGGATTTCAACTCTTCAGTGCTGGCGGAGAATGGCTCTGATTTTCTTTTGCTCGGCGAATACCTGCATGGCGATCCTAAGGCCGCGCTCGAAATCTGGAAAAAGGGCAAATTCAACAGCCTGTTTGATTTTCCGCTCTATTACAGTATGAAAGACGTATTTGCCGAAGGTGCTGATATGCGCCGGCTTGCCTCGCGTATCTATTTTGACCGCAATTACCCTGACGCCGGGCTTCTCGCGACCTTTCTCGACAATCATGATCTCGACCGCTTTATCACCTCATGCGGCGGCGATGAACGCAAATACCGGCTGGCCATGGCATTTCTTCTCAGCGCGCGCGGAATCCCGGTTCTGTGTTATGGCAATGAGCAGGGCCTGGCCGGCGCTCACAATCCTGAGCCCGAGAACCGGCGCTCAATGGTATTTGATCAAGAGAGTGAACTGTTCAAATTTACCAGTGAGCTTATCGAACTGCGCAAAAGCAGCCCGGCTCTGCGTCGAGGTTTGCATTGCCACTTGCATGCCGATGCAACATCTTACGCGTTTGCACGACTGATGCCTGATCAGCTGGCGATAGCTGTTTTCAACAATGGTGAAGAGTCGCGGCAGATTGATATTGCTTTGCCATTTGCCGGGCTGCCCAAATTGCTCGATTCTAAAATCGGCACTACGCGCGCACTGGTTCGCCAGGGCCGACTGCAGATGTTTTTGCTGGCAAAGAGTTTTGCAGTATTCATTGTAGACTCGCAGCCCGGTCAGCATGAAAAGAGTTTCAGAAAATGGCAAAAGCGCTTTTTCAACGAGAAGGCATGGGGCACCCGCACAGTGACTCTTAAGCTCAAAGCCTCATACCTGCCGGAAAAGGCCAGGGTTTTCTTTACCGGCAATTTCCCAGAGCTCGGCGACTGGAGCTCAGAAGGCCGAAAAGCCCTGCCAATGCAGAAAATCTCTGATGACGAATACGTGGCGATCGTAAAAATGCCAGTAGGACGAATCTTTGAAGGCAAGTGCTTCTATCGTGACGAAAAGCAGACGGTCTGGCAACCTGGCGACAATTTAATCGCCGAGGTTGCCGATACCGGCTCTGAATACATTCATATGGAATGGAAAAATCT
>PGYB01000039.1 GCA_002839445.1 Candidatus Riflebacteria bacterium HGW-Riflebacteria-1
GCAGTCTTTTACAACTGCCCCGCCGAGGCAGGAAATTCAGTTTATCATTCTTCAAGTTCTGTGTCAACAAATTTGCGAAGTTTTTTTTAAAATGTTTGCACACATTGGCAATGGCTTTTGGCATCACCATTCTCAAAACATTACGCCAGCGCGCCTTACGGGCTCCCGTTGCTCCATGTGATTTCCGAGATACCGCCACTTGCGGCAAGTTCGCGAGAAAACCACCAGGAGAGCTCTGTGCCATATCGCCTCGGATTAACCTGAACATCATCCGACAGAAATGGTTTAAACAAATCTGATCTGAAATCAACACAGGTATTCATATTTTTCCTCAGCATATGCAAGACCTAAAACATTGCAGGCGCCCGCCTCAGTAACTGCGAGAGGCCCCGGTTAATCGATCCGACCGACTGGAGCCATATAGAAGGCAAACTCTTCTTTGCCATCAAGGCCGAAAAGGGCATCCATATGCGATTGATTATAAGCGCCAATCATGCAGGTTCCGAGGCCAAGAGCAGCGCAGGCGACATGAAGGTTCTGCCCGATATGCCCGCCATCCAGCGTGATCGCCTTTACAGAAAAAGGCAGACCGTATCTCCAGACGGTTCGGTAAGGAATAACGCTCCACAGAAAGAAGACCGGCGCAGCACCACAGAAGCGCTGACCGATGGCTCCTTCGCTAATTTTGCCTTTCAGATCTGCGGGTGCACTTTCAAGAACGATTGCATTGGCCGAGGCAAGATAGCGGTATATGCCAGACGCCAACCCTTCGACGTTGCCTGCCGCCACATAAGTTTCGAATGGGTGACGGGAACCGGCAGAGGGAACAGTTCTTTTGACCGAATGGTGCTGATGTCGCTCATCGTCCGCCGTCTTCTTGATTCCCTGTGTTGCCCAGAGAAGAAACGAGAGCTCATTGAGAGTGAGAGCATCGCCACTAAAAACTCTTGAGCTTATCCGATTGTCCAGGCATCTAAAAACATCTGATTCAGTAAGCTTTACCGTAGTCGGATCAGGCAGGGCAACAATTTTTTGGCCTTCCCGGGCGGGCTTTTCATAAGCAGGAACCCGTACTCCCTTTGCCTGATCGGACATCGGGTGGTTTTGCCCGACGGTATAGCCTTTCAAATAAGAAAGATGGCTGTCAGCACTACGATTTTCCGGCATGGGGTTCCTCCTGCACAGGTAAAAGTATCAGTTCATGTTAACAAAAACACAAGCCTTTCAGTCTCGCTGAAATACGCATTGCGGGTCGTCAACGAGGGGGTCGCCGGTTAAGGCACGGGCAAGAGCCCGACAACCGGGGCAGTCTTCAAAAGAGCACGCGCCGCAGATGTCGCCATGCAGCCTTGGTCTGACATTTGCGCAGTCCCACTCAGCGAGTCGACTTCGAATTGTCGAAAAAGACTCATGCAAAAGGTTCCCGACGGGTATCTCAAGACGCCGACATGGAAACACCGTTCCATCCGGCATCAGTGCCATCGCCTCAGAACCAAGGTTGCACAGGGCTGCATCAAGGGCATCTTCTGGTTCACGGTCAAGCCATAACCAGTAGGCTCGGCAAGCCGCGAGCTCGTCAGGATCGACCTCAAGTCCGGCAGCCTGTCCGATGGCGACAACAGCCTGATACCAGTCATCAGCCGTAAGAACTGCTTCAGACATGCCCTGGCCGTTGCCGAGCGGAACAAATCGTTCAAACATCAGGCCGGCCGCGCCTGCTTCTCTGGCAAATGCAACTGTCTCGGCAATCGTTGCCGCGTTTGCCCGTGAAAGGGTCATCATCAGCGAAACCGGACGGGCAGAAAGCTGCCGATAAAGCGGAATGCTGCGCCGAAGTGTTTCCAGCGAACCTGCTCCGCGAATAGAATCATTAATTACACGATTGCCCGATTCGAGAGACATTTTAAACATGGTAAAGCGCGGGAAGCTGCCAATAGTCTCGAGCAGTGTAGAATCATGTATGGTGCCATTAGTTATGATGCTTACATCGGCCAGGTTCGGAAAGGTTTCGAGATGCGCCATCAGCTCGGGCAGATCTGTCAGGAGAAGCGGCTCGCCGCCGGTAAGATTTATTGAAACTGGCTCATCAGGAATCGCCTTGAGAATAGCGTCAGCCAGCTTGCGACGGGCCGCCGGACTGGCTTCGATCGCTCCCGGCTCGAAAGATTCCTGATAACAATGACGGCAACGTCGATTGCACCGATCAGTCAGGTGCCATTGAAAACCAAACACAGCATCGATCCTTGTAAAACGTGCGAAGTAAACTTGATAAATCATGATATCAAAATCATGACAAGACGACCAAGAAGAAATCACGACCCCGCTTTTAAGACAAAAGTAGCGTTAGAATCACGAAAAACAATATTGACACACGATCCAGCTTGAATTTGAGCCATTTTATCGAGCAGGCAGCGTAAAAACGGTAAATGAGAGGCGGCTCATCTGCGAGCAATTGTCGGTGGCTCGATTTGTTCTTTGGCCTCGGCGACGACTGACGAGTTTAATGATGAAAGAACTGGGATTATTCGCAAGCCCGGCCATAGAAGGGCAACAAGCTTACAGAGTCGCGGCGGATTTATCTGCACCCTTTCAACAGCGAAAGAGCGCTTGAATACGAGAAAAACCGCCATAATCTGCTCTGTAATTAGCTATCAGAAATGGAAAGCGGCGCGATAAAACCGGAGCATACAATATTATGACAAATATTTTGATGTAAAAACCTCTCCGGTCAGATGCACAAAGGTTACAAGGTTACCAGGTGTCATATGCCCGCAATCTCAAGCTTTTCCATTTCGTTTCATACAGTCGGGGCTGATTCCGGGAGAAAAAACGGTGTCAGAGAAATAACCCAAACTTTTTTTAATTTATTTTTTCGAGAACCCGGGGATAAAAATTTGGTTAAATTTAAGCTAGAGTGGTAAAATCTGTTGCTGGTACAAACATGTCTTTTGATCTTAAGCAGTATTCAGAGCCTTATGAAAAATAATAGAAAACGATTCGTTGCGTTAGGACTCTTTCTGGCGGTTGGTTTGTTTCTTCAAACCGGCTGTTCTTCAGGAGGCGGTATTCTTGGCAGCAGAACAGACTTTGATGCAACTGGGGAAAGCGCTGCGTTGCCAGGTGCTCCTGCCGGAGTCTATGCCGGTGCCATTATCGCTGAAGGCAGTCAGACCATAGCTGACTTCAATGCGAGAACCGGAATCAGGCATGCGGCCTTTTGTGACTTTTTCAAGTTCCCCGAGTGTGTAACCGATGGGCGGCCAGAAAGAAGCCGTCTGCTGGGTTTTCTTGCATCATGCCGCGAAAACGGCGCCATGGCAATGGTGACCATTGAGCTCACCGGTGGTTTTGCCGCATACTCAGATGACAATGTTGCCTCTCTTGCCGCCGTTCTGAAAACTGAAAATATCCCGGTATTTCTTCGCTGGGGCCACGAAATGAACGGCAGTTGGTATTCATGGGGCCAGCAACCGACGTTATACATTCAAAGCTTCAGGAATGCAGCGCAGATCATCAGAAGATATGCCGAAAATGTTGCCATGACATGGACCCCGAATCAGGGCTGGGGCTACCCCTGGGTGGGCGGGCAGTATTCTGCTGCAGCGGGTTCTGCAGATTTTGCCGCTCTCGATACCAACAATGACGGCAAGATCGATGATACCGATGACCCTTATCTGCCATTTTATCCGGGCGATGATGTTGTTGACTGGGTAGGCTTCAGCTTTTATCACTGGTCAAACCGCCTGGAAAGAGGTTATAACGAAGTTCCATACGCTGGCAAATGGCTGGAAGCAAATGGTATTGGCAGTCTGGTGAGCAACTTTCACGCTGAATTTGCGGTCAAACGCAACAAACCAATGATGATCTCTGAAACTTCCGCTTTCTTTGATACTGCCGATTCTCGCGGTGGCGGCGCCAATGAGGTTGCGCTTAAAACAGCCTGGCTGAAGCAGGTATATAATACAGAATCTTTCCCAAAACTGGCAGCAATATTCTGGTTCAACATCGAAAAGTTTGAAACTGAGACCTCGACAGTGGCTGACTGGCGCATTTCGCATGATCAGCAGCTTGTTTCGACATATCGCGAAATTGTTGAGAAAAGCATTTTTATCAAAGGTCGCGACTATTTAAAAATTACCAGGTAAGACATGAAAATTGAAAAAACATCTGAAAACGGCCTTGAGATTATAAATGTTAGCGGAACCCTTGATTTGCAGCATGTTCCTGAATTCAAGCAACAGGTTAGCGGCCTTCTTAAAAATGGGCAGGCCAATATTGTTTTTGACCTTGAAAACCTTGAATTCATTGACAGCGCAGGATTGGAAGCCCTTCTTTCAACTCTGGTAACTGCCAGAAAAATCGGTGGCTTTGTCGCTCTGGCCGGTGTTAAGAAAACTGTAGCCAGAGTTTTTGAAATAACCCACATGGATAAGGCATTTGAAATATTCTCAGACGCAAATGAAGCAATTGAGAAGCTTGCCAGGCGATGAAAACCAGCTTACAGAAAATTTACAGCGGGCTTAAGCGACAGATTTGCTCATGCCTGACGATTTTTGCGATCCTGGCAAATATGTGCATTGGCGCCGAAATCATGGCGGGCACTATTGCCGAGGCCGAGGCCGAGGCGTTTCATCAACTGGCCATGATCGAGCTTCAACAAAATCGTGGCGCCGAAGCTCTTGAATATTTTAAAAAGTCATTTGCTGCCGACCCGCAGAATGCTGAATTTCGCCTCTGGCTCGCCCGCAGTCTTATCTGGAACCGCTTTTATCGCGAAGGCATCGAGCATCTCAGGCATCTGCAAAGCCAGAATTTCAAACCCGGTGATGTCTCGCTTCTGACCGGGCAAGCTTTTTTCTGGTCAGGCAAGCCTGCAATGGCGCTTCCAGAATTTGATCGGGCGGTTGAACGTGGTGTTGACAGCGTTGAGCTGTTTCTTGGCCGGGGTGAATTATTGATGGCGCTTGCCAGCTTCTCCCAGGCATTGGAAGCATTTGCAAAAGCCGAAAAAAAGCTCGGCGATGATGCGCAAAAGCCTGAACAGCTTAACGACATCAATAGTTCATTTAACAAGATTTTGAAAAACCGCGCTTTCTGCAACAGCTATATGGGAAATGATGCTGAAGCAGAAAGCGGGCTTCTGGCTTTTCATTCCCGCTTTCCTGAAGAACTCAATGTGATTATCGAATTAAGCCGGGTGCTGCAGCGAACTGGCAGATTAGAGCAGGCGCTGGATCTGCTGCACGAAAACCTGAGGAAGCTGCCTGAGAACTCTGCTATTCTATTTGAAATTGGTGACTGTTACATAAAAACCGGACACTGGCGTCAGACCCAAAATTACTATGAGCGTGGAATCGCGCTGGCGTCTGTTTCAGCTGAAATCGAACTCAGGTGGGCCAACCGGCTGGCGCAGATCAGAAACTTTCCGCAGGCGGCAGAAATAATGCGCAGGCGACTTCCCGAATCAGAAAAGCAGAGCGGCGCAAAAATAGAACTCGCCTGGACCCTCGCCAGCATGGAGCGCTACGAAGAAGCCGAAGGCATGCTTCTTGCAGTTCTTGCCGGCGAACCGGTGAATGAGCTGGCAAAACTGACTCTTGCGCGAATGAAGCTGCTCGAAAAGAAGCACGCTGAAGCCAGGGAACTGTCTCTTCAGGCTCTGCAGCAAAACTCTGAAGGCAGAGAAGCGAAAAAGATCATCAGTGAGGCCGAAGCTTTTTATCAGAACCTGAGCCTTGATTACCGGGAATCCCGTCATGAGCGGATTGCAGAGCTTGAACTTCAGTCAGCTAACGACCCGGAGAATTTTCCGGTCGTTTTTGAACTGGTGCAGGAACTTGCCAACCAGAAGGCATTTGATCGCGCGCTCTGCCATCTTGAGCGACTGTTGAGCCTCTATCCGGGTCATTACGCGGCAAGTCTGATGCGCGCCAGAATTCTCGGCTGGAGCCGGAATTTCTGCCGTGCCCTGTCTGCCTATGAAGAGCTGGCCTGTCATGACCCGGAAAACCCGATTTATTGCCGCGAAGCGGGAAGAACGGCTTTCTGGGCCAACGAAATCAAAACGGCACTCTACTGGTATCAGAAATTTCTGCAGGATCCGGTTTCGAACAAGCTTTATGAAGCGCTAGCGCCATGCGCGACCGGGTCGAAAACCTTGTCAGACGAGCTTGAAAAGCTGATAAGCGAGTCGCAGAAGCCTGCTTTTCGTCGCTTTGAAGAATTCGCGCAATGGTTTGCCGCCGCCCGCCCGCAACTTGATTCAGACATCGCCTTAATGATCGATGCGGCTCTGCTTGAACTGCATGCTTCATGGCTTTTACAGCGCCATTTCTATCTTGAGTCGCAGGGCAAGCTTTTGAATCAGAAGCGCAAGCCACGACGAGCCCTGAACACGTTCAATCGCCTGCTCGAAACCGAACCGGCGAACCTCGAGGTTCTCTTCGACAGGTCGCAGATTTTCTGTTCACTGGGTCTGCCTGATAATGAAAGAAATACCTATAATAAAATTTTGCGTTATGCCCCTGACCACAACCTGATTCGCGGTGCACTCAAGAAGCTCGACGATGACGAAAGGCCACTGCTGAGATTCAGATACCACAGCCAGCAGGAAAAGGGGCGCGGAACCCTCGCAAACATGCGCATGCACGGCAGTCGCATTGAAGCGCTGGCTTATCTTAATCCCCGCTGGCGCGCCACAATCGCCGGCGGCGCCCGCTACTACCGTCCTGGAATCTGGCAGGGCAGATTCAGATCATTTGAGTCAGAATTGATCCTTGCAGGAGTTCTATCTGCCAGCACCCGGCTGAATGCCGGCCTTAGAGACAACCGATTCGTCGCGAACCGAATGCCTCAGCAGTTTTCGCCCCGTTCGCGCAGTTCGGGTTTTATTGACCTGACGCATTCATTTAACGACCTGATTGAGCTTACGCTCGGATTCTCGCGCTCAGAAGCGTATTCCAATGACATTGCTCTGAGAGACGGCATTATGCTCGACAGCAGCTTTATCGCCCTGAAATATCCGTTCAGCCGTAAGTTTGTTCTTGGCGCAAAGCTGGAGAGTGGCAGGTACTCTGATGCCAATCAGCTGCGCGTATTCGCATGGAACGCTCAATATGACCTGACCGAGTTTCCCGAAATCTTTCGCCTGATCCTTTCCGGTGAAAGGCGCCATACGGACAACACCAGTCGTTATGCCTTCTTGAACGGTGATTTAATCGACATAAAACACCCATACTGGACACCGCAGCATTACCGCGGGCATAATCTGGCGCTGCAGTATTATCGCGACATGTCAAGAATCCGTATCAGCAGAGCTGACAAACACTACTTTTCGGCAATATTGTCGCTCGGCAACGACAGCATCGATAATCCGGGCCGCCGACTTGACTGGCAGTGGCACCTTGACTGGAACAACCGCTGGGAGACAGAACTCGGCGGCTACTGGCATGATTCAGACGACTGGAAATCGCATAGATACAATTTTTACATAGGATACAGGTTCTGATGCTGAGATTTTTCAAGACACTGCCAAGACTCACAATTCTTATCTTCTGCTTTCTCGGCCTGACTCTGCTCGCCGTATTCGCGTATCTGATCGCGCGAACCGTCATGTTTTTCTTTTCTGATTACAACCTTTTCGAGAAAACCCTGTCATTCTTTCTTCTAATGGCCGAAACATTCATTCTCATTCATGGCCTTGGCTATTTTATAAATATTCTGCATTTACTTCTGAGCAAGAGAGGCATCGAGAGGAGAGTAAAGCGTGAATCCCTCGAAGGCCCGCCGCCACCCGTGGCAATTGTCGTTTGCTCATACAAAGAGCCAGTAGAAGTTGTGCGCCAGACCCTGACCTGTTTTTATAACCTGATATATCCCAATAAGCACCTGTTCTTTCTTGACGATACCAGATACGATCTCGCCGGCCAGGATCCTGAAAAAATGGCGGCATATCGCCAGGAAATCGACGAACTCTGCCGTGGCCTCGATATCAACCTTTTCCGTCGCCGCTGGCACGGTGCCAAAGCAGGTCTGCTTAATGACTTTCTCGACTTTGTCGACGGTAACCCGCCCGAAGGTTTCGAGTATACCCATAATTCGCCACGTCCCAGAACTGAAAAAGAGAAATACCTGATCGTTTTTGATGCCGATATGAACCCATTGCCGGGCTTTGTCGAGCCACTGACCGCCATGATGGAGGCCGACCCGAAACTGGCTTTTATTCAGACGCCACAGTATTACACCAATTTTGAAAGCAACCGGGTAGCACATGCATCAGGCCTGCAGCAGGCAGTCTTTTACGAATACATCTGCGAGGGCAAAAGCCTTTCAGACGCAATGTTCTGCTGCGGCACCAATGTCATTTTCAGAAGAGAAGCGCTGATGGACGTCGGCAAGCTCGATCACACTTCGGTAACCGAAGATTTCGCCACTTCGCTGCGCTTTCACAAAAAAGGCTGGAGCTCTGCCTATCGCAACTTCGTCTGCGCCTTCGGCATGGGCCCCGAAGACCTCGGCGCCTATTTCAAGCAGCAATTTCGCTGGGCTCTTGGCACGGTAGGCCTGTTTCGCACTATCGTCGGCGAATTTTTTCGCAACCCGCGTCAGATGTCGATTTACAAATGGTGGGAATACGGCCTCTCAGGCACGCATTATTTCGTGGGCTGGGCGCTGTTTATCATGTTCATCTGCCCGATCCTGTATCTGTTCCTTGAAGTTCCGAGTTACTTCGCCTGGCCGGGATTTTACTTTCTTTTTTTTACGCCCTATATAATTCTGTCGATGACTGCCTTTTTCTTCTCGATGGTGCATCGCAACTATCGACTAAAAGACGCAATTCGTGGCCAGATGCTTTTGACTATTTCTTTTCCGGTATATATGAAAGCGTCACTGCTGGCGATTCTTGGTTTCCGCGGCAGTTTTCAAACTACTCCGAAAAGCGGCAGTCAGTCGTTGCCGTTACTCGATCTCTGGCCGCAACTGGGAATGGGTCTGCTTGCTCTGACTGCCTTTGTCTATGGCATGTACAGAATCTTTTACCTTGCTGATCCTCAGGTTGCTGCTATTATTGCCAATTCTTTCTGGTCTGGCTATCATGGCCTGATGATGCTGTCTGTTTTATATTTCAACCGACCGGAACATAAAACCTGATGGGAAAAGGGATAAGATTTTTTTTGTCGGCGCTGGTGATTCTATTGCTATCTGCCTGGCTGGTTTTTCGTATGATGCAACCTCCCGAAACCATTCCCTATTTTGGCGCTCACCTTGAGGGCTTTCCGATCGATGCGGCCAGACTGCATAATGAATTCGCCGGCTGGGCGAAAAAGCCTGATTTTATCGGCTTTTTTCAACAATGGCCGGCCAAACCTGATTTATTCGATGAGAGCGCCACTCTTGCCAGCCTCGAAAGCATCGGGGCATACGGGGCGGTTCCGGTTATTACCCTTGAACCGATGATCATTGACGGTGACCGTGAAGTTGTCATTCCGGCACAGGAAATAATAGAAGGCACATGGGATGAATATCTGACCGCCTACGCGACTGTGCTCAGGCAATTCGGCAAACCGCTGATTCTCAGATTCGCCCATGAAATGAACATTATTCGCTATCACTGGGGCTCGACTCCTGAAGAATACGAGCAAAGCCCTGAGCTTTACCGGCAGATGTTCCGCCATGTCAGGCAGAAAATTCATGCCATTGCCGGCGAAAACATTGCCTGGATGTTTTCGCCCAATCATCAGCCGCTGACTTCGCTCGACCCTCCGCAGCAGTCACAATGGAACAGCATGCGCGTCTGGTTTCCCGGCCGTGAATATGTCGACCTGCTCGGTATCGATGGCTACAACTGGGGGGAATTGCAGTCAGGCGGAAACAATAGCGGTAAGAGCCATTGGCAGACACCCTGGGACATATTTGCTTCGCCGCTTGAAGAACTGCGGGCCCTGGCTGCGGATGTGCCGTTGCTCATCGGCGAAACAGCGTCGATTCAACCGGTCGACAAGCGCGCCGAATGGATTGAACAGCTGCTGCAGATGGCTTACAGCAGGCAAATTCATGGTTTTTTATGGTTTCAGGTGAACAAAGAACGCGACTGGCGAATCAGACCCGAAGAGGCAGACAAATTTTACAAATTACGTGAAAAGGCCGATCTCGTCGAAGCTTCAACCTGGCTGCAAGAGATCATTGCCAGACGCAAACCTCAGCCGAGCGACTCTTCAAGGGCCATTGAATAAAGTGTTACCAGGGCATTGTAATTGGTGAAAAGCCGCAACTCAAGGTTTTTGATTTCTTCTATGTAGTTCAACAGCAGTTGATCGGGGAAGGTCATTTTGAACAACGCATTAGATACTTCCGAGCGGTAGAGATCGCGCAGGCTGTTCATGTCAACATCGGTGGTCGCAAGGCTGTTGTCGGCAAAACCTTCCACAAAACGGCCATGCAGATCCTCAAGCTGTTTGATTTTGCTTTTCACCAGTTTGAGAGTATCTTCGAGCATGAAGCCGCGAATCTCGTCATAATGCTGAAAATCTCGGGCAATCCTGGAAAAATAGGGCAGAAAATGTTCGAGATAGATCAGAACACCGCGTTTCAATACTGCAGAATCTTTCAACAGCCTTAAAACCAGCGACCTGGTTTCGAGTCCAGAATTACTCAGCTCAATCATGCCAAACTCATCAATTTTGAAAATCGGCTCACTGAAAGACTTCTTTAGCTGAACCAGACCGACAAACTGTTCGTTAGTTGCCTGGTCATCCTTTTGCCACGTTACCCGGCAGGTTTCGAGAGTGTTTTCTCCGCTGGTCACCGGCAGACATAAACGCAGTTCTTCACCATCGACAAAGCGGTCCCACTCAATCACCCAGTCAGGAATGGCGATCTGTACGCCGCTGGCGCTGGCATCAACCAGAAGAAACTGGAATTGAATGTGGTCAGGCAAGCGAATGCCAAGAAAAGGCAGCGAAATGCACGAATAGGCAATGCGCTGCTCATGTCTTTTATCAGTGAATTCTTCTGATTTGGTCATATTAAACCAGATGTAAGATACCACTATTCAAGCTTTCAGGCAATTGTTCTGTAGAGCGTCCAGCCGGCGCATTTTTTTTGCTACTATCTTTAAAAGTCTTTATAATCAACGATGATCAATGAAAATATAGAGTTTTACTTTTGGTTTTGGAGGCCTGCATGAACGATCTTGATTATTCGCGGCCAATAGAGATTGGCGACGGCGTCTTCTGGGTAGGTTTTAATGACATCGAATCTGGCCTGCACTGTAACCCCTTTTTAATTATCGATGGAGACGAGGCCATATTGATTGATGGCGGCAGCCGGCCCGATTTTCCGCAGGTCATGATGAAGATCCTGAAAACAGGTATTGCACCGAAATCGATTGTCGGACTGATCTACCAGCATTATGACCCGGACCTTTGCGGCAGCCTGCCAAATCTTGAAGACCTTATCAGCAGCCCGGAGCTGAAAATATATTCTACATATGAAAACCACATGTTTATCAGGCATTATTCAAGTGCCAGCCAGATTGTAAATATTCGTACCATTGATTGCATCTTCAAGTTTAAGTCCGGTCGTAAACTCAGGTTTATTCAAACTCCATTTGCACACGCCGCCGGCAGTTTTGTAACCTTTGATGAAAAGAGCGGAATTTTGTTTACCAGCGACCTTTTCGGCTCATTAAACAAAGACTGGCAGTTGTATCAGGAAGTTGGCGATCGTTGTCTTGAGAGCAATAACGAAACTGCCTGCCACAGCAATTCTGCTGAATGCCCTTTAACCGGCATTTACGCCTTTCACCGCATGAATTTTCCTTCGCGAAGCGTTCTTGAGTATGCCATGCAGACCATTGAGAATGTTGATTTTGCCATGATTGCTCCACAACACGGGAGCTTGCTCGACAGAAAAACCGGCCGCGCTATTATGCACAAGCTGGCCAGTCTTACCGGAGTAGGTATCGAAAGATACCTGAAAAAGCAATGACGGGCAACAACAGGCTTTTCAGGTTACTTGATTCAGGCGCCGACAAGTTAAGCGCTCCTATGCTTGACGGTATTCTTGAAGCTTGTGCAGAGTTAGCTGATCTGAATCTGAACAACGACATACTTAAACAACTTGTCAATGATTATGCACAGCTTGAGCAGAAAAATTACAAACTTCTCCGTGAAATCAGCGAAAAACAACAGACAATAGAAGAAGATCTGGCCGCAGCCGGCAGAATTCAGAAAGGCCTGTTCCCGCAAAAGCTTCCGGAGCTGGAGCATTACTGTTTCAACTGGGAATGTCTGCCCTGCGATAAAATGGGCGGGGATTTGATCAACATAATTCCTTACGATGAAGAAAACTGGATTTTTTATATTATTGATGTCAGCGGACACGGGCCTCGCGCCGCCATGATTACAGTTGCCCTGTCGCAGTTTTTAAACCCGTTTAACCGTGGCAGAAGCCAATTTGATCACCTTTCGCCTGCCGAAACGCTTAGAGAGCTTGAAGCGGAATTTCCCTTTGAGAGGTTTGAAAGTTTTTTTACCATTGTTTATGGCACTCTGCATCTGCCCAGCGGCAATGTCAGGATGTGTAATGCAGCTCACCCTTTTCCACTACTTATCGATGGCAAGAGTGCTGTATTTGTTGAAGAAAACAACCCGGTGATAGGGCTTAAATTGACAGACGACTGGCAGGAAACCCAGATTACTCTTTCAGAAAAAAACCGGCTGTATCTTTATACAGACGGCCTGACAGAAGCCAGAAACAATTTAAACGAGCAATTTGGTGAAAAAAGGCTTCTGAAAGCAGCCGAAAGTCTAAAAAACCTGAATTGTAATGAATTCGTTACGGCTATCAAATCTAGCCTCACTGATTTTTCTGAAGGCAGGATTTTCGATGACGACTTTTCCTGGCTGCTGCTTGGCAAAAGATGAAGTTACATGGCGGCAACAGTATTGCGAATGCATTTTTGTTCTTGAGCTAAAGCCGGGCTAAAGCAAAACCGGGTCAGATTCTTACGAATCTGACCCGGTTCGAATTTATGAAAAAAGATCAGAAGACCGCATAATTAACCAAGCTCGACGAAAA
>PGYB01000018.1 GCA_002839445.1 Candidatus Riflebacteria bacterium HGW-Riflebacteria-1
AGCACATATATTCACCACAAGGTGAATATATAATGACAAACACAAAGACGACTCCGATATCCAGTTTTTCGCTGTGAACGAATTTTCTGTGAATGGTATAACACCAGTTTTTAAATCAGACTGACATGTAATACATGGTGTTATCACAACCAGACGCTTAAACAATCCTGTTCTTGAGCATCAGCAACAAGCGACAAAGCGTTAAATGGCTGAAACTCAATATCAAGAGACAACAGCATAATGCATAGAAGCCTGTTTGAAGGCTTTGCGCACTATTCAGCAAAATTTTCTGTTGACATGATTTTTTATGTGTGTACAATGCAAAACAATGCAACATAGATTTACGGCAGATTAAACACCGAGGACCATAGCGCGAGCTTCTCTCTCTACCAGACATATATTCAGGAGATGAGTACAATGAGTAAAATGACTTTTGAATTTTCTGACACTATTGCCGGATATGTCGTCGCGGCGAACCCCCAGAACAAAACTTTCAGCCTCAAAACAACCGATGGCAGAGAGTTTTCGGTGAAACTTGCGACCAGTTTTAATGCCCAGATAACGCGAAATCTGGGCGAGCCTTACGAAGATTGCACCGGGCAGGCATTCGATCATCTCGTGCCTGCCCGTTATCTTTTTGCCTACGGTACTTTTTATCCGCAGGCTGACGACCATGTGTTCGAAGCTCAGTCTCTGTTTTTCCCGGGCAAAAGTGACAAGGCGTTCCGCTTTGAAGAACCTGACTGGTGGATCAAACAGGCAAAAAACATCTGCGATTTCTTTCTGAAATCACAGTTCAATACCCGCAATCCCGAAGAAATTGACTACACCAACTACCGCACCATTGTCGGCCTCTCTGGCGCACATACCGACAGCAAGCGCCAGGAAACCGACACGATTTCCCGCATGATCTACGGCATGGCCTCGACCTTCCTGCTGACCGGCGATGACATTTATCTCGAAGCCGCCGAACGCGGTACCGCATACCTGCGCGAGCGCATGCGCTTCTACGACCTCGACGAAAACATCATCTACTGGTATCACGGCATCGACCGTAACCCGGGCGCGTCTGACCACAAGGTTTTCGCCTCTGAATTCGGCGATGACTATTTCGCCATCCCGATGTACGAACAGATTTACGCGCTGGCCGGCCCGACCCAGACCTACCGCATCAACGGTGACCCCAGCATCATGAAAGACATCAAGATGACCATCGATCTCTTCGAGAGGTTTTTTCTCGACAAGGAGAAGAAGGGTTATTTCTCGCATCTCGACCCGGTCACACTCGACCCGCGCAGCGACAATCTCGACAAGAACAGGGCCCGCAAGAACTGGAATTCGGTTGGCGACCACGCCCCGGCCTATCTGATCAATCTCTATCTCGCCACCGGCGAAAAGAAGTATCTCGATATGCTGACCTACTGCGCCGACTGTATCTGCGAATTCTTTCCAGACTACGAGCACAGCCCGTTCGTGCAGGAACGCTTCATGGAAGACTGGAGTCACGACAAGACCTGGGGCTGGCAGCATAACCGCTCGATCATCGGCCACAACCTCAAGATCGCCTGGAACCTGATGCGCATCAACGCCCTCGCACCCAAGGATACCTACGTCAACCTGGCCAGAAAGATCGCTGAAATCATGCCCAAGTTCGGTATGGACCAGCAGCGCGGCGGCTGGTATGACTCGATGGAACGCGAACTCAAGCCCGGCGAAGAATTCCATCGTTTCTCCTGGCATGACCGCAAGGCCTGGTGGCAGCAGGAACAGTCGATTCTCGCCTACCAGATTCTTTACGGCACGCTGGGTGACGCGGAATATCTGCGCCTCGCCCGCGAAGCGGCCGCTTTCTACAATGCCTTCTTCCTCGACCATGACGACGGAGCTGTCTACTTTAACGTATTCGCCAACGGCATGCCATACCTTATGGGCACCGAGCGCATGAAAGGCAGCCATTCAATGAGCGCCTACCATTCAGTCGAACTTGCCTACCTGTCGACAGTTTACATCAACCTGCTGCACACCAAACAGCCGCTTGACCTTTATTTCAAGCCGAAACTCGGCGGATTCCCCGACGACATTCTGCGCGTATGCCCCGATATGTTGCCTCCTGGCAGCGTGAAAATCACCGATGTCTGGATCGACAACAACCCGTGGAAAAACTTCGACGCCGAAAAACTCACGGTTTCACTGCCGAACACCACTTTCAGACCGAAAATCAAGGTGCGCCTGGTTCCGGTAAAGTGATTTAAATGGGAGCAACAATGGAAGTAAAGTCACAGCTAAAAGGCAAAGTCAACGTCATACAGCTTATCGGCGATCTCGACAGCAACAACGCGTCAGCAACAGAAGCCGAAATGTCTAAACATATTGTTGCCGACTGCTGCATTGTCCTGGATTTCAGCGGTCTGCATTACATTTCCAGCGCCGGTCTGCGCGTATTGCTGATGATTGGCAAGCAGCTGAAAACAGCGGGAGGTCGCTGGGCCTTCTGCGGGCTGTCAGAAGAAATCGCTGACATCATGGAAATGACCGGTTTTAGCGGTTTTTTCACGATGTATCCCGATCTGACCACCGCCCTGAGCAATCTCTCAGCAAAGCAGGCATAACATGACGAATCGCATCGATCTACACCCAACCCATTCACATGGCGAATTCAAGCTGAGAGCCGGCAAACCCTTGCCGTTTGGCACCACGCTGGTTCCTGGTGGCGTCAACTTCTCGGTGTTTTCACGCTTTGCAACCTCGTGTGATCTTGTACTGTTCAAAAAACATGCCGCGCAGCCCTTTGCTGAAATTCCTTTTCCGAGGGAGTTTCGCACCGGCAACGTTTTCAGCATGATCGTGTTCGACGTTGATTACGAGAATATCGAATATGGCTATCGCATGGACGGGCCGTATGACCCCGAAAACGGGCACCGGTTCGACAAAGACAAGATTCTGCTCGATCCCTACGCCAAACTGGTCAGTGGCCGCGACGTCTGGGGCAAGGAGCCTGACTGGAACAACATTTTCCCACATCGTGGCCAGATTCTGGCTGACGACTTTGACTGGGAAGACGACTGCCAGCTTGAGATTCCATTCGAAGATCTCATCGTTTATGAAATGCACGTACGCGGCTTCACCGCACATGCTTCGTCAAAAGTTAAACACCCGGGAACTTACGCGGCGATCCGCGACAAGATCCCATACCTCAAGGATCTCGGCGTGAACTGCCTCGAACTGATGCCGATCCACACGTTTGATGAATTCGAAAATTCAAAAATGTCGCCGGTCACCGGTGAGCGTCTTCTGAACTACTGGGGCTACAGCAACGTCGGATTTTTTGCACCTAAAGCGGGTTTTGCCGCTACCGGCAAATTCGGCATGCAGGCTGATGAGCTCAAAAACACCATCAAGACACTGCACAAGAACGGTATCGAAGTGATTCTCGACGTTGTCTTCAACCACACTGCCGAAGGCAATGAGCGCGGGCACTACATCTCGTATCGCGGCATCGACAACAAGACCTACTACATGCTGACACCCGAGGGCTACTACTACAACTTCAGCGGCTGCGGCAACACGCTCAACTGCAACAACCCGATCGTGCGCAACATGATTCTTGACTGCCTGCGCTACTGGGTTACCGATTATCACGTCGACGGCTTTCGCTTCGATCTTGCGGCCATTCTCGGTCGTGACCAGAATGGTGCGCCAATGAGCAGCCCGCCATTGCTTGAAACACTGGCATTCGACCCGATACTGGGCAAATGTAAACTGATAGCCGAAGCCTGGGACGCCGGCGGGTTGTATCAGGTTGGTTCGTTTCCCTCATGGGGCCGCTGGGCCGAGTGGAATGGCAAGTATCGCGACGATCTGCGCAAATTTTTGAAAGGCGAACCGGGCATGACAGGCGTGGTTTCGCAAAGAATTCAGGGCTCACCCGATCTCTACCAATGGGAAGCCCGCGAGAACTGCGCATCGGTGAACTTTATCACCTGCCATGACGGCTTCACTCTTATGGATATGGTTTCTTATAACGGCAAGCACAACGAAGCCAACGGTGAGAACAATTCAGACGGCGGCAACGATAACCACAGCTGGAATTGTGGTTGGGAAGGCCAATGCGACGACGACGCGGTTAACCGACTGCGCGTCAAACAGATAAAGAATGCCGCTGCTATGCTGCTGGTCAGTCACGGCACCCCGATGATCCTTGCCGGCGACGAAATTGGTAATACTCAGTATGGCAACAACAACGCATACTGCCAGGACAACGAACTTTCGTGGCTTAACTGGGATCAGCTGTCAGAAAACGCCGAAATTCACAACTTTTTCAGGTGCATGGTCGCGTTGAGAAAAACGCACCCGATGCTGCGCTACAGCTCTTATGCGCAAAATGCCGCATCAGATGTAGAAGTCTCATGGCACGGCACCAGCGCCTGGGGCGCTGACTGGTCAGGCGAAGCACGCACGGTGGCATTCATGTGCCGGCGCTGGCAGAGTGATGAAAGACGGGCCTTTGAACCTGACCTTTATGTTGCCATGAACATGCACTGGGATGCGCACGGCTTTGAGCTGCCCGGGCTCGAAAATGGCCGACGCTGGCATGTTTTTGCCAACACCGACATGCCACACCCGCAGGACATAACAACACCCGGCAATGAAATTCTTCTTGATAACCAGCATGACTTCATGGTCGGACCACGCTCGGTTGTCGTGCTTATTGGTAAATAACCTCAAAGGAGCAAAATATGGATCTGCAATATAAAATGGAACTCAACGATGGTATCGCCCGCATAACTCTGGCTGGCAGCCTTGACGCCACCAATGCCGCCGCCTTTCAGGAAGAACTGAAAAAACTCATTGGCGAGAAAATCACCAAGATCGTTTTCATGGCAAGCGAACTGAAATACATTGCCAGCGCTGGTCTACGTGTCATGATTTTCGCCAAGCAGCGCATCGGCGCAGAAGTTCAGGTATATCTGATCGGCGCTCAGGAAGCCGTTCTCGATGTGGTTAAAATGAGCGGTCTCGATACTTTTATGACGATACAGAACGAATTTGCGGGGTAACTACGGAAGGGGGTGTTCATGCAGCAATCATCTTTCCCGGCAACCCTTGAACATCTTAACGATATGCTCGGGTTCATACTGGGGTTTGCTCAACAGCAGGGGTTCGAAGAAAAAATAGTTGGCAAGGTTCGTCTGGCCATGGAAGAAATCCTGGTCAACATAATCAGCTATGCTTACCCTGACTCGACCGGTTCGATAGACATTGGTTGTGCGCCGGCTGAAGGCGACAGAACTGGCATGATCATCGAAGTGAAAGATCTCGGAGTTCCCTTTAACATGCTTGAAAAAGAGGACCCGGATACCACGTTGCCGATGGAAGAGCGCCAGATCGGCGGGCTCGGTATATTTTTCGCGAAACAGATAATGGATGACCTCCGATATGAGCGCAGTGGAGAGACTAATATTTTGAGACTGACCAAGTATGCGTAGTATTTCGCTTAGAACTACGATGATCCTCTGGATCTGGGGAGTCACTGCGCTCGTTTTTGGGCTGACCATAGTGGCTGACTTTCATTTTACCAAGGAAAAGGTCGAAAAATTCCTCGAGACCAGTGCTACAGACAAGGCTCAGTTTTACACCAAAAAGTTTGATCTGATTTTCAACGAAGCGGCACTTGTCGCCAAAATGATGGAGATAAGCTTCAACCGACGCTACACGGGCATCGGCGACAAATCACAGGAAGAGCTGCTGAAAGAATATCTGAAGCTGGTATTGGAAGCTAATCCCTATATTCACAGCGTCAGCATGGCATTCGAACCTGGTCAGTTCAGCACTGACAGCGAAAAGTTTTCTCCGATTTACTTCAGACAGAAAGACCGGATCGACTACCTGCAGCTCGGTGAAAAAGACAATTACAACTACCTGGAGAAAGCCTGGTATTTTGCCGCAAGAGATCAGCAGAAAACGCTATGGACAGAACCATATCGCAGCGAAGTAAGCCTTGGCAAAGATGGCAAAGAGTATATGCTGCTGATAACTTATTCACAGCCACTGTTCAGAGATGGCAAGGTTATCGGAGTAGTTGTCATCGACATTTCACTCGATGAAATTTCGCAGAAGCTAAGCGAGCTCAAAATACTGAAAAGTGGTTATTGTGTCGCAATGAGCAATAAGGGTGTGCTGTTGAATGGCATCGGCAACCACAAGGCTCTTGAAAAAAACATCCATGAACTCAGTCCCGAAATGGCAGCAGAACTCAAGGATCTCGATAAAATCGCGACAAGCGCCTGCAAGTTCATCAGAATCAATGAGCCGGCAGGGAATCGGCCGGCCTGGATAGTTCTTCGGCCACTGCGTCATGCTGGCATAATGGCCGGTTCGATTGCCTTTGTTTACCCGGTTGAAGAGATTCGCGGCGTTATTTATGACCTGCAGGCTGAATCGTCACTGCTCGGCTTCTTCGGGCTGATCCTGATGCTCATAATCGTCATCACTATTTCAAGATCTATTGCCCGACCAATCTGTGCCCTTGCGCATGGCGTGGGCAAAGTCGCCCATGGCGAGCTCGATCACAAGATCGAAGTGCTCTCGAAAATTGCCGAAGTTACGGCCATGCAAAGCTCTTTCAACAAGATGTCTGACGACCTCAAAACTTACATGCGTGAGCTGAAAGAGACCGTTGCCGCACGTGAGCGCATCGAAAACGAGCTGAAAATCGCGCATCAGATACAGGCCAGCATGCTGCCAAGAATTTTTCCGCCCTTCCCTGACCGCAAGGAAATCGGCATATTCGGCCTGATGGAACCGGCGAAAGAGGTCGGTGGCGATTTTTACGACTTTTTCTTTATCAATCCTGACAAGTTCTGCATGGTAGTAGCTGATGTTTCGGGCAAAGGTATCGCAGCGGCGCTGTTCATGGTTATTACCAAGACCCTGCTGCGCACCGAAGCGATGAATGATCTGCCGCCAGAAGAGATTCTTGGCCGCGTGAACAATATGATCAGCGCCGACAATGATGAACTGATGTTCGTAACCGTGTTTCTGGCGATACTCGACACGCGCACCGGCGAACTGAGCTGTGCCAATGCCGGACACAACCCGCCCCTGCTCAGCAGCGCGCCCGATAATACATTTTCGTTTGAGTATCTTAAGTTGAATAAAAATGTTGTTCTCGGTGTAATGCCTGATATCACATTTAAGCCAAACAGCTTTAAAATGCGTGATGGCGACGTATTTTTTCTTTACACCGACGGCGTAAACGAGGCCATGAACGTTGAATCAGCACAGTTCACCGACAAACGACTGCGCGACACTCTCAACGCAAACTGCGACAAAGAGGTAACTTCGCTGGTGAAGGAACTCAGGAAGGAAGTTGCGACGTTTACGAATGGAGCGGCGCAGTCAGACGACATAACAATGCTGGCCATAAAATTCAACGGGCCGGGAAATCAGAATAAATCTTGATGAGAAGAAGGAGGTTCTATGTTTTGCTACCTGGATAAGCTGGAAGAGCACAAGGTAGGCCCGGGTGTTATCGGCAAATACCTTGGCAGCGGCGAAGCGATGAATGTAATGCACTGGAACTTTGATGACAAGGCGGCACTGCCCAGCCACCATCACGCCGCCGTGCAGTTTGGTTACATTATCAAAGGGGCTTTTCAGATCGACATCGGTGGCGAAAAATCGCTGCTGAAGGCCGGCGATTCATATTTCGTGCCAGCGAACGTTGAACATGCGTTTGTTGCGGTTGGTGAAACCGAGGCAATCGATGTATTCAGCCCGGCACGCGACGATGTTCCACCCTGGAAAAACAAGAACAAATACTGAGCTGGTGAACTAAAAATCTAAAGGAGATTTATGATGAGTAAAAAAGTACTGGTTCTCGCAACGAATTACGCAGTATGGGCTGAAGAACTTCAGGCTCCCTGGGACGCTCTTAAGAAAGCCGGTTTTGCTGTGACTCTGGCAACCCCGCAGGGCAAAAAACCGCTGCCGATCAAAATGAGCATTGACCCTGATTTTGAAGATTCACTGCAGCATTACAAAGTTAACCCACCTGAAGTCTGCAAACGCGTTCATGAATTACTTGATGGCACCGAGTGGAATAACCCGATCAAAATCGCCGACGCCAAAATGGCTGATTATGATGCGATCGTATTGACCGGCGGTCCTGGCACTCCTCTCGACATCGACAACAACCCCAAGGTTCACACCCTGTTGCTCGAAGCCTTCAAAACCAACAAGCTTATCGGCGCCATCTGCTACGCCGTAGGCGCACTGGCGTTCACCCGCAACCCCGACAACAACTACAAGAGCATCATTTACGGCAAGCAGGTTACTGCCCACCCGCGCGCCTGGGACTTCGACTTCGAACTGAGCTACGATCTGGCCGGCACCACTCCTGATAACGCCGGAACCAACGTGGTAACTCCCGGCTTCCTGCTTCCACTGCAGGATGTGGTTGAAGATGCTGTTGGCCCGAATGGCAAAGTATCTGCCAACACCAAGGCTAACCGCGTTGACACCTGTGTTGTCTATGACTGGCCGTTCGTAACCGCCCTGTCAGTAGAGTCTTCGATTGCCTATGGCAAAAAGCTCGTAGAAGTTCTGAACAGTAAGTAATCCTGTCATTCTGCTGAACCGGCGCAAGCCGGTTCAGCAGAATATCTGAGAATCTAATTAAGGAGTGAGCGCTAAATGAATGTCAGTAATTCCATTGTGGCAATGCTTGAATCTGTAGGTGTAGACGCGGTTTTCAGCGGATCCGGTCAAGGTTCGGGTGATATTTTGTTTGCATTTGCCGAGTCAAAAAAGATAAAGACCATCATGGTCAGACATGAACAGGCAGCCTCATTCATGGCCTGCGGTTATGCCATGTTCAACAAGGGCAAGCTTGGCGTCTGCAACGCGCAGGGCGGGCCAGGCTCTTACAACTTCTTTTCAGGACTTGGCGTAGCCCTTTCTGATTCTCTGCCCGTACTCTCTATCGCTTCTTATTCTCCCAAGAAGTGGCGTGGCAAGGGCGATCTCGGCGAAGTAACCGGCCTCGGCCGTACCCCGGATTCTCAGGCAATGTTTGCCGCGACCACCAAGGGTACATTTCTCATTGAGCACCCTGATCAGGCATGCGACATAGTTGAAGAAGCCATCAATCTGGCTTTTGAAGGCCGCCCTGGCCCGGTTCACATCGACCTGCCTTACGACGTGGCAGCAATGCCGGCAACACGCCACCGCGAAATCAAGCTTGATATCAAACCGATTCTCCCGCTGAAAAAGACGGTTGATCTGTTTGCCAGCGTGCTCGCCGATGCCATGAACGCGAAGAAAAAAATCCTGGCGATCATCGGTTACGGCAGCGTCAGAAGCCATGCGGAAAAAGAACTGCTGCAGTTCGTCGAAAAATTTCAGATTCCATTTCTAACCTCGATGGATGCCAAGGGAATCATCCCGGAAAATCACCCGCTGTCGCTTGGCATGCCGGGCACCTGCGGTGATAAAAGCGCAAAAGAGGCTTTCAAGGCTGCCGAAGTAGTAATCGGCATCGGCAACTCTTTCCCAAAATGGCAGATGTGGAAGTTTGAAGAAGGCCTGTTTGACAACAAGACCCTCATGCACATCAACATCAGCCGCGATGAAATCGGCAAAGTCTACCCGACCGACTACGGCATGATATCTGATATCGCGCCGGCTATCAAAGCTCTTGATGAAGCACTCGCGCTTAAAAAGCCACTGGTCGAGAAGAAAACCTACACCAAAGACAAGATTTACAATTCAGTTGTCAAAGCCAAGGGCAGCAAAGTTCATCCAGGCGCCCTGTGCCAGGAACTCTCGAAGCTTCTGCCCGATCGCGCTATAGTATTGGGCGATGCTGGCGCCAACATGATCTGGCTGGCGGCATTCATGGAATTCAACAAGGGTCAGAACTTCAAGAACCCCGGCAGTTTCGGGCCGATGGCGTCGCATGTTAACGCCTCGCTCGGCGTTCAGCTCGCCAACCCCGACCGCCGCGTAATTGTCGGCTGCGGCGATGGCGACTATGAAATGTCAGGTTTCGAAATTCTTACCGCCCTGCAGAACAAGATTCCGATCATCTGGGTCATCTTGAACAACAGTGAATTCAATATCATCAAGCTGTTCAACCTCGCGGCACATGGCAAAGAAGTGTTCAACCACATCATCTGCCCCGACTTCGCCAAATATGCCGAAGCCTGTGGCGCTAATGGTTTCCGGGTTGAAAAACTCGAGCAGTTCGCTGATGCCTTCAAAAATGCCCTGGCCTCAGACAAGCCTTCGATCATCGATGTCATTATCGATGCCGACGAAGTCATGCCTTTCAAGACCTGGGTTCAGGACTGAACCATCGACCGGGCGCTCCATAGGGGCGCCCGATCTGATCTGCCGTACATTACGAAAGGCAACGCATGAAACCTGATCTGGTACTGAAACTCAATACCCTGGTCTTCATTCTTACTTCGATGACCTGCTATCAGGGGACGACGCATGGCTATCCATGGCTCGGCCTGATTGCGCTCGCCATTCACTACATCCTGTTTCTGCCTGCCACTACAACAAAAGTGAAGCGTGTGCTGATAGCCATACTGACCGGCCTGATCGGCTTCATTACCGACTCGACGCTGATCTGGCTCGGGGTATATTCGGTCAGCAGCGGCTCGCGCTGGCTGCTTCCCGACCCGCTCTGCCCTGAGTGGATACTGGTTTTATGGCTCAACTTCGGGTTCATGCTCTACATATTCTGGCAGATTCTCGCGAAAAGTCGCTGGACTCCGCCAATCATCGGTATAATATTTTCATTCATCATCATGGGCAATGCCTCTCACATGGGGCTCATCGCGTTCAGAGCGCCATCCTGGCACGGATATCTGATAATCGCTGCCTGCTGGGCAGTTCTCGTTCCAATTTTTGCGTTATATTCTAATCGTTGTTTTGGAGAAAATCATGTTCGAACTTAAGTCCAGGTTTTATGCATTGTTGCTGGTTTCCCTTCTCTCGCTTACACTCACCGGTTGCAACATTTTTGGCGGCGATGATAACGATGACGCAGCCGTTGTCGGCAACCCCACTATCAGTCAGATTCCTGAGATGGTAACGGTTCCCAAGGGAACCTTTAAAATGGGCTGGGACAACCTGGCGGGCGCGCCAGCCGTTGCTGCCGGACTGTCAACCGACACTGTTGCGGCAGATTACCCAGATCCTCTGACTTACAACCCCAGTGTAACCGGCCCGGTTCGTCTGGTAACTATTACCAAAGACTATAAGATCGGCAAATATGAAATAACCAATGCCCAGTTCTGCGACATGCTCAACTACGCGTTGCGCAAAGGCTATCTGACCGGCAATCTCGCCGGCAACGAGACTGTTAAAAATGCCGAAGGCAACCAGCAGGAACTTCTTAACCTCGATGCCGATTACGAAGGAAAGCAGTGCGAAATTTCCTACACTGGCATTGGATTTGTAGTTGACGCAGGCCTAGAGAAGCGCCCGGTGGTATATGTCACCTGGTATGGCGCAGCGTTTTACTGCAACATGCTCAGCGAAATGCAGGGGCTTACCAAATTGTATAATCTCACCGACTGGTCATGCACCTTTGATGGCACAGCCCGCTTTTACGGTTTTCCTGGCTACCGGCTGCCAACCGAAGCAGAGTGGGAATACGCGGCACGATATGACGACAACAACCTGGTATATGACCGAAGAATGGTGCCATGGGAGCCTTCAGGCAACGCTTACTGGTTTGGAAGCGCACTGGGAACCGACCTGTCTTACTTTGACGGGAAAGCCAATTATAAAACCGGGCTTGGAACAGTGGATGTCGGGACAATTCCGGGTGGAGTCTCGGCTCTGGGAATTCATAATCTATCAGGAAATGCTTCAGAATGGGCACAGGACTTCTATTCAGCTTACGGCTACTTTGCCAAAGACTTCGCTGCGGCTACTTATGACCCAGTCAAAGGCGAGCTGAATCCAATCAACGACGAATCCGGTGTCTATCGGCAACGCCGAGGTGGCAGCTGGCTGATTTATGCAAACAACTCGCCGATTTCGATCTATCACACCAACACCAACTGGGCTTACACCAACTACTGCGATCTGGGTTTCCGCATCGTTCAGGTAGAATAAGAGGGAGAATCAGCATGTTTGTTTTTCGCGACAAACTTAAAGAAACCGACTTCGGGCACGGCATCAAGCTTACCGATCTCGGCGGCAACGGCAACATGAACGTGCTCCACTGGAACACGCCGGCCGGCACCGTCTCGCCGGCGCACGAACACCCTGAAGAACAGTTCGGCTATCTGCTGCAAGGCTCTTTCGAAGTCACTATCGGCGACGAAAAAGCAGTTCTCAAAGCTGGTGACTCCTACTTCATACCCGGCGGCGTGTCACATCAGTTCAAACTGCTGGAAGACTGTCTGGCCATCGACATTTTCAGCCCGCGCCGCCCGGTTCCGGAACCGGCTAAAAGCTGATAAGGGAGAGTCGTCTTGAAACAGATCCTGAACAAGTTTATGGCTGTGCTGGTTTTTACTGTTCTATTCTTTGTGGCTTCAACAGCGCTTATTGCAGGCGAAGGCAGTTCTGAGCCTGGGGCAGCAGTCACACCGCAGATACCTGCAAATACCGCCGCACAGCCCAGATTCAACCCGTGGTATCTTAGCGCGCACCCGTTCGGATTGCTCAGCATGGCCGAATTGATCAAGCTGCCGCCAGCTGATAAGCGCATGTTCTGGAAGCTCAGCACCGGTTACCAGTATGACACCAACGCGATACTCAACGCTATCGGCGCGCCGGTTCCCACCAATGTTGCCAAAAAGAACGACGGCCGCAAAATGGTGAATATAATTGGCAGCTATATACCATACCGGTCGCAGGATCATGATTACACGCTCAATTACGCCTTTTTCAACAGCAACCATGATGAGCTCGATGATTTCAATCTGACCCAGAACATGGTCGAACTTGCCGGGCGCTGGAACCTGACAAAGCGGCGCACGCTGCGCTATTCGACCGTCTATCAGCACCTGCTGCTCGGCAAAAAAATCTTCGACGAAGCGCTGATGACTGGCCCGTCGCTGGTCTATTCGAGCGGGCACGGCCATACTACCAGTATTGATCTGCGTTATCGCAAAACCGACTACCGCAACGTTTCGATTTTTGCGACCAACTCGAACCGCACTGGCCACAACTGGAGCGGCGCGGTCACACACAGCATTCAGGTTACCCCGAAGAGACTGGTGCGCGTCGGCTACAGCTACGACGTTGATCATGCGCGCACTGCGACCTGGGATGGCGCCGGGCACAAGGTCAGTTACGAGACCAGTTACATTCTACCCAATGACATGCTGTTTAACTGCTACAACGAATATTATCGCAAAGACTACGACGGCCTCTACATGTCGATCGGCGGCAAAAGGCATGACAGCTCATACACGTCAATTACCACCCTGACCAAATATTTCAACGAGAAATACGGGGTTTCGCTGCGCACCCTGTGGAGCCGCAACTGGTCTAACGTTGCCGCCTTCGACATGTCGCGCGCGATTCACGGCATCCTGATCGACACCCGCTTCTAACCAGTGCTGATCATCTCATAGACTCGCACGAAGCCGCAGAGCCACAAAGAAACCTTAAATTTCTCTGTGGCTTTGTGTCTTTGTGCGAGCAATCTGCGTTAATCTGCGTTAATCTGCGCAATCGGCGGATTGTCTTGTTCTTCGGGCTATTCGTCGGCGTAGCCCTGACAGACTTCGACAATGCGGCCGTCGGGATCAGCCAGCCATATGGCTTTCCAGCCTGGCACGATGCCGCCAAGATCGACAGTCTGCTGAGTAATTACGGCAGCTGAGCCCATGCTCTGCAAAAAAGCCTCAAGATCAGGAACCGCGAAGGCCAGATGTTTGAGCGCCGGCCACTCTGGGCCGCTTCCGCCGGGAGCGGTAACTGGTGGGCTTGCGGTGGCTTGAAACAGTTCAAGCCGAAAAGTGCCGTCAGAACTGGCAAGAAAAATCAGTTTTTTCGTACCAAGGTCAACGGTTCTCACCCGCCTGAAACCAAAGTATCTCGTGTAGAAGCGCTCGGTTTGTTCCTGATCTGAACAGGTCATGCCAACGTGGGCGAACTGAACCGGAGAACCCTTGTCAGATGCCATGACCGGCCTACCTCTTGATCATGCTGATGATCTGGCGGGCCATCAGGTGGCAGTGACCGCCGGTGCGAGCCGAAACCAGATCGCCATCGACAACGAGATCTTCATTTACATAATTCACCCCGTAAGCCTTGGCGTCGCCGATAAGGTTGTTATGACAGGTCATACGGCGCCCGCGCACCAGTTCGGGCATCGGCGCTGTCAGCCAGAGACCGTGGCAGATAATGCCCTTGATGATTTTTTTATTGGCAAAAGCGCGCGCGAGAAACTGCGTAGCTGGCGGAACTTTGTTGACATCTTCAGTATAGCGCAGGCGGTCGGCAACCATACCGGCCGGCACAATAATCGCAGAGAATGCAGCCAGCTCTTTGTCGGTCAGGCATTCAAAGCTTTCGTTGCAGTCCATTTTTATCTGGTATTCATGGCCCTTAAAAGTCAGAGAGGGGTTGCCCCATAATCTTGACATAAAATGCAGCTCAATCTCTTCTTCCTGAAACCGGTGCTGATAATAAAAAATCTCGTTTTCATAAAAATCTGTCTCAAAAAGAACCCCAACTTTAATGCGCTTACCCATAGTATCTCCTTCTCTTGCGTTACTTTTGCAACGTTCTTGAACAATATACAGCAATACCAACAGCAAGGCGCAACTTTTTTAACAAAGGCGCAAACTGTGATATGCACCCGCGTTTGCTCAATTCTGATACTTCTCGCAGCCACTTCATCACGCAACGACCTCTCGCCAGGCCCTTTTCAGCTATAAATTTCAATCTGCGGCAATCAGAGTAATCTGCGGATGACTTTCCATCTTGAACTGTTCAACAGCCTGATACAGTGTTATAATGCGACGCGTTATGCAGATGAATTAAGGGGAAAATGATGAGCGTGGCCGAGTGGTTTTCTGGCGGGATTGTGCGGGGAAGCCTTGATGCCTGCCCGGAACGCAAAGTCGACTGGCTCGAACTTTTTTTCGACCTGTTCTTTGTGGTCATTATCAGCCAGCTGGCGCACGGATTTGCCGACAACCCAACCTGGGAAGGCTTTCGCGAATTCGTTTTTCTCTTCGCATCGACCTGGTGGGTCTGGATCGCCGGCACCTACTTCAATGAGCGCTTCAAATTTCCGGGCACCGCCAACACGATCTTTACTTTCCTGCAGATGCTCCCGGTCGCCGGCATGGCAATCTTTGTCCATCACGGCATGGGCAGCAATTTCGTTCCGTTTGAAGTCTGCTTTCTCACATCGCGGGTTCTGTTGACTCTGATGTGGCTGCGCGGCGGGCTTAACAACCCGCATGTCGCTCCTCTCACCAACCGCATTGTATTGTGGTTTTTACCTGCCCTGGCTCTTTATCTGATCGCGATATTCATCAGTCCCCCTGCCCGCTATATCATCTGGGTGGCCGGACTGCTCGCAGATGCATTGACGCCAGTTTTCGCGCACACCGGTATAAAAATCGCGCTGCCGAAATTCGGCTCTGGCTGGCTGGCAGAGCGCTACGGGCTTTTCATGCTTATTGTAATGGGAGAAACACTGGTCGGAGTTATTCGCGGCGCAAGCGAAGTCCATAGTGTCACCCTCACAACATTTGTTGCCGCGATTCTTGGTCTTGCCATGTCTTTTGGCGTGTTCAGGATTTATTTTGACTTTATTGGGCGGCGCAATCCGCGTAAACCGCTGTGGTGGATGCTGACCTGGAGCAACCTGCACTTCGTTCTGGTTATGTCAGTCGTAGTAACTGGCGTCGGTCTATTGCTTGTTGTGCGGTTGCAGGATTACTGGCTGCCAAACGACCATATTCGCGCGCTTCTAGCTGGCTCAGCCGCCATCACCCTTATTGTAATCGCACTGCTCGAAACCACCATGCAACCTGGCGAAGGGCCGGCGCTGCACCCGGTGCGCAGCCCACTATTCAAGGTCATTGCCGGACTGATTTCCGCAGCTGTTTGCCTGTGGGGAACCGGTATTACACCACTACCGCTGCTGGTGCTTCTGCTCGCATTGAACTACGCACACCTTCTCTACCACCCCGGCTGGGAAAATGCCGAAGCCAAAGAATAGTCGCATGACAAAAAAAACAATCCGCAGATTGCACCGATTTTCACAGATGAGCTAAAAGAAAATATCTCATACATGCAAATTAATTACCGGGAGATCTGAAGAACAACCTGTCCTTTAGATTTTGCATTTTCTGCACAAAAACCTGCCACTTTCGTTCAGGCCAGCCCATAGTCTTGTTTGTTTTTATCTATAGCGATTATTCGAGGCATTTATGGCTATCTGCCTCAATCTGCGATAATCTGCGGTATCTGCGGATGGATTAATCTTTCATGCAAATTGCTCAGCAAAAAACTGGCGATTGTTTTGATTGTTGCTGTTAAAATGTCAGGTATGAAAACAAAAAGAATCATGAGTATTATCTTTATAATTGCGGTTTTTGTCGTGCTGGTGGCTGTTATGCAGGACAGGCTGATATTTTTTCCGGGCGCCTGGCCGGCGGATTTTCAGCTGCCAGAAAAACTTGTAAACTGCGCTCTCACGCCAGTCGACCTGCAGACCAGCGATGGCATCAAGCTCAACGCCCTGTTCGCGAAAAGCACTGCTGAAGCCGCAAACAGAAAAACAATTCTGTTCAGCCACGGCAACGCCGGCAACCTGCTGCATCGTGCCGGCAAGATCGACAGAATGTGCGAAGCCGGTTTCGATGTATTTATCTATGATTACCGTGGCTTCGGCAGAAGTGAAGGCTCACCAACCGTTGCTGGAGCGATCATCGATGGCAAAACCGCTTTACAGTGGCTGATCAGCGAGAAACAGCTCAAACATGAGAGCATCGTTCTTTATGGCGAATCACTGGGAACCGGAGTTGCCGCCGAGATTCTGAAAGATACAAAGGCAAGTTTTGCTGGCCTGGTGCTCGAATCCGGTTTTGCCTCGCTTGGCGCCCAGGCCGGCCGGCGTATTCCCCTCATCGGCAGATACATACTCAAGGCAGATTTCCCGACAAGCGAAACAGTCAAAACCTACCGCGGGCGCCTGCTCGTGATTCATTCGCGCAAAGATGAGATTATCCCCTACTCTGACGGCGAGCTGGTGTTTGCGAACTGTCCATCAGAGCTGAAAACCATGTATACCATTGAAACCGCCGGTCACAACGACGCAGTCTGGGATGACCCCGCCTGGCTGCAGCACTGGCAGACTCTGATGAGCCAGCTGTAAAACCTGAATCTGACAGGCATCTGCAGAAATCTGACCGCTATTGTGATCTGGCAAAATGGTTAACTACGGCATTTGCTCAAGCCACCAGCTTTTGCCAGGCAATGAGGAAGCATTAAGAATCTGCTTCAGCTCTGAAAAGTCATACTTCACTCGGTGAAGTTCGACCTGAATTTTCTCAGCAAGTGTCTTCCCCGACGGCGAAATAGAAAGTGTGGCGTATTCCGCCCAGTGATGCATTACTGGAGCAATTCCAGGACCAGGTGGGATTTTGAAAGGCATGCCAACGCTGCCGGGGTTGATATACAACCGCTTTCCCGCCAGCTCCTTAAATTGGCAATGCAGATGTCCATTAACAATAGCCTGAGCCGAAAATCCGTCGCACATTTCATCAAGCATTTTCACATCCATGTCAGGAAACATCACTTGAATATTGGATTTTGGTGAGCCGTGGCAGAAAAGAATCTGATAATTGTCATACATATCGACCGCTTTGTATGGAAGGAAACTGCTCAGGAACTTGTAATGCCTGTCATCGAGATGCTGCATGGCCCATTTGAGATCCGGCTGCACCATGGAATAAATCTGCAGTTCGTTCCATTTATCCGGGGAAAGAAGCGCCTGATCGTGATTGCCCATAATGCAGTCACAGTTTTCTTCCATGACTGCTTCGAGAACCTGCACAGGCTGTGGTCCCAGCGTAACCAGATCGCCGAGACAAACCAGGCGGTCACAGCCTCTCTCTTTCACATCCTTGAGCACTGCTTCCAAAGCAACGAAGTTTCCATGTATGTCCGATATGACGGCTATTTTCATAGTCTTCTCCCACAATGTAATTCATTTTTCACACCACTCATGTTTTTCACTGCGTGTCCCGGCTCTGATCAGAAACTCCAATTTCATCTGGAGACTTCCGCAATGCCTGTGTCCTGAGTTTTCGCTAATTATACGTAATTACAGGATTCTATACTATCTGAGATTTCAACTACTGGTCAGAAAATGTGCTAAGATGCGTTGTAATTTCTGAAGGAGGTTTCGAATTGATCTACTCGAGTGAAGTGCAAGGTATGGTATGTGTGGCTAAAGGCCCGAATCATGGCCCGGCCCCGATCCCTCAGGAGGGACGCTGGGTTCAGGCAAAAGAGATCAAGGATATTTCCGGTCTCACGCACGGCGTCGGCTGGTGTGCCCCGCAACAGGGCGCGTGCAAGCTGACCCTCAACGTCAAAGAAGGCATCATACAGGAAGCTCTGATTGAAACCATAGGCTGCTCGGGCATGACGCACAGCGCCGCCATGGCGGCAGAAATTCTGTCTGGTAAAACCATTCTGGAAGCTCTCAACACTGACCTGGTCTGTGATGCTATCAACACTGCCATGCGCGAAATCTTTCTTCAGATCGCCTACGGCCGCACTCAGACGGCTTTTTCCGAAGGCGGACTGCCAATCGGCGCCGGCCTCGAAGACCTGGGAAAAGGTCTGCGCAGCCAGATCGGCACCATGTATGGCACCGTTGCCAAGGGCGTTCGCTACCTCGAAATGGCCGAAGGCTATGTAACACGCATGGCTCTCGACAAAAACGACGAAGTAATCGGCTATCAGTTTGTCCATCTTGGCAAGATGATGGAGTTTATTGAGAAGGGCGTAGAACCAGGAGAAGCACTTAAAAAGGCTACTTCACAGTATGGTCGTTTCGACGAAGCGGTTCGTACCATCAACCCCCGGCATCAATAGGCAACAAGGAGAGAGATCACATGGCATTATTCGAAAGTTATGAACGCAGAATCAACCAGATCACGCCCGTTCTGAAGCAGTATGGCATCCCGTCGCTGGAAGATGCACGCAAGCTCTGCGAAGAAAAGGGTGTCGATGTTTATAGCATCGTCAAGGGAATTCAGGCAATATGCTTTGAGAACGTCTGCTGGGCCTATATTCTTGGCGGAGCTATTGCCATCAAAAAGGGCCAGAAAAAGGCCGTTGATATCGCCTGCTCACTGGGCGAGGGAATGCAGGCTTTTTGTATTCCGGGATCAGTTGCTGACGATCGCAAGGTCGGCATCGGTCACGGCAATCTTGCTTCAATGCTCCTCAAGGAAGAAACCCAGTGTTTCTGCTTTCTCGCCGGTCACGAGTCATTCGCCGCAGCCGAGGGTGCAATAGGCCTGGCCAAATCAGCCAACAAGGCGCGCAAGAACCCTCTGCGCGTAATTTTGAATGGCCTTGGCAAGGATGCAGCCCAGATTATCGCGCGCATCAATGGTTTCACGTATGTGCAGACCAAATTCGATTACGCGACAAGCAAGCTGGCAATCGTCAAGGAAATCGCTTATTCAGAAGGTGATCGCGGCAAAGTTCGCTGCTACGGCTCTGATGATGTGCGCGAAGGCGTCGCAATCAACCACTCTGAAGGCGTCGATGTCTCAATCACCGGTAATTCAACCAACCCGACGCGCTTTCAGCATCCTGTTGCCGGAACTTACAAAAAAGAATGTTTAGAACAGGGCAAAAAGTATTTTTCAGTTGCTTCCGGTGGTGGCACCGGGCGAACCCTGCACCCTGACAACATGGCCGCCGGTCCGGCATCTTATGGCATGACCGACACCATGGGGCGCATGCACTCTGACGCCCAGTTTGCCGGCTCTTCGTCGGTTCCCGCTCACGTTGAAATGATGGGCTTTCTGGGAATGGGCAACAACCCGATGGTTGGTGCCTCGGTCGCAGTGGCCGTTGCATTGGAGCAGGCCCAGGCCAGATAACTGCCTTTAACAGCCTTTAAGTGCCGTTAAAACGGCTCGGATTTGTCAAAATTTCGGCCTTGAGTTCGCATAAGCAAACTCAAGGCCGAATTTCAATTACTGCAAAAAGCGGATGCCTGATCAGACGATTACAGTTTTCTCCCAGGCCTGCAGGCGACGCGCGATTTTGGCATCAATGGCTGCCCACATGTCGTTGCGGTCGGCATAGACAGTTTCGAGCTGGTGTCTGACCAGAAGCGTCATCGCGCAGTTGCGCTTTTCGTTGTCAGCAAGGCCGGCCGGAGCCTTCGCCAGCCATGCGGCAAACTCTTTTTCAGTCATGCCAAGCAATTTGAGCAGTTCTTCAGAATAGACGAACGAACCATCGGCAGAGGCGTGCATAAGAATTTCAATGAGCCTGTCTTCACCGCCAGCGATGTTATCGCTTACGTGTTCGGCTTTGTCAGCGCTTTTCTTCTTGGGTACACTCCTTCTTTTCAATGTCTTAGATTCGAAGCGGTCAGGCATTTTACAGATACGATCGAAGCAAGGTTCCAAAACAGTTTTAAGCCCTGCGAGGGCATCTCCAAAAAAGCCCGCAGAGACTGAAGCACAGGGTTGAACACTATACATCAGGCCCGAACCCATGCCACCGGGAACGCCGCGCATGAAATCGCGATGCGCCGGCACCATGACCGGAATTTTGCGCAATTCAGGCCGGCCGTCATTTTTAGCGTCGCCACTGCGCTCTTCGATGCCGATCAGGCTGGTCTTCGAGCAGATCAGGCCATACATCTTCGAAAGTTCGATCATTGTTGCTTCGGATTTAGGCACACTGCGCCTTTTCTGACGACTGCCCGGCGCAGCGTCTTCTTCGCCGCTTTCGAGTTCGTTTATGCGCTGCTGTGCCCACCACAATGCAGGAAGCGCGTTGTCGCAGACAACCTGATTCTGTGCCGACCAGCTGATTTCTTTGCCGGCATATTGCGCCGATAACTTGACCTTCAGCTTCGCTGGCAGCTTTTTGCCGGCGCCAAGCCGCGCAGCGAACCTGACCACCTCGCCGGCAAAGATAGCCGGCATGGCACCCGGCACCGCCTCAATTTCTGTGTCGCCCCAGATCATTCTGACATCTGAGAGAAACGGCTGATTAAGCCGATTGAACTGCCTGAGAACCTTGGGTTCGATTCTCTCGCCCGGGTAGATAAACTCGGCTTTGCCGCCCGTTTTGTCGGCGATGCCTTTAATAAGATACTCGCTCGCACCGTTGCCGATACCGAACGAGAAAATACGACAGCGCGCCTTTCTGGCGGCTGCGAGCTTGATTACATCTTCTTCATTGCCTACGGCACCATCGGTAAACAGAATAATACTGGCGAACTCGTGCCGCAGAGCGTTAATTGCCGCCTCAAGAGCCGGCAAAATTTCGGTGCCGCCCATATCGGCATCAATTTTCGCGATAGCGTCAGCTGCGGTATTTAACGTGCTGTCGCCAAAAACCTGCGGCTCTTTAAACAGCTGCCGCCAACTGCTGCCAAAGCAGTAGACCTGAAAGACATCACCAGGGTTGAGCGAACGCAGACAGAGCTGAAGTGCGTTGCGCGCTTCCCCGATCGAGTCTCCCTGCATGGAACCGGAGCAGTCGACAATGAACACGACTTCTTTGGCAGCTGGAACCGCCTTCTGATCACCAAATTCAGGAAACACTTCAAACAGCACATGCTCGCGTTCGTTAAAAAATGCGCTGGTGAGTATTGGACTAAGGCGTTCAGCCATCTCAAAGCTGACGATCACGTCTTTATCAGGCATGGCATTGGCCTGCGCCAGCGAAACTTCAGCGACATTATTTTCATACACCACCCGAATCGGGTGCCCCGGCGATTCGACTGATTTTATTGCTGAATTCTGCACGATTTTGAGCGAATAGCTGAAGCCATAAGGCACTTTGTCGGTATAATCAGGACTGATTCTTTCCCATTCTGTAATCGCTGCAGTCTTATCGGCTGGAAAATATTTCGGCACTATCGCTACCGGAAAAGCGACCCGTGCGCCAGTCTCGTGGGCCTGCAGCAACTGAAACATGCTGATCTGTATTTCGACTTCCTGGGCGGGCAGTATATTGCCGAGGTTCAGCGCAAAAATGTCGCGGCGTTCCTGGTCGAGCATAAACGCGCCGTTACCTGCGCTGATTGCTTCGTCGTATTCGTCGAAAGCTTTTTCACGCTCTTCGGGGTGAGTGACAATAGTCTTGTCACCTGTCGTAATTTTCAGGGAACTTAAAGTCGCATCAGCCGGCAGCGGAAACACATACTGCGCTTCAATCGCCACTTTTTCATGGTTAACAAAATTCTGTGTGATCTGCCAGTGGCAGGCAAGCCCGGTAAGCTCACCCTTGACGTTAATCGCTTTCAGGGACACTTCCCGGCCAGATTCTTTGTCTACGAGAATACAATGCTGTTCTTTCATTTTGAACCCTCTCTTTCAGTTGTGTTAGCGCCAAACAGCTGACTGACAAATTTTTGCAGTTTGCGCAATCTGGCCGGAGTTACCGGGTATCGGCCGCCCTGAATATTAATTTCGAAACCCGGGCATACTTCGAGGCGTGTCCAGGTGGTAGGTGCCGGTATCTGCGTGCTCTCTGGCGCAGCCGGCCCCTTTATTATCGCAGCGATCTCGTCGAGGCTGTGTCGGTTTTCTTTGAGTATGCAGATTTGCAGCAGAATCTGCAGGTGCTCATCGGTGTAATAATGGCCACGACCGGCTCCCGCTGGGGCAGGCAGCAAGCCGCTCTGCACGTAAAATCTGATGGCGCGCCGACTCAGGCCGGCCATTTCCGACAACTGCCCGATACTTAATTTTTGCTCTTCCATAACCTGAATATAATAATTTATTCGACAGCTGTCAATACGACAGTTAATGTCGATAAAAAAGCTTTCCCCAAAACGCTTTTGATTTTGATTAATACATGTGAGCAACTTACAACTGTGCTCATAGCGAAAATCAAATCAGGAGAAACCCATGAAACGAAAACCAGAAGAGAATCCGCCGATTTCGCCGATTAGCGCAGATAAAACAAAAAGACAGGACGGCGTGGCTTTAAAGAAGAGGAATGCAAGAGGAGAGAATCCACAGATTGCGCCGACTTGCGCAGAGAGAGCAGAAATAGTGCAGGTAAAATCTACTTTTAACAACGGTATTCAAAGCATTTGTCTTTAATCTGCGGTTATCCGTGTAATCTGCGGATAAATTATAAAAAAGTGTGCGCGTCTTCAATCTGCGGTTATCCGTGTAATCTGCGGATAAAAAATGTCCGGGTTGTGGTATTATCTCTGGCATGAGCAGGGATGTTGTCAGCAGAAAAACGGGCAGAACGTGGCTGCGGCTGATGCCGTACGTTATGCTGCTGCTGCCGCTGGCCGTGCTCAATCTCGGATTTCGCTTTCTGGCAACGATCGAACTGCATTGGAAAGAGCGGACGCAGAGTGAAGTGGCGCTGCAGGAACTCGAAGCGCTGACCCGCAGCTCGTCATTTGAATACCGCCTGAACCGGGCGGGTGGGCAGCTGGCCGAAAGAATAGAAGCGGCATTGCGCCATAGCGGCGGGCAGACAGCCAGAACAGAAGCTGACATAGAACTGCTGCTGAAAAAGATCAGCGAGGCCAGCAACGCAAGCCTGAACGCACTATCGCCCGGCTATAAGCTGCACATTTTCAGAAAGGCCCCGGATGAAGCCGGAGCCGAGCTGTTCTTTGCGAAAAGCGACCGGGTCGAAAGCAAAAGGGCGATGGCGATGATTTTCGACTATATGATCGATCAGCATCGCGACAAGCCTTTGACCAGCGAAATCAAAAAGCAACGCGACAAGCTGGCCGAAAACTATTTTGGCAGAACCGCGCGCAGCGAGGTGTTTGCCAGAAGCCAGAAAGGCAGAAGCAGCAATATTCTGCACGACGGCAAGCCGCACTGGTTTTTCTGGGACTATCTTGAAGTAAAAGGTCAGGGTATCTGGGGCTGGTTCATTGCAGCCAGAAACGATGAAAACAGTCGCGAAGCAGCACAGAGACTGGCACTGGCAGAATGCCGACAACGCGGCGGCGGCCTTGCAGGATTCGTTCCCGTGGTGGGCATAAACGCAGCGGCGGTGCTTTTCGCTGAACTGGAAAATTCCAGAAGCTTCCAGGACTGGCGCAACAGTCAGATCAAACCACTCGACAAGAATCTCGCACACTGGGTTTCATTCGGCCCGCCAGAACCAGCCCAGCTTGGCAGGTATAGAATCTATTCATATATGGGCAGAGATACCAGGTATCTGACCGTCTTTCTGGCGCCAATGCCGGGCACAAGACCTTTGCCGGCATGGATAAGTCTGCTCAACCTGGCGACGGCAACACTATGTCTGCTGCTCTCACTTAGAGGCCTTCTTCTCGGGCGCTGGCTCGAAACCGGCCTGACGCTGCGCTTCGTGATTCTGTATTTTCTGGCGGCAACTTTTCCACTCGGCATGCTGGCGGTAACCGCGGCAGCATACCATTACCAGTCGAGCCGCTCAGCGCAGAACCAGATTGCCGAAAACCTCGAAGGCTGCCTCAGGCAGATCGAGACAAGAAAAATGCAGATTCAGGAAGAATACCAGAGCGCCGCCCGTCAGGCATTCGCCGACACTCGCCTGGCCGAGCTGATCGACGAACATGGCGCAGAAGCAGATGCGGTCAGAGAGAGAATTGTTGCGCGTTTTCAGGAACGCGAAACCGCGCTGCCACTTCTCGGCTTCTATCTTCTCGATACGAGTGGAGAAGGCACCCAATACAGCGAGGGAGCCAGTGCGGCCAGACTCAAAGACATTTTCAGCGTTTATCGAGCACCGATCATCCAGAACCTGCGCCGACGTTTTGCGCTTAAACACCCTGAAATAAAGCTTCCTGAATTCAAGATTAGCGAAGAAGAAACCTTCGGCGCACAGGCATTCCGCTCGGTTACCGGCAACTCTTTCAACGTCGAAATCGAGAAAAGACGCAATTTCTGCTTAAACCAGCAGAGCGGCGAAGGCACGGCAACACTGATCTACGATTTTATTCTGATAAAGGGCGCGGCACGGGCACTGTTGTTTCTGGTCTGGGACATCGCAACACTCTTTGAAAAGTCACTGCAGACCGCAATAGAGAATTTCAAAGGCAATTTTCCCGGCTATTCGTTCATCGCATTCAAAAATACCCCGCAGGGTTTCAAAACCCTCTATCGCCCCGAAGATGAACTCGCCCATCAGCATTTTTCGGGTGCTTTGCGGGTAGCAGAAACCGCCGCAGCAAGAGGTGGCACCGTTACCGAGCATCTAAGCGGGTTCTCAGTTGTCGCTATGCCATACGGGCAGAACTCAGAAATCGTTATTGCCGGCATTTCGAGCCATCAACAGATAGGCGCCGAAGAAAACGACCGCCGCCGCATCTTTATTCTGCTGATTCTGATTTCTTTGGCTATCGCAGCGTTATGCGCATATTTTACTGCTGCATTTCTGCTCAAGCCCATAGGCGAACTAAAATCCGCGCTTGAACTGGTTTCTATGGGTGATTACAGCGCCCGACTCGATTCGGAACGTGCCGATGAGCTCGGCAACCTGACGCGTGAATTCGCGCAGATGATTGAGGGCGTCAAAGAGCGCGAGCGCCTGGCCGCGCTGCTTTCTGATCACGCGGTTGAAGCTCTGGCAAAAAACACCGGCACAGAAGCAGAGTGTGATGCCCGGTCATTTAATGGTATAGCGCTGGTTTCAGATATCAGAAATTTTACCACTCTTTGCGAAACGCGGCCGACCGACGAAATTACCGAAATGCTCAACCACCATTTTGCCGCCATGTCAGAAGTAATCTCGGCCAACAGCGGGCGCATATACAAGTTCATCGGCGACGCCATCGAAGCGGTTTTTGATGAAGACGACGAAAAAGCAACCGCAGCAAGAGCGGCAAAAACAGCCGTAGAAATGCACGTCGCTCTTGGCTCAATCAATTCAGAACGTGAAAAAAATGGCCAGTTCACCTACTCCTTTGGCGTCGGGCTGGCCAGGGGCAGATTTTATGCGGGCTCAGTTGGCAGCGAAGACACCAGGCTCGATTACAGCATCATCGGCGAAGCATTTCATCAGGCTACGCAACTCGAAGCCCTGACCAAAAAGCTGCCCGGCATGCCGATAGCTTTCGATCGCGAAATTGCATCACTTCTCAGCGGCGTTGCATCGACATGCGCGGTTGATTACGCTGATATCAGTGGCTGCACATTTAAGACGACAGATGAGTTCAGTGCGGCTGCCACAGTGCAATTTGCGGCTGCACAATCGGCAAAGCACGAAAAAAAGCACAGCGCAGCAGTACTGGTTACCAGCAGCGACGACGCCGGCTTTTTCCAGAATTATTACCGGCAGTTAAGCGTAGCATTGTTCGCGATTCTCATGATCTTTACCGCTACCGGCATATATCAGGGATTTGCCATCGGCAACCAGTCGCAGGCCAGATTCAGCCGAAATCAGGCGGTGGCAAAAATATACCGGCTGATCAGACAGATTAAAGCAGAAGATGCTGGAAAAGTAGCATTTGAAACCAGGATGGACCAGCTGCTCAAAAGCATCGAGAACGAACTGCAGTTCACCTATGATCCGGGTGACGAAAAAATCATACGCGAAAAGACCGAACAGATGGCGGCCGAATTACGCAGTCTCGGGGTCAAGTCGCGCCATGTCTTTGCGACAACAGGTCTGGCCAGCGATTCTACCAGACCGCCGAAAATTGCATTTGCGAGTGGAATAGATGACAGTCAGCGCGATTTTTATCATAAACTCGCACATTTTCAGCTGCTTTACTTTTACGACCTGCAAAAAGAAGAGCAGGAAAACCTTGTCAACCCGCACATGAGTGAGATGTTCGGCACTGATATTTCTGCCGACCACTTCACCGCCGAAAAAATCGGCGGCAGCATGCCAGTCGAAACGGGCACCCGCAGAGAACTTTTCTATTGGAATTACCTCAGGGTATTTTCTGAAAAGGCGCTGGAACAGCCACTCCCCGCAAGCAATCACGAATTGTCCGGTATGAGCCCGGAAGACCGCAGAATTGCTGGAATAGTAATGTTCTCAATCGATCAGGCGCAGGCGCAGGGCAATCCGCAGCTGCTGATTAACGCGTATAGTGAGCCCGGATTTGAAATTGCGCTGCGATCTGATTCGGGCGAGTTGTTTCATCGCGCAAGCTTCCCAATGTGGCTGTTAACCTCAGAAAAGCCGAATACTGCCGCCGATTTTGCGAATTACCTTGTCGAGTCTGACGAAATCAGATTGAATCAGCAGAATTATCGGCTGATCGTAGCCAGTAACCTGCCGGTCGAAGGCGGCGCAAATCTCGGGCAGATTGCAGTTCTGCTGCTGCTCATCATTGTGCCGGCAGCAATTTATTTTTACCGCTCTATTTATGCCGGGACAGCTGTTTCGAAATCAATTCAAAGCAAACTGGTGTTTTCTATTCTTCTCACAGCGCTGGTTCCGATGCTCACTGTTGTCTTCATTTCCAGTTACTTCATTTTCGAAAACCATCAGGCAATGGTGCAGCAGCAAAGGCTTGAGATAAAGCGCTTTCTCGATGCATTCGAGACTGCGCAATACTTTGTTCACTCAGGAATAACCTGGCAAATTCAGGAGATGTCCAACAACCCACGCTTACTGAAACTGGCCCGCGAACTTGAGCAGAAACCAGGTTCTGAAGAGGTCAAATCACATCTGCGAACCCTGCTGGCCAAATGCTTTAAGCTAATAGATGCTGATGATGACTGGGCCAACAATGTTACCGCCCGCAACTGCATATTGCTGGGGCAAAACAAACTGGAGTTTCATTACAGTAAAACACCAGACCGTGAACAAGGCGAATTTGCCAACGTGCTCAGTCAGATCGGCAGACATATTCTTGCATGTATCAGCAGCAGTGGCGGCTCAGGCAATCTGTCGATGAAGAACCTGAAAAGCGAACTCTACTTTGACGGCGCGATGCAGAGCCTCAGGTCAAATTTTGGCGACCGATCATACATAAGATTGTCGAACGCGATCAGTCAGCTGGTCGAGTTCGAAATTACCACTGGCGCAGCCGGCGTCGTGATCATGCCGCTGCCTTCGCTCGAAAACCCTGAATTTGTAATACTATGGCTGATCTCATTCAGTCGTGGCAATTACATGACCCGCATAGCCGAACATAATCGCGCGCCGATCGCAATTCTTTCAATTGAGTATCACAGATACGGCAAGCTGATGCGAAAATTCATGCCGGTACCAGGGCTTGATCTGTTCAAGGAAACCGCCTGGATTGCAGCGTCAAACATGCCGGTATCTTCCGAAAAGAATATCAGGGAGGCAAAAGTCAGTGTAGAAGGGCGCCCTGGCATTCAGCAGTTTAACAGTCTGGTCATTGGGGCAGCCTCGCAAACACCAATCGACCAAATGACCGGGTCGATCCGCAGATATCTGCACTATTTCATGGTTCTGGCCGTTCTGGTTTTTCTGTTAATTGGTTATCAGACCGCTTCTGACATAATGATCCCGGTCCGGGCACTTACCGATGGCATGCACCAGATTGGTCTGCAGAATTACTTTTACCGCATCAGCCTCGATCGCAACGATGAACTTGGCCAGCTCTGCGCCTCATATGACCGCTTTGCCAAAGGCCTTGCTGAAAAAGAGGTCATGGGAAAAATGCTCTCGCGCAGTGCGCAACTGGCGATGGCTGGCAGCGCAGATGCTGTCGGACAGCTGTTAAGCAGCAAACGCGAATTCGTCTTTATTTTTATCGGCAGCACAGATTTTGCGCAGCGCCTGAGTGGGGAAACCACCGAAGAGCTCTTCAAACAACTCAAAAACCAGGCAGCACAGCTCTGCCGCATCATAATCGATAATGGCGGCGACATCGACAAACTCATGGGCGACAAGATACTCAGTGTTTTCGCGGTCGGCGGAAGCAACGGCCAGACGGCACATCAAGCGGCAATCAGCGCGACCAGCAAAATTTTGCAGGCTGAACAGGCTGGCGAGCTGCACTTTCCTGTCGCCATCGGAGTTAACGCCGGTGAAGTAATCAGCGGCATGCTAGGTTTCGGCGCCAAACGCGACTTTACCGTTATCGGCGATGCTGTCAATGTCAGCGCGCGCATTGCGAAAGAGGCAGAGAAGCTGCCGGGCCAGCGCTGCCTGTTCTCGCAGGATTTTGTCAGCGGCCTCGACAATGCGACAGGCTTCACACTGCACTCTGAAGCCGCTCTCAAAGGCAAGGCAGCCGCTCTCAAACTGTATCGGAGATCCTGGCAGACTTAAATTCACGCGGCTGGCCAGCTAAAGCCAGGCTAAGCTGCACCAACAGCCACAATCAGCTTCTAACGCCGCCTGGGCCGGCAAAACAACATTTGCAACAGCGCGATCAGTTAATGGCAAAATTGTGCTATATTCGAGCCATGCTCTGCACGTCACCACAAAAACAAAAGCGACAGATCTGGCATCGTCTTTTGCCTTATTTCATGCTTCTTCTGCCACTGGCGGTAATCAACCTCGGTTTCCATTTTCTGGCCGGCATTGAACGCCACTGGCGTGACAACGCGCAAAAAGAAAGCATCCAGTCTGAACTCGAAGCGCTAACCCGCAGCTCATCGTTTGAATACCGGCTTAACCGCCAGGCCGGGCAGTTTGCCGAACAGTTCGAAGTGGCAATTGAAACAATTCAAGGCGACGAACAACTGAAGCAGCACATAGAAAGAATCAGCGCCAGCCAGTTTGCACACATTTTTCCAAAGTTCAAACTGCATGTTTTTCGCAAAACCGCTGGCGAAGGCGCTACTGAACTTCTTTATGCAAAAAGCGACAGAGTCGAAAGCAAAAGGGCAATGAGCCTGCTTTTCGATTACATGATAGATCAACATATAGGCGCGCAGCTGAATCTGGAGACAAAGAAGCAACGCGACAAACTCGCTGAAAGCTATTTTGGCAAAACCGTGCGCAGCCATGCCTATGCCAGCAGCCAGAAAGGCAAAACCAGCTACATTCTACACGACAACAGGCCACACTGGTTTATCTGGGACTATCGGACAAGCAACAACGGGCTGATCTGGGGCTACTTTTTGACTGCAGGAATAGAGAGCAACAGCAGTGAAACCGCTCTAAAAGTGGCACTGGCCGAATGCCGGGAGCGCAAAAACGGCCTGGCCGGGTTCGTTCCGTTGTTCGACGAAACGGCAGCACCGGTAGCCTTTAAAGAACTCGAAATGTCGAACCTGTTCAGAGCCTGGCGACACAAGCGAATTCGGGCAATCGATAAAAACCTGGCTGACTGGCTTAAACATGGGCCTCCCCGACCAGAACGACTGGGCAATTACACTATCCATTCTTATCTGGGCAAACAAACAGACTATCTGACCGTCTTTCTGGCGCCGATACAACAGTTAAGCCCGACGCCGCCATGGATAAAACTTTTCAATTTATTGATCCCTGGCCTCTGCCTGCTGCTTTCATTGCGCGGGATGCTGCTTGACCGCTGGTTCGAAACCGGCCTGACCTTTCGTTTTCTGTTTTTATATTTTATGGCCGCAACATTTCCCCTTGGTATGCTTGTCGTTTCAGCAGCCGCGTACCATTACCAGACCAGTCAGACAGCCCGGCACCAGATTGCCGACAACCTCGAAGAATGCCTTAGAGAAATTGAAACGCGCAAGATACAGATCCAGGAAGAATACCAGCGCACCGCCCGTCAGATGTTCACCGACACCGAACTGAGCGAAATGGTTACCCGACTTGGCACCGGGGCTGACCAGGTCAGAAACAAGATCGTCGCAGCCTTTGCCAGCCAGGCGAACCCGTTGCCCCTGCTGGGATTCTATCTCAAAGACCTATATGGCGAGGGGCTTGAGCATATTGACCATGGCTCAATAGAGCAGCTGGCTGACGTTTTTGGCGTACACCGCGCCGCGCTTATCGGCAATCTGCGCGAAATGCATCTCAGCACCAATCCTGGCGCCAGTTTCCCAGAACTAAAGGTGCCCGATGCAGAAAAATTCGGAGCCCAGGCCTACGCTTCACTTACCGGCAACGACTTTGGCTTTGAGATGGAAAAAAGACGCAACATAAGCATTAATCTTCGTTCTGCCGAAGGGTCCGCCAATTTCATCTTTGATTTTATAAAAATCGACGGGCATGCCGGCGCGTTGCTATTCTTCGTGTGGGACGATAAAATCCTCTTCGAAAAGTCCATCGCCAGCGCTATCGAAAATTTTAAAACGAGTGTTCCGGCTTATTCGTTCATAGCATTTCGCAATACTCCACAAGGCCTCAAAACCCTGTTCCGCCCCGACGGAAAGGTCACACCACAGATATTTTCAATGGCGGCGCGGGTGGCAGAGACAAGCGCCGCTCGTGGCAGCGCCATCAAGGAACACATGTCTGGTTATTCCGTAGTGGCAATGCCTTTCGGCAGCAATTCTGAGATTATCGTTGCCGGGCTTTCTGACCATAACCGAATACGGCTCGATGAAAACAGCCGGCGCCAGATTTTTATAGTTTTAATTCTTACTGCGCTACTCATTGCGGCCCTCTGTGCCTACTTTACCGCACAGTTTCTGCTGAAGCCAATTACATCTTTGAAAACAGCTCTCGACAGGGTAACTGCGGGCGATTATTCAATTTCTCTCGATTCGGAAAGAGCCGACGAGCTTGGCGCACTGACAAGAGAATTCGCCCTGATGGTTGAAGGCGTCAAGGAGAGGGAACGACTGGCCACGCTGCTTTCTGACCACGCCGTAGAGTCATTATCCAGAAGCGACGGAAACATCGGCCATGACACAAGAGCATTCTGGGGTATCGCGCTGGTCTCTGACATCAGAAGCTTTACAACCCTCTGCGAAAGCCAGCCAACCGCCACAATAACCGAAATGCTCAACCACCATTTTGCCGTGATGGCCAGGATTATTGCCGAAAATGGCGGACGCATCTACAAGTTTATTGGCGATGCCATCGAAGCTGTATTTGACGAAAATGATGCTGGGATCACCGCAGAAAGAGCTGTTAAAGCTGCAATCGAAATGCAGGCTGCCATGGCCAATATTAACCGCAATCGCGTCGACAGCAAACTTTTCACCTATGCATGCGGAGTCGGTCTCAGCCGGGGCAGATTTTTCGCAGGACAGGTCGGCAGCGAAGACACAAGGCTTGATTACAGCATAGTCGGAGAACACTTCAATCGCGCCGCCCGGGTCGAAGCTGCAACTAAACAGTGCCCGACGTTTCCAGTCGCATATGACGGTGAAATAGCAGAACTCATCAAGAACAAGATAATATCTGAACCAGTCGAAAGCGATGAAATAGAAGCTTTTACAATTGCAGGAGACAGTGATTTTCTCTGCCAGACCACTGCCAGCTTTGAGCTCGCGAGCACATCAAACCGGCCGACAGAAGAAATTGCTGACCAGAGATCAACGACTGCTGATTTAGAACAAAGAAATACTACTGCCAGAAAGTTCAAGCCCATTCTGCTGACAATCTTTGCAGTTTTTGCGATTTTGGCCGGTTTTGCCGTGTATAAAGGCTTCGCGGTAAAAAACCAGACTGTTGATGGTTTCGCTCGAAAAAACGCCGTCGCTGAATCCTACAGGCTGGCAAGACAGATAAAGTCCGAGGATGCCGGCAAAATGGCATTTGAAACGATTGGCAACAATACGGTTAGAAGCATGGAAAGTAGTCTGAAGCTGGAATACGACGCTCGCGAAGAAGAGCTGATCGCAAAACGAACCCGGCAGCTGGTTGACGAGCTTAACCGGGCCGGCGTGCAGCCCCGACGAGTTTTTGCCACAGCATGCCGCCCACAGGCCTATGACCCGCCACAAATCGCATTCTCACATGGAATTGACACTTCGCATCAGGAATATTTTCTTAAACTAGCCCATTACTTTCAGCTGTATATGCAGCATAAACGCAACCATAATCTTCTGGACTACATAAACCCGCGAACCCGTGAAATTCTTGGCACCAAACATGACGCCAACTTCATAGCTTATGAAAGAATCGGCAGTTCTCTTGCCACCAACCCATCTGGCGAAACGGAATACTTCTACGCAAACATTATCAGGGCAACAAAAGAATGTTCCGCTTTGCCTGCAAACAACAACGAACTCGCAAATCTTGCCTCTGACAGCTGGCGCATTGCGGGTATAATTTTCGTATCGGTTGCCGAGAGCCAGGTTAAAGAAAATCCGGCACTGCTCGCGCATGCATATAGCGAAAGGAACTCTGAGGTCGCGCTGATTTCCGATTCTGGCACAATACATTGCAGCGAACACTTTCCCGATCGGCTTTTACAGAAAGGAAATGCTGGCTATGAGCAGTCATCCTCTGCTGAATACCTGCTTGATTCAGAAGAACTGCAGCTGGGGAAACAGAGTTACAGACTTGTTATTGCCCGCAGACTGGACAGCACCAGACAAATTGACCTGACATTCGTTGCGTTGGCAACATTTCTGCTGATTTCACTGGCAATACACTATGTTTACCGTTCGCTTTATGGGCAGACAGCGCTGACCGGTTCGATTAAGATCAAGCTGCTGTTTTCGATTCTGCTAACCGCCGTAGTTCCGATGCTGACAGCAGTATTCGTCTCAGATTACTTTGTCTTCGAGAATCATATGAACGGCGTCAGGCAACAAAAACTTGATCTACAGCGCTATCTTGATGCTTATGAACTTCGCCAGTTTTATAATCAGTCGCGTGTGGCCCGCTTGATCAGAAAGATTTCGCATGATCCCAGAGTCATCACACTGGCCCGGGAACTTGATAAAGACCCGACTTCTGCAAGCACCAGAAATAAACTGCGCGAAGTTTTCACTGAATTCTTTGCAATGATCAGTGACGACAAAAGTTGGGAATCAAACGCTGTCACAAGAGATTCCATTTTGATAAGCCAGAAAAACTGGGAGTTTTCACACACCGCAGGGCAGGAAAAGAGAGGCGATACTTTTGCTGGCGTACTGGTTCAGATCGGCAAATACATATTATCCAGCATAGGCAGACACACCCAGACTGAAAAACTGTCAATCGGCGATGTGAAGAATGAAATGTATTTTGACGGGGCAATGCAGAGCATCAGGTCAAATTTTGGCGATGAGGCTTATATAAGAGCCACCAACGCCCTGGCCACCCTGGTGGTATTCGAGGTCACTACCGGGGCGGCCGGGGTTGTGGCAATCCCGCTGCCTTCGCTTGAAAAGCCTGATTTTATGCTCATGTGGCTGCTTTCATTAGGCAGCGGTTCATATCTGACGCGCGTTGCATTGCAAAACAAAGGACCCTACGCGATTTTTACCGCCGAATACATCAAGTATGGCAAAATCATCAGCTCATTTGCGCCGGCAATCGAGATGAATCTTGATAAGGCGGCGGCCTGGATCGTTTCTTCACATCTGCCGGTATCGTTCGAACAAACCGTCGGGCACGAAAAGATAAGCATCGAGGCGCGGGCCGGCACGCAACAGATCAACAACCTGATGATCGGGGCAGCCTCGCAAACTCCCATCGATAGATCAACTGCAAGCATAAAGCAGTATCTTGTCTACTTCATACTCATGGGCTTACTCATTTTTGTGATGATCGGCATCCAGACCTCTTCAGACGTCATTGTTCCGGTTGGTGAGCTGGCGCGGGGAATGCAGCATATCGGCCAGCAGAACTATTTTTACCGCATCAATCTTGACCGTAACGATGAACTTGGCCAGCTCTGTGCCTCTTATGACCGCTTTGCCAAAAGCCTTGCCGAAAAAGAAGTGATGGGAAAAATGCTCTCGCGCAGTGCGCAGCTGGCGATGGCTGGCAGCGCAGATGCTGCCGGACTGCTGTTAAGCAGCAAACGCGAATTCGTGCTGATTTTTATCGGCAGCATTGACTTTGCACAGCGGCTAAGCGGCGAAAATACCGAAGAACTGTTCAAACAGCTCAAAAACCAGGCAGCACAGCTCTGCCGCATTGTAATCGAGAATGGTGGCGACATCGACAAACTCATGGGCGACAAGATACTCGGCGTATTCGCTGTTGGCGACAGTAACAGCAGTGGTCAGTCAGCCCGGCAGGCGGCCATTAACGCGACCCGCCAGATTATCCAGGCTGAACAGGCGGGCAAGTTGCATTTTCCGGTTGCCATCGGAGTTAACGCCGGCGAAGTCATCAACGGCATGCTCGGTTTCGGCGCCAAACGCGACTTTACCGTCATCGGTGACGCGGTCAATGTCAGTGCGCGCATTGAAAAAGAAGCCGAGAAACTGCCTGAACAGCGCTGCCTGTTTTCGCACGAATTTGTCAGCGGTCTCACTGATGCGTCTGCCTTTAGCCTGCATTCTGAAGCTGCTCTCAAAGGCAAGTCCGCTACCCTTAAACTCTACCGCTTCACCTGACCTGCGTAAACCAGAACAAAGTTATTATTATGAACAACTATCAACAAAGGCTCCAGCAATCGAGAAGTTGATGGGGCGGTTTGCCGAAGGCAAAGGCCAGCTCTGAGCCAATCCTGGAGCGTTGTACCGCTGAGCATTTCGGCATACGCTTTTCTAATGGCTGAAGCCATTAGAACGGCGTAATCCCGCCGAGAGCCCGGGGAAGCAATATAGAGCTTGATTGTATTGCTGCCGGAATTATGTTATTAACTCATGACATTTTGCAGACGCGTGGTGCGCCGGCAATAAATCGAGCGATGCAGGAGTCGGCAGTGAACATAGATTATTTTAAGAATTTTCCTGATGAGAATGGCTATTTTGGCGAGTATGGCGGAGCTTACCTGCCGCCGCAGCTGATCGAGCATTTTAAGGAAATCACCCATTCTTACCTGACCATCTCAAAATCACACCGCTTCATTTCTGAGTTGCGCTCGATCCGCAAGCATTTTCAGGGGCGCCCCACCCCGGTATATTTTGCTGAACGGCTGTCTAACAGCCTCGGCGGCGCCAGAATCTATCTTAAGCGCGAAGACCTCAACCATACCGGCGCCCACAAGCTCAACCACTGCATGGGCGAGGCACTGCTGGCAAAATATATGGGCAAGAAAAAACTCATCGCCGAAACCGGCGCCGGCCAGCATGGCGTTGCCCTGGCCACTGCCGCCGCCTATTTCGGGCTCGAATGCGAAATTCACATGGGCGAAGTTGATATCGCTAAAGAACATCCCAACGTCGTACGCATGAAACTGCTGGGCGCCAATGTTGTAGCGGTAAGCGAGGGTCTGCGCACTCTCAAGGAAGCAGTCGACTCAGCCTTTGTCGCCTATCTGAAAGACCCGATCACCAGCATGTACTGCATAGGCTCGGTTGTCGGCCCCCATCCTTTCCCGATGCTGGTGCGCGAGTTTCAGAGAATTGTCGGCATCGAAGCGCGTGAGCAGTTTTTTGAAATGACCGGCGAACTGCCCGATAACGTGGTAGCCTGTGTCGGCGGCGGCAGTAACGCAATCGGCCTGTTCTCGGCCTTTCTCGATGATCCTGCCGAGATTTACGGAGTTGAACCTTCCGGGCGCTCACTGGATCTCGGCGAGAATTCTGCGACGATGACTCTCGGCAAACCCGGTGTCATTCATGGTTTTAAATGCTACCTCCTGCAGGATGACAAAGGTGAACCGGCACCGGTTTATTCGATCGCCAGCGGCCTCGATTATCCTGGCGTCGGCCCGGAACACAGCTATTTTAAAGATACCGGTCGCATCAAATACGTAACCGCCAGCGATTACGAGTGCCTGGAAGCATTCTATACGCTGAGCCGCACCGAAGGCATTATTCCGGCACTCGAAAGCGCGCACGCGGTAGCCTATGCCCTCAAACTTGCCAACGAAAAGAAGTATCAGTCTATTCTGATAAATCTCAGTGGCCGCGGCGACAAAGATATCGACTTCGTCTCCGAAAAATACGGCTTTTCGCTCGAAGAGTTCAAACAGCGCTACAAAGAAACAGACAAACCCTGAACTGGCTTCTGGCTGAAAATCTTGCAACATTTTCGCTCCTGTTCATTGATACGGCTTTCAATTCAGCGACCAGTATCTTCTCAAACAGGGAAAGTAAATTTCTCAAAACCAGAATGGCGCAGCATTTAACCTGTGCCAATTCTTGCCGCGCCTTCCTGACCGTTTTGGAAATAAGCGAAAGAAAAGACACCAGCTTTTGAGATAAAATTCATGCCGTTCAGCGTTTTATTCCCTTTACTGACTTTTTGCCATAGCTTATAATTTTCACCTAGATAGAGTTTTAATTTTGGTGAGGTTTATTATGAAGGTTTCGAATGGCATCAAATACCGTTTTCTCCTCTTGTTCTCCTTTCTGCTCGCACTCTCGATTGCAGGCTGCTTCAGATACGGATCTGGCGACGATGATTTGTTGAGCATTCCGCCCGGCACTGCCGGCACTTTAAAAGGCAGCGTCAGTCTGACTCCACTGACAATAAGCCTTCAATTACGCGAAGCCGGCGCCGGCGCTGCCAATCTACCGGTAGGCCTGTATACATTTGATTCCAACCACCAGTTGCAGGCAGTTTTCAGTGCAGGGGTTGCAACAACAACCACAGATGCAGATGGCAACTATAGATTCGACAATGTACCGGCTTACTATAGAAATTTCATCGTAGCGGTGCTTTTGCCAGATGGAAGCATACTCGAGGGATTTGCGCCACAGATAGACACTACAGCCGGGGCCGAAACCTTTGCCATCAGCATCGACCCGACAACCGCATCACTCACCAGAATATTGCGAACTGCCGCCGCGGTAAGCCAACAAAAAGGATTTGACGCCGAAGCGTACTTCAGCCTTGGCGAATTTTTTGAGGTAGTTTCTCCGAGTCTCGTGGCTGATTTCTCTGAGAACAACCTGACAACTGCGGTTGAGGCCTTTCTAACCCGACAGAAGACACTGAATGAAGCCGCAGCGCAGTATGGACTGGCAAACGATCTGCTAATGCTCAAGCAGGCATTTAACGCCAGGACCCGTCAGCTTCTCGTCTCCATAAACGACGAACCACTTTCGATCAGCCGTGATGCAATCTGGAAAAAGTTCAGCAGCGAACTTTCTACAGCCTTCAGCAATATTTCGCCCGAATTGATTCGCACCCTCAATGACCTTAATCGGGTTGCTTACAGCGAAAAGATAGCTCCCCTGCTCCCGGCGCAACAGGCCAGCGCACTTAAAAACGAAGTTGCTCGACAGACTCTGATGACCAGCGTCGACACGATGGTATCCTCATTGAAAGAGCTGGCTAGAACCTTTGATTCATACAATTTTTCAGCATTCACCTTTCTGGAAACTGCAGTCGATAGAGCCTTTTCGTCTATCAGCCAGCTCCAGGCCGACCAGGTGGAAAAGGCCTTTACCAACGAACCCGCCCGCGTAATACTTAATGAAGTAATGGTCTCGGTTTTATCGGAACTGGGGCTCTTCGCGACCGACAACCTGCCAGGAGCCATTCCGTCGCGCCTCGTTGCCGCCTATCTAAGCCAGGTGCAGCCGCCGCCTGAAACTCCTACTGAGGAAACACCACCTGCACCGCCAAGTGAAGACCCTGCAGACGATACGCCGCCGACACCACCGGGCGAAACTCCTACTGGAGAAACACCACCTGCACCGCCAAGTGAAGACCCTGCAGACGATACGCCGCCGACACCACCGGGTGAAACTCCTACTGGAGAAACGCCATCCCCACAACCACCTCAGAGCATCCCGCTTATTTTCCGCCTGCTTCCATCACCTAAGGACTTCGCCGACGCCGGCTGGAGCTACGGCCCGACCAACCCGCCGCCAACCGAAGACTTGCGTTACAAAACAAGAGAACTGGCCAGGACAATTATTTTCCGCAAGCTTAATGACCTGCTCCCCAGCCTGCCGACTCTCGCCAGCAGAATTAACACCGAAGCGCGCAAGCAGCTTCTTACACATATCATTGTCGAGTATCGCGATATGGGCATGAGCATGCCGACATCGCCCCTGAGCGGCCCGGTCAATCCAGGCGACAACACCGGCGCCTTTACCAGTGGCATGACTGCCACCGGCACGATTACCGGCTTTCTTCAGGCAACAACTACCGTCACCATTAACAGCAAAGAATATTCATTTGCAATTCTACCTGCTCTCGGCGCTCCCGAAGCGCTGCCAAACTGGGGTTGTCTAGCCTATATCCGCAGCACTTCGACTGAACTGGTCGCAACTACTACCGTTTACGACTACGAGATAACCTACGAAAGCATGGGCGGAATCAGCAAAGCCCCGGCAGTGCTGTTGAACAACAGAAGCACGACTTCGACCGGCAGCAGCGAAACCAGCGCCCCCGGCCAGGAAGTAACAATCTCAGATTACCCGACAAGCGGCGTTATCTCAATAGACAATCAGGGAGTAATGCGCTTCAATAACACTCTTGGCACGTTCTTGATCAATGTCCCGGTTGTTACCAGTGACCGCGCAACAGTTGAAGTCTTTCTGGGCAAATCAGTTAAGTTTGAATGCGAACTGGTTTTGATCGACAAAACCCTTTCCAACTTCGGTCCGGAAAACATCAAGGCAATAATCATAAATACCGCCACGCTTGAGTTATTTGGCGCTACGACAAGATCGTTTAAGCTTGAGAACCCTCCGGCAATACCTTCTGATGTCCCACAACCAACAAAAGTAGTTGGGCTCGTAGAGCTTCCACCTGGCTCAGCGGTTCAGCGACACAGCTTGAAAATTCAAACCAATGTCCACGATTATGACATAGATCCTACCACCGGCTATTACGAAACTTTTATTGACAGCAGTCAACATAGGCCTCTGGAAATATTTTTCGTTATGAATGCATACGGAAATCCTGTGTTGATAGGATATGGCCAGGCCATTTCCTATTTTGACATAAATGTTGAAAGTACGGCAAGAGCGCTGGCTTACCTTGACCCGAACCTGATGCAGCTTGGGATCACCCCGAACCGGGAAGGCTACTACGGTGCCCACCCAAAAAGACCGCAATTGGAAAGTGCCATTAAAGCGGCTTTAATGGTTAACGGCGTCAACCCGCTTGACAGGTCAGTACACCCGGAGATTTTCCAATTGGCGGCAGAAATTTCTGAGGACCTGCAGGCCGCACTTGCTCCAAGCACAAAAAGCCTGCGAGGCAACAGGCTGATGGGAGCTTTAGCGCCATCAGAAGAAACCCGAACGGTTCTGGCTCGTGACCCCGATCAAAAAGAAACAAGTAATCTCGAGCTTCTCAATCGCGCCTACTGCTTCTATGACTTAACTATTACCCACAATGGCGACATAGTAAAAAACAGCCTTGGGCAGGACAGTTTCCGCCTCAGCCGACGACAATTCCTCGACTACACGCTCTGGCCACCAGAGCTGAAAACTCATGAAGCCGAAACTGTTACGACAATACCGCCTGGCGACGGACAACTGGTGTTCAAATTCAAAAGGAACCCTGAAATATCAGCACTTGATGCACTTCTTCGCGTCGTCAGTCTCGTTATCGGTGAAGAGATAAGTTCAAACAAGATAGCTCTGGATGGAATCTACAAAGTTCTGCTGACTTCCGGTCCAGTTGCCGAGGCCTTTACCAAACTGGTGACCGACGCTCCAGACAACCCAAGTGACGCATGGTCAGCCTTAAAGAACATTTTATTCGCTGATGCCGGCGCAATAAACGGTCTTGAGACCATCTACAATATTTCCAAAGACAGTATAAAATCCAAACTAAAAAGTTCATGGGCGAAGACTGCATTCAAAATGGTGAGCAGCAAGCTCTTTTTCAAGGTTAAAGGAGCGTTTCTGGCAGCCGACATTGCCGCCATCATGTACAGTTTTAAGCGTGAACCAGACACAATGGAGCAAAAGGGCCTACAAGTCGAAAAATATTTCAGCGACCGACCAAGATATGAAAGAGTCCAGACCTTCAGACCGGATGATACCGCAGGTGGAGATGAGCTGACCGATACTTTCGACCGTGAAACTCTCTGGGAGCGTTTCCGGACCGGCAACTTTCATGCTGCTGGTGTAGCGCATGACGAAGTTGAAATAAAGGGTACGCATTTTGGCAACACAACTGGCAGCGTAAAAGTTGGCAATATCTCGCTGGAGATCATAAACTGGAGCAACAACCTGATCAGGGCACGCATTCCAAGAGGTGGATCGGTAGGCGATACAAATGGCACGCTGACAATCACCGCCAATGAAAAGGATTACAGTTACAATCACACGCGCGGGCAATACCTTGTTCTTCCCGGATTATATGGGCTTGATACGTATTCTGGCCATGCAAAAACCATTTACAAATATCTCAAGGCCTATGCGACACATCTTGATGCAATCAGCGGTCGCAGTCTCAGACTAAGGTTTGAGCCCGTCGGTGGTGGCTCTGTCTTTCACATCGACTCCGTTATGGGTGATGGACATATAAGTTGCCCTGTGCCGGATATACCGGCAAATGATTACAGAGTTTTCATCGTTGCCGATGGAAAAGTTCTGCCGGTAAACATTCCGGCCGAAGATTCGGCTTTGGATGCAACTAACCCGGGCTATTCCAACAATCTTTTTCACATACTTGATATCAATTTCGACTATACATCATTAACCAGAAACACCAGCGGACATGTGGATCTGGGTTCATCGGGAGCATCTGTAGTGTTTTCCTATACAACCGGCCTGAAAGAGATGCCGAAGTTACAGGTTAACGGAACGGATTGGCCTCTAACTCTTCAGTCACTACAACCCCAAAATGGCAACATGCATGCTAGCTTTGCAGTGCCAAACCTGGCGACAGGCACCTACGGCTATAAATTCTCCATCGACAGTCTTTCACAAACCGGCACCATACTGATCGTACAGAACCCCAACGAAATAGTTTACGAAGACATTGATTACTAACATGTAACTGAGATTGCAGCACAGGGCTGCTCCGCTTGCCGGGGCAGCCCGTTTTTTTTTGATCGCAACTTTAAGGTTGAAGCTCCAAGTCAGACCTGGTTCTCCGACGTCACGAATATATGGTCTCAGGAAAGCTGTTCACGCCTTGCTACAATTTTGTCTTCAAGGCCGCTTCAGCGGTTCGTTGAGTTCTTCGGTGCCGGCAACGGCAAACAATCCGTCGGCAATAATCGGAATGCGGGTTCCATCAGCTTTTACCGCGCTGATTTCAGCGAGCATGTCGTAAGGCAGAGTAATATCAGTGTGCTTGCCGGTGTAGGCCTGAGACGGATCGGTTTTGCGCAGACTGCTCTTTTCATTCCCGGTTGCAATTATGAGCTTCTTCGATAGCAGTGAAAAGTGCGGACTGTCTTCTTCATAAGCATAACAGGTATCGCCGATCGCAAAGTGCGGGCCCATCTTCTCGGTGATCAGAATCGGCAGCAGGTGCCTGATATCATATTTCCCGGCCATGCGGTAAGCCAGAGTGTTGGTGCCGATGGCAAATTCACCGAGCGGCAGAGTTTTATTGGGCTTGAGCAGGTTGTCGAAAACGTATTTGCGGTTATCTGCCTCGTCAGCGAAATTGCTGCAACTGTAATCGACAACCATACCGTCTTTGAAGGTCAGCTTCAGATTATAGTAGCGCAGATTTCGCAGAAAAATGTCGGCAACGTGCAGTACACCATCGGTTCCGGTCAGTTTTGGCGAGGTGAATATTTCGCCGACCGGAATGTTAACGTCGGCCACACAGTTCTCAAACAGTGTTTCCTTCGTCGGTTCAGCAACCAGGTGCAGCTGTACCCTGAAATCGGTTTCGTTGCCCTGCACTCCCCTGACATGCACATATTCAGCCTGATCCAGAATATCGATCATATACTGCTGAATCTTCGCGTAACGCATGTTGTCCAGCGTGTTTATTTCAAGAGTGTCACGAAAAATATCTGCGAAATTTTCGCCAATCTCGGTAGAGGGGAAGGCGATCATGCTGAAACTGGCCTCTTCGCGCGGCGCAGTCTGGTAATACATCCTGGTAATCTTTCCCTGAGTCACATGCTGGATCTTGTCCTGCTCTTCACTCATAGTCAGCACAGTATTCTTGATAACCGGAACAAAAGGCTTTTCACCGAACAACTGCACCACCAGAGGACCTGCCTGCCCTTTGACTTTGTCCTGCAGTTTTGCCAGGGCATTTTCATAGGCTGCAATCCGCTGGTCAGCGAACTTTTGGTCGAAATAAAGGGCACTGTTATGGCGCAGATCATACGAATACTGCTCATTGGCGCCACTGGTATCCGGCGCACCAATTGAAGCGGGCAGCCCCTTTGCAGCCAGCTCCTGAGCCATCATCAGACCAAGCTTTTCCATGCCCATCGGATAAATGACACGAGCATACTTTTTTTTGCGATAATCCAGATTTTTTCTGACAAAACTGTTCAAAAACGCCTCAACATGATTCTTTGCGAGGCTGCGCAGGTCGGCTTCCGGATACGAGGCAATGAATCCGGCCATTTTCAGAATCTCGGGCTTAACGTAGATGCCAAAACGATACAGATAGCGCAGATCAGAGAAATCAGCACTTTCGAGAATATCCCGATATAGCGAAAACTCAGGGTCGTTTGCCTGATAAAGCCCGAAAGTGGTAGTTATTTCAAGCTGCTCAAGCATGTGGGCGGAAAAAAGGCCCAGAGCGTTCTCAAAGCCGATGCTGCCCTTTTCCCATAGCTCATAGAAGCTTAAATACAGATTATTGCAGCTGCTCAGCTGGCTGTAATTACCGATTCTCACCCATGAAAGATAGTTACGCATATGCGCATGCAGCGTGGAAACAAGCTGACCGAGCTGCAGCCCGAACATTGCCGCTGCATAATCCGGGTTGGCAAAGCAGGCGTCGTAACCGTCAGCGCCCGGAAGAACTTCGGCAAAATACTCGTGATTCTGCTTCTGCAGCTGTTCCAGCGTAAAGCCTTTGAATTCAGGGTCCTGCTTGAGCATCTGCTCAAATTCTGCAGCACGGAGAATGTTTTTTCGCGCCGCTGCAAAATATTTTCCCCAGGCCTCAGCGACCGGAATATCCAGAGCCTTTATCTTCTTAAGCGTATCTGCCCAGACGTCAATTCCCTGTCTGATGCATTCTACAGGCTTTAAATTGTTATCAATCATCACTACCCCCGGAATTTTCAACTAACCGATTTTAACAGATCATGCGCTTGCGCAAAAGCGGTTTTTCGCCGGTACCGGCAATTCTTTATCAGACCGGCAGCTTTTTTAAGAACCGCGTTGCCATCAAGATAGCCAAAGGCATTGATGTGCCTGACGATGACGACAAAATTTTCCCGACAAATCATGCTCTGATTTCTCAGGTTTTCTTTCAAGAACTGATGGCGCTCTGAATACGGGTGGCAAATCAACAAGAAAATAATAGTGCGGTTTAGTGAGCGCTTACTCATCAAGGGAATAATGACGACCGCGACCGACCTTGGAATTGACGTTGTTGCTGAGGCATATTAGCATGATGCAACATTGCTAACAAGTCTCAGCACGTCTTACCAAATTGACTGAATATTGACGCCGTGATAGCATTCAGCGAATCTTTTCTTGCGTGAATATCTCAAGGAGCCGTGTTGAAAATTAGAAATTATTTTTCGTTGATCATTGGTCTGGTTCTTCTATTGGCAGGGGTTCTTGCGCTGATTTTAATGGGTAGACTCAGAGCGCCGCAGGAGCAGAAAGATGTCAGAGAAACCAGCACGCGTTACGTAGAGATTGAAAAGATAAACAAAACCAGCGAGCCTGTGAAAATTTCCGGTTTCGGAACAGTGCAGCCAAGAGTGTCAGTGGCGCTTCCTGCTGAGATTCCCGGCATTATCAGATGGCGCCATGATTCACTTGAGACTGGTGGCATCATCGCATCTGGTGAGAAAATAATAGAAATAGACCCCGAGAACTATAAAATCCTGTTGCAGCGAGCTGAAAAAAACCTCGCGATGGCAAAACTTCAATTTGAACTTGCCCAGAGCGAAATCGACGGCTTCAAAAAAAATCTTGAGATATCAGCTGAAAACGTTGAAATATCAAGGAGAGAACTCGACAGGTTTGAAACACTTGAAAAGTCTAATGCAACCTCCAGATCACAGCTTGATAAAATTAGATCTGCTTTTAAAAATGCTCTGGCACTCAAGACCAGAGATGAAAACGCTTTAAGTCAATCAATCATTAGAAAATCTTCGTCTGAAGTGGCAATTTCTCAGGCCGAAGTATCGCTGGCAGAAGCACGACTCAACCTGAATCGAACCGTGATAAAAGCGCCTTTTCTTTGCCGGGTTGAAGCCAGGCATAGCGAAGCTGGAGAATATGTAACCCCCGGCAAAATAATCGCGCATCTATATGATCCATCGACGCTTGAGGTTCATGTGCCGGTTTCGGTTTCTGACCTGATCTGGCTGCTGCCCGAGTCGGCATTGCTTGAATCAGGCAATTTGCGAGAACTCAAAAGCGACGCCATGGTTAAGTTTTGTGTCGACGACAGTCTTGAAGAAATTTGCTGGATCGGCAAAATAAGTCGTTTATCAGGTTCGATCAGCAACAAAAACAGAACCGTTGATGTTGTCGTTGAATTGCCTGAAGGTTCGCTTCAGGGAAGCAAATTGCCTTTCATCAAGGGTTTGTTTGTTGAAGTTGAACTTATGGGGCGTCTTCTCGAAGGAGTATTCAAGGTGCCGAGAGCATTTATTTCAAGATATGATACGGTTAACCTGTTTGATAATGGCAAATTGCGAGTCGAAAAAGTTGAAATATTGCGCAGTGAAAATGAATTCGCCTACGTGACTGGTGCTCTTGCTGATAACGATGCAATAATTTCCACAAGATTGCCAGAAGTCTTTCCAGGCATGTCTCTGACAATAGCAGCTACCCAGAGTATAAGCGTTGATGATTGAAACAAAAATAGAATCACATAAAATATGCGAACAGTAAAATGGTTCATTGATAATCCGGTTTCAGTCAATTTGCTGATCGCTTTTCTCGTGATTGCCGGTCTGCTTTCACTTTATGACATTCGCCGGGAAATTTTTCCCGCCTTTTCTCTTGATCGGGTTCTGGTAACCGTAGTTTTCCCCGGAGCCAGCCCAAAAGAAGTCGAAGAAGGAATCTGCATAAAAATCGAAGAAGCTGTAACCGGGCTCAGCGGCATAAAAACAGTGACTTCAGTCGCCCGCGAAAATATTGGCACGGTAATCATAGAAATAGAAACCGATCAGGATATCTTAAAAATCAAGGATGATGTTGAAACCAGAATCAATACCATCAATACTTTTCCGGTTGATTCTGAGCGACCGATAATCAAGAACCTCGAACTGATTTTTCCGGTTTTGAATATAGCTGTAAGTGGCGATGTTGACGAAGCGACGCTGCGAAATCTTTGTGAAAGCATCAAGTCTGAGCTTCTGTCTTTTCCTGAAATTTCTCAGGCAGAAGTTCGAGGTCTTAAGGATTTCGAAATTTCAATTGAAATAGAAGATGAAAAGTTGCGCGAATACAATCTTAGCTTTGATGAGCTTGCAGCGGTAATCAGAGCATCTTCTTTTGACATGTCTGGCGGAGTAATAAGAACTGCTGGCGGCGATAAGCTTCTGCGAGTAAAAGGACAAAAATATTTTAGAAGTGAATTTGAAGATATTGTCGTAAGAGCAGACTCAGATGGAACAATAGTCAGACTTCACCAGCTGGCCAAAGTTAAAGACGGATTTGCCGAAACTCTCATCGAAGGTAAAATGAAAGGGCGAAGAGCCGCTCTGGTATCAATTTCCAAGACCGAGTCTGAAGATGTCATCAAGATTTCTGATCGGGTAATTGAGTATATTAACAACAAACAAAAATCTCTGCCCGAGTCGATAAATTTTGAAATTTTAAATGATACTTCGGTGGCGGTAAAAAGCCGGCTTGATCTGCTGGTAAGAAACGGTCTGCAGGGCCTGCTTCTAGTGTTTATCTGCTTAACCATTTTTCTAAATCTCAGACTTTCTTTCTGGGTTTCGACCGGAATTCCAATATCAATGCTTGGCACCATACTTTTGCTCAGGCAATTTGACCAAAGCCTCAACATGATGAGCATGTTTGGGCTGATAATGGCATTGGGAATGCTGGTTGACGATGCCATCGTGGTGTCTGAAAGCATCTATACCGAGCTTGAGCACAACCCTCAGGCCGGGACCCATGCGGCCGCCAGAAACGGCACCATGAAAGTTTTCTGGCCGGTTCTGGCAGCGGTTTCTACTACCATCGTTGCTTTTCTTCCTCTCGGCTTTATGACTGGAGTCATGGGAAAGTTTGTCAGAATATTGCCGATTACGGTTATATCTTGTTTGCTGGTTTCGCTGATTGAAGCTTTGATCGGCCTGCCAACCCATCTGGCGCATTATTTGAAGCCTGAAGAAAAATCAAAGCGAAACCGGCTCAGACAGGGTCTTGAGAGCCTGATTGAAACCTTCACCAACCAGTATGAAAAATTACTTCGTCTTGCCTGTGAATTCAGATATATTACTCTGGGACTGGCGATTTTCATTCTCTGCTTCGCTATTGGCCTGGTCAGGGCAGGTTTTGTCAGCTTTGTCATTTTTCCGCGCACCGACAGTGAAGAAGTACAGGCGAAATTTGAGTTTCCCGAAGGTAATCCATTCGAAACTTCACTGACTGCCGTCGAAATATTAAGCGACTCTTTGAATCGCGCCGAAACAAAGCTGAAGAAAAAGTATAATTCAGAAGAAGTTCTGATTAAAAAAGCTTATTCGGTAGCCGGGCAGCACCCTGGCCCCGAAGGTAGCACCGGCAGCAATCTTGGTCAGATAAGCGTCGAACTCACTTCCTCGGAAAAGCGAAGTGTCAGCTCAGCAGAAATTTTGAATACCTGGCGCGAGGAAACGCCCCCGTTGCCTGGCGTGAAAAGTCTGATTTTTGCCCAGCGCGAGAGCGGCCCGGGTGGCAAGCCCTTAGAAATCCAGCTTCGCGGCAATGACTTTGCCATTTTAAAAGCGGCTGCCGACGAACTGAAAGCCCATTTGCGAACTTATCCCGGTGTTTTTGATATTGATGATGATTTTAAAGACGGAATTACTGAAATAGAGCTTGATCTTAAACCATCGGCGAGAAATCTCGGAATTTCTCTCGCCGATCTGGCGCGTCAAGTTCGCTATGCCTTCTATGGCAATGAAGTAGTGCGTCTGCAACGGGGTATTTTTGACGTTAAGGTGTTTCTCCGGTTTCCTTATGACCAAAGAAAATTTATCGGAACATTTGAAAATATGGTTATTCGAACCGGCACTTCAGAACTTGTTCCGATAAAGGATGTTGCCAATATAAGCTTCAGTGGCGGCACCTCGACGATCAAAAGATGGGGCGGATTCAGAATAATAAGTGTCTTTGCCGATCTTGATGAAAAAAAAGCCAATGCCCAGCGCATAACCTCGCATCTCGCCGATTCAGGGTTTCTTGAAAAGCTGGAAAACAAATATGGCATCCGTCATGCATTTGAAGGACAGAAGCGTGAAACGAACGAATCGGTTGCCGGTCTGGTCAGAGGTTTTTTGCTTTCTTTTATTGGAATTTTCATAATTCTCGCGACTATTTTCAAATCTTATCTACAGCCAATAATAATAATGATGGCAATACCCTTCGGAATAATCGGCGCTATTTTCGGTCATCTTTTTATGGGCTATTCATTGACCATGCTCAGCCTTTTTGGACTCGTGGCTTTAAGCGGAATAGTTGTAAACAATTCTTTACTGATGATAGATGCCATTAATCTGGCAATAGAATCTGGAGAAACCCCTTTTGCGGCGGCAATAAAGTCTGGCAGACAAAGACTGCGGCCAATCGTGCTTACGAGCCTGACAACCGTGTTTGGCATTTCGTCGATAATGCTTGAACGCAGTTTCCAGGCCGTCTTTCTTATTCCCATGGCTCTTAGCATTTCCTGGGGTCTGGTTTTTTCTACCTGCATTTCACTGTTGCTGATTCCTGCGCTCTACCTTATTCTCCAGGATGCTGTCAGTCTTTTTACCAGGACTTTTGCTCCTCAGACCAACGAATCAGAACCGCCTGCCCCGCAAAAATGATCGACAAAATACTGGATAGGAACAGCCGGATCAACAGTATATGTATGCCTTTAAGAGAGAGACGTCTCGATCCATGTCGTTGAGAACTTAAGACACCTGTGTGTTTCACATCTTCTCGATGTGGTCACTTAACTGCTGGTGAGCTTCCCAAAGACAACACCCCATGTGGCGGCCTGGAGTTCAATCATGCCGTAACGCCTGTAGAAATCAACAGCCCGCTCATTTCGCCCGCCGACTCCGAGATGAAAGCCTTTGCAGCCAAGATTTTTCAGACGTTCTTCATAGGCCTGCATAAGCCGGCCCCCCCAGCCACCGCCCTGAATCACCGGCAGAAGATCTATGTGAATATGCCCGGGGTATTCGTCAAGCCATGGCATCTCATGGAAAGGTGTATGAAAAAGAGCCCTGATTCGTTGAGATAATGTGAGGGGCGTTGAAGCCGGAGAATTTTCAGGAACCGGCGGATACATCGCGGCGGCGGCGGGGCGCCATTCCCTGTCGAACCAGGAATTGTAAGCCCGCGTGTCGGTGGTGCCGAGAATATAGCCGAGGGGGCGCACTACTCCGGCCGCTTCGCCTTCGATAACAAGTACACACCTTGGGTCGAAAATCGCATAAGGAACCGCATAGAACTGCCCGATCATGAAAGGATCGGAAAAGAGCGACGTGGCATCCTTGCCACTGTCGCCGGTTTTCAGACATATCTCGTATAAATAGGGCAAATCGGTAACGGCATAATCACGTATGCGCATATCACTCTGTTGATTCTGTCGCATTATAACCTCGACTGGTTAAAGCTTTATCGCTATCGAAATCTTTTCATGAATTCAACGATGGGAATGACTGTCGCGGAAACAGCAAGAAGCACCGCCCAGGCTTCCACATCTATCGGAGCACTTTCCATCATTTTCTGAAAAAACGGGATGTAGGAGAATGAAAGCTGTAAAGCCACAGTAGCAAGCAGACAGGGCCAGAGAACGGGATTCAGGGTCGGCGAAAGCGAGGGCATTTTTGTCCAGAGGGCTCGCGCGCTGAAGAGGTAGAAGAATTCCACCGCGATCATTGCCGACACTACTGCTGTGCGAGCCGTTGCCAGATCACTTCCCATGATTCTTCGCTCGTAGAAAAAAACGAAAAAACTCACAGCGGTCATGAGCAAAGCCACTACAAAGATTCTCAGAACCAGGGCTTTTTCTATCAGAGGTGCGTCAGGGGCTCGGGGCTTTCGATCCATCAAGCCGGTTTCTGCAATCTCAAAAGCCAAAGGCAGGGAAAGAAAAGCAGTTAGCAGGTTGACCCACAAGACCTGAACCGGAGTGATCGGCAAGCGATAACCGACCAGGATCGCGAGAAAAATAACCAGTCCCTGGGCAGTGTTGGTCGGCAGAATGTAAACCATGCTTTTTACCAGGTTGTTGAAAACATTACGGCCTTCTTCAACCGCTCTTACGAGAGTCGAGAAGTTGTCGTCGAGCAGAATCATATCTGAAGCGTCTTTTGCCACTTCTGTGCCGGATATACCCATAGCAACACCGATATCGGCGCGCTTGAGTGCGGGAGCGTCATTTACACCGTCTCCGGTCATAGCCACCACATCATTTTGTTTCTGAAAGGCCTCAACCAGTTTAAACTTGTGTTCGGGAGCAACCCTGGCAAACAAAGAAGTCTGCCTGGTAGCATTCAGCAGTTCCTCATCGCTAAAGCGGTTGATGTCGACTCCGGTAACGCACGGTATCTGGCCGACTGGAATGCCGAGGTCGTCGGCAACAGCCTTGGCTGTGGCGGGGTGATCGCCGGTGATCATTTTTACGACAATACCGGCTTTCTTACAGACTGCTAGAGAATCTCGCACTTCGGGGCGAGGTGGATCAATCATGGCCTGCAGGCCGATAAATCTAAGCGGCGGCAGCATCTCTGGCAACTGCTGGCCCGACCATGGCGCAAAACCGAAAGCCAGAACCCTCATACCCTGGCGGGCAAGGCTGTGAACCTGTTGGCTGATTTCTGCCTGATCAAGTTCGGCGGGAGCATTGTTTTTCCACGCGTGCGAACAGAGAGGCAAAAGGCGTTCCATTGAGCCTTTAACCCAGATATATGAATCTGATTCGTGCTGGTTCAGGGTTACCATCAGCTGCCGGCCCGAATCGAAAGGCTGAACGTCGATTCTTGGAAATGACCGGCGCATATCGTCGACACCGTGGCTGGCTTTGGCGGCTATCGTAAGCAGCGCTCCTTCGGTAGGATCACCCTCAATAACCCAGCCTCCCTTTCCATGAACGAGCTGGGCGTCATTGCACAGGACTCCTGCTGTCAACAATGTTCTCAGATCGTTGTCGGCAGCAGGATTTCTTTGATCCTGGGCATAGACATGACCGAGGCCGGGGTTGAAGCCGACACCCTCGGCGCTGAAAAAGCCGGAGCCTGTCACCATGGTCTGAACGGTCATTTCATTGGCCGTCAGAGTACCTGTTTTATCAGAACAGATAACGGTTACGCTACCCAGAGTTTCGACGGCCGGCAGTTTGCGGATGATCGCCTTGCGGTCGGCCATGTTCTTAACCCCGATGGCAAGCACGATGGTCATGACCGCAGGCAGTCCTTCCGGAATGGCGCCAACCGCAGCACTCACTGCCGCCATAAACATCTCGGTCATGTCCATGCCGCGCATGATGCCTACGATGAAAATCAGGAGTGCAAAGCCGATAACCCAGATACCGAACAACTTCGAAAAATTCTCAAGTCGCGCCATCAGAGGCGTCTGCAGGTTTTCAGTGCGGTTCATGAGAGCATTGATCAGACCGATCTCGGTTCGGTCACCGATTTCGACCACGAGACCTTTTCCGGAACCGCTGGTAACTAGAGTGCCGCTGAAGCCCATGTTGCGGCGATCTCCGAGGCCGGTCTCCTCAGTTATTATTTCGGTGATTTTTTCAACCGGCAGACTTTCGCCGGTCAACGCCGATTCATTAACCTGAAGGCTCTTGGTTTCACAGAAACGCAAATCTGCCGGAACGCGGTCACCGGTTGACAACAAGACGAGATCGCCCGGCACCAGTTCAGCGGCATCGATTTTTCTGGGTTGGTCGGTTCCGCGAATTACCTGGCATTCGGTTTTCACCATTCTGGTAAGAGCGTCTATGGCGCTTTGCGCCTTCTGCTCCTGAACGAAGCCGATGATGGCATTGACGATAGTCACCGCCAGAATCGTCAGACTGTCGGTCGGCCTGCCTGCCAGAAAGCTTGCAACAGCCGCTACCAGCAGAATTATCACCAGAGGGTTTTCGAACTGGCTGAGGAATCTGCGCCAGGCCGGAGTCTGGAGTGGGAGGCTGAGAATATTGCCGCCATGCGATTTCTGTCTGGCCTCGACCTCTGACGGGGAAAGCCCGGTTGTCAGCGATGAGTTCTGCCGGGCAACAACCTCCTGAACTTTCAGTGTCTGCCATTTTGTGCGTTGTTCCATGCCATGCGCCTCCCGGTGATGTTTGATGTGACTGTCGAAAATTTTCGTTTCATTTGACATAATGATTGTTCTTTTCCTATATTGTTCAGCCGGCTCATTGTAAAAGCCTGGCGATACTCCGCCGAGAAAGGCCTGCAGAAATCAGATGACCAAAGGAAAGTTTGAAGCACAGATCAGTGAAGCTATTGTTAAATTCGAACGCGAGTTCATGGGTCGTGGCCCGCTTGAGGCGCGCACATACATCATTGAAGACATGGTTGTGGTAAGACTGCAGGGAGTTTTGACGGTTGCCGAGCATCAGCTGGCGACCGCCAGACCCGAAGCCGGCGGCCGGGAATTGATAAAAAAGATGCGTGAGATGCTTATCGAAAACGGCAGACCCGTAATCGAAGCTGCCATAGAAGGAATTCTCGGTCGAAAAGTGCGCAGCATGCACACTGATATCAGCACTGTTACCGGGGAACGGATTATTGTTTTCATTTTTTAGCATCATCGGATTCGTCCGTCGACCATAAGCATGGATGCACAGGTTCCACGTCTTCTGATGATGTTCATTTTTTGATTCAATAATCATAAAGCCAAAAAGCCGCACGAAGAAAATCTTCGTGCGGCGCAATAACGACTGGATTCCGGTTAAAATCCCTTCGGGATCAATCCGCTGACAATGATAAGATTATCAGACAAAAAGAGAGAAGTCAATCGCTTCCAATACGATTTCATTAAGCCGGTATTGCGGTCAGACAGCTGTTGGAGAGACTATTTTATTTGCTGCTTCTTTCAGACAAACCATGCTCTTCATCAGTGCCGAGAGCAATCCCGATTACGCCGCTTTTCTGGCGATGTGAACTGACAACCAGCGAGTGCAGTTCCCAGGGGGGTTCATACATCGGCCGCAGGCCGACCCAGCCAAGCAGTTCGCCGTCATCACACAGCACGATACAGATGTTCGGCACGGCTATGCATTCTGACGTTCTCTTTGTGAGAAGTTTCTTCAGGGGGCTTTCTTACTAAAACCGTTAAGCCGGATCATCTAGTTTCACTCCTTTCAATTGCAGATATTCAATAATCAGGGTATTCAACAGCAAAATTTAGCAGCATTTTCTTCTGCATATAATATACGAAAGGAGGCAATTCGTTGCTCATATCACATAGTCTTTGAATCATCATGATAATGAACCATAAGTCCAGGGCTTTTTTGTCGGTCACTCTATGACAGCAGACTGCATTTCTCGCTCTGCCAAAATCTGAACGCCTGGCCAAGCCCTGAACAGGCTTCTAGATGCAAATCTATCAACCTTTTGTGCAATTCTACCAGAGTTTTTTGGCGTCTTTTATTCTGGCTTCTGCCTCTGCAATTTTATCGCGTAGATTTACGGACAAGTTATAAGGGATCCCAAGCAGCTGCGCCATTCCCTGAGCCTGCTCAATCAGCTCGGGATCAGGATTTTCGACCAGGTTGGAAACAACGATTTTGCTCAATGAGCCGCGAACCAGCACAATGAAGAATACCTGTCTCGTGCCAAATATGTGCTGATCGACCCTTGCATCCAGTTCAACCCTGATTATATCGCTGAAGTTTGCAACAATGGTTTCCGGACCATCAAAAAAGGCTCTTTCAATAGCACAAACAGCTTTTCGGTCAAAATCCAGTTCGTGCCGCAATCCTGCCTTGGCCCCAAAATAGACCACCGGAGCGGAAAGTAACAGGCCGGCCAGCAAAACTCCAAGTGCAAAGAAATCAAAATCATACTTGCTCACGGCGAAGACAAAAGCTGCCAGTGACATCAGCACCAAAACGATGCCACAACCAAGTAGTAGATCGGAAAGGTTGTTAACCAGAATTTCAAGGCTTATCCTGCCCGTCTTCTTTTTACCCGAGGCAAAGCGCTTCCACTCCAGTTTGCGGTCTACGCTCCATTCTCCGCGAGTGACCAGTATCTGCAAAAACAGGTCAAGTAACTTTCTCATTGTTCATGTGCTTCCAATACGATTTCATTAAGCCGGTATTGCGGTCAGACAGCTGTTGGAGAGACTATTTTATTTGCTGCTTCTTTCAGACAAACCATGCTCCGTTTTTATTCTACCTTGCCTTTGCCTGCTTTGCTTATTTTTTTGTCCAGAGAAACTGTTCGATCTCACGTCTGCTACCGGCAAACAAGACCACGGCCATATATCCATCAGGGTCTTCCGTCAGGTCATCTTATGACCGCCTCATTTCTTTTTTACCGGAAGCCAGATTTCGCTTTTGTAGTCGGCGCTGTCGACATCTCCCCGGGTGTACATTTCAACATCAAAACCCGCAACGATTTCGTAGCCGGAGGTCGGCAGCCATTCGCTGTAAATGCGCTTCCAGAGATTCTGTATGCTGTCGGGCATTGGTCCGACGCAAGGAAATACCGCCCAGGTGCCGGCCGGAATGTCGAGTATTTCAAACCCGGATGGGAGATCAGAAGGATCTACACTGGTCTCGTTGAGATAATTGCCGATGCTGTATTTAAACTGTCTGCTCCCCTTTTCTGGCGGGCAGCAGATGCCGAATCGGCCGCAGGCAACCCTGTCGCAGCCTTTGCCGAAAAATTCATTCCAGAATTTCGGTATTTCTGCTGACGAGCTTTCTGCTGTGAACATCCGACTCATTACGAGAACTTTAAATTCCTGTTTGTTTTCAATCCTGTAGTCCATGGTTAAACCGCCTTCAATGGTAATTTTTAACACAAGCGGACTGAAAGATTTCAGACTTGAACCCGGACTGCGGGCGGCGGCTGGAGAAATGCCATGAAAGCGGGCAAACGCCTTGCTGAAGCTTTCCGGAGAATCGTAGCCATGCTTCAGGGCAATATCTATTACCTTGTCATCTGAGCCGGCGATTTCCTGTCCGGCCCTTGCCAGACGCCGTTTGCGGATATACTCGCCAATGGTTATTCCGGTCAGCAGACTGAAAATTCTCTGATAGTGAAATGATGATACGAAGGCCGTTTCGGCAACTTCTTCGATGCTCAGATCTTCAAGCAGATGATTTTCAATATGATCGATGGAATTCTGCAGGCGTTTAATCCAGTCCATTATCTTTCCTTCCTGTGTTATGAATGGCAGTATATTGATGCAAAAAAAACTTTTCCTGACAAATCATGCTCTCATTTGTCAGGTTTGCTTTCAGGGCCTGATGTCTTTCCACATCCAGATATCGGGTTTGCGCTGTCCGTTGGCATTTGGAATGATCCCGACGATCATGTATCCGCACTTTTTATAGAATTCGAAAGGATGCCGGTTCAAGTTTCTGATATTTGTGATCTCATTGAAAATATTCACTGAATCGATGTCAACCCTGGCAAGGCTGGTCTGATCATGTTCGTCATCAGTGCCGAGAGCAATCCCGATTATGCCGCGTTCTCTGGCTCTCTTTTCCACTTCTGCCACCAGCATTCTGCCGATGCCACTTTTCTGGCGATGCGAACTGACAACCAGCGGGTGCAGTTCCCAGGTTTTTTCATACATCGGCCGCAGGCCGACCCAGCCAAGCAGTTCGCCGTCATCACACAGCCCGATACAGATGTTCGGCACGGCTATGCATTCTTCTACTTCTTTCAGAGCGCTTTCGTGGTCGGGCCAGTGACTGTTGCCAAGCGCCGTGAAAGTCTCGACAAGAACATCCGCGGCTTTAAGCCTGAGATATTCTGAACCGCCGATATCACAATATTTATATTTCATTGCTCCACCTGAATAATCACAACTATACCAATAAAATGGCTTGAATTAAATCATCCTTGTTGGCATTTCCGAAAGAAACCAGCAATGAACTCAAAGATGTAAAGACCGGCTTCAGATATTGATTTGAAAGGTTTGCCAAAATCTCCTTCAACTGATCTGCTGCCAATGGTTTACTATACCGTATTGCACTTGGGCATCAGTAGATATATATAGATTATAGAACAGCAAACAATAATTTCAGAAGGAAAAAATTGTGCAAAGAACACCGCTCATGATTCTGACTACTGTATTTGTCTGCCTACAGACTCTTATTCTGCTTCCCATCTTCGGTGAAAAGATGTTGTCATCAAAAGTGAATCTGATCGGTCGTGGTGTCTCAGCAATTCTAATGGCGAGCCTTGTTGTTGCGGCGATTGGATTTGTCCAGAAAAAGAAGCAGGGAGTCTACACCTATCTCATTTTTGTTGTGATAAGCCAGTTAACTTTTGTTGTCGCACAACAATGGTCTTTGGCCCCGTTTGTTACCATGCTGATTATAAGCGCCCTGGGCATTAAGTGCCTCAAAGAAATGGAATAGCTATCGTCAGATCTTCAGATTCCCGGCCGCCTTCTGCAGGCAAACTACTATAAGAACAATTCAAGAGTTTGGCGATGGAGTTCCATGATCATTTGAATCGTTAAGCACTGGTCTGGAGTAGGTAAGTAAACCACATCTATTTTGCCTGACTTTTTTATGGCAATGTTACTTCTGTGAATGCCGACATCATTTACAGGAGCATTTATGAAGCGCAGATCACCGATTAAACACCCCATTTAGTTTTGGAACATGCACGTTGATGACTGTCATTTAAGTGGCTTGAGCCAGACAGAATATTATCGTCGGCATGGTTTGATCTGACCCGAACGGTAAAACCAGACAAAACAGCATTATCAAATTCGCTGATCGGCATTTCGTTCTTTTATCATGAAAGACAAGCCGAAGCCGACCGAAGCGGCCAGAGCCGAAAAGATAAAGGTATTGGTAAAACTGCCTGTCATCGACTTGAGAAAGATACCAGATAAAGCTGCCAACCCATAAGCCTGATAAACAAGACCGTAATTGGAAGCGTATCTAAACGAACCGAATTCCTGGTTGGTAAAAGTTGGGAAAAGAGCCAGGAACCCACCATAACCAATCGCCACGCCACTCACAGCCAGATAGAATATTGCTTTATAGTCTGCCAGAAAACTGAGAGCAAACAGCGATACAATAGTTATGATAAAACTGCCTTTAAGCACGTTAAGAGTGCCCAGCTTGTCCGACAGAGCACCAGAAATCAATCGGCTGAGTGCATTGCAGATAGCAAGAATCGCAATAATGCCGGAAGCTGCCGCAATATCCAAACCTGCAACCTCGAGACCGATATTTTTAGCCGCTCCCAAAACCAGCAAACCAGGAATCACAGCCAGCCAATACATAATCCAGAGAATCCTGAATTTTGAAGTTTTCATCATTTCACCTGTAGTGAAATCCCGTTCACCTTTTTCAGCAGCTTTTTTTATATAGTCTGGTGGATTATTCGTAAGCATTGCACCAGTCAAAATCAGGGCAAACGACACTAAGCCCAGTTTCAGCATTGAACCTGACACATCTGTAGTAGTTAAGTAAGATGAAATAACATTCCGAAAGATGATACTCCCGCCGCCAAACACACTTACCGACAAGCCGGTAATGAAGCCTCTGTGCGTAGGGAACCATTTTATCAGCGTTGCCAGAGGACAGACATAAACAAATCCCACGCCGGCGCCGCATAGTAAGCCATAACTCAGATAAAGCATTTCAGGAGTAGTGGCAAATGATGAAAGAATCAGGCCGCCACCATAAAGAACAGCTCCTGCAACAAGTGCAATTCTTGGCCCTTTTCTGTCTACCAGCGGACCCGACGCCAAGGTGCTTAAAGCAAATATAAATTGTGCGAGGGAGTAAGGCAAGATTGCCTCATTGCTTCCCCAGCCTCTTTCATTCTGAAGAGCCACACCAAACACGCTCCAGGCATATAAACCGGCGATGGTAACCTGTGCCAGCAAAGCGCCGACAAGGACAATATACTTGTTCTTTACATTCCACATTAATTTATGACTCTTCGATTTTTCGAGATGACCAATTGCTGAGGCATATTAGCATGATGCAGCCTTGCTAACAAGCCTGAGCACGAAAAGTCCAAAGCGTTCCTTGCTGTGTTATACATGGCAGTTATTGATACAAATGGAACTTTTCCTGACAAATCTTGCAAAGCAAGTCTGTAAGTTCCGGCAGAATAATCATCATTGCAGATCGATGCTGATTTTTGCAACCGGAAGCATCTTTCGGTCGCGATTAAGCAGATAATTCTCGAGCATGAAGCTTAAATCAGGCTTTACAATGTCGTTGAACACAACGGTTCCGTTATAGGTGACAACAATATTTTCAGCGAGATTGAACTGGTCAGGATGGATAAACAGGCGCAGGCTTCCTGCCCGAGAGCCGGTTATTGAAACGCTGTTGCCGATTTGTCTGGCTATGATTTTTGCTGAAGGTGCATTGCGCATGAACAGGTTGAAAAGCTCGACTTCAGGCAATCGGCCTTTAAGCTCGATCTTTTCGGCGCCTCTCATCAAGGTAAGGTCAAACTGATCGCCACGCTTAACCCCTTCTTTGGCGACATCCAGATCTTTTAATGTTTCTATTTTGCTCTGATTGACGCCAATGATAACATCATCGGCAACCAGCCCGATTTTGGCGGCAAAGGTTTCATCAAGAACCTTCCCGACCCTGACGCCGCTGCTGGCGGTTTCTGGCATAAAGCCGATAGTGATACGGTCTGACACCATTTCCAGGTTGTGATCGACATGCCAGGGCTCTGCCTTGACCGGCAGTATTTTTGCAATTTCAAGCCAGCGGCATCGCCCGAAGTTTGTCGAGCCGGCTTCCCACGAAATCTGCACCGGGCTAACCCGGCGCGGGTTGCGGTCGAGAAAACGGTTGATCACCGGCAATTCAGTTTTGTCGTAATCAAAACTGTGTGTTCCTGCCAGCTGGCGATAGAAGACATTGGCACCGGCCTCGATCGCCATTTCTATGGTTCTGCTCATCACCGCCGTCGGATATAGGCCGTCTTTATCGGTGGTAACCGCGTATACCGGAGTATTAGCCATGTTGTTCACGTAGGTCGGCAGCTTGCCGTCAAGACTGCCAACGCCCATGTGACCGTTCAGAGCCACCACTGCCGCAAAATTATCGGGCGCGAGCATTGCATGCAAAAAGCCGCCAGAGGCCCCGTCAGAGAACCCGGCCAGATAAACCCTGTCGTCATCGACATTGAAATTTTCCTTGACCAGGTGCAGCTGGCCGCGAATGTTGCTCATACCCACTTCATCCCACCAGGTGGCGCCGCCCTGTCCAAACGGGAAAACGGCAAACCAGCCGTTCTGCCGGGCGAGGCTCAAAAAGGCCGACTCGCTTGCCCAGCCTGTCGGATCTTCAGATATCTCCGCCCGCGAAACACCGCCATGAAGAATGACAAGCAGTGGCGTAGAACGCTTATGCCAGTAGGTTTCCGGCACGTAGAGCACCCAGGGGCGGCTCTTGCCATCGATACCGGTGTAATGGTTCAATTGCAGCTCTCCGCGCTTTTCTGGTTGAGAGAACGAGCGATTCTGCAGTTCGCGGGCCAAAGCCTGCCAATCAGGGATTTGTGACGCAACAGCGCCAATAATTGTTGTATCCAATGGCATCCGTCTGGCAGTGGCCGATGCAACCTGCTCATAACCTTTGCCAACGAGTTCGTTAAGTCGCCCGCGCCATTCATCGGCGTAGGTTCCAGTCGCTATAACTGTGAATAACGCCACCACGGCAAACAGTTTTTTCATTTTATTCCTCACTGAGTGTTCTTGATTAAGCCTGAAAAGAATAGCACAAAACAGCATCAGTGTGGGATTGCAACAGAGACTCAATTGTAATCTCATACACGGCTGCGCAGGCGGCGGGTTGCCCGGCATTGAACAAAGGCACGCCGCGTTCGCTCGCCAGCTTTATCACGGCTGTGGCTGACACTCGAAAGTTGCTGGCAATTCGTGGTATTCTTTACAAATGTAGAGGACAGGCATTGAGTAATGCCGTGGATTTTTAAGGAGGAAATATGAAACGTGCAATTTTTCTCGTCCTTTGTTTCGTTCTTTTGGCAGGCTCGTCTATCACCGCCGGCCCGTTGGTTCCGGCAGATATCGACGCCGAAGCCGTCTGGTATGGCCACGTGGATATGCAAGCCATAATGCAGATGCCGCTTATACAAGAAAAGCACAAGTCGGCGATCGAAAAGAAAAAAGGGAAAACTCTCCTGGCCCAGCTTTCTTACAAAATGTGCATTCAGCTTATGGGCGAGTTTCTCAGCGCCACGATGTATGCCACACAATACGAGGGCGACTTCGGCGTGGTTCTGATGAAATTCAGAAATGACCTGCCCGGAGAGAATCTTCATGCAATCTTTGCCCAGAAGTTTACCGACCACAAAGAGACCATGATTGGCAGCCGAAAGGTTTATACCTGGCGCATGCGCTGCGGCCGCAAACACAAACAAGTTTCCGGTTGCTTCGTCAATGACCGGCAAATACTTGTTGGAATCGATCTTCACCATGTTGAAAGAGCGCTCGAAGTTCTCGACGGCAAGCGCCCGGCGATGACCGCGCACAACCCTCTGTTCAAAGGCCTGACTCCCGGAACACTGTTCGTTTCGCGGGCCCTTGATGTTCCGGCGTCCTATCAGGGCTCCACTTACTGCCCGGTTCTGCGGCATTGCCATGAAGCATTTGCCCGCTGGACAAGCCTTGGCAATACCATTCGCGGACGTTATGAATTTCAGGCAACCGACAGTGAAAAAGCCGCTCTATATCAGCAGGCTGTCGAAGGCATGAAAGCCATGTTCACCCTTCGCTTCAGCGACTACAATCATGTCCTGCCATTGCTCGACGGCTTTTCAAACATTCAGGAAGGCAAAGCCGTCATCTTGACCTGGGAAGGCACAAACGAGCAGATCAGAAAAGCATATGAGCAAATTCGCCAGCAGCGGCGCATAAAGAAAAACAAACGAAAACAGGACAACAAAGAATAAAGTTTTCTGCAGCAAAAAAGCCCTGAACCATAAGTTCAGGGCTTTTTTATCGATGTCGGGCAAACATTTCAAGAGCAAGAACTACAGAGGATGCCATATCCCGGCAGTTTTAAAAGTGTGGTTTACTGAGCGCTTACCTTGAAACGAACGATCATATCAGCGAGTTTTCGCAATCCTTGAAAAGCCTCTTCAGGCGTATCCGCGTCTTGTGCACTTTTCAGTTCGGCAAAAAATCCGTAGGGGTCATGCTTTTCGTTGATCAATGGTAGTTTGAGGTGCTTGCTGACACCTCGAATAAGCTGAACCAAAGCTTTGTTGATATTATGTTGTGCAATTCCCGCCGATGCCAGGGAATCGATAGTTTCCAGAACTGCATGAGCCAACTTCATGGGATCTTTGCTTTTCTCTGCCTTGTCGATGCGATCTTGCATCTCCTCTAATGGTGGAAGGCCTTTATTCTTTCCACCTTTGCGATAAAGGCGGGCCAGGGTGTTTTTTAACCTTTTGGCCATCTCTGATGTATCGGGTTCCATTTTAAAGTCGTCGTTTGTCGAATCAGCCTCTGAAACCTGGTCCATTCCTGCGGCCATAGCGTCTTTCCAGCGGGGAAGAATTTTCAACGCAGTCTCGGAAAGGAACCACTTCCCAACCTTGCCTAAGGATTTCTGGCCACGGGCTCCGCGCCGGGTATGGTCGATCAAAAGCAGTTCATCGGCTAAATCTCCTTTTTTCAAGGCAAAATCAACGGGGGCGGTCGCGCGAATTTTCTTCGCGGTTGCAGCGAGTCGGTTCAACAGGTCGCTGCGCATAGAGTCGCTCAACTTTCCACTCTCTTCCTCCATTTTTTTGACAACCTTACCAAGAAGAATCATTTTTCTTTCGCTCCACACATCTTCCGGGGTTGCGTAAATTAGCTCCGTCATTCTGGCGAGTGGTCCTTCGGCGGCACCGGCCTGGCCTACTCTGACAGGATTTTTCAAATCTCTGGGAGGAATCAGACATGGCACAAAACCTTCGATGATTTCTAATTGCGCCGATGTCATTACCCGGGTAACTCGCGCCTCAAGCTTGCCAAGATGTTCGAGACCTTTCTCCTGAGCTTCCTTCAGCCGGTCGTTTATCAGTTGCGCCTTCTGCTGTGACTGTGTTTCCTGTCCCGGAGTCTGGAAAAGCTTGTTGCGCAGATCGGCGAAGGCTGCAATAATGACATCCTTGTCTTGAAGAATTGGGCTGGCAACAGACTTGACGGCATTGTTGGCCTCAACAGCTATTTCACAAATCTGCGTTATCTGGTCTTCGCTGAGATACAAGCCCCTCAGGAGATTAAGCAGAGAAATTTCTTCGTGAAGCACATTCAGTTCTTCCATTCCCTGAACCCTGGGCAAAGCATGCGCAGTAGAGACAAACGACAGCTGAACAAGCGCAAAAGCGAACAGAAGCATGAGCCGGCTGGCGAACCGCGGCGATTTGTTCATATTATCCTCCAGATATTTTCTGATTGTTACCATTTGCCGTGAAGCTTGAAACCACAATTCCCGCATTTGCCGTTTTCATGGTTGTTTTTGAGAACCCTGAATGAAAGTCTTTCAACGACTATCTTGCCGCACTTTGGACAGTAGGTGTGGTTTCCTTCGTGGCCGGGTAAATTCCCGGTGTAGACATACTGCAAGCCAGCATTTAGAGCTTCTTTTCTCGCCTTGTCGAGTATCGAAACCGGGGTTGGCGGCGCCTGCATCAGCCGGTACTGCGGGTTAAAGCGAGTAAAATGCAAGGGAACCGACAAGCCAAGGTTCGCTTTGATCCAATCGATCTCTGCCTTGATTGCTTCAGGCTGATCGTTGAGAGTTGGCACCAGCAGAGTGACGATTTCAAGATGCTTGCCTGCAGCATGGATTGTCTTGAGCGTTTCCAGAACCGGCTCAAGACTACCGCCGATATGCTCCCTGAAAAAGTCATTGTTAAAGCCTTTAAGCCCGACCGTATAAGCATCGATCAACGGAAGAAGTTCTTTGAGAGGGTCAGGATTGATGAAGCCGCCTGTTACCATTATGCATGGCAGTGAAACCTTCCTGGCCATGCGAGCGATGTCGATAAGATACTCGATGTAGATTGTCGGTTCAGTGTAAAAAAAGGAAATGGCTCCCGATTTATACTCAAGAGCCTTTTCGATTACCTGTTCGGGAGTCAGAGAGTAGTTTTTCGTCTCTGCCGGCCCCTTTTGAGAAAACGCCCAGTTTTGACAATAATGGCAAAAAAGGTTGCAGCCCGCCGTGGCAATTGAAAACGCCGGTTTCGGCAGCTGGTAGTGAAACAAAGGGCACTTCTCAACTGGATCAATAGCTATGACACAGGGGTTTCCGTAAACCCTCGTAAAATAAGTCCCGTTAACATTTTCCCGCACTCTGCATTGGCCGGTTTCTCCGCTTGCGCGAACACAGAAGTTTGGACAAAGAAGACAACGAACCTTTCCCCCGGAAATTTTCTCGTAAAATCGCGCCTCAACCTCGCTTAACTCAGGCTTCCCAAAGAGACAAGACGGCGAAAGTCCGAAAGCTCCCGCAAAACAGATTGAGCCGGCGAGCTTGAGAAAATCACGGCGTGTTTCTTTTGTTTTTTCCATGGTCCTGATTTTTCTACACTGACTGAGGATTAGTCATTATAAACCACATGAGGTTCAAAAACCAGGCAGATCAGGTTCGCGTCTTGAACCGGCCTTGGCAGCAAGAACCAGTTTTTTGATATCTTGAATTTCCAGGTCGATGCTTTTACGAAACTTTGTTACAGCAAACAATATATCGTCTGTGTTTTGTGCAATACCTGAATCTTTGGCCTTCAACAAGACTTCGGGGTCTTCAAAATTGCCATCTGGGCCGGCGCAAACAATCAGTTTATTGCAACTTCCTGACCATAGGCGGCCTCATTTTCAGCAAAATGTTGTCCTTTATCAAATTGGTCGTTGCCGAAGATTTCTCCGGCTTTACTGACTGAATGTCTTGGCGTGGCGGCTGACAGTGTCTGGCTGCGCTATCCTCAGGTCGATAGATCATGCCGGAAAATGCAAACGCCGGGTGGTTAAGCGCTCAATAAACTGCAGGTCATGACTGACAAGAATCAGCGCTGACTCTATCTGGGCAAGCGCGTTTTCCAGAAGCTCGGTTGCCTGCAGATCAAGATGGTTGGTCGGCTCATCCATTATCACCAGCCAGGGACGCCTGGTCAGACCGATAGCAAAGTGAAGTTTGCGCAGTTCGCCCGGACTGGGCATTGTTGTATTAAGCAACCCCTCGGGATCTGATCCAAGGCAGCTCACATACGAACAGACCTCTCCCAGCGTTCTGGCAGGAAGGTTTTGAAACTCCCTGATTATGGCCGCGCCTTCAAGCACCGAGATTTCCTGGGGCAGGTAAATGAGTCGATCCTGCGGAATATCAAGGCTGCTGATGATATGGCGCAGAAACGTGCTTTTGCCACTGCCGTTTGCCCCGGTAATCCCAACCCGATCGTCTGGATAAAGAGCGAATTCAGGCAGATTAATACAGCGCTGGGGGCCCAACTCAAACTGACAGGCTTTAACCCTGACCAGAAGATCCTTCTGACACTTTTCACCGACCAGATTAAATGCCAGGTCATACTTTTTTTCTACCTTTACCCCAGCCAGTTCATGCTGCGCGCGCTCAACTCGCGCACCAAAACTTGCAGCAAGATTTCCAGCCACCGCATCTTTGCTGGTAAGCTTTGCCAGATTTATTTTAGCACGGCCATCCGAGTCATTTTTGTGCAGCCGTTTCTTGGAAACCCGCCCCTCTGAGCGCTGCGCTTCCTGCCGGCGCCGCTTGCTTTCAGCTTCAAGACTCCTGACTTTGTTCTTAATTCTTTGTCGCTGGTCACGCAAAGTATCGGCGCTGATCTTCTCCTGAGCCGCGGCAGCAGTATAGTTGCCGGGAATCACCAGCGCATTTCCGGAATGCAGAAACATGATCCGACAGCATAAATCATCGAGCAGACTGCGATCATGACTGACAAGAAGTCCGGTGCCGACAAACCTCTGCAAAGCCTGCTTAACCAGCGCGGCGGTTTCGACATCGAGATGGTTGGTGGGCTCGTCCACCAGCAGCACGTCAGGGCTCGACATCAGGGCGCATGCCACCTGAATTCTTTTGCGCTCACCATGACTGAGAGTGTCCCAGCGAAACTGCCAGTCACTGTCTATAGCGAGAATACCCCGCAATTGAAACAGGTTGCTGCCGGCGACATCAAGATTAAAAAGCTCAGGCATGGCAGTCGGCGCAAAATCAGTTCTCTGGGGAATATAGCCAACGGTTCCGCCAGCTTTGACGAAACCGGAGTGCGGCTGCAATATTCCTGCCGCCAGCTGCAGAATTGTGGTTTTGCCAGCCCCATTCGCTGCGACAATGCCTGTCCAGCCGGTGCTGAAATGAAAATTAAGTGAATCAAAAAGAATATCGGGCGATGAATCATAAGAAAAAGAAACATCAATAAACTGCAACATAAAAACCTCCGCAAGTTCAACACCAAAGCGGATTCGCTGATATAAACAATTAAATAATAAATCATCCCCTTTGCCGGCGCAACCCCAATCTTTCGAAGGCTATCAGCAGCAACAGGCCGCAACGATTTCACCTGGCAGGTAAACTGCCGGCGAGTTATAATCTACACAAACACTTTTATTTTTGCACATTCCTTAGAAATCGACAATCCCGGAGAAAGCGAATGTTCGACAGGCTTATAGTTATTGTGCTCGGCTATTGTATCTTTGCATTCCTGGTACTTGTGATCCGCTACTTATGGGATTCAAGACGGAAACCTGTCGAGCCTTCTGAACATGAGGATGTTGAACTGGAGACTCTCCCGGATGATGAAAAGCTAATTTCAGATGAATTACATTCGGAGCATGATGATGAAGCTGAGATCTCAGAAGAACTTTTTTTGAGCCTTAAAGAGGAGTTCGCCAATAAGAAAAATATGATTTTGCTGCTCAGGTTGCAGATAAAGGGACTGCTTGTTCATTGCGATGAAAGCTCTGAATACGTAAAATATGCAAAGCAAAAGTATCAGGAAGCATACGACAGCTTGCAAGCCCTGGTGCCTGAGTCGCCAAAGACTTGTAAACAGCTCAGAACTGCGATTATCCTGAGAGACTCACAAATCAACGAAATACAACTTCTCATCAAACTTCTGAAATTGCATATGGAAGGAAAATAATAATATATTGCCCGCGTGAACGGCTTAAAAAATCCCCGGCAGAGTATTCAGGAACCAGACTAATCAAACAAAGGGTGAATATCAAGATGGTGCAGATTACATTCAGGGTCAGAGAGAGCCTGCATTAATGCCAGAATTCCCGTTGCACCAATCGCTTCGCCCGGGTCAGGAAATCCATAAAACAAGACCGCTTCATTGACGGTGGGCATTTATGGTTTTTGCGCCGGTGCCAGGCTTCGAAGTCAACATGTTAGAGGCACCGCAAAAAAGCCACCAGATCCTGTTTTTCCTTTGCATCTAACCGGATTTGCTGAATAAGGTTGAAGTATTCCACAATATCCTCAAGAGTGAAACAGCGGCCGTCATGCATGTAAGGAGGCGAATCTTTGATTCCTCGCAACGGGAATGTCTTTATCGGTCCGTCATTCGCCATCATCATGCCATTTACCATTTCCCGTTTGTAAAAGCGTTCTGCTTTAAGGTCATGCATGGTGTTGTCGGTGTAATAAGGAGCCGGATGGCAGGCAGCGCAACGAGCCTTGCCGCGGAAAAGCTTTTCCCCGTTCAATTCGTCAGGAGTGGCCTTGGTCGCGTCGAGCTCGCCATAGATGTCTAACTTGGGCGCCGGCGGAAAATCCAGTAAAGCCATAAATTCTGCCATATGATGCACCTGGGTGGCTCTTTCGAGAATATTAACTCCCTTTTTGGCCGCCATGGCGATATCGCCATCGAAATACGCGGCGCGTTGCTCAAACTCAGTGAAATCTTCAACACTCTTGAGGGCTCGTTGAGAGCCGAAAAGGCGCTGAATGTTCACGCCCCGCAGGGTAGGAGTGTCAATCCGGTGGCGAAATTCCTGCGGGCGAATGTCACCGACAAGGTGGTTTGCCCCGTTGGTATGCCCGTTGGCATGGCAATCGAAACAGGTCACGCCCAGACTCGGCTTATCGCTGCGGCGGTCTTCGGTGGCATTAAACTGTTGTTGCGGAAACTGGGTCACCAGAAGACGAAGGCCGTCAAGCTGTTTAGGGTTCAGAATGCCGTTGAAAATCTCGTAGTAGTTGTCTATGGTTATGAGTCGACCCTTAGCAACATCACCAAGGTCTGGGCGCGTTGTCAAATATATGGCCGGAGCCGGATCCGCCAGGAAATGCTCGGGAAGATCAAAGTCCAGATCAAATCGAACCAGGCGGGGAAGCACTTTTGTAATCATTTCCGGAAAGAGCATTCCACCTTCGGCGTGATCAGCAAATGGTAAGGGTTTATAGGGAAAGACCCCTTTTGCTTTTATCTGTTCTGGTGACAATGTATTCAATTGCTCCCAGGTAACAGCCTGAAGTTTTGCGGTGGGCCCCACGGGAACGGGCTTGCCTCCCGACATGACAACGTCGGAATCAGATTTTTTGCTCAGATCATATCTGGAGTTCAGCATATCCGAATGCTCTTTTGCCCGTTCAGCTTTCACCGCCATGCGGGCTGCTTTGATTTGATCAAAAGTAGTATCCTGATTTATGGGGCCATAACTGGAAATGACTTTTCCCTCCGCAAAAATCACTGTGGTTGCAGCGACGGTTGCCAATAAGAGGCAGATGCCAATTAACGGCAGGCCAAAGTTTCTTTTTGATACCATGTTTCAATCCTCCCTGTTTTTCTGCTGATGCCTCAGTCGTGCCTATGACAACCGGCTTTCAACCGACAAATTTTGCCAGTTCTGTGTTGAATTTGTCTTGTTCCTCGAAGAACAGGCCGTGCCCGCTTTTTTCGAATGGAACCAGCGTTGCCCCCTTTATTCCAGATGCCAGAGCTTGCCCCAGGTGATAAGGACAAATCTGGTCATGTTTTGAGTGAAAGATCGTCGTTGGAACACTGACTTTTACCAATGCGTCCCGCAAATCGGCGTCTTGTAGAGCCTTCAGACAGGCTAAGGTTGCCTGTGGGGACGCTTCCATTCCCATGCTGTAAAACCATTCGGCCATTTTGGGCGAGACAGTATTTTCGCGGTGGAAAAAGATCTTGCCAAAACTGTCTACAAGCTTGGGCCTGTCGGTGATGCACGCTGCAATGAATTCATCAACAGCGGCCGTTTCGAGGCCATAGGGAAACCCGGATCTTTTGGTAAAACACGGTGCTGCCGCTCCGAAAAGAGCTAGTCTGGCCACTCTCGCATGTTTATGGCGAGCCAGGTAATGCAAAGAGATGGCGCCTCCCATTGAATGCCCGGCCAACGTGATCTCTTTCAAATCAAGAGTCTCAAGAACTTTCTTGATATCATCGGTGAAGACATCGTAGTTATAGTCGCCCCAGGGCGCTGACGATTTGCCGAATCCCCGCAGCGAAATTCCGACACATCGATAGCCCTGTTTTACCAGATGAGTGAACTGGTATTCATACATCTCGTGACTCAATGGCCAGCCTGGAATAAAGACAATGGTTTTGCCTTTTCCCCAGTCGCGAATATGGAGGTGAACATTTGACTCAACTTCAATAAACTCAGAATTTTTCATTTTCTCTCCTTAGTCTTCCTCTCACTTTGCCCCGAAATTCTCAGATCTTTTCGAATTGATCTTTTCCAACTCCGCATTCAGGACAAACCCATGAGCTGGGAAGATCGGCGAACTTTGTCCCCGCAGCGATGCCCTGGGTCGAATCCCCGTTGACCGGATCATAAATGTACCCGCACACAATGCATTTGTATTTTTCCATAGTTTTCTCCTTATTATTCTTTTCTATGTTTCAGGAACTTGCGAAATCATACCTGGAGTTTTTTCCCCTAAAGGTTCGAGGCGGCGAATTCCCAGTTCGCCAGGTTTTCCAGGATCTCCTTTATAAAATCAACCCGCCGGTTCTGGAAATCGAGATAATAGGCATGTTCCCAGACATCAACCACAAAGAGCGGCTTTTGATTCAAGGTTAATGGGGTTTCTGCATTGAAGGTCTGGACAATTCTCAATTTTTCCCCGTCTTTCACCAGCCATACCCAACCACTTCCGAAAAGAGTTTTTCCGGAATTCGTGAATTCCTCTTTGAACTGGGCAAAACTCCCAAAACTTTCTTCTATGAGTTTTGCAAGCTTTCCTTCAGGTTTTCCGCCACCTTTGGGTTTCAGGCATTGCCAGAAAAATGCATGATTCCATGCCTGAGCGATGTTATTAAAAAGGGTCACCTGGTCGGCTTTTGCGGCAGTTGCTTTGATTAATTCTTCAATAGATTTATTCTCAAGAGAGCTCCCTTTGAGAAGCTCGTTGGCGTTATTCACGTAGGCGGCGTGATGTTTTCCATAATGGAAAGCCAACGTTTGCGAAGAAATAAAGGGCTCCAGAGCAGATTGATCAAAAGGAAGTGGCGCAAGAATCAACGGCAGTTTTTCCTGGGCGAAAGTCGTATTAAGAGCTCCAAGCAAAAAGCAGCCACAAAAAATGAACCAAAGAAAACACCTTCTGGTAGATTGATTTCCAGTCATTCGCAGATCCTCCGGTAGTTTTATGAGAGTTTCGCCGTCGTTTTTTCCAGATTACCAACACACTGGCAAATGAGAAATCCGTTCTAATCAACAGAAAAATGATTGGAACAGACTATTCCTAAGTGCGAGCGGTTGCATCTGGTCGCTTTCAACGAAAAGTGAACTTAATAAAGCACTACAAGCAATAAGAGAAATGATAAAATCAAATACAGCATAACCTGCTGTTCGATTGGAACACCGGTCTTTGGCTCAAAAGCCAGGTGATTGTCGAATACCCGCAACCTGACAAATGAGAGCACGACTTGTCCGGATATAATGATTCCGTGAATTTATATTGCTTTCACCAACACATGAAGTAGCAAAAGTGGACTAAATTACGCGCCAGCAGAAATCTGTCGGTGTGCAATTAAGGGTTTCTGTTAACCATTATATAAAAAGCGGTCGAGCTGCAGGAACTGTTGTAAGCCGACTTTGCGCGCAAGAGCCAGCGAGGCGGCATTGTCGGCATCGACCGTATATACCAGTGAGCGGCTGGTTTGAGAAGCTTCGATCAATGCGAGGTGCAGAAGATACTCGCCAAGCCCGCGCTGGCGCATGGCCGGCTGCACTTCGATGTAAACCTCGACATGCTGTGGTGTCAGATGAATCGACTTGATGTATCCCTGAATCTGGCCTTCTGCCAGCAGATAGAGCGCAAAGTCGCCATCTGCGCCGCCAGTTCGACGCTGCAGCTTTAGCTCATGCCAGATCCCCGATAAATCTGACGCCGCGACTTGCCGGCTTCGTCCAGGCGCAGCGCAGCCTTCAAAAAAGATCAGCGGGCTCTGTCTGGCACAACTGTCGGCGAACAAAGCAGAAAATTTCTGCGGCACCAGCAGGTTGGTTTCGGCTGACGGCAGCTGTGGCAGCGCTTTTGCCGCCGCACCCCCCTGCCCCAGCATGCGCGCGATGTTCCAGTCGCCGCTGCCAGGCTCGGCTGGCAGATAAAGCCAACCACCTCCAGCTTCAACAGCGTCTTCGGGAAACAGCTGAACTGACGGGTCTGCGTTCAGACGATGAATTTCGTCAACATAGCAGCGCTCGTTTTCGAGCAGCATCAGCCGCAAATCTGCGAATCTGGTCATCAGCGCTTTTTATTACCTGGCCGTTCAGCAGACCTAATGGTTGGAGGGCCACTTCGCCTGTTATCCAACTTGTGCGGAGCTTTATCGCGGCGCTGCACATCATCGCGCTGCCCGGTGCCGCCTCTTTTGTCAGAACCCTGTATCAGATTGCGCGCCTTCAGGCGGTCTGAATGGCTGCGGGCAACGCGAATTGGTTTTCCGGACAGGTCCATGCCGGTGTAATACATGGCAGTGGCAAGACTTCCTGGCGTTGGCGTGAATTCCTGCAGCTGTTCGTGCACAAGATTCAACTGTTTGATCTTGTCAGCCAGCATCTGATCAGCAGAATCAGAACCCGGAAACGCAGTCATCAGATATGGCACGAGAAACAGCTTCTTATCAGCTTCGCGGCAAGTCTGATAGAAGCGCGCGGCAAAGCCGGCAAAATCGGCGTTTTCACCTTTGCGCATCAACGCCAGCACCGGCCTGGCAAAGTGCTCTGGCGCGACTTTTAACTGCCCAGAGACGTGGTTGAAGACTATGTATTTAAAATGATCCCACTCATCTGGCCTGACCAGGTCGTAACGAATGCCAGAACCGAGAAAAACTTTTTTAACACCGGGCACGGCTGCGGCTGCCTGCAGCAGTTCGCGCAAGGGCTTCAGGCTGCATTGCAGGTTCGGACAGTTAGAAGGATAAATGCACATGCGGCGATCGCAGCCATCGGAGCGGCATTCCCAGCCGTACATGTTAACCGACGGACCGCCGATATCAGGGATTATCCCTTTAAAATCAGGGTGCTCGGAAAATTTCGCAATCTCGGCCAGAATACTGTGCTGCGTTCGCGACCGGATCATGCGCCCCTGATGCAGAGACAAGGCGCAGAAAGTGCAGGTGCCAAGACAGCCGCGATGCGACTGCACTGAAAACTGCACCGGCTCGAGCCCGGCAATAGGCGCGGGGTATAATGGGTGTGAGCGCCGGTTAAAATGCAGCGTTCCCATAATCTGCGGCTCAGCGATAAAATCGCTGCGATCAGGCGGGAAACAGAGAATGTCACCCTTGGGATGCTGTTGAATCAGAATTTTGCCGCCCGGCCGCACAGAATTATCGATGAGCTTCGACAACTGCATAAAGACAGCGCGATCCTGCCGGCAGGCCTCTACAGAAGGCAGCAGATCAAAGCCGTCTTTGAGCCACTCGCGCCAGCTGTCGTGTTTAACCCTTATGCAGGTCTGAGAAATTGCGGCAGGCAAAGGTATGCCGGCAGAGCGCTGTTTGAACCATGCAACAACCTTTGGCAAAACGGCCTCAGCCATGCCATACACCAGAAGATCAGCATGCGCATCGATCAAAATCGGGTCGCGCAGGCGGTCTTCCCAGAAATCATAATGCACAAAACGGCGAAGAGAGGCTTCGATGCCGCCGATTACCACGCCAACATCCTTATAGAGTTGACGAATTTTCTGAACGTAGATCTGCACAGCTCGCTTTGGCCGCAGCCCTGGCTCAGAGCCAGGCGACAGCCGGTCCTGCCCGCGCGGCATCCGGCTTGCCGTGTAGTTAGCGACCATGCTGTCCATGGCGCCAGGCACCACGGCAAAAAAAAGTTTTGGCCGGCCCCAGGCGACAAAATCGGCGTCTGAGTTCCAGTCAGGCTGAGCGATTATGGCAACGCTAAGCCCCAGCTGTTGCAGCCGCCGGCAGACTACAGCAGCGGCAAATGCCGGGTGGTCGACATAAGCGTCGCCCGAAACAATCACGACATCATAGTCACTGCGCCGCGCTTCGCCGGGCGAAACGTAGCTTTTTCCACGAAAAGACAGGGCCGGATATTTATACCAGGGCAATTTTCGCCTCCATATCTACGCTCATTCAGCAGCTTTCAAGCAGCCTCATCTATTTCTTTCGTTCTCGCACCTGGTCGCGCTGTATCTCAGGCGCCCTGGCACTAGCGCATCCTGCGCGTCGCAATCGTCATCATGCGCGCAGTCGCAGGATCCAGAATTCCAGTAAAGGCATGGATTCTGCGACTCCGCTTCGCTACGCGCAGAATGTGCTGTGTTAAAAGTCAAGTCGTTTTTGCTCTACACAGGCTAATTTCCTTATAATTTTCAGTGAAAGACTCTCCTTTCCTGGCT
>PGYB01000019.1 GCA_002839445.1 Candidatus Riflebacteria bacterium HGW-Riflebacteria-1
CGCTAGCCAGGAAAGGAGAGTCTTTCACTGAAAATTATAAGGAAATTAGCCTGTGTAGAGCAAAAACGACTTGACTTTTAACACAGCACATTCTGCGCGAAGTCGCAGAATCCACATGTGATGCCTGCCTGCGCCCTTGTAAAGCTTTTTATAGATGGTCGTTTTTTGACACATAGTATGCCGAAGGCATAAGCCAGCCCTGAGCGAATCCTTCTGTCAGTGAGATTGCCACGTCTGGCTATCGCCCTCCTCGCAATGACGGTGAACCATTGAACTCTGATGTGACAGCGAACCAGCCAATGCTCAGGCACCCATAAACAGAGTATGCTTTATCGGAAAATCCTCAAATCTGAGTAATCGGCGAAATCTGCGGATTGTCTTTTCTTTGCGAATCGGCTGTTTCTATGCGGATTGTCTGCTTTCTGCAGATTCGGTGCATTCTGATCTTCTCTGTGGCTTTGTGGCTATGTGCGAGCGCTTAAAGCGCTACTTTTTCTTGTCTTTTTTATCTTTCTTTTTGTCTTTATTCTTGTCTTTTTTGCAGCTGCCATCGCACTTATCTTTCTTGCTCTTACCACACTTGCATTTTCCCATTTTTACACCTTTCAACCTGCTGCACATATTGGCTGCAGCAGTTCTCTCATAAGAAAAAATCACATTGCTATTCTACAAAATCCTGCCGGCAGGATCAGCCAAACCAGCTGCGGGCGAGCAGATTGGCGAGAGCGATAGTTGGAGCGGTGTCGGTTTTGAAAAGACGACGACCGAGCCATACGGGCTGCCAGCCCTTATCGAGAAGCAATTTAACTTCGCGGTCGGAAAACCCGCCTTCGGGCCCTGAGACCAGCCAGATGCCGGTGCGGCCAACCTTGTCTGGTAGCTGATACAGGGATACCGATAGAGCTTCTTCATGCAGCAGAATTGACGTAATACCTTCAGCAGGTGCCGGCAGCAGCTCAAGCTTAACCGGGTCGGCAACCTCGGGCAGCAGGCAGCCGCCGCACTGAAGCATCGCGGTTGCCGCAATTTTGCGCCAACGCTCAACTTTTGGCGAGCCGGGCTCTTTAACAATACAGCGTTCAGCCATAAGCGGCACAATTCTGGCAACGCCCATTTCAACAGCTTTTTCGATAAGCCATTCAAAGCGCTCGCCCTTCGAAACTGCCGCGAACAAAGAAACCGCGAGCAGCGGTTCGCGATCTGGCATCTGCCACTCTCCGGCCTGGTAATTACCCTTGAGGCCGAGAACAGCTGTGGCTTCGTGCCCACAGCCGTCGGTGATGACAAACTCGTCGCCTTCACGCAGACGCAGAACGCGCTCAAGGCGGTGACGGTTGTCAGCGCTGAGAGTCCCGGCCAGAGACACTTCTATTACACGGGCGTGCGGAACCATATTGGTCAGACCTCGACCGTTTTGGCGTCTTCCCAGAGATCTTCAAGGTTATAGAATTTGCGTGCCTTGGGCTGAAACATGTGCAGCACAAAGTCACCGCCGTCGATCAGTATCCAGTTTGCACTCTGATCTGATTCTATGCGAACGCCGCCAACATTGGGTATTTTGATCAGTTTTGCAATTGAATCGGCAAGAGACTGCACATGTGTGCTGCTGTTACCTGAGCCGATTATAAAATAATCGGTATAAGGCACCAGGCCGGTGACATCGAGTACAACAAGGTTTTCGACCTTTTTATCTTTGAGAGTATCGATAACAATTTTAATAGATTCAGGAACAGCTGGTGAAGTAGTCAATTTAACCTCCGGGGTTAACAAGAGGGAGCGCAGAAGCTGCGCCCCCTCGTGATTGTTCAAGCAATATACATCTTCTGCAACATCAGAACACGTTCAAAAAATGACCCGAACAGAAAACACAAGGCTCAGATGCCTTTAAACACAGAATAAACGTAGCGACCGAACATGTATTTCTTTTCTTCGACGAAATCGAAACCCTTTTTGAAGGCTGCCTGATTGATTTCGAGCATTTCCTTCTTGCTGCCGGGCATCAGCGCAGGCAGAGCTGCAACAAGATCGTCAAAGGTGATGAGCTTGCTGAACTTCGAGTAGGCTCCAGCCATAACCAGGTTTGCTACTCTGGGGTTGCCGAGTTCTTCAGCGATTTCACTGGCGGGTATTTCGACCAGCCTGATGTCATCACGGAATTCCTGACGTTCGATAAGAGAAGAATTATACATGAGCATGCCGCCAGCCTTGATCTTGAGGTTGAACTTGGCTACAGAAGGTCTGTTCATGGCAATAACCGTATCAGGAACGGTAACCATGGGCGAGGCAATTTCATTTTCGGAAAGAATTACTGAACAGTTTGCGGTGCCACCGCGCATTTCCGGGCCGTATGACGGAATCCAGGACACATGCTTGCCGGCATGCATTCCCGTTTCAGCCAGTACTTTTCCCAGAAATAGAATACCCTGGCCTCCGAAGCCTGCCAGAATAATTCTTTCAACTTTTGACGACATATACGCCTCCTAGGGTGTTATTGCAATCTGTCAGGATTTTTCGACGCCCTGAGTATCTTTGAACGTACCCAGCTTGAATACCGGCAGCATGTTTTCGGTAAGCCATTTGTGCGCATCGGTCGGCTTTTTGCCCCAGTTGGTCGGGCAAGTAGAGACCACTTCGACAAAGCTGAAGCCCTTACCCTCTTTCTGCAGGGTGAAAGCATTCAGCAGGGCTTTTTTGGTCTTCATCAGGTTGGCCGGGTTATTAATGGTAACGCGGGTAACATAGACCGGACTTTCGAGTGTCGCGATCATTTCACACATATGAATCGGGTGCCCGGCAGTGGCAGCATCGCGACCATAGGGTGAAGTCTGGGTTTTCATGCCGATCAACGAGGTTGGCGCCATTTGCCCACCAGTCATACCATAAATAGCATTATTGATGAAAACCGCGGTGATGTTTTCGCCACGGTTGGCGGCATGAATAATTTCGGCGGTACCGATGGCGGCCAGATCGCCGTCACCCTGGTAGGTGAACACAATTGAGTCTGGTCTGACACGTTTTATACCAGTGGCAACTGCAGGCGCGCGGCCATGTGGCGCCTGGTTGAAATCAACATCAAAATAATCATAGGCAAAAACCGAGCAGCCAACTGGTGCAACACCGATGGTGCGGTTCTTGATTTCGAGTTCATCTATTACTTCGGCAATCAGGCGGTGAATAACCCCGTGATCGCAACCTGGACAATAGTGGAACGGCTTTTTGCTCATGCTCTCGGGTCGTGAAAATATTTTTTTCATTTATCCTGGCTCCTTTCAGTCGGGTCTTACAAGTTTGTCGACTTCGTTGAGAATCTCGAAATCAGAAGGAATGGTGCCACCGGTTCTTCCGAAGAAATAAACCGGTTTTTTGCCATTCACCGACAACTTGACATCTTCGACCATCTGGCCGCATGACATTTCGACAACCAGGAACTGGTTAGCGGTTTTTGCAAGCCTTTCAAATACGTGAGCAGGATATGGCCAGAGAACCTTCGGGCGCACCAGACCGGCTTTAATGCCACGTTTTCGGCACTTTTCGACAACGGTTTTAAGAATACGTGAAATAATGCCATAGCCGACCAGAATGATTTCAGCATCATCGCAGAGATGCTCTTCGACCGCGAAATCTTTGTATTCGCCGGTGCTGAAAAGGTCGGTCATAACCTGGTATTTTTGATACAGGTGCCAGTTATGTTCTTCGAGCTCATCGACGTCAAGAAAGATAGATGAACAGAGGTTTCTTTCGTGTTTTTCCTTGCTATTATAGCCAAGAGCCCACTTTTTGCTGTCTATATCGTAATCAACCGGATCTGGAAGGCTAACTGGTTCCATCATCTGGCCAAGAACGCCGTCAGAAAGAAGCAATACCGGGTTTCTGAAACGGTCGGCAAACTCGAAACCGGCAACAGTCATATCGGCCATTTCCTGAACCGAATTGGGCGCCAGTACCAGGGTGCGGTAATCACCGTGGCCACCGCCGCGGGTAGCCTGCCAGTAATCGGACTGAGCCGGGGCGATATTGCCAAGGCCCGGGCCGCCACGCACGACATTCACCAGCAGACAAGGAATTTCGGCACCAGCGATATAAGAGATGCCTTCCTGTTTAAGACTTATGCCGGGGCTTGAACTGGAGGTCATAACCCTGGCGCCGGCGCTGCCTGCGCCATAAACCATATTTATCGCGGCAACTTCGCTTTCGGCCTGAACAAATACGCCGTCAACTTCGGGAAGGCGCTTGGACAGATAAGCCGGCAGCTCAGACTGCGGAGTAATAGGATAACCGAAATAGTATCTGCAACCGGCCAGCACAGCAGCTTCGCCTATTGCTTCATTCCCTTTCATCAGTACCTTTTCAGCCATTTCTCAGCTCCTTATTTTTCTTCTTTGTAAATTTCAATAGCTACGTCAGGACAGCTTCTGGCACAGATGGCGCAGCTGGTGCACTTAGCCTCATCAGTCATTGCTGCCGGATGCACGCCCTTGGACGTGAGATGATCGGCAAAAGCAAGAATCTTGAGAGGGCAGCGTGCTATGCAGATTCCGCAACCCTTGCAGAGATTTTCGTTAATAACCCATTTTGACATTTTGTCTTCCCTCCGGAGTGTGGTCAATGCGTGCTGTTCGCGCAGTCATAACCTTTTTTAAGTGCCGCCAGATTGAGTTCAAGCAACTCTTTCTTTTTACCGGGCACCAGTGTCGGAAAAGCCTTGATAAAGGCGTCGAAATTCATCATATCACTGAACCGGGCATAAGCGCCAGCCATTACTACATTTGCAACTTTGTCGCTGCCGACTTCGTTGGCGAGCTGATTGGCAGGAATAGCGCAAACCTTGATGTCAGAGCGAAATTCTTTCTGATCGATCAGCGATGAATTGTAAATCAGAGTGCCACCCGGCCTTATCTTGTCAACAAATCTGGCGACCGAGGGTATATTCATCGCAATCAGTGTGTCAGGCTCAGTCACTATCGGAGAGGCAATTTCGTTTCTCGAAATTACCACTGAGCAGTTGGCAGTGCCGCCACGCATTTCAGGACCGTAAGCCGGGATCCACGAGACGTTCTGTCCTGTCAGCATACCGGTTTCTGCCAGGACTTTTCCTAAGAAAAGTATGCCCTGGCCGCCAAAACCAGCCATGATGATTTCTTCGGTTTCCTTTCCCATGCTGTTTTTATCTCCTTGCAGGCCGGTCGATATTCGGTGATCAAATCAGCGCCAAGGCCGAATCAACCTGTTTGACATATAGATACAACTTAACGGAAAATTTTTCAATTATTAAGCTGCAAAAACCTTGAAAAAATGCGGGCGATAAAAAAGCGACTACGCGCGATCAACCTTATCACTGCTCATCATGAACAGTGCCAAAATGCCACGGAACGCTCCAGTAGCGTTCGAGCACGAACAAAGGCAACCCGTCATACTCGGCAAACCCCGGCAATTCTGTGGCAACAGCGCCAAGTTCGCGGGCAAGCCCGGCAGCCGCCACACAAAACGCGATCGGCAGCTTTACGGTTTCGGCGAATTTCTTTACCCGCGCCAGACCATCAACAAAAAGCTCGACAGTTGTTTCGCTGCCAATGTTGGGATTAGCAACGATGTGAGTGGCTTTCATCGCGCTCAGGCCGCACATGTGCTGAAAATTTTCGGCAATGTCTTCTGGCTTTGCAAAGCCCGGGCGATAAGGATTGATGACAAAAAACACATTGGCTTTACGGGCCAGCGCGAGCTCACTCATGCGTGCGAGTGGACGTAGACCGGGTTCGCCACCACCGATATCGCAGACAATCGGCAGAGATGTATCTTCAACCGCACCCCAGGCTTCTGCCGGCAATGCCGGAATATCACCTGATACAACCCGACTGATCGGACAAATTACCGAAACATTGTGCTTCTCGACTTCGGCTCGCAGCTTGCGCACCCGAAAAAACGGGTTGACAATATCAAAGTCGATAAGCGTCGATTTCTGGTAACGGTGCGCCTTATAAAGCGAAAGGTTAAGAGCAAGTTCAGTTTTTCCGGCGCCGGTGCCACCAATAAGAAAGGTGGCCGGCGCCGAATTATCGGCATAAGGCAGGTTCATCAGAGATCGGCTTCCCGCCTCGCCAGTTCCATGAATTTGTCGTAATTAGGATCATCAACGCGGCCAATCATTTCGTGCATTACGATTTCCATGGTGGTAACAACAGCGCCGGCGCGTCGCATTTTATCAAGCGCAACATGCCAGTTGACCTTTTTGGTCGAACTTGTGGCGTTGAGAACCACATGCACGCGATAACCGCGACTGAGAGCATCGAGAACCGTCGGGCAAATTGAAATGTGGGTTTCCATGCCGGCAACGATGAGGGTGTTGGTGTTCATTGCTTCAAGGCGAAGAGTGAGGTCTTCGCTGCCGAAGCAGCTGTAGCGACTGCGTTTAATTGGTTCTAGTCTGGGTACAAGTTTTTTGATTTCTTCGATAGTTCCACCGAATTTTTGTGGCGAAAGTTCGGTCAGCAGGATGGGAAGGCCGATCATACCAGCAAACGCGACCAGCGATTTGACGTTATTGATCATAGCTTCCTTTTTGTAGATTGGCTTGATGCACTTTTTCTGAACATCACAGATGAGAAGAATGCTGCCTTCACGAGAAAGAATGTCGGGATGTCTCATTGTTTGAATATCTCCTGGCTTAAATAGTCATCTTAAAGTTTTCGCCACCGTTATTATCCCATTTCTGCTGCTGGTTTCCGTGCTGGTCGACCGACAACATATTGAAACAATAATTGATTTCTTCACCACGTGGAGCCCAGATCTGAGCTTTGAATACCCTGGGCATGTCAATTTTTTTTACCGCCGCCATGCGACCATGTTCATAGAGCGGGTCTCCAGAACGATAGGCAACGTGGCTGACCGAGAATTCGCTGCCCCAGTCAACGCCTTCTACTTCGAGCTCGGTATTCTGTGGATATGCCCAGTTACCAAGGCTCCAGTGCAGACGAATGTGTACACAGCTGCCGGAATGATCGATAAATTCAATAGTCTTTGGCATAATCAGCTGGGTAAAATTATCGCTGACCTTCTCAGTACCGTTGCTATAACGAATTTGAAAAAAGTAATGAAACAGATAGCGCTCGGCTCCGTCGTAGTGCGTGGGAATGCGAACAACCCATGAGCGGCGTAGTGGAGCCGTTCCCCATTCTGGCATCATGGTGAAGGTCTCGGTGTTTTCCCAGTTAACCGGGCTGTTCAAGTGCCCCAGCGCCATGCCGAAAGTTACGGATTCGATGTCGTCTTCCTGGTCTACCCATTCTTTTTTTAGATAGGTGAAGCCTTCGAAAGGAAGAGTGGCAGGAACTTCGAGCGCTATGCCATCAGAGATGCCAGCTTTCTGCCGGGCGGCTACGGGATCAGTTTCTCGAACAAGTGCAACTGGTTGTGTCTTCATTAATTCGCTTCCCTAAATTTGGCGCTATCAAAGTATAGCACAATCAGCGCCGATTTATAAAGGTCAACTACTCGCCAAGAGTTTTTTTTGCCGAGTCAATATCTCTTATCATGGCTTGCGCATCTTTAGCGAGTTTACTGTCTGGAACCAGGCTAATAACACGCTGGAACGATGAAATGGCGCGTTCAAAAGCGGCAGAATCGCCGGCGAGGCCCTTGTCGGTCCAGGCAAGCCCCATGTGATAGTTGAGTTCAGGGTTTTCGCCGTGTTGTTCAAGAGCGGCCGCGTATTTTTCGAGAGCTTCATCAAGCTTGCCACGCTTGTAAAGGTCGTAACCCTCACCATGCAAACCCTGCGCGGCGCCTTCTGGCGTTGCCGGTTGCGAACCACTTGCGACATTATCGGTGCGGCGGCGGCGGTTGCTGCGCGCCAGCTCTTCTCTTTTATAACGCTCTTCTTCTTCTTTTTCCATGGCTTCGCGGGCCAGGCGTTCTTCTTCAGCCTGCTTCAACATCGCCACCCTGGTGTTTTCCTGTTCGCGCCATTTGTCGATACCTGAAATGAATGGAGCCATACGTGACGCATATTCGCCGGGCGCCTTGCGGATTGTCGCAAAAAGCTCTTCGGCATAAGGGTACATACCGTTCATATACTGCAGCGCCGCGAAGTAATAACGGGTCTCAAGATTGTCGGGATCGACCTTGAACCGTGCCGAATACACCTGGTCAGCACGCGTCAGCAGTCCTTTGTCATCTATTGCCCCCAGAGCCGGATCAGCGAACATTTTTGTAAAATACAGATCGAGAGCGGGATTAAGCCCAGAGCGGTCAAGAGTTGTGAAAACCTCGGCCAGCGGGCCACTCTCTTTACCAAAATAGGTCTCAAGTTCGAGGTCTGGCTCGCGTGGCTTTTCGCTGGTAATTTCGATGTCGTCGAAAACCAGCAGATCGCGTTCGCTGCTGTCTGAAGCTACTTTTGCCTCAGGAATCACCAGACCGTAACGCCGCAGACGGGTGCCAGAACCTATCAGCGAGAGAGTTTCGGTTTTAACCGGATCGATGTTAAGCATTGAGACGGGAGTTTTGATACCGCCAAGCATTTTCTGGAGTTCGATGACGCGCGGATGGTCGGGAGCCTGCAATGACGCCTCACGCAAAATTTTGCGCGCCTTTTCCAGCGCCTTGAGATCGATGTAAACCTGAGTCAACCAGACCCGAGCCGCAAAATTCTGACGATCAAGCATCAGAACGTTTTCGAACTCAAGCGCAGCACCAGTGAGATCACCACGCTTATAGCAATCTTGCCCCTGTTGTAGAAAGCCGCTGATGTCTTCGTGGGTCTGGGCTTTGACCAGCCTCCAGTCAGAATGAAACAGCAGTATAACAGCAATCAGCCCGGATAGTTTTAGCAGGCGTAGCATCATTTAAAAAAGACTTCCTGGCCAAGAACGGCTATTTTAATGTGATTGCGGGCGCGCGTTTTAAAAACATGCAACTGCTTTCCGGTGTAATTGATACCACCGGCGGCGATCATCTCAAGATAGCCGTTGTTGTTGAGATCAGCAAAGGTAAGCGGAGCAACCGTCTTGCCAATATACTTGGGATAACCCGGCAGCGGCGTGCCATTCCGCGAAAGCGCCATGACATACCCTGCCTTGATGCCAACACCCTCAGGATTCCATGCGGTAAAAACCAGGTCGGGACGGCCATCACCATCGATATCGATAATGCGTGGCGCGTGGTAAATGGCGTGTCCGGTCTTGAAAGGCCAGCCCGCCTTGGCCTGGCCATTGCGGTCACAAACAGTTATAGTACCGTCTGCCTGAGCAATAATGAATTCATCGCGCCCGTCACCATCAAGATCGGCAAGGCGCGGAGCAGTATGCGCACCATCTGAAAGCGGAAATTCGGCAATCCGCTGTCCTTCGGTGTTCCACATGACAAATTTCTTGTCGGGGGTGGTAGTGAAAATCTCTTTTATGCCATCACCATTAATATCGCCGGCATCAACGTTGAACGGCCAGGTCATGTTCGCCGCCGTCTCCTGCGGCCAGCCCTGCTTTGGCACGCCGGTCGCGCCCAGAACCGTCACTTTACCGCCGTCGTCTTTGGCGATAATCTCTTTGATGCCTGAGCCATCAAGATCGCGCGCCACAACCGCTGCAGAAACCGATGTGTTCATTCTTACTTCCCAGATAAGGTGGCCGTTCTCATCGATACGGCTGACCATTCCTGACTTTGAACCGATAAACAGATTGAGCATGCCGCTGCCATCAACATCTGCAATCTCAGGCGCCGAAATAAGAATTTTGCCACGGGTGTTGAGCACCCATTTTTCGCGACCAAGAGCATTAAGGCAATAAATTTTGCCATCCTGTGAAGCTACGATAATCTCGGTGGTGCCATCTTTGGTAAGATCGGCAAGCTGAACATCGGCAAGAATCGGGCCTCCGGTCTGCTTGGGCCAGTATGGCGGCCTGAAGATCTCGCGACCGGTCGTCGAAAAGATATGTACCTTCCCGTCAGTGGCGCCAAAAATGATGTCTTTGAGACCATCACCATCAAAATCATCGATGACCTTTGGCTGACCATAGATATCACCATGCACCTGAGCCGAAAACATCAGATCAGAGTCTGACGGAGCGTCGCTTGACGACTGCGCCGACAGCTGCGGGCAGGCGCAGATCAGAATGGCGAGACCAATTACCCGCACTGCAAAAAGCAGAATTTTTCTCATCTGTTGCTCCTCAAATGCATTTAATAAACAACATAATCGCGATAGATCTTGACCAGGGCCCGCAACTCGGCGGTAATACCGGTAGACTTGGCCACACCGTTAGTGGTTACTTCCCAGATGTCATAATTGCCTATTTTAACGCCTTTGCTATGGTGTGCAACGTTGTAGAAGCGCCGCCCCCCCTGTTCATAAGGCTTGACGCTGATCACTTTAAATTCGCCATCGGCAAACTGAATGTTGTATTCTTTAGTAACCCGGTCGTTGGTGTAACGCGGCGGGTATTCGAGATCATGATTGTTCATCAAATACTGGTTCGTTATATTAATCTTAACCTTTTCGAGCGCAGCCTGGGCGAAATTTCTCGCTTTTATACGCTGTGATTCAGCAAAGATCATATCAGTGGTCAGCCTTGAGCTCAGCCAGTATGCCACGCCAAGAATAGCGAATATGACCAGCAAAATGAGCGATACCATGGCAATAAACCCTTGCCGGGCGCTTTTTTTATGGCGTGAATCAGTCATATTCCCTCACAGTCTTTACGCAGACAAGGTCGGTTTCGAGCTTTACCGCAAAGTCGATCTTCTCTGAGCGCTCCGGTTTTTTCGGATCAGTCAGGGTCAACTTGATTTTGATCTGCCTGATATCGCCAGTGTCTTCAGAGAAAAACAGGTTTGAAGCCTGTTCGGCGATGACAGAACGTTTAACATTGCCGTTATAATCGGTCTTTTGCCTGATCAGCTCATTTTTATCAATAAAATATTTGATATGATCGCGCTGCGTAAGGTCGGTAAAGGAAGTCAGGAAAAAGGCAACCTCTTCGCCGCCATTTTCAGGCTCTTTGTCCTTGTCGAAAATTGTAACCAGGTTCGGAAAAAGATCGCCAATTTTTTCGCCCTGCAAAAAGATGTGCCCATCTTCGTCCTGAGCCAGAATCGGGTTGATCTGCTTGAAGTCAGTGAATATCTGCTTCATGACCAGCTGGATTTTCTGGTTGAATTCCATGTGCTGCTGACCCCATTTAAAAGTCTGCAGATTGCTGCGAAACACCATGATGAGCACCAGAATCATAAGCGCGATCACCAGAACTGAAACGCTCAGTTCAATCAGAGTAAAACCCTTGTCAGCGCGATATTTAATCATGGTTTAGAATGTTGAGGAAGTCTTCAGATTAACAGTATTAGTGTTCGCTCGATAATTGAGCAGACGAAATTCTTTTTCTATGCCACTTTCCTGCCAGTTTAGAATAACCGTCAGCTGCAAAAGATTGGTCTCTTTCGCGCCGGTGCCGATAACAGTGTGATCGGGAGCTTCTTCGATTACCAGTGTTCCAGATGCCTGATATTTCTGGCGAAAGGTTTCTGGCAGCGTGAACTCGGGGTAATTGCGGTCAGGAATATTAATGGTTATTGGCGCAGCCTGCCAGATAAAGGAGTCGCTGCGGGCACGGTCAAGAATGTTCTGTGCCGCGATCGAAGCTTCGAGAATCACCCCGCCCTTTTCGACAGTGCGCGTCCCCTGTATGAACATCATCAACACCGGCACAACACCAACGCCAATAATAAAAACCGCCAGCAAAACCTCGACCAAAGAAAACGCTGCCCGTTGTCGCATCAGTAGCCTCTCCTTTTGCGCCCCTCGATATCAGGCGAGACATGCTCGTCGGCAAATCGGTCAAAGCTCTGCAGATACTCGATACCGGCACGCGCATTTTCGGCGGCGTGCGAATGCGGGTAAGTTTCAACGATGCGCTGATAGATTTTCAGCGCCATGTCGTTAGATTTGTTACGAAAATACAGTTCAGCGATGCAAAGCTCGGCAATGCTAGCTTCTTCTGTGTTCGGGTATCTTTTGGCCAGTTCGTCAAAAAGGGTGATAGCGTTAGTGAACTCGCCCTTTTCCATGAGTTCTACGCCTTGCATATACTGCTTCTCAAAAAACGAGCCAGTTTCTGACTTTTTTTTGCCGCCAGACACACCACCCGGCGTGTCGATCGAGTAATTCAAACCAGTGCTGTCAAGCATTTCAAGCGGCCGTTCAACCGTGACAGAGTGTGAACCTGAAGCGGTAACGGAGCCGGCGGCAGCCTTAGCGCTGCTGGTATTTTCAGGGCGCCCGGGCGGCGGCAAAGTACTGCGCCCGCAACAACCAGTCAGCTGTAGCAACGCAACGACAATCAGCAGGCTGTAAAATGCTTTGCGCATGGCATCAGCAAAGATAACTTGAGATGGTTCTGGCAATACTTTCGACCAGTCCCTTAATTTCGCCTTCGTCTGGCCCTTCGGCCATTACCCGCACGAGGTTCTCAGTTCCGGAGGGTCGCACCAGAACTCTTCCGCGCCCGGAAAGACGCTTTTCGGTGTCTCGGATAGCTTCGACAATCTCTGGAACATTATCGAAATCTTTGGTTTTGACGCGAATGTTAACGAGCACCTGCGGCAACTTGCTCATCACGCCGCTGAGTTCCTTGATGGTTGCGCCGGTTTCACGCATAATTCTGAGCAGGTTACACGCAGTCAACAGGCCATCCCCGGTAGTGGCATGTTCGGCCAGAATGATGTGTCCGCTCTGCTCGCCACCGACGACTGCCTGGTTTTTCTGCATTTCTTCAAGAACGTAGCGGTCACCCACTCTGGTCTTGAATACCTTGATATCATTATTGCGCATGGCCAGATCGAGGCCAAGATTTGCCATTACCGTGGTCACCAGAGCGTTGCCCGGTAATTTTTCACGGTCTTTGAGATATTTGGCGGTTATGGCAAGAATAAAATCGCCATCGATAACATCGCCATCGCTCGAAATAGCAATTACCCGGTCAGCATCGCCATCAAATGAGAAGCCAACATCAAAATGCTCTTTCTTCATGACATTGAGTATCGATGCAATACAAGTTGAGCCACACCCATCGTTGATATTAACACCATCTGGATTCACACCAATAGCGTCAACACTGTAACCCAGGTCTGCGAAAAATTTGGGAGCCCAGCGTGCAAGCGCGCCATTGGCGCAATCAAGCGCGATTTTGAGGCGACGCGAACCAACATTCTCTCCGGCAACCCGTGCCAGATTACTGAGCCAGAAACTGGCTGAAGAGTCGTCGTGGCTGACAAACCCGACCTCGGCACCAGTCGGCAATTCAACTTTTCCGCCAGCAATAAGATCTTTTTCGATTGTTTCTTCGACAGCGTCAGATATTTTATAGCCGTCGGCACCAAATATTTTTATGCCGTTATCGAAAAAGGGGTTGTGCGAAGCGCTGAGCATGACACCGCCCATACCCTGCAATTCACGGGTTATAAAAGCGACAGACGGAGTTGGCAGAACGCCAAGCAGGCGTGCTTCGGCGCCCATAGAGGCAACACCAGCAGCAACAACGTGTTCTAGCATGTCGCCAGAGCGACGAGTATCTTTGGCGATAAAGACCGGACGACCCTGTTTTTTGTGATTGAGCATGAGCTGACGGGTGGCCAGCTGCGCAATACGAAAAACGGTGTTGCCATCAAGCGGAAACTTGTTTGCCAGGCCTCTAACGCCATCAGTTCCAAAAAGTCGGGCCATTGTTTAGCACTCCTGAAAAATCTGCTTTTTTAAGAGTATACCACAACCGCCTGAGTAAACGCGCGGCATTTTTTGCGGGGCCTGAGTGGCCTAAAACGAAGCAGGCCGACGCGGTAACGTCGGCCGGTTCTGCACAAACAGACAAAAGCAGTTTATCAGGGGGCTGTAGCTGCTATTTCAGCCGCTTTAACCATGACGTTTGAGTTAAGGATGAGAATGCCGACGACCATGGCGAACAGGCCAACCGATTCGGCGATACCCATGGCCACGATGATGTTACCGAAGCCTTTGCCACCATTGTCGACGAGAGCTCTGATGCCGGCGCCACCGATCATACCCTGAACATAAGCCGAAATAAGCTCACACATGCCAACGCCAAGGGCGATGCCAAAAAGCACTCCGCCATTCTCTGGGACACCTGCAAATGGTTCCATAAGGAAGTAAAGAATCATGCAGTAAAGGGTCTGACTGACCGGCATACCGACCAGACCGCTGAACTTACCAGAGAGTGGTTTGCCTTCTTTGCCTTCTTTTGCCCAACCGGCAGCAGCAGCAGTTCCTGCGGCCTTGATTCCCAGGCTGCTGCCCAGTCCACCAAAACCCATTATCAGACCCAGAGAGAGTTTTCCCAGCATTGCTAACATTTTCTTGCTCCTTAAAGAGAGTTGATTACTTGATTTCCTTGAAAGGATCATACTTACGGCCAGACCATTCGAGTTCGAGATGATTTGAGAACTCAAGAAGGTTCAAACGAACGCCATGTGCAAGTATGGCGATAATACCCAGAATCATGTTGATGCCATGTCCGGCAATGTAAACCGGAATCTTCATCAGCATCGGCAGCATTTCGGCGATATTGTTGAATGCTCCGGCAACCTTGCTGCCGGCAAGACCAACAGCCCACAACCTGATATAGCTGACGATATCGGAAAAGCAGTTCGAAGCGTTCTGCAGCACCGCGCCGATACCAGCCGGGATACACTTAAGCGGGTTGAGCGAAGGTGCGGTAAACAGAAGAATCAGCACTGCCGAAATCTTGAACATCGGCATGATGAATTCAAACGGCAACACAAAGGGTTCTTTAAGAATGAGCTTGCAGATGACACCATACATGGCCCAGAGAAACACAATCCAGCCGACATCAGAAAGCAGCGACAGATCTCGCCTGCGGCGGCGCATTTTCATGACGTGCGCAACAGTAAGGTGCGATACGCCCATTAAAAAGCATATCCCCTGCAAAATGATTGTTCCAGATTTCGAGTTTGGGTCGAAATCATAGCGACTGAAAAGATGCCAGGTTTCGCCGAACCAGGTGTTGGTAAGCAAGCCGTAAACCGCAATGCCGCCAAACAAAAACAGTCCGAGGTGAAGAAAGTTGCGATCAGCGCCACGATTTACCAGCGGCTTGTAGGCCGCCAGCAAGGCAATCACGACCAACAGACCGTAGCCGGCATCGGCAACCAGAAAAGCTGCAAAAACAGTGAGCATCGACAAAAACAGGCCGCTGGTATCAGGCTCGTTATAGCTCGGCACCATGCCCATGAAGTCATAGAGCGGCTGAATACTGCTGGCCCATTGGGTGTTTTTAAGGCTGGTTGGCGGAATTTCGTCTTCAGCCGGGTCGCTGAAATCGAGAGCAATCGGCAATTCTGCTTCTTCAAAGCTGGTTTTAAGATCAGCTATTTTGTCGATCGGGCACCAACCGGTAAGAACGAAAATCTCTTCTTCGCCGTGAACGCCGTTTTCGACTTCAGTAAAACGTTTGCGGTTAAGCAACTTAGTGTAATAGGCTTCAATATCGGGCAGGCGCATGGCGATACAGGCCAACGCGTGCTCCTGTTCAGATATTATCTTCTGGCAGACATTGATTTCAGCCGTTATCGCCTCAATTTCGCGAGACGGGCGAGCCACTCTGGCAAATTTTTCAGAGACGCCTGCCGGGTAGCGTGAAGCCGTCATAAACAGCGAGGTGTCGCCGACCTGTGTTATCTCGACGACGAATTCTGCCGCGATTTCTGCAGAATCAGTTGCGGGGCCGCGATAAAAGTCGATCTTAAGACCGTTCTCTTCGAGCCATGTGATATCTTTGAGGCCAAGATTCCCCCAGGCAGCGGTTTCTTCGAGTTCCTGACGCAGAGCGAGAACCTTGTCACGCTGTTCCGGGATAACCTTTTCGTGGGTCAGCGCCTCTTCGATCAGCCGAGATGGAGTACCTGGCGTCGCGAGCTTGCCCTTGAGATCAGGGTTTAACTGCTGTAACAGTGCGATTACCTTGCGGGTATTCTCGATAGACTCGTTGAGAGTCGCTGGTACAACCACCTTTTCGGCTATGACAGGATCGACATGAACTATTTCGGCTTCTCTAAGCTCCTCTAGAACAGCCTGTCGGTCACTGGTTCTGGCAGCAAGCAGAAGTTTTTTCATCGGATTGATCATTGTTAGCTCCTCATTCTGCCGACTTGCCCTTGGCGATCTTAGATCGGCCAACGGCTGCCGTCTGCTCTTCAGCCAGACAGATACGGATGAGTCTGATATTCTCTTTCGCCTGCGGAATCATAACCTTTTCGAACAGGTTAACTCTCTGAGTAACCTTTCGCAGTTCTTTCTGCAAAACGGCTTCCTGTTCGTAAAGGACTTTCATGTGTTCGCGAAGTTCAAGCAACTCTTTGAGGAACTCGAGTCCGGCATCAACCCATAACGGAGTGCTGAGGCGGCTGTAGTCGCTCACCTCATATTCAACCCGGGTAACGATCGGCAACTTGATACCGGCAACATTTTTCAAACCGCGCTCAATGCCTTTTACTTTTATCAGTCTGGTTATCGGGCCTGGTAAAGATTCTGAAAACAAAGCAGCCCAGTCATCACTGCGGGCAATCATTGCCTGCATCTTTTCGTCGAGCTTGGCTCGCTGCGCCCGCACTTTGAGAATTTCAGACTGAATCTGTTGTTTCTTGAGCACCAGAGTCGGCAAGAACCGACTGAACATGGCGAGTTTTCGCCGCTGTTTCAGCAGTTCCGGTCTGGTCTTCTTGATTTTTTCAGCCATAATGCCTCGCTATTGTTGTTTGGGCCAGAACTGGTCACACAAGCTCGCTCTGATACCGGTTTCTCGCGGTTCAAAATGCGCAGCCAGTATTTCCCAGCACTGTTGAAGTGCGTCAAAAAGATTAACATTGGCTGAAAAGCTCATGATTTGCTTTTCAAAGCTGTCGCCGTATTTGAGCAGTTTCTGATCCCAGTCTGACATTTCGAAGCCCATGGCGCGCTTTTCTCTGGTTTCGCGGCAGGTTGAGTAGAGCTGAATACAGCCATCCATGATCGCGCGGTGGTCATCGCGAGTCTTCGCATTAACCTGCTGTTTAAGGCGAGAAAGCGAACCAAATGGGTCGATAACACCGTTCTTGAGGTAGAACTGGCCTTCGGTAATGTAGCCGGTGTTGTCAGGAACCGGGTGGGTTACGTCGTCGCCCGGCATGGTGGTAACTGCCATCAGCGTGATCGAGCCGCCTTCTTCGAAAACAACGGCTTTTTCATAGCGCGAGGCCAGCTGTGAATAAAGATCGCCGGGGTATCCGCGGTTAGACGGGATCTGTTCCATGGTGATCGAGATTTCTTTCAGTGCGTTGGCAAAGTTGGTCATGTCGGTAAGCAGCACGAGAACTCTCTTGCCCTGAACAGCAAAGCGTTCGGCCACGGTAAGAGCGATATCTGGCGTCTGCAGACATTCAACTACCGGGTCAGAAGCGGTGTGAACGAACATGATCGTGCGCGCCATTGCGCCGCCCTCTTCGAGCTGATTCTTGAAAAACAGGTATTCATCATATTTAAGGCCCATGCCGCCAAAGATAATAACATCTGCTTCGGCCTGCAGAGCGATTCTCGCCAGCAGTTCGTTATAGGGTTCGCCCGGAATCGAGAAAATCGGCAGTTTCTGACCTTCGACGAGCGTATTAAAAACATCGATCATCGGAATATTGGTCGGAATCATGCGATGCGGCATCAGGCGCACTGCCGGGTTAACCGACGGCCCACCGACCTCGATAAGGTTGTCAGTCAGTTCGCTGCGACCATCACGTGGCTCGCCGCCGCCTGAAAATACGCGACCAAAAAGATCATCAGAGAAGCTGAAGCGCATTGATGATCCGAGAAACGACACCTTGTCACCGGTCGATACGCCGCGAGTGCCGGCAAATACCTGTAATGACACGTTGTCATCACTGATTCTGATAACCTGAGCAAGTGATTTGCCCCATGATCCTTCGACGACCGCGAGTTCTTCGTAAGCTACGCCAGAGGCCTTAAGAGTGGCTACGTTACCGGCGATGTTGTCAATCTGGGTGTAATACTTACGCATGTGCGGCCTCCTTGCTGCTCAGACTCTTCGAGATTTCTGCTTCTGCCTCTTTCATGCGATCAGTCTGCCAGGGCGCATAGTTCCAGTTACGGAACTGCTCGGTCAGGGTAAAGAACATGTCGCGAGCAGCGGCTTTGTCGGCAAAAACAAACTCATGTTTGAGCACGTTGCAGACCTTTTCGAAAAGATGTTCCTGACGGTCGGTCGGGCAGGCGGCATCGACTTCGTCGAAAGAGTTCTGCTGCAGATAAACGTTGTCGAGAAATTCTGACTTGAGATAGATAACGAAGTCGTCAATCGAAGTACCTTCTTCACCAACGACCTGCATCATTTCAAAAATGCTCTTGCCGCGGCGCAAAAAGGCATGTGCCCAGGCCACTTTTTCACCAGCAATGGTGCCGCTATATTTTGACCAGGATTCGAGCGGGTCAATGGCCGGGAAACGGCGGGCGTAAGAGCGTGCGTAAGAGAGACCGAGAAAGGCGCCGACAACCTTGAGTGTGCCCTGAGTAACGGGTTCTTCAAAGTTTCCGCCGGCGGGACTGACAGTGCCACCAACGGTTAACGAGGCTTTACGGCCATCTTTGAGTTCAACGATACCGCCGCGTTCGTAGAAGCGGGCAATAGAGCTTTCGAGATAAGCCGGAAAAGCTTCTTCGCCGGGAATTTCTTCGAGGCGACCGCTCATTTCGCGCAGTGCCTGAGCCCAACGTGAAGTAGAGTCGGCAAGCAGCAACACATTAAGACCAACCTGGCGATAGTATTCGCCGAGGGTAATCGCGGTATAAACAGATGATTCACGAGCGGCAACCGGCATACTCGAAGTATTACAAATGATGATCGTTCGCTCAATCAAGGTCTTACCAGTGCGCGGATCTTTGAGGTGCGGGAATTCGCGAAGAGTTTCAACGACTTCACCGGCGCGCTCACCGCAGGCAGCCACAATAACCAGGTCGATTTCGGCGTGGCGACTGGTGATCTGCTGCAGAACGGTTTTACCGGCGCCGAATGGGCCAGGAATACAATAGGTTCCGCCAAGCATGACCGGGAAAAAAGTATCGATAATGCGCTGTTTGGTTACCATCGGCTCAGTTGGCAGCAGGCGTTCGTTATAGATGCCAAGCGGCATACGAACGGGCCAGCGCTGAATCATGTTGACTGAGACCGTTTCGCCATCTTTTTCGAGCACGGCGATTTCGTCTTCAACTTTGTATTTGCCGGCGGCGGCGACTTTTTTGACTTTCCACTCGCCGTTGAGGGTGAATGGCGCCATGATGTAGTGATCAAAAATTTTCTCTTTAACCTTGCCCAGGTTCTCAGCAGCGCTGACAGTATCACCAACACTGGCGACCGGTGCGAATTCCCACTGCTGCGCGCGATCAAGAGCTTTGAGATAATGACCGGGTTCGAGAAATTTGCCAACCTTTTCGGCCATTTCCGGTAACGGATTCTGCAATCCATCATAGATCATCCCGATCAAGCCAGGCCCTAATTCTACCGAAAGCAATTCGTCGGTTATTTCAACTGCGTCCCCTACTTTCAGCCCACGGGTAAGCTCGAAAACCTGCATGTCGCAACGTTTTCCGCGAACCCTGATGATTTCAGACATGAGTCTGACTCCGTCAGTGCGCTGACAATAAGCAACCGCGTTCTGTCGAACTGAACCTTCAAATTCTGCTGTAACCATATTGCCATAAACAGTAACTATTCGACCGGTTGTACTCACAGCCTGGTAACCTCCTCGAGAAGTTTGCGCCCTTTTTCGGGGCTTAAGCGTGCATAGCGTAAGTGAATGCGCAGTTCGAGCATATAAGCGACCAGTTCATCGACGGAAAAAGAGAACTGGGCTACTGCCCGGCGCAAGTAATCGATTCTGGCCTGATCCAGGAACTTTTCGGCCCGCATCGGCTCAGAGAAAGTTTTGACAAAATCAACAAGGTGCTGATGGTCGGGTTGCTCTGTCAGTTCATTCATGAATTCAGGAACAATGCTGTCAGGGTCGGCAGGAAGCCGGCCAGCGGCGCGCAGCCGCTCGATACGCAGTCGGGTGCGCAGCGAATATTCCCATTTTGCCCACTCTTTGAGCAATCCTGAGCCTGTGGCATCACCGGTTTCGAGCAACAACTCGAACCAGGCCGCATAAACTGCGGTCATCCAGTCTGCTTCGTCTCTGTTATGATACGTTGCGAAAAGTTCATGAAAACTTTCTGGCAACCTTTCAGAGAGTTGCGGAGCATACTCTCTGGAACCCTGTATGTAATAATGAAAAGCACACTTCTCGATCTCGTTTTCACAATCGAGCAGGTCAGCGAGCAGAAGCAGGTTTTCGCCGCTCTCTTCGCGAATCTTCGCCATGGCATCTTCGGGCGCCAGCGGCTCACCAAGATTTGGCAATGACGGCAAAAGCGTCAACAGATAAAAAAGATTGTCAGACACGGTAAACCGCCTTTATCAAGCCTGCAGGAGCTTTTTGAGTTCTGGCGAAAGCAGCTTTTTAAAAGTTTCGGTCACTGATTCGTCGGTCAGTTCAAACACTTCACTGCCGCCGCCAGCGCGCATTTCGAAACCAGCCTTGCCAAGTTCCTGACCGAGTTTTACGACAGCACCTTTTTCTTTGAACTGCGCAATAACAACATCGGCAAGAGGTTTGGCAATTTTGGCGCCAAGTGATACTTCCCAGTCTTTTTTATCAGACTGTACCTTGAGCATTTCAACAATAGCAGTTTTAATAACTTCTTTGTCGTTAAGGCCTTCGGCAACCTTCTCTTTGAGAAGGCGGGCACCGACCTCTTCTATCCGCTTGCGAAAACTGCTGACGAGATCGCGCGCGACCAGTCGCATTTCGTCTTCAGAGCGGTGTTTTTCCTGTTGTATTCTGTGTTTGGCCTCTTTATCAAGCTTGGCAGCATCGTTTTGCGCGACGCTGACAATTTTTTCGGCCTCTTTGCGGGCATCAGTCAGAATCTTGGCAGCTTCGGCTTTAGCGGCTTCGATACCATCTTCCCTGAGCTGTTTGGCAAAGGTTGCAACATCCATTCCCATAATTATCTCCTTGGACTCAGCAAAAAGCGTGCGCTGATTTTTAATTGCATAGATCTAACACGTTCGCACGTATTTTTCAACCACGCCGAAACCACTTTGTGATTTTTTCTTCAAAGTGCAATCGGCTTAAGCTGGTTTTTGTCAGCAGAACAGAAGCAATTGAGCGGCTGAATCAAAAAAATATTCTTAGAACTGACCAACAATACCGACAATCGGACCGCTGTATTCAATCTTTGCTGCATTTTGCGAAGAATTTTCTGAGTCAGCAAGCATACTGGTCCGCTGCGCGTTGTCATCACCCGCATCTTTTGCAGACAGGCCACGAAAGCCTCGACCGCCACCGCCGCTTTTCCAGCCAAGACCAAAATACCAATTTTCATCGGCCTGTTTGGTTTTTGCGCTCAAACGATAGCCAACAAAATAGCGCTCACGACTTGAACGACCAGATTCCTTACTGTTAAAATCCTGGTTTCTCTGGCCTTCAGCATCTGAAAAGTCCTGCTGCGGCATGCGACTTTGCCCTTCAACATTGAATATTGGCATAAACAAACGTCCGTCGGGGGTTTCCAGCACCGATGAAACCTTTTTCATCACCACATCTTTAAACGCAAGAACAGACCGTGCCTGTGGAATTTTTTCAATCAATTGCTCCGCACTTCGCATACCGCCACTTTTTTCACGAGCAATCGCACCGTTATCAGCCATAGACTGACTGACCCTGCGAAAATGACTCTGCTGATAAGCAACATCTGGCACAAATCTGAAAGACGCGCCACTTACCCAGGTTCCTGGCAGCGACTGACTATTAAGCAGAAGCCGGCGCGACTCACTTCCCTCTGCCGGGCTATACTGCAATTGAAGGTTGAATAACACCACCACCATCATGACCAGAACCAGACCTGACCTGCTATTTTTCATTACTGCTTGTGAAAATACCCTGTATTCTCTGCTCCTGATTAGCTAACCAGTTACAACGGCTGTTTTGAAAAAAATGATGAGTCATAAAAGTATTTTTTTTAGAATTAAGCAGGTCGTAAACTCGGGTCAAAAAAAATAGTGGCCGAAGTGTCGAGGTAAAAGCACCGTTAGTGGAGATTCGACGATAATTGTTAAAGCCGGCGAAAAATTTTGCTTAAGCTTAAGTTGTCAGACAGCCGATTAGTTACCTGAAGAGCAATAGCTTGAGGAGGTAATTTATGAACCGTTGGAAACGCGCGGCGCTGCTTTGCACCATTGCCGTCGCCCTCAGCCACAGTTCGCCGCTTAGTGCCGCGCTGAACAGAAACAGTCTCACGACTGAGACTGCTGCCATTGGCGTAGCTAAACATTTTCCGACCGACATGGCGGTTGGAGTATCACCTGAAACCCCGTTGACAGTAGAGTTTGGCGGAGCAGTCAACCAGTCGTTCTACCAGACTGTCAATTTCAATCTGTTCAAGGGCACAGAGCCAATCAACGGCGAGCTCTTTTACAACCCGTCAGCGCGCCAGGTAATGTTCAAGTCAGGCCAGCTTCTTGAATCCGGCCAGACTTACACCGCTCAGATCAGCTATTATGACGGTCTCGGTCGCACATCTGAAAAGGTCTGGAGCTTTCAGACGGCAGGCAATGGCGGCGCGCAGGCTCTTCCATCATATTCAGACGCGAATGCTGCCAGCGAAAATCAGGCCCAGACCAACAGCCTGGTATTGACCAACGCCAATATGGGCGCGGGTTCAATTCGCTCCGATATGCCGATGGAAATTTCGTTTTCTGAACCAATCGATATCGTATCACTAAAAAGTGCTCCGATTCAGCTTTTCGAAGACAACAAAACGGTTGGCGTAGATTATAAGCTTTCTCGCGACATGAAAACGGTAACAATAAGTCCACGAACCAGCCTCAGGGCTAATGCCGCTTACGCGATCACCGTTGAAAAGACTCTGGCAGCCACATCAGGCAGTCGCCTGCGCCAGAAAACACTTATTCCATTCAAGCTGGCCGGCAGCAACGATGAGCCTCGCGTCGAACGCCACATCATCGAAGAAACTCCTGCGCCCGCAAACGCACGAACGCAAAACTATGCAGCACCAGCTGCCGATCCGCAAGCATACGCACCCAGACGTCAGGCAGTGCAGCCAACTCCGGCGAGAGCGCCAATGAACCAGATGTCAGCTGCTCCGCTGAGCGAACCCGCGCAGGTCGTCGGACTCGCCCCACAGAACGGCAGTCGCGTTACCAACCTGACCCAGCCAATCACCATTGCTTTCAGCGAAGAAATCATGGCTGACACTCTCAACGAATTTACTTTCAGACTCGAAGACGATTTCGGGCCAGTACCGGCAAGGATCCACTACTTTCAGGGCAATAAACAGGCGACACTTACCCCGGTAGGTTTACTTGACGGCAACAAAAATTATCGCGTGGTTGTTACCCAGGGCATTACCGACATCAATGGCCGACCGATCAGAAGCGGCATTAACTCGATGTTTTCTACTGCCACACCAGTTGCAGCCCCTGCGACCCCGACAATGACGGCGCAGACAAGGGCACCGGTCATGCGCGCTCCTGCACGCGAAGCCGCCGAGCTTGAGACTTTCGATAATGAGTTCGCAGAAAATAACGCAGCTGTCGCTTATAATGAATCCCAGCTCGCCAACCAGCGCAATAACCAGCAACAGGCAGCCAGCAGAAAGCCGAGAGCACAGGCCATCAATTACACCACCGCTCAAGCTCCTGCTGACCGCACCGTAAGAACCAGAAGCGCTCAAACAGCAGCAAACGCCCGCAACAATCTCAAAGCATTCAAGGTTACTTCCATTTACCCCGGCGCTAATTCGAACAACATCTCGCGGCGGGCAAAGATTGCTGTGCACTTTTCTGAACCGGCCGATATAAAAACTGTTAACAATATCAACATCTCAATATTCGGCAACCAGGTGCGTGTAGAGGGCAAGGTCTCCTACGACCGCCAGAACAACCGGGCCATCTTTGAGCCTAACACGCCGTTTGAAGCCAAAACTGATTACAAGGTAATCATCAGCGACAAAATTAAGAGCCAGATGGGCGAACAGCTTGCCCAGCGCTTTACATGGGAATTTGCAACATCAGAGAATGCGAAACAACAGCAATATCTGCCAGGTAATCGCACGGCCGAAGCTGACGCCGCGTTTTTCATTCCGCTCGTAGACAGCAAAGTCAAACGAAATCCTGGCCAGGCAGTTGGCAGCGCGCAAAGGACCATGAGCAATAACTCCAGTTCGTTTACCTTTGTGCCTTCAAAGCACTGGGCATTCAAATCAATGCGCCACATTTCGAACAAGGGCATTCTCAATGCGTTTCCATTTGTTTACACTGACAGCGTCACCAGATATGAATTCGCCAGCGCGATCAACAACGCTCTGAGTAATCTGAAATCGATGCAGCACGCGCCCAGCAAACCCCGACTTCGCGTAGCCGACATGGTTGAGCTCCAGCAACTGGTGATCGAATTCAAAAGCGAACTCAAGTCATACAATGTAAACACCACCTGGTTTGAAGCGTTCCTGCAGCAGCAGGGAGTAAACCTGCAGCAGGTCGAAAGCAAGGTTAGCAAGCTTAACGGCGCCTGAACGAAGAATTGATAAAAGCTGCCGCTGCTGGTAAAATCGCCGGCTGCGGCAGTTTTTTTATCTGGCCAGAATAAGATCAAGCACTGGAATGTTGTGAGCTTCGTAACTTTTCTGGTCGAAAACAAGACGAAGGTCGCCCATCCCGTCTTTCCAGTGCCCTTGCGTGGCGATAACATCATCTTCGCCGGCCGACAACTGTCCACTCAACGTAAGATCATCAGCATCACAGCCCTTAAGAACATATTTCCAGCTGTAGGGGGCCTTAAGAGAAGAGGCCTGCTGCTCAAATCGACCGGCACTGCCTTTGAATCTGCTAAAAATTGGCGGCAGGGCGTGCTGGGCGTGGCAGGTCATATCCAGAGCCAGATCGCCGGCTCCCTCTGCTCCGAGTAAATACGCGATAAATCCTGACACCGTTCTGGTTTCACGACTTTTGCCGGCAACAAGATCAGAAGTGTTGAGTCTGGCCGCCACTTCAGGACGATTGCCGCGCAGCTGTACGCTCAATGTTGCTCCACCAGACAATGGCGGCAAGGCCATGCCATATTTCACGCCCCAGGGCAGATCATCGGCAAGGCGTGAAAAGTCTATGGTGACACAGCTAAAGTCGAGGCCCCACTTGCGCGCCGGCGTCAGAACAGACTCAATTTTACCGGTCATCGAAGCAGGAAACCCGAGAAACTTGCTGCCTTCGTCAGAAAAGCTGAAGGCACTGTCAAAATATTTCCAGCTGCCATTTAGTTCAACAAGAGAAATAAACAGGCCCTGGGCAACCATGCGCAAGTTGTGACAGCGACCTTTAAGGTTGCCAAGAAAGCCAAGTTCGTTGCTGATCAGCCATGACCCGGTAAAGTCAAGCGTACCGTCAAACCCGAACGGAAATTTGTCCTGCCAGAGCGGTATCAGCCAATGCGAAATTTTGGCAATATCGAGCGATGCAGACGAAATATAGCCACTGATGCCTGGCACTCCTTTACGACCAGTCACCGCAATAGCGCTGGTAATTGTCTGGCCCAATAGACAGATGCTTAGACTGCCATCAACATTTTGCTGGCGCTGCATGACACGCCCGTTGAAATTTCCTTTGCCGATAAGCCGCTCGCGAAAACTGACATTGAAACCTGTCTGCAGTAAATGAGCGGGCATGGCGACAAGGGGTCGCAAGTCAGCGTATGTCAGCTCAATTGTCAACGGAAAGTCATGCCATGGCCTTATTCTGCCATGGCCGAGCGTAAAGCTGGCTATCTCGATATTAGCCGGCAAAGGCAAAAAACAGCCATACTGGTTAAAATCAGGTAAAGTTGCTGATGCAAGCGGGGCAGCGGACATGCCGACCAGCTCAAATTCGGCCAGGCTGGCACTCAGCTCAACTTTTCCCCCGCCAAGAAGCTTGGAAAAATCGGCCACAATGCTGGCACCCGAAGCAATCATCTGCATCGGCGGCTTGAGTCGCTTAACCGTGATCTGACCTATTTTCAAACCGGTCGAAATACTGCCACTGAAATCTTTCAGGGCGATGTTGATGCCGGGTTGGCCAGAGTTTCTAGCTATCAGAAACTCAACAGCCCGCTTGGCAAAATTCTCTGAGACAAACATCCAGGCTACTGCTGCAATGGTAATCGCTATCAGGCCGGCAACAGTAAGAATGACTCTGCGATGAAGATACGACGGGGTCTTGTGCGATTCAACGGCCAAGCCAGGCACCTGCTCTCTGAAATGTAGTCATAAAAAAACCCGGAAACGGGTTCCGGGGATTTTATAATATCGACCGGGGGATTAAGAGTAGTATATCCAGCGTTCGAGATCAAGATGGTAATTCAGAATTTCATCATCTCTGAAATACACGGGAAATTCCTGTGCAAAGCTTTCGGGGCTATCTGATCCATGAATGAGGTTGTGTTTAACGTCAAGCGAGAAATCGCCCCTGATCGTGCCAGGTGGCGACTCTTTTGGGTCGGTAGCACCCATCATCTTTCGACATAGCGCAATTGCATCGCGGCCCTCGACCAGCATGGCAACACTTGGCGAAGAACAGATAAACTGCACCAGGGAATCATAAAACGGGCGACCCTTGTGGCATGCATACTGCCGGGCCGCCTGTTCTGGGGTCACCTGAACCATCTTGAGGGCTACAATTTTAAGCCCTTTTTCTTCGATTCTGCTGACAACTTTGCCGATAAACCCACGCTGAACCGCATCAGGTTTGATTAGGAGAAAAGTACGCTCATTTGTTTGTGTCATTCATCATTCCACCACTGCAAGATTGAACTGCATGGAATAACATGAATTACGGCCAGATTCTTTTAGAAACACGAAGTTATCACTGAGGCCAAGCACCGGATCCAGTTTTTCGCGCACCTGTTCTACGGTAGGAGGCTCAATCAGAGCGATCTGGTCATTCAACATGAAATCCTCGACAGTTATCTGCAGCTTATCTTTAAATACTGAGAATTTCAAGTCAAACAAACCCTGTGCTTTAAGATAAGACAACTCAATCGAACCGATGAGAGCCGTCTCAAGTGCTACTTTGATTCGGTCCCGAGAAGATTCGTCAACGCTAAAGTGCTCACAGATGCCATCGAGAGTCATGAGCGCATTTGCCAGGTAACACCGGTCAGCAGGTATACGCATGTGCAGAGACAACTCATCTTTTCTCATATCTTGTATGTGAGAATCCACAGATAGCCCCCTGATCTTAAAGCCAGAGTCGGAAACAGACTATTCTTTAGCTGCGATGATCTTAATAACTTCTTCTTTGGTCGTTGCCTTTTTGAGATCTTCAATGAGGTCCTGATAGCGCAACAATCTTGAGATTCTTGCCAGGAGCTTGAGATAAAGGCTGCCTGATTCAACCGGCGCGGCCAGGAGGAAAATCAGGTGTACAGGATCACCATCAACAGAATTGAAATCAATACCCTTGCCTGATCTGGCAAACGCGATAGAAACTTCATTAACAGTGTTCGCACGAGCGTGCGGAATCGCGATTCCGGCACCGATAGCTGTGCTACCGAGCTTTTCACGTTCGAGAACTGCACTTACGAAGTGGTCATGATCACTGACTCTTCCGGACCCGCACAGCATGCCAGATAGCCTGGTAATAGCTGTGGCTTTGTCATTAACATCCAGTTGTAGATCGATGAAACTGTCCTGAAGCAATTCGGATATCATAACTTTATCTCCTCGCTAATCTTATACAAATATATGAGCATAAATCATGCCAACTTTACAATCCCTTACAACAGCCTATATCGCTATAAAGAACCAAAACAAAAGTGTGTTTTTTACACAGCACGAACATCAGTGTAATAATAGCACACTTTTGCTTTTAAACCAGTGAATATTTTTCACTTAGCGCAGAATAGTATTTCCGAAATCGTCTGCCCAAGTGCCAATGCGCTAACAAACCCAGTATGAATGCTTACCTCTCAGGCTTTTATCAACTATCGAACAACGCATCGCTGTTACTTAAATATCGGCAACAGGAAGATATCAGCAAAGCCATATTTGAGAGCGAAGCAAGCAGGGTACAATACATTGCTGGCGCATCAAAAAGGGGTACAGCCGAAAAAGAATTCAGCTTACGCCGACACAATGCGGTGCCTGGAAAGTTTTACGAATGCCGAAGTCAGTTGTCTGTCTCGAGATCGTGCTTCTTGAGCTGATGGCGCAAAGCAAAACGGGTCAAACCAAGTATTTCAGCAGCACGACTCTTCTTGCCTTCGACTTCATGCATCACCTCTACAACAATCTGCTTCTCGACAGAATCAATGTAGTCTTTAAAGCTAAACCCCGTACCCTGCCATGGCTTGGCGCTTTCTTGAGCGAATGCCACATAACCGAGGTCGCCGCCCTTCTTGAGTTCTTCAGGAAGACTGGCCGGCCTGATCAGGTTGCTCATCTCAAGAAGAGTCGCGCGCTCAATAATGTTGCGCAATTCTCTTACATTGCCCGGAAAGTTGTAGCTTTCGAGAATTTTTAGCGTGTCATCTCTGAACCCTGAGATATCTTTTGAAAACTCTTTGCGAAACTCCTCAAGAAAATTCTTGGCAAGCAGAAGAATGTCGTCACGGCGATCGCGAAGAGGAGGCAGATTAACAGTGAACACATTAAGACGATAGAATAGATCCTGGCGCAGGCGCCCGTCTTCTATTGCTTTTTCGAGATCAGCATTGGTAGCCGAAATGATTCGCACGTCAACGTGAATATCAGTAGTTCCACCTACTCTCCTAAACTTTCTTTCCTGCAGAACGCGAAGCAGCTTTACCTGCAGTGATGGATCGAGATCACCGATTTCGTCAAGAAAAAGAGTGCCACCGTTGGCCAGTTCAAACAAACCCTTTTTCTGCTTTTGCGCATCTGTGAACGCGCCCTTTTCATGCCCAAAAAGCTCTGACTCAAGCAGTGTACTGCTCACTGCCGCAGCGTTAACATCGATAAATGGCTTATCAGCGCGTGAACTCTGAAAGTGAATCTGACGGGCAACCAGTTCTTTGCCAGTTCCTGACTCGCCTCTGATCAAAACAGTAGTTCGGTCGGTGCGGGCGGCCATGCTGATGTGCTCGCGCAACTGCTTCATTTTCTGGTTTTCGCCCAGAATTCTGGCAAACTTGTTCTCAAGCATCTCCTGATAGTGATGCAACTGGCTTTTGAGCAGGTTGGCCTGCACGATCTTGCTGATGAGCAGACTGACTTCTTCAAGACTGTAGGGCTTGGCAAGATAGTCAAAAGCCCCTCTTTTCATAGCGTTGACCGCAGTCTCAACATCGCCGTAGGCGGTCATGATAACCACGATCGCGTCAGGATCGACTCTGGTAACTTCGAGCAGCAGATCCAGGCCATTACTGTCAGGCAGACGTACATCAAGCAGAATAATGTCGCAGCCGTGCGCGTTGAAATAGCTCAAAAACTCTCGTCCATTCTCAAAAGCCCGCACATTGTAACCCTCGCTCTCCAGAGCTTCTTTAAGGGTCCAGCGGATCATCTCCTCATCATCAACAACCAGTATATCTATAGCCATTTAATTCACCAATCCAGCCCGGCGAACGGCCTCAACAATAAAAGGCCTGATTTTCTCGCCAGAAGTTTTGAAGATCGAGAGAAAACATTGATAGAGTATCTTGCTTTTGCTGAACTCAAGGCGGCGCAGAATATGCTTCTGAAGTTCCATCTCCTGTTCACTGAACGATGCGATAACCGTCTTCAAGGCGACATCAGACTCAGTGTCGAGCAATTCATCAGCAGCAGCCTTACGGGTTCGCTTGGAAAGGTCTGTGTTCAGCTCTGACAGAGCATCTAGATACTCTTTCTTGCCGGTAGCACGATAAAAAGAACCATTGACACTTGCTTTGACCGCTCCATCAGGGTCAGAAAGCAGATGCTCAAGATGCTTGAGAGAGTCGTTACCCGCAAGCTTTGGCAGAGCACGGGCGGCTGCCAGTCTTACTTTCCAGCTCACTTCTTTGGTAGAACCGAGAATTACCGGTATGACCTCATTACGACCAATACTGGCAAAGGCATCGATAATTGCGCTGCGGAAAATCGGATCCTGAGTCTCCGGGAAAATACGCTTGAGCAAGCCGAGTGCGTGCTCATTACCGATCACCTTAACTGTTTCGAGAGCTTCGAGAGCAACTTTTTCATCGGCATCGCCGATCAGCTCTACCAGCGGCTGCATTTTCGCATCGAGCTCAAGATAACGATAAGCTACGGCAACGGCGCGGCGGGCATAAGCATCTTTATGCGAGGCAAATGAAGCAATTTCTTCGGGTTTGTTCCAGCCAATAAGTTCATAAACAGGAAGCGGCGGCAACGGCGAGCGCAACTTAACCGGCTTCCACTCCCGAAAATCGAAAAGAGAGAGGGCGGCTTTGTGAATATCTTCATTCACATATATCGAAAAGTCGCCGGCCGCCTCAGCAAGAGTTTCAGCCAGATAAGCGGGTTTTCCGACCCATGTCGGCTCTGAAACCATACCACGACCAACTTTGATCAGGCGACCCATGGCAAGCCCAACTGCAACCCGCGCCCGGCTGTCGCGCAAAATGGAGTCGGTTTCGAGAGTGCGTTTAAAGCGCGAAACAACTTCAAAAGCAACAACCAACGCCTCAAAAAGAGCGTCATCACGCCCCTCATCGCGGCCGAACACCCAGATTCGGTCAAGCTGAGAACCGGCAAAACACGAATAATCAAAAGAAAATGGCTTATCAAAAACAGCTTCGGCACGACGAATCAGCTTTAAAAAACCGTCCCGGTCTGCCAGCACTTCTTCTGGAAATCTGATCTGAACAGCAGCCACGACAGCATCTCTTTCTTCGGCATCTGCCGGGGCTGCCAGACGTTGGTCAAGCATGATGCGCAGGCGCATGTCTTCTTCGCCGCCAACTTCCAGCAAAGAAACTTTTTCGGCAGCATCCTGGCGGTCGATATGGCGCAAAGCGGCTTTTTCAACCGCCTTAACCGGCTCAGGGCGGCTTTCGAGAGGAGTTTTCTCGACATGATCTTCGCGTACTGCTGCAGTAACAAGCTTTTCTGGAACTGCTGTTTCCTCGATTTTATCTTGTTTATCGTCGTTCTCGTCGCTCAAGAATCCGGTTTCTTCTTCCTGGTCGTCAAGAGAAAACATGACAAAAACCAGCAGCAGTATCACAACCGCTATCACAATCATCAAAATAGAATTCATCCTGTATTCCTTTATCTGACAGGGCTATACAATCACTGTCAAGTGCTTTTACGGTAACCCAGTCTCTCAACCCACTGTTCGTCACGGCGCCAGTTTTCTCGAACTTTTATCCACAACTGTAAAAAAATATCACGTCCGAGAAGGTCATTCAACCTTTGCCGCGCAATCTGCCCGAGAGTCTTGATTCCATCGCCGCCTTTGCCGACAATAATTTTTTTGTGGCTTTCCTTCTCAACATAAATCGTCGCTTCAACAAAGGTTTTGCCGTTTTCGCGCTCTTTGAACTCTTCAACTTGAACAGCTATTGAGTGTGGCACTTCCTGATAAAACCGCTGCAAAGCCACTTCACGCACGGTTTCTTCGACAATTTCCCGTTCAGAAAGGCTTGTATAAGCGTCGACATCATACGCATACGGGCCTTCGGGAACCACCTGTTGCAGTGCAGCCAGAACCTCATCATGCCCCTTATCTCTGGCCGCAGCTGTAACAATAACCTGCTCGAACTTGTAGAAACCCGCGTATTGATCGCGAATTTTCGCGATCGTCACAACATCAACCAGATCGGACTTGTTAAGCACGAGAAAAAGCGGCATACCGCTCTCAGGGTTTAACTGGGCAAGATAGCTCTGATCTTCTTCAGGCTTGGGCTCAGAAAGATCAACCAGATAGAGACCGGCCTGCAAACCTTTAACTGTCGACAAGATCTCATCATGCATATAGGCATCAAGCTTATTCTTAATCGCGTGTAATCCCGGAGTGTCACAAAAAACCAGCTGACATTCGTCGACTGTGAGAATGCCAAGTATTCGCTTGCGCGTGGTCTGCGGCCGTTTTGAAACGATCGAGACACGCTCGCCAACCAGAGCGTTAACCAGAGTAGATTTGCCGGCATTAGCACGGCCAAAGACGCCTACTGCGCCAAACTTTGTCATATTATCCCTGCTTTCCAATTTCTGCTGTTGCGCTGGCCGCTTCTATTACTTCTTTGCCGGCCACCGGTGCTATATCTTCAACGCCATTAAATCCAAGTTTATGAGAAGGAGAAACCACCTGAACCCACACCGGGAGTTCTCTGGGAAAGAGATATTCACGACCGGCAGCGTCTTTATAGCTGGTCAATTCACGCGGCGTCTTTTTAAGCCAAGTCACCTTAGTCATACGGCCGTTCTCGAGAACCCAGGCCTTGCCGCTGCCGATAAAACTTATTTCCTGACGGCCGGCCTGGTCAACTACCTGCATCGCGGCAATCTGCACTATTACGGCAGATGCCCGCAAAGGCTGCTGCGTTTCACGGTCTACATGCAACACATTATTCATATAGCGCTGATACGCACCATTCTCAAACTTAAAGTCAAGCGTGTAATTGCCGTGGTACCTGATGCGCACAGATTCACCGCTCTCTGCGCCCGTCAAATCTGTAGTGCCGTAATTTATAAGTCTGGGAGCAGCCGACAGAGTCATTTTAATCTTGTCAGACATGTAATCAAGAATACCAGCACCTCTGCTATACAGATTGTGTGGCGCCTTGCGACTGTTGTCTCTGAAAAACGGCTTAGAATGCTTTATTTCATCGACAGAATTTATGCCACTTTTCGACAGATAAGCATAGCCAACCGGGCTGCTGCCACAATGCACATAGAGCGCATCGATTTCGAGCGCCCGGTCAATAAAGTATTCACGACAGCTTCTTACCGGCCCCAGAAGTTTCGGCAGCCTGGTATAAATAGCCATGAATCTGGTAATACCACCTTCAACCGGCATTTCATATACCATATCTGCCTGATCAAGCCCAGATTGCGGGCGTGACTTGTTATGATTTTCGATCATGATTGCGAGCGGCCGCATGACAGAGCCAGAAGCAATCTCAACAGGAGCTGGCACAACGACAGTAACTGTGGCAACCGGCGGTGCCACGACAACAGGCAATGATGCAACAATCTGCGGTAATGCAACAGACGCCGGCGCTGTCGCAACCGTTGTCGTGACAACAGCTGGAATTGCAATCGGCGCAACCACTGTCAGTGAAGCTGTAACCGGTCTGGTTGCAGAAGCAGCAGAGACTTCAGCAACTGGCTTGTCTCGCACAACTACGCTGACCGGCTTTTTATAAGGCACCGGCTGGCTGACTATTTTTGCAGCAGCCGAAGCAACTGCCGGCGGTGTAACGATAAGGCCTCCTGATGGCAGATCGGGCTTTTTATCAGGTTTGGCCGCTGCAGTTTCTGATGGCGGCGACACAATCTGGACAGGCTCTACCAGTATGGGGGTTTTTTGCGGCATATTGGTAGGAAAAGGCGACCTGGGGTGAATAAGCGGAGGAACTGGCTGAGCAGAAAGCTTATGTTCTGGCGCTTTTGCAGCAACCGTCTCGGTTGACGCACTTGCCGGGCCAAACTTGAGCTGGGCGGCATTCTGCAGCCCCGGACTCAATAGAGTACGCAGATCAATCGGGTGAAAGTATGGCCGCGGCTGGAGCTTTAATTCACCACCGGCTGCCACAGGCTGATCTTTCGCGAGAGTGCTGCCAGGAATGGCACCCAGAGCATTGGCGCGCATTTTTACTGTCAGCGCTGCCTGCAGCTGCCTTGATTCGCGAAACAGACCATTAAGCTTTTTTATATAATGGTATTTAAGAGGAGTTTCAATGCCAGCAAACTGCGTTATGCGCTCTTCAAGAAAATCCAGAACTCCTGCAAGATCGCTCGCAGCAGCTTTCTGGCTGAGCAATGGCGACTTGGAAGCTGGCGCCATGGCGCGTTTCATTTCAAGATTGATAAGATTAACAGTATCACGCAGCTCGAAATACTGTCTGATTTCATCAAGGTTTCCGGATTGGGCATGTGACCAGACAGGTGTGATCAACAGCAGTATCACCGAAAACACAACAGCAAACCTGTTCATGCTATACCTCACGCAATTAATGTGGAATGACAAATTCTTTGCCTGCTTCTTCATCGCCCGATTCTACGCTTCTTCCTGGCTGTACCAGGCCGCCCGAAATAACTACCTTCATGGCATCCTCGATGTCGAGGTGAGTATCAACAATTTTTGTCTTTTCTAGAATCAACAAAAAACCGGAAGTTGGATTGGGCGTTGTTGGCACAAAAACGGTCACCATATCGAGGTCATCGAGAGATTTTTCTCTGGTGTGAATAACAAAGTCGGCGGTAACAAAACCAATGACCCAGCAATGTTCCTTTGGGTATTCAAGCATGACAACACGTTTAAATTCGCCGTGGTTCTTTTGAATGACCACGTCAGCAACCTGTTTAATGCCATTATAAAGTGATCTCACCACAGGAATACGATCAAGAGAGCCCTCGATACCATTTATGATACGTCGGCCAAAATAGTTCTGGGCGATCATGCCAACACTGACACATAGAATCGCCGTAATTATCAGCCCCACGCCGGGAATGCGATAGCCGATTGCGCGACTGACCGCGACGCCAAGAAGGCCATCGGTGAGCTGAAACACCGCGAACATGATGTAGATGGTTACCATAAGAGGAACCAGCACAAGAACACCGGTAAGCAGGTATTTACGTATAAGCAGAAATACCTGATTCAACTTTTCTCCGGCATCAGCTAATGTTCGGTTAAGTCTTTCGTGCTCTATCGGTAATTTCATAAATCAATTTACTGCCCTGACGACTCTCGACTATTGGCATTCTACTCCATCTAACAACAAAATACCGACACCATTATACTTCAATTCTGTTCGCTGTTTGTAAACATTCGTCGTGAATTTCTCAGCCAGTCCTCAAACAGGAAGCTGGTGGATCTTATGACCCGGGGATGGCTGTTCATGTTGTCGAAAACGGTCAATCTGCAGCTGAGTTTTCAGGAAGCGGCGAATTCATCGTGAATTTTACCCGAAGAATACGATTGCCCTTTATTTCAGTCACCTGAAAAATGCCTTGCGGCTCTTCAAAAGACTCGCCACGCTGCGGTATACGACCCAGTTTTTCGAGCACAAAACCACCAACCGTCTCTGAATCTTCGTATTCAAGCTCACAGTTGAGTTCGGCTTCAAGATCACTGATGCTGTAGCGTGCATCAATACTGTAGGCATTCGCATCGACCCGGTTCATTGGTGCCTGTTCTTCAAGATCATACTCATCGACGATCTCACCAACAATTTCTTCGAGCAGATCTTCGATGGTTACCAACCCCGATATGCCGCCGTATTCATCAACAACCATGGCCAGATGCTGTTTGCGCTTCTGAAATTCGCTGAGCAGATCATTAAGCTTCTTGGTTTCAGGCACAAAGAATGGTGGCCGCAGAAGTTTGAAAAGATCGTAATTCACCTGTATTTCGTTGAGCTTGATCAGAATATCCTTGACGTAGAGGATGCCAACGACTTTGTCGATGTTGCCATCATACACCGGAAACCGCGAGTGCCCATCTTCACGGATAAATTTGAGCAGATCTTCGAGCCCGATACTGATCGGCATCGCGATAATGTCAGGGCGCGGCACCATGACTTCGCGAACCAGGGTATCGCCAAACTCAAACACCGAGCTGATCATCTCTTTCTCATCACGCTCGATAATACCTACTTCTTCACCGAGTGTAAAATAACTGTCAAGTTCTTCCATTGAAGTAGAAGAACCCAGGCGACTGTTCCAGTCGGAGTAACGCGGAAAAACCCTGCTGATAAACCAGATGGTTACCAGCGAAAAGGGTGAGAATACAAACATGATGAGCCGCAATGGCTTAACAATAACCCGCGAATAGCCATAAGCGCCGAAAATAGCGATAGTCTTGGGTGCGATTTCACCAAACACAAAAATCACTACGGTCATGATGAGCGCAGCGATGATGACGCTCACGGTCGGGCCAACGACAAGCAACTCTTTAAGCCGCGTTTCGGGAAGATAGGCAATAAAAAAGGTTGTTGCGATCGCTGTTGCAGCAACATTAACCAGAGTGTTGCCCATGAGCAGCGTAATCAACATTTTCTGTTTGTCGGACAGCACCTTGAGAATTTCAGAAGCCCGGGCGTCTCCTTCGTCCTCAAGTTTTTTGAGACGAAGTGGCGAAAGTGCGAAAAAAGCAGTCTCGGCAGACGAAAAAAAGGCAGAAAGTAACAGGCAAACCAAAAACAAAATACACGTTATCGTATCATCCATATCTCTTACTGAAACATCCTTCTCTGGTCATGTTACGCCGCTAATCGGCAGCTATGGCTCGTTTTATTATTGGAGCGGGTTCTTCGCCTTCGATGCAGCTTAACATCTTCTTTTCACACAAATGTCTGAAAATTGTCACTTCACGTTCGCGCATTTTTTTTCTCGGGATTTTGCTAGAATGTTCGTAGCCATGCAGGTGCAACAATCCGTGAATCAAAAGAAAAACAAGCTCAAGAAGCACCGGGTGTTTGAGGCTATCAGCCTGTCTAGCCGCGGTTTCAGTGCTGATTACTATGTCGCCGAGCATTCTAATTTCGGATTCAAACTGCTCTTCTTCCATCGGAAAAGAGAGCACATCTGTCGGCTGGTTCTTGCCCCGGTAATCACGGTTCAGCTTCTGAATAAAATCATCGTCACAAAAAACCAGCGAGAGCTCAGCACTTTCAGGCGAAGCCTCAAACCTCATAATTTCTTCGGCGACTGCCTTAATGTAATCGAGGTCGATAGCAAACTGTTCCTGTCGATTACTGATCAGAACTTCCATCGGTTACCGCCTTCATCTGATTTGATAACTTACCAGGATAATCTACTCTGCCATGGTACATTGAAGTCAGGGTTCTGACAAATGTCTGTTCGATTTTTTCAATATCTTTCAAGGTAAGGTCACTTTCGTCTAGCTGATTTTCATCTTTGAGCTTGTGCTCGATTATGCGCTGTACAAGACCTTCTATCTTGCTGTGCGTGTGTTGCGGCAAAGTTCTGGCAGCAGCTTCAACCGAGTCGGCCAGCATGAGAATTGCAGCTTCTTTGCTCTGTGGCTTGGGCCCGGGGTATCTGAAGCGTTCTTCATTAACTTCGTCGCCATCCTTAAGTTTCTTAGCTTCCTCAAAAAAGTAGCTGATAAGCGTAGTACCGTGGTGCTGCGACATAATCGACAGAACACGCTCTGGCAGGTGGTACTCGCGACCGAGATCAAGACTGTCGCGAATGTGTCCGATCAGAATCAGACTCGACATATACGGCGTCACCTGGTCATGACGATTCTCGCTGGACTGGTTCTCAGCGAAATACGATGGCCGCTTGATTTTGCCAATATCATGAAAATAGGAGGCGATCTTGGTCAGCAAAGGATCGGCATTGACGCAGCTGGCAGCTGCTTCGGCCATTGTTGCCACGGCGATACTGTGCTGATAGGTGCCGGGGGCTTCGTCAGCCAGTTTACGCAGAAGCGGTTGCGACAGATCCGTCAGCTCAAGCAGTCGCGAATTGGTGGCGAGCGAGAAAACGCTTTCCATATAAGGCAGCACGCCATTTGCCAGAATGCCTGACAGAATGCCGTTGAACATGCCAAAACTTACCAGCATGGCGATCTGTTTGAAATCCATTGTAGAAATGCTCTCTGAGTCGAGCAGAAGAAACGCCAGCACCGCAATAGAGCTGGCCAGGCCGATTTTGATACCAGACGACCCGATAAGATTCCGCATATCACTGGCCCGGGAAGCGGCGCGCCACGCCAGAATACCAGCCATCGCGCCATAAAGGCTGATGACGACAAAGCGCACATTTGATTCGGCTACGACAAACATCATCAGACCCAAAGAAAAGACATGAAACAGCGCAATGCGGCCATCAAGCAGCATAGTCATCAGCAACGCCACCGCCGGGAGCGGTGTCAGCAGAATGGCAAGGTATGGGCGATCAAAAATTACGCCGAGCGCGTGGGCAGTCTTGGCGAGCGCCAATGTAGTAAGACAGAGTACCGCGAGCATTTTATACTGCTCGCAGTCGGTAAGAATGTTTTTATCTTCGAGACGCAGGTATACAAGTGAAATCAGCACAGCAAGCAGAGCCAGCAGAAAATTTCCCATTAGCGACAGCAAACGGTTTTTATGCATCTGGCTGGCTATTTTCTTGAGAACAAAGTAGTCGTCAGCGGTGACAATTGCGCCCTCGTCGATGATCTTCTGTCCTTTCTGAAACGTGCGAACAACTGGCTGAATAGCTTTTGCAGCAGCATCGCGCTGCTGTCTGGTCAGCTTTTCATCTTCGATAACATTTATCATTATCGCGTTGCGCACAAGTGATGTCATGATAGCCTTGAAACCCATGCCTTCAGGGTAATCATCTACGCTGGTGCGCACTTCCTGGCGGATCAGCTCAAGATTCTGTGCCGAAATTACCTTCTGGCCAATATTAGAAATAAGGCGACGCGAGACCGTCACCAGATTATCTACCTGAGCGGGCCTGAGCGTGCGCAGTTGAATCAGCAGACCCGGTTCCAGCAGAGATTCTCCCGGAAAATACGAAGCAATAAGGTTTTGCGGAGGCTCTGATATCGGCAATTTTTTAAACTCGTCAAAAAACAGAACAAGGTCAGCGGTAAACTTGTCAAAACGCTCAAGCATTTTGCCTTCAGCGTCTTCGATGGGCGAAAAAACCGGCGGCACCCGTTCGCGTTCGATCGCACGTAGTTCAGTCGTCTTGGTTTCGTCGATAAAGCTTATCATTCTTGGCGAACGAATAGTCTTGGCCGCCGGCATGCCTTCTGAAACGTCAGGCGTAAAGCCGGCAGGGTCAATTACGAGTATCACCACGAGAAGCGCGAAAAAAAACGCCAGCCACAGCAAAAATTTGCGCTGCAGATTGTCCGGCACATTCAACCATTCGAGAAAACTCGACAGTATCAAGTTGTTCTTTTCGCTCACTTCGTTTCTTTTTCCCGCATCTGATATGCATCAAAAGCACTGATAATTCTGCGAACTACCTCATGTCTTATCACGTCTTTGCCACAAAGATCAATAAAAGATACCGATTCTACCGAACCGATGATATCGGCAAGTGTCAGCAATGAAGAGTCACTGGGGCGGGGAAGGTCTATCTGCGTGTGATCGCCGGTTATAACCAGCTTTGCGCCATAGCCCAGTCTGGTAAGAATCATGCGCATCTGCGGCATTGTCGTGTTCTGTGCTTCATCGAGCACGACAAAAGCTTCGTTAAAGGTTCTACCACGCATATAGGCCAGCGGAGTAATTTCAATAACTCCCTGACGAATATACTGCTCAAATTTTCCCATGCCGATGAATTCCTGAAGACAATCATACAACGGCCTGAAATGCGGATCAACTTTCTCCTTAAGGTCTCCGGGCAGGTAACCAAGACTTTCGCCGGCTTCGACAACCGGGCGCGAAAGAATTACACGGCTGACCCGCTTTTCTTTGAGCGCCTTGATCGCCATTGCTGTCGCAAGAAAGGTTTTGCCAGTACCGGCCGGACCGCGAGCAATGATCACCGTATTCTTTTCGATCGCGTCAACATACTGTTGTTGACCAGCGGTCATGGCCCTGACCAAACGCCCGTTAAACGAACTTATCAGGTCAGCAAAAGGCTCTGAGCTGGCAACAGCCGGCATTTCTTCGCCGGCACAATGGTCGAACAGACGACGCATCTCGTTTTGTTCGAGCGATCCGGATTTTTCGATACGACGCTCAAGCACGCCAATAAAGCGCTTAACCAGAAGAACTTTTTCAGCCGGGCCTTCCAGGATCAGGCAGTTGCCGCGCGCGCGCGCCGAAAGATCGGCTATGCCTCTTATCATTAACAACCCGGAATCGGCACCTGCTCCCAAAATATGGCGCGAGGCCTCTTCTGACAGGTCAATTTTTTCCTGCGTCTGACTCATAATTCAAAATTCTACCTCTGGTTTGTCGGGCTGCAAATCCAATAGTTCAATAACATCGCTGTCAGACTTTTCAATAGTGATGCGCCCGAATCCGCCAGATTGAAAACGTCTGATAACATCGGTAGCAGCACGCTCGCTGTCTGGTTCCCCACCTTTGATGCAAAAGTTCATCCGCCGTGCATACTCGTCAATAAATCGGTCGTAGCTTTCGCCACAATCGATTAGGCCTGGCAGCACTGCCTGATTTCCAGTCAGGGTTAGAACGTGCGTCAGGGTTTTCGCGTAACTCCAGGTATCTTCATCTTTTCCCGGAACGGTATTGATCAGTCGAAGTATGTCGCCACGCCTGAGCAGCCCGTAATCGAGCACTCCAGGCAGATCAAGCAACTCCAGTTCGCCACTGAGCTTGATCCATTGAATGTTGCGGGTGACTCCCGGCATATTGGCAGTGCGGGCTGCCTTGCGGCCGGCCAGTGAATTAATCAGTGTCGATTTGCCAACATTCGGAACACCGATGATCATTGCTCTTCGCACCTTACGCGCGGGCGGTTTCTGGCCAGGTTTTACCGTAAAGGCAGCGGTTTTTATAAGCGTAGTCAAGCGCTTAACTGACTGACGGTCGCGGCAGTCAACGGCCACACAGGTCATTCCCTCTTCGGTGAAACGCTTTATCCACTTTCTGGTCTCGCTCTCATCAGCCAGATCTGACTTGGCAAGCGCTATTACTGAGTTTTTGCCAAGTCGGTCGATAAAGCCTTTGAGACGCGAACCATTGGGCATTCGCGCGTCAACCAGCTCGACAACGAGGTCTACGACCGGCAAAAAATGGTCTATAGATTTAAACGCCTTCTTGATGTGCCCGGGAAGTTCTTTGTTCATCTAAACTCTTTAATTTGCCGCTTCGGCAGATCGCTCAAAAGCTTTCGCAAGCGGGTAGCTTCGAATGGGGCTGATGCGATTCATTGGCAGATAGTTAAATACCGCCTGCCCCTTGAGGTTGGCCAACGGCATTGGGCCCCAAAATCGGCTGTCAGAACTATTGTTGCGATTATCACCCATACAAAACAGACAGTCTGCTGGTACTATGGTATGAAAATCAGAGAGCGGCGGCTCAGCGATATAGGGCTCGTTCAGCACATTTTCATTTACCATGACCACTCCGTCAACGATGTCAATACGGTCGCCAGGCAGACCGACGACTCTTTTTATGTAATCCTTTGGCGGAGCCATAGTGTCTGGATTCGGGTATTTAAAAACTATTATATCGCCACGATCCGGTATTTTAAGCCAGATGCGCGGGCCAAAAGGCAGGCGCCCGTCAAGTGAAAGATCGAGCACATACGCGAAACGACTGACCAGAATGCGGTCACCACTGCGCTCGAGTTGTCCGGTGAAGGGATTACGCTTCTCGCCGAGCAGAGTTGGCTCCATGCTGCCAGTTGGAATCCAGAAGGCCTGCAAGACCAGGCCGCGGATAATTATTGCCAGAAAAAAAGCAATAAAAATGGTCTCGTTCCATTCGCGAAACGAACCTTTGTAATGCAGCTCAAATTTTCTACTGTCAATAACCGCACCAGAGACGTCAACAGCCTTTATATGAAGGCTGTTGACGCCATTGTGCAGTTTCAGATCAGTCCGGAATCTTCCACGCGTACTCGAATCCACTGGTGCGGCAATCGTCTTGCGACTCATGAACGGCCGAAAACTGTGATCGACACGAATCAGAACACTGTCATTACCTCTGCCGTTTATACTGCCAGACAATTGTAATTCAGAAGCGGCCAGAACCTCATCGAGATCGAGAGCTTCCAGCGCTATTACCTGTTCGCCACAGCGGATCGAAATGTCGTGAATAAACACCCCGACTTTGGAGTCGGGATTAGTTGATTCTTGCAAAATCAATCTTTATCCTTGGAAAAGATTTTGTCTTTAACACGAGTCTTCTTACCAACGCGAGCGCGCAGATAGTAGAGCTTGCCACGTGCAACCTTACCACGGCGCAACAGAGCGATACTTGCGATAGCAGGCGAATGCAGAATGAAAGTTCTTTCGACGCCTACGCCGTAAGAAATCTTTCTGACGGTGAAGTTTTCGCGCAGACCGCTGTTGCGGCGCGAAATCACAACACCTTCAAAGGCCTGCAGGCGTTCTTTTTCACCTTCGCGAACCTTGATTTCCATGCGAATGGTGTCGCCTGGCAGAAAAGCGGGTATATCCTGCTTGTTCTTCTGATAATTTCTTTCAATACTTTCGATAACGGGATTCATAACTGAAACTCCTTCCGGAATGATATTTTACTTACACACTGGCTGCTTCAGCTCAGCAGACTCTGCAGAGCTTCTCTGTCATGGTCAGACAGTTCAGCAGCCGAGAACACATCTGGCCGGCTGACAGCAGTTGTCAGCAACGACCGGCAATGTCGGAATTCTTCGATACCTGCGTGGTTGCCTTCCTGCAGAACGACCGGGACTTCCAGGCCTTCCCAGGTGGCGGGGCGCGTATATTGAGGATGGTCGAGAAGTCCTTCGTAGAAGGAATCCTGTTCAACCGATTCCTGACGGCCCACCGTGCCGGGTATCATTCTTGAGACAGCGTCAACAACAGTCATTGCAGCGATTTCGCCGCCGGTCAATACATAGTCACCTATAGACAGCTCAAGGTCAAACTCACTGATGATACGCTCATCAAAACCTTCATAGCGGCCACAGACAAGTATCAGCCGGTCAAATGACGCCAACTCCTTTACCAGCTTCTGGTTAAGCGGTAAACCCTGCGGGGTCAGCCCGATAACCGGGCCGGGAGAGGCAAGTCGACGCACATCTCGCAAGCAGTTCACCAGTGGGGCCGGCTTGAGAATCATGCCTGGGCCACCGCCAAAAGCTGTATCGTCAACTGTTCGGTGTCGGCCATCGCCATATTCTCGAAAATTATGCAGGAATATTTCGACCAGGCCGTTTCTGACGGCCGACCCGAGAACGCTTTCTTCAAATACTTTGTCAAAGAGCGCGGGCAGAAGAGTTACGATATCGATCCGCATCTCATTCTACCGGAAAATGAAACGTCAATGGTTCTACCAGCTTTACCTGTCTGGCCTTGCGGTCAACAGAGCCAATAAAGACCTTTAAGAAGGGAATCATGACTTCAGATCCGTTGTTGGTCTTTACAACCAGATACGGGTTGGCCACTTCCGCTTCAAGAGTGATTACCACACCAGAAACCTTACCCTCAGGTGAGACCACCTGCATCCCTGACAGCTCGTCGGGATAAAATTCAGTGCCGCTGCTCAGCTGCTCGCGCTCTGACTTGGGAATCACCAGCAAGGTGTTCACAAATGTCGCGGCGGCATCACAATCATCGGCGCCAACAAATTTTATCTCAATCGCATCGCCAGAAAAATGCTCGCGCCAGTCCTCGATTTCAACCGGCTCGGGTTCTCCTGTCAGCCTTTTTACAAGAACCTGACTGCCCGGGCTGAAACGTTCGGGATAGTCTGTGTTCAGACCAACCCTCACCCAGCCGCGCAGGCCAACTGTTCTGCGAACCTTACCGATAACAATCAATGAATCTTCTTCTGGAGAAGATTCTGATTTGTTCAGGCGCAAAATTCGAGACTGCGGCATGATCGTTGTTTCCGATTGTCAAAGAACGGGTCTAGCCGACCAGCTCCATAATCACTTTTTTGGTGCCGGTGTTGGCTGAAGACCTGATAATGGTGCGCAAAGCATTGATAGTGCGGCCTTTTTTGCCGATTATCTTGCCTGAATCTTCGGGGTTCACCTGAACCTCAAAAACCACGGTACCATCACCCTCTATTGGCGTGATCACCACTTCTTCGGGGTGCTCAACCAGTGCTTTTACCAGCTTTTCAAGCGTAGCGTGTACAGTCTGAGTCATATATACCTCTGCACGCTTAGGCGCGCTTGGTCCAGACCAGTTTAACTGTACCGTTTTCAGCCTTCTGCTGGATTTTAACTATTCCGCGCTGACGAAGAATGTTTTTAACAGTCTCGGTCGGAACTGCGCCATCATTGAGATACCCAAGAACAGTGTCTTCCTTGAGGTCAACGATCGGCTGTTCGTTCTGCGGAGCGTAGTGTCCAAGATTTTCAAGCGTCTTTCCGTCACGGGTTTTGCGGCTGTCAAGAGCTACAATTCGGTAACAGGGGCGATGCTTGGTGCCAAGCACTTTCAATCTGATAGAAACGGCCATTTTAAAAACTCCTTATAATATTCTGAAAACCGCTGATGCGGCACTTACATTCCAAAAAACTTGGCAAACTTGCCTTTGTTGCGCTTGCCCAGACTACCCAGCTGCTTCATCATCTTGCGCATCTGCGTAAACTGCTTCAACAGCTGATTAACATCTTGAATACTGTTGCCGCTGCCCTCGGATATGCGTTTGCGGCGCGAACCATCGATAAGGTCAGGGCTGTTGCGCTCGCGCTCGGTCATCGACAGAATAATCGCTTCGAAGCGCTTGAACTTTTTGTCATCGAAGGAAAATTCTGAGAGATTGCCGGCAGCAGAAGAGAAGCCGGGAATCATGCCGAGCAACTGGTCGAGCGGCCCCATTCGTTTAATCTGATTGAGCTGATAGAGAAAATCGTTAAAGTTGAATTCGGCATCGAGAACACGCTTCTCGATTTCCTTCATCTTCTCTTCGTCCATGTTGGCCTGAGCTTTTTCAATAAGCGACAATACATCGCCCATGCCCAGAATTCTCTGCGCCATGCGCTCAGGGTAGAACGGTTCGAGAGAAGATGACTTTTCGCCGAGACCGACAAATTTGACCGGCTTTCCGGTTACTTCGCGGATAGAGAGAGCAGCGCCGCCTCTCGCATCACCGTCGAGCTTGGTAAGTATTATGCCAGTAAGCTCAAGCAGCTCATTAAAGCTGGTAGCACTGTTCACCGCGTCCTGACCGGTCATTGAGTCAACAACCAGAAGAATCTCGTGTGGTTGAACAGCTTCTTTGATATCCTTCACTTCTGCCATCATCTGCTCGTCAATATGTAAACGACCGGCGGTATCGATGATGACCACGTCGAAATCACGAATCACGGCGTGTTCTATCGCTTTTTTTGCAATATCAGCAGGTCGCATACCGGGCTCGCCGGTGAATACTTCCATGCTGAGCTGATCACCAAGAACCTGTAACTGCTTGATCGCCGCGGGGCGGTAGATGTCACAGGCCACCAGCATCGGGTTTTTCTTTTCATCTTTGCGCAGATGCAGCCCAAGCTTGGCCGAAGTAGTTGTTTTACCAGAGCCCTGCAAACCAGCCATCAATATTATTGTTGGCTTCTTTGAGGAAATATTGATCTTGGCCCGATCAGTGCCGAGCAGCGTCGTGAGCTCTTCAAGCACGATCTTGACGACATGCTGGGTCGGAGTAAGGCTTTTGAGAATTTCAGCACCGAGACAGCGCTCTTTTACCCGCTTGGTAAAATTCTTAACGACTTTAAAATTGACATCTGCCTCAAGCAGCGCCATCTTAACTTCGTTAAGAGCGGTATCTACATCTTTTTCTGTGAGCTTGCCTGATTTTCGCAGTTTGTCGAAAACCGAAGCGAGCTTTTCAGAAAGGCCCTGAAACATTGATTATCTCCTGTATTTTAGGTCAAGAAAGGCAGAATAGAGCTGTCAGTATAACTTAAAGAAAAAAAATAGTCAAGTCATTATGTACCCCAAATCTGGCACTGAGCATTCATTAAAACAGATTGCAGACAAGATTTACCGCTTCACACGGCAAATTTGCAAAATTGTCTAATCTTTTTGTTGACAGTTTTTTTATTGTATGTCTATATTGCATTCAAATCTAATCGAATTTAACTGCAACGTTTTGATATATGAAAGGGGTAATCGTCATGCCGAAACTATTTGAAACAGAAGATATCCGTATCCTCGCCGCCCAAACTGACTGGGATAACCTGGACGACGACGAAGAAGAAGATCTCGAAGATGAAGACGATCTCGAGGAATTTGAAGATCTCGAGGACGATGAAGACGATATAGAAGATCTCGACGAAGAAGAACTCGACGAAGATCTTGACGACGAAGAAGATGACGCAGAATTTGAAGAGGACGAAGAAGAATTCGAAGACGATGAAGAAGAAGAAGAAGACGACTTCGCCGACGAAGATGAATTCGAAGAGGACGAAGAAGAAGATGAAGAACTCGAAGATTTCGACGATTTCGAAGATGAAGACGAAGACTTCGAAGACGAAGAAGAAGAATAATTAAACCCTTTGCGATCACGGCCGCCCGATCCCCTTTAAGGGGGAGTTCGGGCGGCTTTTAATTGTGCGCGCATTCCTGATGGAGAGCAGCAGAACGCGAAATCAGGACTAAAAAACCCAAAAAAACCATTATTCAGCCCCGCGATGACCCTGCCAAAATCTCAGGCAGATTTTTTTCTGCAAATAAAAAAGCCCCCTATTATGAGGGGGCTCTTATTCAAATCGTTTGTTCAGGCGCTGTTGCGCTGCAGCCAATATCTTGCCTTTTCTTCTTCAACTATCCTGCCGATATCAGCCTCAGAAATTCCGAATTCCCGAATATCTGCCCGGTTAACTAACCACATCCAGTCATCGTGGTTCCACTGACCGCTTTTGGTGTGCACAAATTCGCGCAATTTGCCAAGGAGAACTTCTTCAGGTCTCAGACGAGAGCTTGCGACCTTAACCGCAACCGGCTTTTCGGGCTCAACATGCACTTCAGGCTGGTCGACAGATATACCGGCAAACGAGTATACCTTCAAACCACCCCTCTTGCCACGTTCAAGAAGGTATCCCTCGCGCACCATTGCCTGAAACAGGCGATACATCGAGCCTTTTTCGTTTTTGTCGAGTCTGGCCTTGAAAAGATCGCGGTTAACATCGTTGGCAGTGAAATCTTCGCAACCCTCAAGATACTTCATGATTTTTTTGACGTTTTTAGAAATAACCTGATGCAGATGGATATTTCGGTCTTTGTCACATCTGCGCTTGTTCCTGGTGCCCTCTACGACCCCTTTGCAAAAGGGAAGTTCACATGTTCTCTTACGTCCCACGATCTTTACCTCTACATTCAAAAGTCAATGGTCTACACAAAACAATACCTTTTCAATTGCAATAGATTAACCAAGCAGTGAACAGTTGTCAACTTTTTTCGACACAAGGTACCCTGGCGCGGCAAAATCGTGTCCACCAACTCGTGCAAAACCCGCAAAGTACCGTCAATTCTGGACAACGTGCAGAATCGGTAGAAAGAAAATCAACCGATCATACAAATTGCCAATTTTAGAAAACTTATTGTATAATGCCTGACAAAGAGATTTAAGCCAAGGAACAGAAATCAATGCCGCAGCTCCGTAAAGATCCAGTTACCAAGCGTTGGGTCATCATTCTTCATGAACAGGCAAAAACACCCTCCGACTTTCCGATTGTACATCCCGAGAAGCAAAGTCTTAAATGCCCATTCTGCATGGGAAACGAGGCCTCGACTCCCAACGAAGTAATGTCATACCGGGCTCCAGACACTCTACCCAATCAATCCGGCTGGGAAGTTAGAGTTATCCCGAACAAGTTTCCGGCTCTGCAGATCGAAGGAGACCTGGACCGCACTGGAATCGGCGTTTACGATATGATGAATGGCGTTGGCGCCCACGAAGTGATCATAGAGTCGCCAGGGCATGAAGATGGCTTTCACAACTACAGTGTTGAACAGATAGCCCGTATAATTCGCACCTATACAGACCGTTACCGCGACCTGAGGCGTGACCGCCGTTTCCGCTATATTCTCATTTTTAAAAATCAGGGTTCGGCAGCCGGCGCAAGCCTCGACCACCCGCATTCTCAGCTCATAGCCACGCCCATTATTCCCAAAAGGGCCATGGAAGAAGTTGAAGGAGCTAAGCGTTACTACTATTACAAAGAACGCTGCGTGTTCTGCGATATTATCCGCCAGGAGCTCAGCAGCGGCGAACGAATCGTTCACGAGAACGAACAGTTTGTCGCATTTGCGCCTTTCGCATCGCGTTTTCCCTTCGAAACCTGGATCGCGCCGAAAGAACATCGCGACTCGTTCGGCGACATCGAAAGCAGTGAAGTTGAAGCACTCGCCAGTATCATGCAAAGTACACTGCGCAAACTGATCACAACTCTCGACAACCCACCTTTCAATTACATAATTCACACGTCGCCGTGCGACGAGCACTGCACTGACTACTTTCACTGGCACATCGAGATCATGCCGCGCCTTACCAAAGTCGCGGGTTTCGAGTGGGGCTCAGGCTTTTATATCAATCCGGTTGCCCCCGAACAGGCAGCTAAATATCTTATTGCCGGCAAATAACAGGCAGGCCAGGAGCAGATTATGCCGCAACTACGAAAAGATCCGGTCTTGAAACAGTGGGTGATCATATCACCCGAGCGCGGCAAGCGCCCTTCTGATTTCAAGCGCCAGCAGATTATCGAAGAAGATCACAGCAAATGCCCATTCTGCGAAGGCAATGAGCAGATGACCCCGCCAGAAACTCTTGCATTCAGAACAGCCGGCACCCAGCCCAACCACAAGGGTTGGTGGGTTCGTGTTGTTCCTGACAGCTCGCCGATTTTAAAACCCGATGGCGACTCAGGTCGCGAAGGTATCGGCATGTTTGACGCGATGAACTCGATCGGCATTCACGAAATGGTAATTGAGTCGCCACATCACCAGAACAACATCTGCAACTCGACCTTTGAACAGGTCCGAGAAATCATCTGGGCCTACAAACAGCGTCTCCTCGAAATAAAAAAGAACCCTCGCTACAAGCATTTCATGATTGTTAAAAACAGCGGCTTCGGCGCCTCAAGCATGTCTCATTCTCACTCACATATTGTCGCTACCCCGATTATACCAAAACGCATAGAAGAGGAAATCGAAGGCGCGCGCGAATATTACCATTACCACGATCGCTGCCTGTTCTGCGATATCGTCAAGCAGGAATCAAAAGATGGCACGCGAGTTGTGCATGAAAGTGACGATTTTATAGTCTTCTGCCCTTTTGCCTCACGCTTTCCGTTCGAGATGGAAATCACGCCCAAGTTTCACATGCCGTTTTTTGAAATGATTGAAAACGAACAGGTGTTCGGTTTTGCCACCGCTATACAGACTGCTTTGCGCAAAATGGAAGCCCTGCTGCCCGGCCAGCCATATAATTTTGTGCTGCACACATCACCCTGCTCAGATTCTTATCGCGACTTCTACCACTGGCATATCGAGCTTATACCAAAACTCACCAAAATAGCCGGTTTTGAATGGGGTTCCGGGTTTTATATCAACCCCACCCCGCCAGAAGACGCTGCTGAACTGCTACGCGAAGCCAAGGTATAACGCGGGCGCGAAATTTCTTCTCTGTTGGTGTTACAAAAAAAATGTTTGACTCACAAACTGAGTCATGCTATACTTTATCTTACCAAATGGGGCTGTGGCGCAGTTGGGAGCGCGTTTGAATGGCATTCAAAAGGTCGTCGGTTCGATCCCGATCAGCTCCACCGGTAAGAAACCCGGGTTTTGCAATGCAAAACCCGGGTTTCTGTTTTCTACAAAAAGTTAGTTATCTGGTCAGTTCAAGCGCAGATCCGCCAGAAGCAAGCAGGTTGCCCAGCTTATTCTGATATGGGTAGTCATCTATCTGCATGTGCTGTAAAAAAGTTGTTGCCGCGGAAGCGTGAACGCTTTCACCCGGCTTGATATCACTGCCGTCATAATCTTTCCAGCTGAGGACCACACCCGAGTCGGTGACTTCAAAACTTGGATTAGAAGCGACATTTTCGCGGATCTGCCAGTAATTGGCGTGATCAGTGCCCCATTGGTAAGCAGGAACTGTTGGGTCACGCACCTGGTCAGACCTTAGATAACCGCGAGCAGTGAGCTGAATAATAGCGCTGGCGATCGCAGCTTTCTTATCATCAGGAGACGCGGAAGCATCTGGCAAAAGAATCGGTGCGCTGCCAAAAGCAGTGTCCGTAGCCAGCTCGCCAGCCAGAGAGGCAAGATCAAGCGCCTCACGGATCTGACTCAGTTCAACGTCAAGACTGCTTTCGATCGACCGCCGCGTTATCATTTCTTCGCCCGGAAGTACCTGCATGACAATAATGCTGCCGACAATAATGACCACCAGCAGCATCAACATCATAGCACCACGCCGCCCAGCCGATAATTTTTTCATGGGTAACTCCAACAGTCAGTTTGCTTTGCCAACAAAAACCAGCCTCAAATTAAACTGTAACCTAAATTTTACTACTCTTAATATATTATAGCATCAAAGCTATGCAAACAGTAATTATTAAGACCATGCAACGGCGCAGAGTATGTAACAAGGCCAATTGTCAGGTTTTTCCGCTAACACCGGCTGTTCAGGCAATAAAAACACTGTTGCGTGTTGAGTCGATAAAGCTCAAAACGGCGCACGATCTGCTGGCAAAAAGCGTCTGGCGGTGATATCCTCACTACAACAATCAGGCTGCAGCAGAACATAATTCTGTGCTACAATCTTGGCTGAGATGCAATTTGAGAAAGGAAGCTTTGAGAATGTTAACCGAAAAGCGCAGTTTCGCCGCCGGCGATTATTGCTTTAAAAACTCGGGCAGAACCATTCCGATAACCTTTGGATACGAAACTTACGGCAAGCTCAATGACAACGCTGACAACGCCGTTCTCGTCTGCCAGTATTTCACCGGAACCAGCCACGCCGCCGGCAAATACGCCGAAACCGATCTGCTTCCCGGCTGGTGGGATGCGTTGATCGGTCCCGGCAAGGTCATAGACACCGACAAATACTATGTAATCTGCTCAGACGCTATCAGCAACATCAATTTTAACAGTCCAACTGTCATCACTACCGGCCCCGGCAGCATAGACCCGACCACCGGCAAGCCTTATGGCATGAATTTTCCGATTTTTACGCTCGATGATGTAGTAATACTGCAGAAACGCCTGATCGAATCTCTGGGGATCGCGAAACTGCGCTTTGTGATCGGACCGTCTATGGGCGGGCTGCAGGCTTACCTCTGGGCCAAACTTTTTCCTGAGGCTGTCGAAAAGATAATCTCAGTAGTAGCGACTCCGATGATGCGACCGTCATGCATTATGGTGCCAAATCAGCTTGGAATCGAAGCAATAATGCTCGACCCCAAATGGCAAAATGGCAACTACTACGGCGATGATGCGCCATACAAGGGGCTTCTGCTGGCTTTTAAAATGCTTCTGACCGCTACCAGAACTGATCACTGGTCTTACAGCAATTTCAAGCGCACTTTTCTCGATCCGACGTTTATTACCTGCGCAAACCCTTACCAGAGCTTTTCAGGGCGCTTTCTCGTTGAAGGCGAAGTCGAAAAGTCGGTAATAACCCGCATGCAGTTTTTCGACCCGAACGCCTATATTTACATCGCCAAGGCCAACACCCTTTTCGATCTTTGTGAACCTGGTGAGACGCTCAAAGATGCACTGGCAAAGATTAAAACACCAGTTCGCATGATCATCGACGATTCAGACCTGATGTTTACCAGAGAACAGTCAGAAGAGGCCCGACCATTATTCAGCGACTGCGACATAAGTTATTACAACAGTCGCAACGGTCATCTCTCATGCCTTTTCGAAACGGATTACCTCAAAGAACCTCTTAACAGGTATATCAGCCAGTAAAAACAAGGAGCCCGCATGAAATCGAAACTAATCAGCGCTGAACAGGCAGTATCACTGATAAAAAGTAACGACAAAGTTGTTGTCGGTGGTTTTGTCGGCAGCGGGCATCCCGAGGCTCTTACTTCTGCTATCGAGCAGCGCTTTCTGAAAGAGGGACAACCCCGCAATCTTGAACTGTATTTCGTTGCCGGTCAGGGAGATGCCAAAGATCGCGGCATCAACCATTTCGGGCACGAAGGCCTGGTTAAACGCGCAGTCGGCGGTCACTGGGGCCTCGCTCCCAAACTCGGCAAACTTGCGCTCGACAACAAAATTGAAGCCTATAATCTGCCACAGGGCGTTATTTCGCATATGTTTCGCGACATCGCAGCCGGAAAGCCCGGCACAATAACACATGTTGGCCTGCAGACCTACGTTGATCCACGACTGGACGGCGGAAAGGTTAACAGCCGAACGACCGAAAATATTGTCGAAATTATCAACCTCGACAATCGCGACTATCTCCGTTACAAGCACTTTGGCATCGACGTTTGTCTTGTTCGAGGCACCACCGCCGACGAATTTGGCAACATCAGCATGGAACAGGAAGTCGCTCCGCTCGACGCCCTCTCACAGGCCATGGCAACCAAACAGCGCGGAGGCATCGTAATCTGCCAGGTCATGCGCCTTGCCAGAGGTGGCGGCATAAACCAGCTCTTTGTTCAGATACCCGGCATACTCGTCGACTATGTTGTGCTTGTCGACATGGTTAAGGAGCCACAACTGCACATGCAGACGTTTCTTGAACAGTATAACCCCTATTATTCCGGGCAGGTTCAGTTCCCCGAAGATTCACTGTTCAAGCCTATGGAAATGAGTATTCGCAAAATTATTGCCAGGCGCAGCACGCTCGAGCTGCTGCCGCTTGGCAATTGTACGGTCAACCTCGGCATCGGCATGCCAGAAGGCGTAGCCAATGTCGCCCGCGAAGAAAATGTGCGCGACAAAATGACCCTGACCGTTGAATCCGGGCCAATTGGCGGACTGCCCGCCTCTGGCCTGTCATTCGGCGCTTCTTACAGCCCATCATGTGTGCTGCCGCAACCTTCGCAGTTCGATTTTTACGATGGCGGCGGCCTCGACATAGCTTTTCTCGGCGCCGGCGAAGTCGATGTCGAGGGCAACGTCAACGTCAGCAGGTTTGGCCCCAAGTTTGCCGGGTGTGGCGGCTTTATCAACATAACGCAGAACGCGCGACAAGTCGTATTCTGCACGACTTTTACCGCCGACGGACTTAAGATCGGAACACATGACAGCAGACTGCAGATTTTGCAGGAAGGCAAAACTGCCAAATTTGTCGAAAAAGTTGAGCAAGTTACTTTCAGCGGAAAATATGCCCTTGAAAAAGGCACCATTGTTACATATGTTACTGAAAGAGGTGTTTTTCAACTAGGCAAAGAAGGCCTTACGCTGATCGAAATTGCCCCCGGAGTCGATCTGCAACAGGACATACTCGACAGAATGCAATTCAAACCACGAGTTGCCGCCTCGCTGAAGCTGATGAATCCTGCAATTTTTTCTGAAGGAAAAATGAACGTCAACGGTTGAGCCAAAAACAATCAGAACAAGGCGAAAGGATCAAGAAACATGAAAGTTGTTGAAAACAACTATGTTCTCGCCTTAAGCAAAGAGCATAAGCTCATTCTCGAAACTCTCGGAGAACTCGATTCGATCTTGAAACTGTCAGCCTCAGACGAGATGATCTCACAGTTGAAGAACATTATAGAGCCATTCCTGGCGAAACTCATCAGACATCAGGAATTTGAGGAAGAAGTGATCTTCAAGTCTGCGCTCGAAGCGATGCCCTCCGAGCGAATTATCTCCATCGTGTTGCGGCTACAGAAGGATCATGGAGTCTTTCTCACCAGCATTGAGGCGATTTTATCAAACATTCTATATCTGACTGAAAGCGACAATCTAAGGCAATCCGTTAAAATGGGCCTCAGTCATATTTTGAATCTTATCAAAAAGCATTCAATTATCGAAGTTAAAGAACTTTTCCCGCTAATTACCAGCAATTCCCGCTGTCGACAGCTGATTGAGCAATACGCAAAAAGACACACAAACTGAAAATATGGAGGACTCTGATGCGACGAGCTATCTATGCCCTGATGATTGCCTTAACAATATGTTCTGTTTTTCCGGTAATGGGTGGCGAAAACAGTTACCTGCAATGCCTGGTTATCGGCCAGGAAGCAGATCCGGCCAAGGCGAGAACGCTGTTGCGCGATGCCCTCAATTCATGGCATCGCGGCATGCGCAGCGAAGCTGTCGAACTGTATGAACGCGCGATAATTGCCGATCACAGCGTATTGCGCCACGAAGACCATGGAATGGCCATGGCTCTGCTCGAAAAGTACCGAGCCAGCGATGCACCGCAAACGGTTGCCGCACTCTGCCGCCGAGGCTTTTTCGAAAATATTTTGATTGGTAACCTTGAAGAATCGGTTGTTTTTTATGAAAAGGCTGCCAACGCCGCAAAAAAACCTGAAGATGCACAGCTGGCAAGCGATGAAGCAGCTCGACTGCGAGATCAGCTCAATTACATCCGCGAATGGCAGCAGAGCGTGGTCAGAGAAAGCCGCATACTGCGCGAGCGCGACCGCCAGCAATATATTCAGCGCACCGCGCTGGAAGAACTGCAAAACCAGGTCACCGATAATTCAGACGCCGTCGCAGAGATTCAGGAACGCATCGCTTTTCTGCAGAAACAGGAAAAAGAAGCCATGGAAAACATGTATTCATCAATGCGCAGCGCTGGTCGCTACCGAAGGCGTTATTATTACCCCGGTTCAGTTCAGACAGGGGCCCCCGACCCGACGGCCAACATGTTGCCCGAAGGCAGCTCAGGCAGCGACAGTTCGATACAAATGGGTCAGGGCACCAACCCATATGCCGGACAGGCTGTTGAAGGAGCTACCGGCGACGTTGCCCTGAATCGTTTTTATGTTTACCGCAATCGGGCGCGACGCGAAGGAGACCAGCTGGACCAGATACGTGCCGAAATTGTCGGTCTGCAACGCCGCGCCGCCGAACTTACGAAAGCCGGCAGGGAATTGCGCGAAAAAGCCAACCCCTCGCCGGTCCGCTCAACCCCATGACCGTGAGCAACGCGATGAGCAACTAATCAAGATCGGGATTTATCCCTACTTCTGGCTGGTTTTCTTTAAGATATTCAGCCGGGCTGCCGGGCAGAGCGAAGTTAAGAATTATAGCAACCAGACCGCCGGCAATGATGCCTGAACTCAAAATGCCATGCAGCCAGACCGGCATCGCCTTAACCAGGCCGGGTTCAAAGCTCACTCCAAGACCTGTTGCCAGAGATACGGCGAGAATCAATGTACCGCGGCGGTCAATGACCTGCGAAGCAATTATTCTGATTCCTGAAGATGCTACCGTGCCGAACATCAGAAAGGTTGCACCACCGAGTACCGCCGCCGGCATCAAAGCCGCAACGGCCGCCACATAAGGAATCAAACCGAGAATTGTGAGAATTGCTGCGACAAAATAGCCGACATAGCGGCTGGCTACGCCGGTAAGCTGAATAATGCCGTTGTTCTGACTGAAAGTGGTATTCGGAAAAGTGTTAAACATGGCAGCCAGAAGCGAATTAAAGCCATCGCCAAGAACTCCGCCCGAAACGCGCTCGAGATAGAGATCTCCTTCGATCGGTTCACCAGAAACCAGTGAGGTCGCGGTAATATCTCCAATTGTCTCAACCATGGTAACCAGATATAACAGCGAAATGCCGAGAAACACCGAAAAATCAAATTCAAATCCGTATTTAAAAGGCACAGGCAGAGCAACCATGCTGGTTTGCGCCAGAGAAGAAAAATCAACTTTTCCAAGAAACATGGCAACAACATACCCGGTCAGCAGACCGACAAAGATTGAACTCATGCGCACCCAGCGGTTATGAAAGCTGTTGAGCACCAGAATGGTTAAGATAACGAGGCCGGCCAGCATGAGATTCTGCTGCACAACCGCAGCAGCGACTTTGCCGCTTAAAAAACCTTCAAGAACCGGCTGCCCGCCAGCACAGCTTTTCATCGCAGAGGCGATGAGCGTCATTCCGATTAAAGTGACAACAATACCGCTCACCAGCGGCGTAATCAGCAGGCGCAAAGGCTTGATAAATCGACTGCAGACAATCTCGATGAACGAACCAACAAAACACAGGCCGAACATCAACGGCAAAGCCGATTCAGGGCTTCCGCCGGCAGAGATTCGCGACTGCCCAACCGCTATCAGCACGCCAATAAAGGCAAAACTGGTGCCCTGAATACTCAATAACCCAGAACCTACCGGGCCAATGCGCCTTACCTGAATAAAAGTAGCTATTCCCGATACCAGCAGTGACATGCTGACAATATACCCGGTATCGGCAATGTTGATTCCAAGCACGCCGCAGACAATCAGAGCAGGCGTCATGATCGAAACCGCTATTGCCAGCAGATGTTGCAATGCTGCAAAAAGAGCCTCAACAAAAGGCGGGCGATCACTCACACCATAAATCAAACCATTGCGCAAAGCCTCGGTCTTAGTGTTCTGCAAAGTATTTACCTCGTTTTTTTCTCTGCCACAGATTATAACGCGATTTGCCTCTGGCAGCAGCAATATTTGCAGAAAAAAAGGCCGTGCCTCAATGCGAGGCACAGCCAATTTTAGAAACGGCAGAACGCCTATCTCTGCCCTTTATCTATAACTCTCACATCGAGAGCTGTATTTCGTATTTCAAAAACAATGTTGTTGAACGTACGAACGCGGTAAGCTCTGGCGAATGTCGCGACCGGGTTATATGGATCCTGGTAATAGACCGAGTTGGTCGGCAGTCCGACCGCCTTGTCTCTAACTTCTCCGCTGATACTCCAAGTTTCGCCACTACCACCAGCATCCATGCGGAAGATGCGGCGATGAACCGGCACACTCACGCTTTCAGCAGTTCCGGCTGGAGCTGGCAGAATTTTCTGCAACTTGAACGAGTCAAGGCTTATCGCCGAACTGGCGGTAATATTGTCGATACCGCGCAGATTAAAGGTAATCGGCGAGTCAACCTCGAGTTCCTGCCCGGGCGATTCCTGCAGGCGTGCCAGCAATGGACTTATGAGGTTCCCGCTTACGTTGACACTTCCCAGATGCGATGGTGTCGGGCTTCCGCTCCAGATCTGGTTGTCGTTGATAAACACATAACCGGAAAACTCGCCAAAAAGCTTTGAATCAGGAGCGTATCTCGTCAGCTTATGCTTTTCGTCATGCACTGAAATTACGATATTTGGCCGTTTGGTATCGATCAGCAGAATCTCGCCAAGTTTAAAGACGGGTGAAGTGGCAATTAAGTTACCACTGGTGTCTTTGATGTTGGTAATGCCAAAGAACAGCGGGTCCATTTCAAGATCGCCCGATATGATATCGGTGGTAATGATTTCCAATGGATTCTTACGATGTATAGCCTTGTGTTGCGGCATGCGTTTGGCAAAATCGTTTTTGTCGATCCTGATGCGATAAATCGATCCGAAGTTATACGGCTCAACATCTATTCTTACCCCGGCGAGGCTGATCGGGTAACTGGCCAGACTTGAGACCGAATCTGCGGCGGCGGCCTGGTAAGTAACCACAGCATTTTGATTGCCCAAAGTATGCTTCTTAATTGCCGCCGGGCGCACCCAGTTAAGAAAAGCCATCGGGTTGTTATCAGGAATAGAAATTACCAGCTGGGCAGGGTTTACCGCTTTGCCATCTACCGTATTGAAGATATAACCAAGGTTTTCGGCATAAAGGAATTTGTGCGAAATCTCTGCCAGCTCGATCTGAGGTGGCTGCATATCATGCACCAGCACCTTTACCAGGCCGGTAAGCACGATATCTTTACTGCGCGGCTCCGGGTCACCAGGCATGGCGACCAGATTTCCGAGAGCATCGATCTCCCAGGTAATAGGCACGGTTTCCCAGAGAATCTGGCGCTTCATCGAGCAGCGCATCTCGTAGAGACCAGGATCTGAGGGTATCTTAAAGGCATCTTGCCACTGATCAGGGCCATCTGCAATCGAGACACCGGTTTTAATGATAAACTTGTCGTCATTTGGCGACGGAAAAACTGGATCGATCTGTGCAATGCTCTGCTGTTTGCTGGACCCGATCGTTTGCGTCTGGTCAGGTGGCACATAGTAACTGCCGAAGTTCATAGCGGTAGGTTTAAGAATCCTTGTGCTCCAGTTTGCCTGCACTGAAGGCTCCAGCCAGCGCTTTGTACCTGGTTTCATTCTGGCGTCACCAGGGTGTGGCGGTTCTATACCGCGGATTGCCTTGACCAGTCCGCTCGCCGGATCCTGGTCGACAACCATCCAGCGCTCTGTTCGCAGTTCATTGCTGAGAAAATAGTCACCAAAGGCCCCGCCCTCGCTGTTATCCTTATCCACCCACACATTTGCCGACTTTTCGCGTCTGATTTTGAGGTTGGCGACAGTATCCGGGTCCGGGATTGCGCCCTGCACTATTACGTGCATTTTAGCGATGGTCGAACCATCTTTGGCAATTCCGCTGTCATAGGCACCGCCTCCCGGGCGCAGAACCGACGACAACGACGCTACTGTCGAACCATAGGCAAGGGCGTCTGTGTTATACCATTGATAACTGGCAGAGAGCTCAATATCGTATTCTCCATAATCAAATGATGCAAAGATATAGGGCCGATAATAATTGCCATCAGTACCACGCTCATATATGAGCTTTCTTATGGGTAATGTCTGACTGGCCGCATCAACAGTCTGGTAAATACGCCAGACATATTTGACACACTCAGTGTTGTCACTGCCCAGTACACGCAGAGTTGATACAAATCCCCCGTTAAAGCCGTTCGGCACGCCAATTTCTCCAGAATGGCGATCAATACGTCTAAAACGCTCTTCAACATCTGGATTGGTATGCACGCGCTGATTGATCTTACCGTTGTGCAGAGGATAGTTCTCAACCTCGAACTTGTAAGTCACTGTCGGAGAGAGGTTATCTGCGCTTTCTACCAACTTGTAGTCGTAAGAACCGCCATCTTTGTAGGGGCCATTAATGTCGACTTTGGCTATCTTTTCGCCGCTTACATTAGGCGGTGTTGCTACGTTAACCACTGCCATTTCGGTTCGCGAGGCATTTCCTATCGAAGAATAGACCAGATAGGGATTAGCAAGTTTCTGCCAATTGGTTATGTCAGTCAGGTCAGAGGTTGGTGTGTAAGGCGAATACTGAATGTTCTGATCATAGAGGCGATAACCGATCAGCAGATTGCCTTCCTCAGACTGAATGCCGCTGATATCTTTCTTGAATACGGTCTTGTAAAGATTCTGCCGGTATTTTACTGTTCCCGGCCTTATCGTGCCAGTCACCGAACCCCATACGACCGAAGAGCGCATCGGGAAGGTGAAATCAGTGTGGGCATTGGGAACCCTGTTCGTTTTGGTGTAATACAAACTACCGAAACCATCGGTCGCTATGTCGTCAATGTCACTGCCAAGACCGGAATGAATAACGACCTTCTCGATCTTTTTGGCAGCAAAAGTATCACCTGGCACAATCGGCAAACCTTCGTCACGTTCGACCTGGTAAACACGGCCGGTATTTCTGTCGTAGAAAAACACGGTGCCGCCCTTCATATACCACTGGTCAGAAACCGTTGCGCCGCCATAGTTAATAGAAACCGGGTAATTGTAGTAAGTGCTCAACCAGTTGTCAGCAACGGCTTTTCCCAGCACGTAAACGTAGTCTTCGGCGTTGTTCTTCATCGAAACGCCAATATTAACAGAGTTGGCGTTGAACATCGACCCGATTACCGGGTAAGTGGTGTGTCTGACGCCATCAATATCCAGATAGGCATCGGTTGAGCCAATTTTGCGGGCATAAAAATACGACTTCGAAAACCGGTTGAAGACCATCGCAGTATGCCATTTATCTGCCGGCAACGGCTCGGTGCTGACATCTATGCCGCAACTGTCGAAACAGCCGTTGCGAATATTTCTGCTGATATCTACCTCAAATGATTCGGCTACCTTAGGGCCGCGCGGCGGCGTGCCAGCACCATCGCCAGGTGCCCAGGTGTGACGATAGTATTCGTGATATAGTCGCTTTTCGACATCGCGAAATATCTTCCAGGATTTGGCATTGTAAACGCGGGGGTAGGTATTCGGATAGGTTTCATGTGCTGTCTGGCTATGAATCCAGCTGGTTGCATCTGCCGGCGTTGTACAATGGTACCACTGCCCGGCTGGAATGATCAGCCGCTTGAAACCAGTATCGCCACCGACACTATCATTGATGATGCTCCATTTATCGGCAGCATGCAGGTGGCTTTCGCATGGAAAATGGCCAACGCTGCCACCAATTCGGCCTGAGCCGTTAATCTGATGAACACACCTGTGCCACCAGGCCGCGCCAGTGTAATATCCAGAAGTCTGCTTGTAGTTAACGACTTTTGTCTGTGGCCCGGTGTAATTGACCCAGGGGTTATCTTTCTTCTCCGAAAAGGTGTTCAGATTCAAATTGAGATTAACGCCGATGCCGTAGGTTAAGCCCGGGTAAAACAGCTTCGTCGGCTGGCCACTTGTGGTGCGATTAACCTGATAAACACCATCTAACGGGTCTTGAACATAGTTGTCATCAGAAACCAGCAAAAATGCGGTGCCATTGCGCTCATATAGAGGATCCAGAGCATGAACGACAGCCGGGCTGCTCATTAACACAAGCACCAGGGCCAGAAAAACCTTGCAAAATTTTCTCATGCTAACACCTCCATCTGACGTTCTGTCAGCTCAGTTAATCCGCATTTCCCTGAGCGCCTGAGCGATTAAACCACGATTGGCCTCGCTGACTTTATATTGAAACAACACATAATTAACAGTTTCGAGAGTTATTGGCACGCCACCAACGAGAACGCGCGGCACAACGTCGGGCTCGACCAGACGCAGGCCAGAACGCGCCTGAACGCTGCGGCGAAGACTTCCTACGCGATTGCGCAAAAACGAGTTGCGCAGCTGCTCGCGATATTCAGGATTGGGTGCATCCTGCGCCGGCGGCTCGGGACTCTCGACCAGCAGCCTTTTGTAAAGCTCCATTTCCTGGTCGCTGTTACGAGCAAGCTGAGACGAATCGATAGAATGAACGGGCTTATTTGGCGTTGGCCAGCCCATACCAGCGCTGTTCATTACAATCGAGCAGTTCTTTGAACGCATCACATAGGTTGCCGCGTTCAAAATATCCTGTTGGATGCGGGCAAACTGCTGCTGCGTTTCATCTTTGGTGGTAAATCGGGGAGATTCAATCAGCTCCTCGATTTTCTCATACTCAAGCGTAGCCTGATTGAGAGCCTGCTCGGCCACAACGCTTTCACGCTGAAATTTTTCTTCATAGTCTCTTATCTGGGCACCATAGTCGACGCGAGCCAGTCTTGCCTTGTCTTCGGCTTTTTCAGAGCTGCGCAACTGGTCAAACCGTATAGCCAGAGAGCTTATCGTTGAGTGATTACGCTCAAACAAAGTATTCAGAGCTGACCGCTGCCGCTCAACCTTGCTCCTGGCAGAAGCCAGATCCTTTTCGTGGCGAGCCCGCAACGCATTTATCTCTGCCCCGGCCTTGATCAGCCACGCTTCATAATCCTTTTCGCCTGTAAGCAGAGGTGCTTTTTCAAAGGCACCGCGCTCAAACCGATAATTGCTCATCATCGGGTGCAGAATAAACGCGACCGGGTAGTCAATCATGGCAATGTTCTGAGCCAAAGCCGCATTAGCAAGCATGCATAAAAGCAAAAGCAGTCTGGTCACTCTCATTTTTTCGATGCCCCTCCTTTTCGGGCCGGTTGTGTCAACAGTTTTACTGCATCAGCCGTCAGGTCAACCGAACCAGAAATTGCCGGTAAAAGCAAGTTTACCTGTGTTCCAAGACGGGGGGTGATCCGGTTAGCAGAAGTTATCCAGCGTTTGAGCCCTGACAGGTCAGTAGCGCCACCGCGAAAATGTGAAGAATAGGACTCTTCGATCCAGTCGTCAGATTCACCACCAGGGGGAACAGGCAGCGCCTCATTAAGCACCAGCGTGCAGCCGCGTGCCTGGGCTGCATTGGCAATCGCAGCACTGACATCGGCCATAATCTGGACAACCTCTGGCAGCATGGTAGTTTCGATAGTGCGCCCACCAAACTCCATGGCAGCAATGTTGGCTGCAATCTCATTGCGCACGCCCTCGATCTCGCTGTCGAGCTTTTCCTTATCTTCCCAGAATTGCTTCTCGGCAGAACTTTTCTTTGCCGCAGAGGCAGAAAGAGTCTTCTCAAAGCCTGATAATCCAGCCTGCGACTGACTGTTCAACTCTTGCAGGCGGTCTGCCAGCTCCTGCCCACGGTCCTGCAATTTTTTGAGGGAAATCTGCGCCGAAGGGCCATCGCTGAAGCGATGGGTGCTGAAATCGAATTTGAGCATGCGCGGATGCGCTGCGATAACCTCAACATAGCGAACGGTGCCGATCGTATTGGCAAAGACCGGCCCCAAAAGCACAACCAGAAACGTTAACAGCAGAAATCTTGTCAGCACCTTCCCTCGAATAGCTCTCATTGCGCTGCTACCACTCCTTGTGAGAAATCTGCATCTTCTGCCGGCCACGCGAATATCATGCCATGGCGGTCCCAGACACGAAAATGCTTGAACAATACCGGCGGCCAGGCCGAGGTAAGAGAAAAATTCAGGGTCGAATCAATCTCATCAATGAACTCAATCTTGCCGCCACGACGATAAATCACTATTTTGCCGGTCACCGGCAAAGAAAACTGCAACACCAACGTCTGCCAGGCTCCTGTCTGCAAACTGTCACGCGAAGCACTGAAAAACATCGGAGGAGTTTGTACAATCGCACGCCCGGCAAGATTATCCCGCAATTTACCTGCCAGAAACCCAAACGCCGGCAAAAGGGTCCTGAACAGTTGAACGTCGAATTCGCGCAAAAAACCGCCAGAACCGCTCACAGTAGAGCTTTCCCATGATTCCGGCAGTGACATATCAGACAAAAAAGCGATGTTTGCTGCCAGCAGAAAAATGCCAGGAGAAATGGGGGGAGAGTACAGTAGTGTAAAAATTTCTTCCGGTTGAAAGTTTGGATCGCAGGCAGAAAGAAGGCATGGTTGAAATACTATGACCGCTATCAGTAACAGTTTTAAAACCATTCGACTGATACCCCCCGCAGCAGATTTGCCCGCACTTCCTGCGTAACTCTGGTATCATTATCCTGTCGACGCAAGGTTACCCTGATCAGCAGCTGAATACGATCATCCATCGTGATCGACTGAATCTCAAGCTGTTCGACATCCCGCAAGGTTCTTGAACCACGCAGGCTTTCCTCTGGAGCCGCGACAAAGTCACCGCCGAGAGGTAACGCCCAGGCCATCGCCTGGGCCGGCATCAACGATGGATCAACATAAGTGCGCAAACGAAGAATGCCGTTTTCGGCCTCAAGAACTGCCCCAACCCATGTACCGGGTAACCGTGCAGGGGCAAGCCCTGAATAAAGCGTGCATGGCGTAACGATATTCATGTAGCCAACGACGCCGTTCAGGCCAGACATTGCCAGAACGGCATTATTAGCACCTGAATGCAGCTGAACCGGCAGTTGTAAAGGCGGATCGATCACTTCATCACGAAAAACCAGGGCATTGCCGGAAATTTCAAGAACACTGCGAAACTCTTCGAGAAACAGCTGCGCATCCTTTTGAGCTCTGCTTTTCCAGGAGCCAAGCAGAAAGCTCTGGCTACCAGAGCGATACAGCTGAAAAACTCCGGCCATAAACAGGCTCAAAATAGACGAAGCTACAAGTATTTCGATGAGCGTGAGACCATTACGCCGCTTCATAATGGCCTCCTGATTGCTTCTATAACATGCTCCTGCACCCTGGTAAGAACAACTGTGCCGGTTTCGGAAAGCTGGTTAACGGTCACCTGAATCCTGATGCCATCGGTCTCGTAAAGCTTGTTGGTGATCAACTGCATCTGGGTCGAATACTCGTAGCGCTGATTGACCTGATCGGTAAACTCTCCGTTAAGGGTAGTGTCATCGCTGAGATAAGCGCGCATCGCCGCGTCGCCAAGTCCGGCACGCATTGCGCGGTAGGCGTAATAAAACTCGGCAGGTCGCTTTTTAAACTTCATGGCGGCAAACTGCACGACACCCTGGCCGAGAAAATCGGCCTGCGCGCGCTCAAAATGGCGTTCGTTGATCGGTCGATTCTGCGCGTTACCACGAATGTAGCTCACTGCAATCACCAGCAGAAACATCGACATCACCAGAACGATGACCAAAGCCATGCCAGATTTATTTGTTATTCTGTTTATCATAAATCAAGGTTTGCCCTGAAGGTAGATAGCTCAACATTCTGCTGTGTCCCGCGCTCCACCCAGCTCACAACTATGGTAGCAATTTTGGCCACATCAGCGTTGATAGTTAAATTCTGAGACGCTCCAAACACCCAGGTGGTAGGGTCATCAACCGCGTAATTAGCGACATTCACATCTACCGGAAGATAAGAATAAGTGACACCACGCTCGACCACCCGCAAACTGACATTAAAGGTAAAGTTTTCCTGTTCGATGTCGCCCAGCGGCAATATTATCTGCCCGCCGCTGGCAATGCTTGCCGTCGTCGAAATCAGGTCGGCAAAAGGCACAGCCAGAGCCTGACTTAACCTTGCCTGACAAAGCTGAATAGCAACGATCTGGCGCTGGTCACGGCGGGTGCCCTCGAAGCCCTGCCCCATCATGGCAGCAATAGGTATCATGGTGCCGGCAAGAATTAGAACCGAAAAAATAATTTCGGTTAAAGTAAAACCTTTATCTGAGCTCCAGAAAAAAGACCGCAAAATAACACCTCCGTGTATTTCTGCACGAGACTGGAGAAAATTCGGACCCTGCCGACAAAAGCAGCCCTACAAAGAATGAGCAATTAGCATGCCACAAGACAACATGCCTCTGTACAATCCCAGCATAACATAGCAGGGCCGTATGATACTGAAATTTTTACACTTGTAAAAATTTTTTGCAGCAATTATAAGATCTCTATTTATAAGCTTTTCGCTTTGCATAATCACCGGTCAGTCGAGTTCATCTCGTTTTTGAATCATACGCAAAAGTTTTCTGCTGTGTTCTCGCGCTATAGCTACTGTATCAGAAAGGTTTTCAGGCAAAAACTGTTGTTCGAAAACCTCATCAAAACGAAAGTGACCATCACTGATCAGCACCCATTCAATACTTTCTGACCAGTTAAACAGGCTGCTCGCACCAATATCGCGGTAAATCAGACGATCTTTACCGGCGATGTCAAACGTCACGGCACCGCGTTCGACCGCACCCAGAACGTCTCTGCCATAACCGCCGCTTACCGAAAATCCCATCTGCCCGCCCAGCGTCGGTATGACATCTACGTGACTGGTGATCTTGCTGACAGACACATTTGGAATATCTCTTCCCAGAAGAATAAACGGCGTATGATACTGCAGAATCTCGCTGCCATTGGCGTGAAAAAGCTTACCGTCTTCGCCGAGCATTTCACCGTGATCGCCGACAATCACCAGCAAGGTATCATCGAAAAGGCCTTCAGACTTGAGTCGCTCGATAAACGCGCTGATCAGATGATCAGTGAACAGAATCGAGTTGCGATAACGGTTAGCAAGACGCTCAGCCACAGCGGCAAATGGCAGCGACAGGATTTCTGAGTTATCGCCAAGAACCGGTGTGTGACGCTCAAACTCCGGTGGATACCAGTATTTGTAATGTGTGTGAAACAGGCTGGCCTCTATTATGCACTTTTTGTCGGCGTTTTTGAGCTTATGAATAACAGCATCGCAGATCAGGCGGGAATTTTCTTCGATTGTTGTTGCTGCGGGCAATGCCATGTTGTTCGCGCGAAAATATTCCCTGAAATTCGTATAACGATATTCTGGATAAAACAAATTGCCTTGCGAGCAGTTCAGGCGCAGAAACTCATAGCCGGATTTTTTCATAAAATCGACCCAGTTACTGGCAACACTGTCATAATTACTGCGGCCGACGATAAACGGCAGCGTTCCGTAATACAGCGCGATCATCGCACCATCAGTCTCATTTGAATTCGACAGATGATTCAAGCACAGAATTCCGTCTCTGGCCAGTTTCATCGTCTCTGGCATGCTGTTCTGCAAAAAATCCTGACGCAGACTTTCGATTATCAGAAACACAACGTTTCTTTGCCTGTTTTGAGGAAGCCAGGCATAGTCAGCCTGCTGCAAAAACTTAGCGGCAGGCAATTTAACATTTGCCAACGTGCCTGCCAACTCACGCCTGATAACCGACTCAAATTCGGCAGAGGCTGGCAGCGGGAAACTGTAATTCCTCACCTTGAATTCAAGATACTCGCTCACCGGAATATATGGGAGCAGAAGACTGAACTGAAAGTAAACCGGCAGAAACAGCAGAGAACACACAAATGCTGGCAGGCGTCGACCAGGAAGTTCAAGCGCGGCGCCATAGCGTAACAGCGGGTAAAGCAGCGCGAGAAAAAGCGCTCCGCCAATAAACGGCAGCAAAGCCATCAGCGGAGTAATGCCGGTATTCATGATGGCCTGCCAGAAATTACCGCCAACGGCGCGGAGTATGCGCAGATAAAAGAGATTGAAATGTTCACGGGTAAGCGAGTAATGCACATAGTCAACATAGAGAGCGATAGTCGCCAGAAAATTTGCCGGCACGAGAACCAGCAGCAGCCAGGGTTTATGCCGGGCAATGCATGCCTGAGTAAACCAGATAAAATGCGTAAACAGGCACAAAACGCCGAAACACCATAGTCCCATTGAAGAAAACCCGTGTATTGCCAGCGAAAACATCGCAAACAAGGCAACCGGAAGATGAATGTAAACATGGCGACCAGCCGAAGGTGCTTTTATAAATAGCAGAACCACAAATGCAACTTGGGCTGCAACCCAGAGAATGCCGGTATCAAAGCCTCCAGCCAACGTATCGAAGGCGGCAAAATCAATCGGAAAAACAACTTTGCACAAATAGAACAAGATTACGTTTAATACAATGAATTGTACAAACAGTAAAAAAGATGATTTATTGCGAAGCATTGGTTAAATCCTGATCGACGCGGCAGGCAAAAAGCCCGAAAGCATGAGTTCAATGCTGCGGAACATTGTCGACCTGCTGGTTTATCATTTCTGTGACTTCGGTGAAGCGATAGCGGAAACTCCAGGGCGAAAAGAAGCTTTTGTCAGGAAGCCTGTCGATTTTAGAATTAAAAAATTTGTTAAACACAACGCCAAAGCTATTAACTGGCGATATTTCGTCATAGAGCGCCGAGTAATCGCCGTCAGGGAAAAAGTAGGCATTGAGGATCGAAAAGCGCTCTGGCAGCCAGCTGTCGTTATGGTCTTCCCAGTTCATCAGAGAACCGGGGCCATGATCAGCCTGCAGAATTATGACTTTTTTGCGGTTTCCCTTATCAAGAATAGTTGATAAAGCCTTGATCAAAAGGCGATTAACCGGAACAAGCTGCTCAACATATTCACGCCGATAATCTTGCGGGCTGCCCCAATGATTGCCATCGGCAAAGTGGAATCCTCGCGGATGCTCGAGCTTTAACTCACCGTTTTCTTTCCAGATGAAGGGCGGGTGAGGAACCGGAACATGCGCAAAAACAAAAACCGGCGGAGAGTCATCAGGAATCTCCAGCCCGGCCAAACCATCAATCACCGAAGTTACCAGCCGGTCATGCGCCTGAACCTGGGTAGCGACAAAGTCGAACATTTTAAAGCGAAATGCCGCCAGCACGGTGCTGTTGAGGAGAATGTGATACACCTCGCGATTAATCATGGTTTTTCCGTGATAATCATCGGCATTTTCAAGCTCTGTAGTCGTGTAGCCGCTGGCAAACGCGATGCTCTTATACCCGGCCGCCTTAAGATTTGCCATGACAGCGTTATTACTGACCATGCTCATCAGGGGGGCGGCGGTATTCTGGTTTTGATACTCGCTGCTGAGGTGGTCGAGATATGTCATGTTAAGAGAGCTCGACAGGCTTAGCGAGGTCTGCATGTAATTAGAATGACTCGAAGAGGCGACGTAAAAGTTTCTCTTTCTCAGAAAGTCGGTCAGTTCGTTTTTTTCGATGCCATAAAGGTTGTTAAGAACCTTTTCGCCGGCATAACCGTCTACAATCAGATAATAAATGTCAGGCAAATTCGTAAGATTGTCCGCGGGCTGATGATTCGCTGCAACCGCGAACTTGTCGGTATCAGAAGTCCAGAAATAATCGCCAATAATAAGCAGATTCAAAACCAGCAGAACCACGGCGGCAAAGTTTAAAAACGCTGTAAAAGCAGGTGGAACGGCTTTTATGCGAAAAATAACAACAACCCCGATGATACCTGCTGAAAACCAGAGAACGGTTGGCAAAGCCGACAGATTGTCGATGTCCACTACATGGCCAAAAAGTGTTGCAAATGCGCCATAATAGTAGAAAAAAACCAGAAACAGTGAGACGTATAAAGCCGATCTATCGATGTTGCTGCAAGCCTTCTGAACGAGCTTCAGCAGTAGAACAGCTGTTGCAAAACTTACTGCCATCGGGATGGCCGCATCGGCGAAAACCATCTGATCAATGTTAAATGCATAGAAAAAAAGAATGGGATAAACCGACAGAAACAGGCTGTGACAATAGGCTGGCAACATGATTTTTCCTCGCTGCAATCTAGAAGGCAATTGTAGACGAAATCTCCCCCATACGCAAGCATCGCGGCTGAAAAGGGTGAAGACCCGGCAGAAAATCGATTACGACGTGCAGGATGCGCTAGTGCCTGGGCGCCCGAGGATTTGGCTGCTCTTGTGGCTTCAGCCTTTAGAGCAGCCTATCCCGAAGGGCTCCCCGGGTCGGTGCGCCCAGGTGCGCGCACGAAATGACGTGTAGGGGTTCAACATGTTGAACCCCTACGGGTAT
>PGYB01000020.1 GCA_002839445.1 Candidatus Riflebacteria bacterium HGW-Riflebacteria-1
GCTGCTCTAACGGCTAGCCACTCCCGGTTAAGGACTGCGGGATACGTGGCTCTAATGGCTAAAGGCCATAAGAGCCACCTAAAGAGCAGCCTAATCCTCAGGCGCCCTGGCACTAGCGCATCCTGCGCGTCGTAATCGCTGGCAATTGCAAAAAACTCTGGTGTATAGTCGTTTGCCACAACGAATTTATTGTGAATAGTATTACCAGTCTGAGTAGCGCGATTTTCCTTCGAGATCGATGCGGTTACTGGGCGAGATGATTTTTGAGCCTTCACCGAATGAGGTTGGCCGGTCGCGCCCATTGGCTCTTTCGAGTTGCACGCCATCGAACCACACTTTGGGTATGGTGCTGGTTGAGCTGTTGCTGAGAATGAGGTATGTCGACTCTGTGAGAGGGTTAAGTGCGCCAGGAAATTTCAGGTACAGGCGATACCAGGTTTTGTTGCCGGATTTTATGGAGCTGGCTACTCCGCCAGCTCCTGCCGGGTTAGCTGCAACAATATTTCCGCTCTGGTCGATCGTGACATAAGATATCGGTAATACGGCCGGGGTGTCGTCGGTCTTATCCTGTCTGAAGCCGATGGTGCCAGACGCCGGAAGCCCATCTTCGAACCCGACATAGACCGAAAAGATAAAATCACCGCCAGCCGCAAAGGTTTCGGTAGCAATATTTTGAAAAACTGTGCCTTTTTCAAGATCTTTCGGCCCGGTTTGAGAGATGACGAGAACCGACGGCGCAACATTTGTGTTGGCGGCCGGGTAAGCAGTGCTGCTAAGCGTTTGCACGCCTGTATAGGTGCCGGTTGCCTGGTCAACCCTTGCCGCAAAAGTTATGCTGGCAATGTGTGAAGCACCCGGTGTCAGAACCGCCAGAGGAGCAGGCGAAAAAGTCGGAATCATAGAATCGCCTTCGCTGCCGTTCATTGTGGCCATCGGCGATCCCCATGTCAGGTCGGTGAAAGTTGCGTTGCCGGTATTTTGATAGGTGACATCAACATGTGTGCTCAGACCAAGCGATAGCGAAAGCGGGAACACCGGGTTAATGCTGATAATCGTCAACTGCGGACTTTCCAGGACTTCAAGGGTGAGCAGAAAGCTTGCAGAGGCTTCATTCGGGTTGTTGAGAGTTCCATTGAGCACGTAGTCATCATCAAAGACAACCTGAGTGGCAGTATAGATGCCGGCCGGCGTATAGGGCGGTATTACAACACTGACTGTGCAGTTCAATGTTCCGCCGGCATTGACCGATGCTCCGGCCGATGAGAAGGTTGGAGTAAGAACGTGGCTGCCGTTGCTGATATTCTGTGGCTGCCATCTTATGCGTGAAAGCGAGATGTTGCCGTTATTCACCAGTTGAAAGTTTGTATTCGCTGTCGTAGCATGCGCTCTTATCCCCATATTGACATCGCTTACCGAGAATTGCTTTTCGCCAACCGATACTCTGGCGTAGAAGGTAGTGTTGATTTCACCGTCAGTATATGATCCGTTCGCGTTTTCATCGACATATATCATCTGCAGACCCTGGTAATTAACCGTTGATTGACCGATCGGTATGGTTATGGTTGCTACGGCGGGGATTGAACCACCCTTTGGCAGATTCACTGCAAACGGAACCGGGCTGAATACAAGTTTGGCGGCCGGTATGGGGATCGGCCCTGGCGCGAATGGTTGCAATTGGCTGGCTACACTTAGAAGGCCCAGACCAGAGATGTCCTGGTTGCCAAGATTAACAATGTCGAAGTTGACCGAAGACGAGCGATCGGGGGCAACATAGCCAAATTCCAGTGAGGCAGGACTGATTCCTATTACCGTTTTGGCAATTACACGCAACTCAAGTATTGCCGTATCAGAAGCTTCACCTGGGTCGATTTTGCTGTTGTTGTTAGTGTCGTTCCAGACGGTCATGGTAGAAAAGTAGGTGCCTACCTCTGCGCCGGGTGGCACCTGCACTTTCCAGGTTCCATTGAAGGTCTTGTTGGCTATCATGTAATCAAAAACTGGCGGCGTAAAAATCGAGGCGGTGGCAGTTATGGCAGATGGCCCGACAAATGCGGTAGCAGTTGCCATCGGGCGAATCAGCATCAGAGTTCCCGAATTTCTTATCTCGAAGCTGGCAGTAGTCGAAAGAAATGACGGCATGGCATCTTCAATCAGCAGCGCCGGTTCGGTGATGTCGACAAATTTGGTGCCGACCTGGCAGCTTACTGTAAAGGGCGACTGCGGATCTGAAGCGACACCCATGAAATCAAGCAGCCGGGCGAACTGTCCTGAGTAATCTCCATCTGGTTGCCCAAGAGGCACGCCAAGCGTCATGGTAGCCAGAAAGATTGTGTTGAAGGGCTTAACAAAAAATGGAACCGGCTCGAAATCGTAATTTATTTCGTTGAGCGTGTTAGCGCCAGCGCTGAGCGGAATTTTCTGCCAGGTAAGCTTGTCGAGCACAACGTTGCCGGTGTTTTTGGCACTGAATACGGCTATGCCTGATTCAGTAGGAGAAAGAGGTCCGGCGTCGACAACCGGGGTTAAAACACGCAGACCACGGTACGGGTTAACATAAACCTGTAATGTAAGAGTTGCTGGTGCCTCATTGTCATCGCCGATGTAGGTGCCATCGCCGTCTTCGTCTTCAAACACTACAGCTGAGCCGGTGTAGGTTCCTATCGCTGAGCCGGCAGGGATAAACATGTTGACATACGCAGTCTGGGTCGCACTGACCGAGATCGCTGCGGGAAGTATCATTTCAACTTCGTCGCCTGGTATGTAATATGCTGGCAGATCGACATGATAAAGGTTGCTGATACTGTATTTAAGTCGATCAAGGGTGCGGTCGCCGATGTTGGTAATCTGAAAAGACAACTCCGGCAGAGCAAAAGTTGGGGTTCCGTAACCAAAATCCAGCATTGCCGGAGTAAAATGCATGAGTTGTGTGCCGACGCCGATTTCGACCTGGAAGGTGTCACTTGCCTCGCCGCTATCTATTGTTCCGTTATCATTCATGTCGTCCCAGATGGTTACATTGACGGTATAGTCGCCATCAATGGCACCTGCGTTTATGTGTGCCGAGATCGAGGCATTCATGGTTTCATCGGTTGCCAGGCTGGTGGTGCCGTCGGTAGTTATGTACATGGTAAAAGTCAGCGGCGTAAGCGAGGCAATCTTGATGTTGCCAAGCGGCAGATTGCCACCATTAAGAATGGTGATGGAACGGGTAGCGACCAGGTTGCCTATTTTCCAGTCGCCGAGGTCGACAACGTCGGGATTTGTGTAAAGAACCCGGCACGCGCTGGCAATTACGGTTGAACTAAACTGGTAAGCGGGTTCTCCCGCATCGAGAACGCCATTATAGGGCGACATATCCTCGAATACCGTCATTGTGGCTACATAAGATCCGGCCGGCTGGTTGTATGGAATGGTCATGACAGCATAGCTGTCGGTGTAAGAAGGCGCCGCCGCCGGTACGGTAAAACCTGAGAGTGGATAAATAGTGAGGTTGTTCGGGTGTATTTCGTCAAAAAGCTCAGAGATATAAAAGCCTTTGTTCCATCGGGCTCTGGTGAGATCAGTTGACCCCAGGTTATTTACCCGGCTGGTACCAACAGTTTTACTTTCGCCGCAGACCATTGTACCGAAAGCGAGTGTGGCTGAAGCATATGAAAGCTCGCGATAGCGTATAGTAAGAGGATTTGACAGCCGGGCAATCGAACCCACATACCCAGCATCAAGCGTAGGCAGGTTCGCATCATTGCCGGTAGCTGTTGCAATCATCTGATAGGTGCCGCTCAGGCCTGAGTGCTCGGTAGCTCGGTATGTCCAGGTGAAGGTCGCGGCGGAACCGGCAGGCAGAATTGCCGTAGCAGGCTGCGGGCCGGTCAGCAACAGCAATTCACCGGTGCTGCCGCCATATTCAAGAGGCAATGAGGGAACAATGTTTTCTATTGTCGAGCCACTGACAACATTGTTGGCTAATGACATTTCAAGCGTCACTTCACCGTTAAGCTCAATATCGTCGGGCACAAAATTCAAGCTCGCGGTAATGCTGCCTGGGCTCTGAACATCAAAAAACTGGCGTGCCTGCAGGGCATTGAGATTGCCTGAACCGCCGGTGATCGTCCAGAGTTCAGTTTTCCATTTTCCAAGAGCAGCAGTGGGCAGGGTGTAGTTTGAGCTGACAAAGCCAGGTGCAGTGGTGCCTGAATTCATGGTGCCCGCGTTTGGAGTCGCATTTACGGCCGTGTCTGCTGCTGGCAGATAAACTATTCTATATGTCGTGTTCAGCGGCAACCCGGTAAATTTGGCATAAACCGTTTGCTCGGCATTGAATTTATACTGTTCAGGCGAAAAAGAGTTGTTGCCTGAACAGAAGGCTGTTATTCCAACAATTGTCCATGCGTCGCTGAGTGGTGTGCTGTGAACCGTTACTGGAGTCGAAGCAGGCCAGTTGGCATCTATGGCGGTATAAGAAGCGGTAATCGTTACCGCTCCAGTTGGTGAATTAGAAGCCACTGCGACGACAAATTGCAGTGTCGTTGGAGCACCATTAGCAAGCAGGCAGGGCAGTTCAGGCGAAACAAGGGTCTGTAGATGATTACCATTTGAAAAGCTTAACTGGGTCTCAGTTATCCAGGCTGAAGCTGAGCCATTGTTGGCGACGCCAACATCGACTATGAGGTTTTGCTGATTGCGGTAAACTTGCGTTTCTGTGGTATTTACTGAAGTAATGCTCAGCACTGCCGGGCTTTGAATGATACACATGTTGCTGGTTTCGGTGGCGGCCACAAGATTGCGCAGATCATTTGAGTCGACGCCATAGGCGTTGCCGAGCACTGTGAATGAGCCAATCGTCCCTGCCGTGTAGCTCCAGGTGATGTCGGTGAAACTGTGCGGATCAACAGTAACCAGTGCCTGGCTGGGGCCGGAGATAAAGTTCGCACTGCCGGTATTGCCGCCAGCAAGGGTTAAAGGCGAAGCATATGCTGTATCAATGCGGCTTCCGCCAGAATTTACCAGGCTCATCTTTACATCAAAGGGCTGATTGACTGTGACAAAATCTGGCAGGTAGAGGTCGACTGAAAGGCTGGCTGCATCTACAACGTCAAAATAGGTCTCGCAAAGCGGTATTTCGTTGGTAACGCGCGAAACAATGACGCGCCATCTTCCCAGTAATGTGGGATCACCACTTAACGTGTAGCTGCCAAAAAGCTCGCCGCTTAAATTTGTTGCTGACACTTCTGCGATCTGGGCTCCGACCGGTGGATACCAGCGCAGACGAAAGTCACGGTCGGGCTGCAGATTGGTGCCTTTGGTATATACGGTGAAATTGCCAAGGTTGAAGCTGCTCGATTCTATTACATAAGCTGGAAATTGTGCCGGCCCGCGATAAGTTTTCAGGATCCCTGAGCGGATTGTCCAGCTGGGAGGAGTTGGATCTCCAATATTATAGTTGAAGGCATTATAAGTGTTGCCATCGACATAACTCATACTGGCATTGATCGACGACGTGCCAGTTGCAGAAAACGGCGAAATATCAACGTCGTATCTTATTGTTTTAGTCTGTCCGGTGTAGATGACTTCTGAATATGGACTGGCTACGCCATAAGGTCGAGGATTCAGGTAGTCGCCGAGTGTGAAGAAAAGTTCAGTGTTATTCCACAAGTCCCATACCGCAGCCGCTTCGCCATCGTTGCGCACGGTCAGATATACGCCAACACCTATCTGATCAAGGTATACGGTTGGAGATGCCTGTATGTCTATCAATACAAGATTGGGTGGTTCCTGAATAAGCCAGGATGCTTTAACATCAGAGCCGTTATCAGAAATTCCTGCCAGTGTTTGTGTGTTCGTGCCGGTTACTCTTGCGTCTATGAAGTCTATGCCCGAATTGCTGCCAGTGGCAACAGCTATCAGAAAGGTAATTACTTCAGATTGGCCTGAGGTCAGCGTAAAAGGAAGCGATAGCGATGGGCCCCCAATTGAATATAATCCATATTGCGGGCTGTCAAAAAGCAGCTCAATCGTATTAACTGTGGCTGTTGTTAATCCCGTGTTGGTCACATAGACTCTGACCGGTAAGCCGTTTTGCCCCTTGGTTACGTTTGTGGTAGTAGTTTCAACCTTGGTGATTTCAAGTCTGGCGGTGCGGTAGGTAGCTACAAGAGATGATGGTGACTCTTCATTACTGGTGTCTACATCGGTAACTGTATACCAGGCAACATTCTGGGTCGGTGTATCAAGATAGTTAGTTACGCTTCTCGTCGCTATCTGTGTCCATGGCCCTGTATCGCTGGTGTAACTGCGATAGACGCGATAAGGATTGGTAAGATGCAGTTTTGGCGTGCCGGTGGCCGGACCGGTGCTTGCGTCCCAATTTAGCTGACATTGGCCGGATGTGGTTTCGCTAGCTATAAGGCCTGCCGGACTGACATTACAGGTTATGTAGTCGACCCAGGCAGTAGTAGTGTTACCTTTCCAGCTTTCAAAATCGAAAAGTATGCGTGCGACATAGGAAGTGTTTGCTTCCAGCTCAGTTTCCCATACCGTAGCTGCTGCTGGCCAGGTAAGATGCAGACCAGGATAGACCTGGTGGCTTTCGTTATAAAATGTGCCCACAACAGCTTCCTGGTCGCTTGATTTTCGGATAGTCCCGTTGTGGTTAATCTTCCATTCAGTGTTGTTCGGAGCATCCTCCCGATGGGCAGATGTGAATTTTGCTCGAACATTTGTGGAGCGGGGAGCTGTCAGGAAAGCCTGCTGTATATAACGCTGAGCGGGATAATAGAAGTTGTTGCTGCCTGAATTGTTTTTCACATACTGGGCTCTGAGGGATCTTTGGGTCTGAAAGCCGGTTGTATCAGCAGTAAAAGTAAAAGTTCCGTCTGTGACGACTGCAGCTGACTGAAACCATCCGGTCAGATCGGCAGTAAAGCTGCCATTAACAATTTGATTCAGGGCAAATGCCGGCAGGCTGGGCAACATTACCAGTAACAAAATCAAGAGCAAAGTAAGCTGTTTCTTGCTCCAGACATTCGATGTGTCAGAATGTATCTCTCCAGCAGAATCAATGGCTGAAAGACACTTTTGCTGAGAATTTAAGCCGGGCATTGCTCTTTTGTGCTTGGATTTCACTTGTTTGCTCCCACTTTTCTAGCCGTTTGCCAGATAACAAAATTCAACAAACCATGGTCAACAGTTTGTTAACGTTCTAATCTCTATTATATCAGAAAAGCTGGGCGAGTCTCACCGTTTTTCATATAGAACCCGACTCATGTAATTTGCAGCAAGCCAGATTCCTTTTGCCATGATTATCTGAAAAGCGCACTGTCCAGTCTGGTTACCTGCTCAAAGGTTTCTGGCAACAATTTCAGTTTACGCGCGGTCATCAGGTTCGGGCGACAGGTTTGCACGCCGCCTTACTCAACTCACAGTTCATGGGCATTACCGTCACAGTTGCAGCGTTCCATAGAAACCTTGCTCGACTCGTGCGTTGAAAAAATCCAGCGGTTAAGTAAAATGTCTCTCGATTTCGTACCGCAGCAAAATGTAAAGAAACTCCCCAACGCCTGCAACAGCAGCTTTTTCAGCACAGATCCGCAAACGTTGAACCTGCTGGGAAGGATTTACAAGGGTCAGCCTGAAATCTCGATCTCAATTTTGCTATGCTTTCGCAGCTGTTTGATATCATCGACTGCTCAATCAGTCCGCAATTTTTCATCCGCTCTCAGCAAAAAACTACTTCGCGGCCCGGTCTGATTCAAGCTCGCCTGCCCGGCTTCCAATCTGCATATCGGCCTGCTCAATCTGCGGATGATGTTCTCTTCTGTCTTCGTCTGTCTTTCTTCGTGTCTTCGCGGCTCAGTGCAAGATTTCTTCTAATCTTCATATCGGCCTGCTCAATCTGCGGATGATGTTCTCTTCTGTCTTTGTCTCTCTTTCTTCATGTCTCCGCGGCTTCGTGCGAGATTTCTTCTAATCTTCATATCGGCCTGCTCAATCTGCGGATAAATTTCTCTTCTGTCTTTGTCTCTCTTTCTTCATGTCTCCGCGGCTTCGTGCGAGGTCTGTTCTTTCTTGCCCGCTGCTGGAAAATTTCGTCGCGCTGTTGTTGCCGAAATATAAACTCGCGGGTATAATTAGCTTTCAATGTCAGCCGATAGATTTGTTCGACTGATCAAAAAATACCAACAGGAGAACGGAATGAGCAACGCTAAAAAGATCATGGAACTGGCTGAAAAATACCGCGATTATACCGCAAAGAATCTTGGCAGCATGGTTAAGATCCCATCAGAGAGCATGCAGGAAAAAGACGTGCAGGCTGAAGTGGTGCGCCAGATGAAAGAAGCCGGTTTTGACGAAGTTCGCATAGATGGCCTCGGCAACGTAATTGGCCGCGTCGGCAACGGCAAGACCATTCTGGCCGTTGATGGTCACGTTGATACTGTTGGTGTCGGCAACCGCGCCAATTGGGAATTTGATCCTTTTCTCGGCGCCGTTAAAGATGGTTTTGTCTGGGGCCGTGGCACCGTCGATCAGGAAGGCGGCATCGCCTCTGCAATCACTGCTGGCCGCATTCTCAAAGACATGGGCTTTGACCGCGATGTGACCTTTTATGTTGTCAGCTCGGTCATGGAAGAAGACTGCGATGGTCTGTGCTGGAAATACATCGTCGAAGAAGAAAAAATCAAGCCCGATTTCGTGATCAGCACCGAACCGACTAACCTTAATATCTATCGTGGTCACCGTGGCCGCATGGAAATTGGCGTCGATTTCCGCGGTATCTCATGCCATGGCTCAGCTCCAGAACGCGGCAAAAACGCGGTTTACATGGCTGCCAAGTTCGCGCTCGAAGTTGAAAAGCTCAATGAGCGCCTCAAGAACGATGACTTCCTGGGCAAGGGCACCGTGACTATCTCTGAATTCAAGTCAGGCAGCCCGTCTCTGTGCGCCGTGGCCGACTCCGTTCACATTCACCTTGATCGCCGTCTGACCTGGGGCGAAACCAAAGATTCAGCTGTTAAAGAAGTTGAAGACGTCATCAAGGCTATCGGCCTTAAACTTGGCGACGAAGCCAAAGTTGAAGTTCTGCATTATGAAGAAGTCGCTTATACCGGCCTCAAATACGGCATGGAAAAATACTTCCCGACCTGGAAGATTCCCGAAACCGAACATGTTGTGCAGACTGGCGTAAAATCGTTCAAAGAACTTTTCGATAAAGACCCCAAGGTCGACAAATGGACCTTCTCGACCAATGGCGTCACCATAAATGGCTATTACAAGATCCCTATGATCGGCTTCGGCCCGGGCAACGAAGTGCACGCGCATGCCCCGAACGAAAAGACTCCGGTCGACGATCTCGTTAAAGCATCAGCTTTCTACGCTCTCTACGCCTACTACATCTAAGTTGTGAAACAGAACCCGGTAAGCGGCCAGAATGACTACTTACCGGGTTTATTGCGAAAATAAACTGAAAGGTATTATTAAATGAAAGAATTCAAGGCTTTGTTGAAAGAGATCAAAGGCTACAAGACAAAAATGTTCGGTAAAGATCTCCTCCTGACCTGGGAAAAGAGCACCGACGAACTCAAACAGATTCTGGCGATCGCTGACCTGCTCAAACTCATGCGCGATAACAATATCTCGGCAAAGGTTTTTGACAGCGGCCTCGCGGTTTCGCTTTTCCGCGACAATTCTACCCGCACCAGATTTTCTTTTGCTTCGGCCTGTAACCTGCTCGGCCTCGCCGTTCAGGACCTCGACGAAGGCAAATCGCAGATCGCCCACGGCGAAACCGTGCGCGAAACCGCCAACATGATCTCTTTTCTATCTGAAGTAGTCGGTATTCGCGACGATATGTATCTCGGCGCCGGCAACACCTACATGCGCGAAGTCGGCGAAGCTCTCGACGACGGTTTCAAACAGAAAGTTCTGCCACAGCGCCCGGCCGTTGTTAATCTGCAGTGCGATATCGACCACCCGACCCAGTCAATGGCTGACCTCGGCTGGCTTAAAGAACACTTTGGTGGCCTTGATAACCTTAAAGGCAAAAAGATCGCCATGACCTGGGCTTATTCACCCAGCTACGGCAAGCCGCTTTCAGTTCCGCAGGGCATCATCGGCCTGATGACCCGCTTCGGCATGGATGTGCATCTTGCCCACCCGGAAGGCTACAACCTGATTCCAGACGTAATGAAAGTAGCCGAAAAGAATGCCAAGGCCAGCGGTGGCAAGTTTACTGCCGGCACCAGCATGGAAGAAGCCTTCAAAGGCGCCGATATCGTTTATCCGAAGAGCTGGGCGCCTTATTCCGTAATGGAAAAACGCACAGTGCTTCTGCGCAAGAGCGACCATGACGGCCTCAAGGCTCTTGAAAAAGAATGCCTCGCCAACAACGCCAAGTTCAAAAACTGGGAATGCACTGAAAAGATGATGAAGCTCACTAACAAGGGTAAGGCTCTTTACATGCATTGTCTGCCGGCAGACATCACTGATGTTTCCTGCAAGCAGGGCGAAGTTGCCGCTTCGGTTTTCGATCGCTACCGCATCGAGACCTACAAAGAAGCCGGCTACAAGCCCTATATGATCGCTGCCATGATTCTTACCAGCAGATTCGCAAACGTTCCTGAATTGCTCGAAAAGCTCGTCGAGAAAGATCGCAAAAGAATCAAAGTCTGATTCTGACCGCTGTTAAAAAAAGCGCAGTCTGGTTTAACACCAGGCTGCGCTTTTTTTGTTATGCGTTTTCTCTTCGTCATTCTGCGCGTAGCCGTCAGGCGAAGTCGCAGAATCTATGTCTCTATAGCTGTCATGGACCCTGCGACTTCGCGCAGTATGAAAGTGTGATGCTTATTAAGATTACGATCACGATTACGATTACGATCACGAGAACGAGAACGAGAACGAGAACGAGAACGAGAACGAACACGAGAACGACAAGAGAGTGAGAGAAAATTGACTTATACCGGGATAAGCGTATAATGCGGGGGTGTTTTGATACTTGACGTCTACTACTGGAGGATCTCTTAATGAAATTACGTTTTATTGCTTTTATGCTGATGGCGGCGCTGCTGTTCTGCCCAACCGGCCCGCTGTGGGCGCAACAGGATGATATTTCGCAGGAACAGCTCAAAGAAACTGAAGTGAAGCCGGAAGGCCCGGTTCTCGAATTTCTTGAAAAAGAAAACACAGCACTCAGCGAAAAAATACAGGAAAAAATCGGTAACGGCACCATTGATCCGAATAATCAGGCCAGCATGCTCAAAGAACTTGGCGCCGAAGCCAAAGGCGTGCTCACACGCTCTGCCGAGATGCGCAAAACCATTAAAGAACCGGTTCAGCGCCTGATTCTTGACATGGAAATGGTTACTCTTGGTTCGCAGTCAGGCCTGGTGCCCGAAGTTATCGCCATCATCGCCAACTGGAAGGGCGATATGCGCGAAGCCATGATTATCACAGCGGCTCAGCGCTTGCAGATGATGAAAGTGCCGATGTCTGAAGAATTTGACGCGCTGCTTAAAGAGCTGCAGTCTTCAAAAGATCCTCAGATCGTTCAGGTTGCCGAACGCATGCTCAACCCGTTCTTCAGAAGCCCGGAAGGCAAGGCTTTCCCGGCTTTCCCGGCTGGCAAAAAAACCATCGATGACAAAGATCTCAACCTCGAAAGATTCAAGGGCAAGGTTCTGCTTGTTGATTTCTGGGCAACCTGGTGCCCGCCATGTCGCGCCGAAGTAGCACCACTGGTCAGTGTTTACAACAAATACAAAGACAAAGGTTTCGAAATTATCGGCATCTCTTTCGATAAAGATCGCGCAGAATTCGACAAGTTCGTCAAAGAAAACAAGATGGACTGGGCGCATTATTACGATGGCAAATACTGGGATAACGAAGTTGGGCCAACCTATGGCATTCAGTCGATTCCGACCATGTATCTGCTCGATGGCGAAGGTAAGGTAATTACTACCGACCTGCGCGATGGTAAACTCGAAAAAGAACTCGCAAAGATCCTCAAATAAAGCTTTTGCATAGAAAGGCTCCGGGTAATTCCGGAGCCTTTTTTACAAGAGTTTTTGTAATACTATTCACAGAATCCATGACTTTACCGGCATTCTGGATCCTGCGACTACGCGCAGGATGACGATTGCGACGTGCAGATATACTAGTGCGAGAACGAACGAAATAAGTAGAATTGGTATAACTTATGCCATCGCCTGCACAATAGCCTGCTGCAGGCTGATGCTGTTGTAAGGCTTGCGTAAAAACGCCTGTGGCTTTTGCTGGTGTTCGCCGCGCATGACAAAGTCCTGATCATAGCCGCTGGCAAGGATTACCGGCATTTCTGGCGCAATTTCGCGCAACGCTTCAAGAGTCTGCCAGCCGTCCATTTCGGGCATCACCAGATCGCAGATGACAAGATCAATCTGACCCTTGAGAGCCTTTAAAATTTCGAGTGCCTTGACGCCGTTTTCCGCTTCAATGACCTGGTAATCAAAGTTCTCAAGTATACTGCGGGTAATAAAGCGCACCATCTGCTCATCTTCGACGACAAGAATCACTTTGCATGCATGTCTGGATGACTTCTTGACGGCGGGCGCGGATTGGCCGGATACGCCTTTGACGCAGGGAAAGTAGAAGCTGAATTTGCTGCCCTGATTGGGCCGGGTGCTGAGGGCAATTCCCCCGTCAACGCTGCGCATAAAACCAAGGGCGTTGGCCAGGCCAAGCCCTCTCCCCGGGCCTTTGGTTGAGAAAAATGGATCGAAGGTCTTGTATACATCGTCTTCTGGTATGCCAATGCCATTATCCTGCACTTGCAGGCAGATGTAACATTCATGTTCAGGCACCCACTCAGGCGGAAAGCGATGCCTGGCCGGTATGTTGCTCACCAGGACTTTGGTAATATCAATGGTAATTGTGCCGGAGCTGGCACGGCAGGCTTCTGACGCATTGATTACCAGATTCTTGAGTATTTGCGAAAAATGGTCGCGGTTGATGTTTACTCTTTCATCTGGTGAGGATTCGTTGAGAATAAGCTGGTGTGCTGCCGGCAACTGGTCGCGCAAGGCAGCCAGTTGCGAATTGCACAGCGCGTGAAGATTGCTGATCTGTCCTTCAGGCTGATGTTGGCCGAGATAGGTCAGCATCAGGGAACTCATCTCAGAAGCTTTGTGCGTGGCCCGCATTGCATCACTGATATTTTTTGAACTGGTGCCGTTTTTTTGTCGCTCGAAAGCCATCAGCTCAAGGTTGCCGAGAATGACCTGCAGCTGGTTGTTAAAGTGGTGGGCGATAGATCCGGCCATACGCCCGAGGCTGTCGGCCTTGAGGCTTTGCTGGCGGTGAATTTCGAGCAGGCGCCTTTGTTCTTCCAGTTCCTTGCGTTCGGTTATATCACGCGTAATACCGATTATTTCAGCGTGTCCGGTAACCTGGCTAATCACCCAGTTCTGTGTTAATTCCGTTTGAATCTTTCGGCCATCTTTGGTAATCTGCTCAAGCTCTTCTGTGTAGCGGGTCTGACGATTTTTGCGCAGGTTTTCTATCCGCTCTGGCAGGTAAGCGAGGACTGTTTTCAGTGATTCAGCGGACAGGTGGACGACAATTTCACTCTGGATAAGTTCCTCTGGTGTGTAGCCGAAAATCCTGGTCAGTGATGGACTGATATAGCTGTATTTTAAGGTTTCAGCGTCAAATATCCAGATGACATCGTTGATATTTTCTGCAAGAAACCTATATTTTTCTTCATTCTCACGAATCTGCTTCTCGGTACTTTTCTTGTAAAGAGCATTCGAAAACATCTCGGCAATGACCTTGAGTAGAGTGATTTCCTCGGAAGTCCAGCTACGACTGGCCTTCACACAATCATAGCCGAAAAGCCCGATGAATTTTCCCTGCGCCAGCATGGGCAGAAGCAACATGGACTTTACTCGGTCCTCGATGAGAATCTTTTTGAAATCTGCCATTGTCTCAGGCATGGTACTGACATCTGGAAAATGCAGATAATCAATCGCGTGGCGATCAAAAGCAAGGACAGCTGGCAACAGTTCCAGCGGGTATTTCTGATATTTCGGCATCAGGGGTTCTTCGGTGGCTGCGCACCATTCATGCGTATTGGTCAGGGTTTTACCTTCGGCATCGACTTGAAAAATATAACCGCGTTCGGCATCGAAAAAGCATGCGCTGAGTTGCAGTGCGTTTTCGATAACCTGGTCAATCTTGTCAATTGGTGCACTGACGAGGCTTTTAGCGACGCTTGATACCATTTTTTCGAACTGTAGCTGGTATTGCAGGCGGTCCTGTGTGACCCGGTGTTCGCCGATGTCTTCGAAAATAGCTATGCCGCCAGATATTGTTGAATCGTTTGCGAAAATGGGGGCAGCAATGACTCGTATTGGAGTGATCTTATCAACAGTAATGGAACTGTAAAACCCCTCATAGCTGCCCATTCTACCCTTCAGAGAGTTGCCAATACACTCAACCGCCTGCTTGTCGGGCAAGGTAAGCAGATTAATACCTGCAACTTTCTGAAAGGTAGAACCAGTTATTTTAAGAAACTTCTGATTGCAGTCTTTCAGCATGCCATTGCTGTCATAATGAAGAATTCCGACCGGTGAATTGTCAAAAAGCAGTCGGTATAGTTCGGCGGTTTCATGTTGCCCCGAAGCCAGTGCATGTAATGGCCATGGTTCCTGGTTGGTTGCGAGGGGGTGTGGCATTTGTGAGCCATGCATGTGGCATATCAGCGGCCTTCCGTCTTTAAGGCAGTAAACCGCGGTCACCTGGCAATAAGGATTTTCAAAAACTGTTCCATCTGCTGTTTTGCCTCTGATACCAAAACGCCCCCAGATGACCGCACCGGAGTCATTCAATCTTTCAACTCTGAAAGATTGATTGAAGAGCTCCATTTCCTGGGGAATCTTCTCTACATCTTTTTCAAGACTGGCAAGCAGGTCGTCGGGGTTTGTCCAGAATTCGCCAGCTGCTGACCCGATTGCGGTGGCATCTGGGCTCAGGCAGTTTCTTATGCCGGCCAGATTGCGTTTATGTGAGTATTCATACACAAAAGATTGAAAAAGCTCGAGAAGAGATTCTTCTGAAGGCATTCTCTCACACTTTCGTGAATCCCTCTCCTGCTGATTTTTTGCCTGTTCATTAGTCATGTTAAAGCAAAATCCGCCCGGCTGAAGCAGCGCGGGCGGATTATCCTTGTCTTAGAATCTTTCCCAGAGCGAGCTGGCGAGCTCGCGGGATTTGGCGCAGAGTTCTTCTTCTTCGCCTTCTTCAAGGAAAGTCAGAACGCCATCATCCATGAGGGTTTTGCCTTGACAGATGGTGGTCTGAACTCTGCTGAAGGGCAGGCCGAAAGTCAGGTGCCCATAGGTATTGGCCGCGGTTACCGGGGTGGGGGGCACGTAGTCCCAGACAACGAGGTCTGGTGCAGCGCCTTCTTCAATTGTGCCGACTTTTTTCTTGAACAGCTTGCTGGCCAGACGCGGGCCGTTGACGGCAAACATGCGCCATGCTTCGCCGTAGATTTTGCGAGGATCGCCGGCCTGGTGCTTGTGCAGCATGTTGGCGACCACGAGATCTTCGAGCGGCGAGGCTGACATGCCATCGGTGCCAAAGCTGACGTTGATTTTTTCTTCGAGCATTTTTTCGAGCGGGGCGCAGCCAACAGCATTGTTCATGTTTGAACGCGGGTTATGAATAACGTTGGTCTTGGTCAGCCCGAGAGTTTGAATGTCGTGGGCGTCGCAATTCACGCCGTGCACGAATATGCTGTCGGGGCCGGTGAGATTAAAGCGGTGCAGCCGGTCAACAACCGAGCGATAGCCGCGGTTAACCGCATCTTCGTTGTCAGCCTTGTCTTCGGCAACATGAATATGAACGCCGGTCTGCAGAGCTTTCATGAGTTCGGCCGCTCTTTCAAGACTGGTGTCAGAAAGTGTAAAGCTGGCGTGCATACCGATCATGGCGTGAATATCAGACTCGCTTTCGAGCTTGAGGCCTCTGATGAAATTGGCGTTCTCGGTGAAGCCCTCATCACATTTCTGAAAGCCGTCGCGGTCAGAAATTTCGTAGCACAGGCTGCCGCGCAGGCCACATTTGCGGAAAGTATCGCGCAACACGTCGAGCGACCCGGTGATGCAGTTCGGACTGGCATGGTGGTCGACCAGAGTGGTAACGCCATTGCGTACGGCATCAAGCAGTGGAATCATGGCGGTTAGATAGAGGTCTTCTTTGGTAAGAGCCTTGTCAAGCCGCCACCAAAGGCGCTCGAGAATCTGCACAAAATTGGTTGGCGGTGCATCTTTTAAGGCGATGCCGCGTGCGAAAGTGGAATAAAGGTGCATATGGGTGTTGACGATGCCGGGCATCAGCAGACGGCCCTTAACGCTTTTCAGTTTGGCTTTGGGAAATCTCTGCCTGATTTCATCGGTGGTGCCGATGGCGTGTATCTTTTTTTCGTCAAAAGCAACTGCTCCGTTTTCGATGACTCTGTGGTTTTCTCCGAGTGTTAGTACCGTAGCATTACCGATTATCTTCATGTGATATCAACCTCTTTCTTAATATTGAATTGATTAACTAGATTGTGCCTGGAATCTATGAGATTGCTTCGCTTCGCTCGCAATGACCAAGATTGCTGCGCTCGCAATGTTCTTTATCGTCATTGTGCGAAGGGCGAAGCCCTGAAGCAATCTCCCGGTCGTCGAACAAATTCTTGCAGCAGATGATGACATAAACATTCAGCCATTGTATATCTTCTGGCTGCGTTCATTCTGGCGTCTGATAAGGTCTTTGAGCTCGGCAGCAGAAAAGCGCGTGAACTGGCCATTTTCGATAAGAGTTTCGCCATGCACCATAGTCAGGTCAGCGCTGTCAACGGCGCAGAATACCAGCGCCGCCAGCGGGTCTGTCGAGCTGCCAGCCTGGCGGAGGCTGTCGAGTCTGAAGCCGACCAGGTCAGCTTCGTATCCCTTTTCCAGAAGGCCGATGTCGTCGCGGCCGAGAACTTTGGCCCCGCCAATTGTGGCAACCTTGAGGGCATCGCGGGCGGTAATGCAGTCGGCAGTTTTTAAAACGCGCTGCAACAGCATGCAGTTGCGAACTTCGAGCATCATGTTAGAGCAGTCATTGCTGGCGCTGCCATCAACAGCCAGGCTTACCGGCACGTTGGCCTTCAGCATCTCAACTATTGGTGCGATGCCAGAGGCGAGGCGCATGTTGCTGGTGGGGCAGTGAGCGACACCGCCCTGGGCTTTGCCCATGGCAACGACTTCTTCGGGTGACATGTGAACGCAGTGCGCGTAAAAGGAGTTTTCGTCCATCCAGCCGAGGTCTTCCATCAGCTTGAACGGGCGCATGCCGAATTCTTTTATGCAGAATTCTTCTTCGTCTTTGGTTTCTGCCAGGTGGGTGTGCGCCTTGAGCCCTTTGCTGGTGGCGTATTTTTTTGCTTCGATCATCAGTTCGCGGGTAACTGAGAAGGGTGAGCACGGAGCGACGATGATTCTGGTCATGCCGCCTCTCTGTGCTTCATGCACCTTGCTGACCAGTTCGTCGGTTTCTTTCATGATAACGTCTTCGGTCTGTACAACTGAATCGGGTGGCAGTCCGCCATCTTTTTTGGAGCGCGACATGCTGCCACGGCAGAGATGAAAGCGCATGCCGGTTTTGCGGGCGGCTTCGACCTGTTTGTAATAAAGGTTCGACTGGCCGTCGGGCACGAGATATGAATGGTCTACAGCAGTTGTGCAGCCGCTTTTGAGCAGTTCAAGCGTTGCGATTGTGGTGGCGAGACCGAAGTCGTCGGGTGTAATGCGCGCCCAGAGTGGATAAAGGCGAACAAGCCAGGTGAACAGTTTGGCATCCTGAACCTTGGGAAAATTGCGGGTGAGGGTCTGATAAAAATGGTGGTGGGTGTTGACCAGGCCAGGAATAACTATCAGCTCAGACGCATCGATGTTGCGGGCGTCAGCGGCCATTGGCGCCAGTTGCGCGGCATCGCCGACAGCAGCAATCTGCGAATTTTCGATCAGTATCGAGACGTTTTCCCTGACATCAGAGTCGCCTCCTGCCCAGAAATATCTGGCATTTTTAATAAAGGTTTTCATACCAGCTCCTTGTTTGTTTTTTTTATATTACTATAGCCGGGCGGCCGGTTGCATTATTTTTCGAGTGGCGGCGAAGAGTCAGCCGGCAAATGGCTTGCCGCAGGTTGTGCAATAGTATTCTCGGGTGGCATTGGGGGCATTGCAGTGCGGGCAGGGCTTTTGCGGCCCGCTTATCGGAGCAGCCGGCTTTGGGGTCGGCTTGTAACTGAGGTCAGGCGGCGGTGAGTCATTGCCAATGCTGTCGTAGTCAGGAAACCCGCCTTTGGTGTTACCAATATTTTCATAGTCAGGAATACCGCCAGGTGAATCGTTGCCAATGTTTTCGTAATCCGGCATGCCGCCTGGAGTCGTGTTGCCAATGCTTTCGTAGTCCGGCATGCCACCTGGAGTTGTGTTGCCAATGTTTTCGTAGTCTGGCATGCCACCTGAAGAGTTATTGCCGATGCTTTCGTAGTCTGGCATGTCTGGTGAGGCCGGCGTCATGGGTGGTGGTTGGCGATTGCCTTTGCGCGACGAGCCTGTAAAGGCCGGTTCGCTGGGGAATTTCGCTGCCGCGGTTTCCCGCCATTTGTCGGCTTCCTGTGGGTTGTCGAGGCGATAGCAGTTTTCGATAATGGCTTCGTAATATGCCGGCACTTCTGGGGCGGCTTTGATGGCACGCTCAATTATCTTAAGTGACTGTTGCGAGTATGACTGGCGCCTGATATAGGTGTCTGCAAGAAAGACCACGGCGTCGCTGTCGTTTGGATTGATTGAGATTGCCTTGAGAATGAAATCCTGGGCCATCTTGTGGTCAGCCTGCTGTCTTATATAGGTCTGGGCGAGATAGTTGATGACATCCTTGCGGGTTTCATCGATTTTCAGCAAACCCTGAATGTGCTCAAGACCGGTGGGCGAGGTGTCTTCGAGAATAAGGCACGCTTCGCCGGCAATACGTCTGGCGTTTGGATTACGGTTATCTTTTTTCAGCAGTGCCGAAACGAGTTCATAAGCGCGTTGCGTATTACCGGTGCGTAGTAGCGCCTCGGCCAGCATTACTGCGACCTGCTTGGCGTTAGGCACGTCTTCGCGGTCATAGCGCTCTTGAAGAAAGGCCAGATTCTCTTCGTAAGTGCCAGTTTCTTTAATTCGCTCGATTTTGTTGAGCATGCGTGTGCTTTTCCAGGTGGCGAGCATTTCTTTGCCGGTTTTAATCGCCGGAAAAAGCATGGCGAGCATCAGAATGTAGATGCCCATCTGGAATTTATAAAGGTAAATCCAGAACATGGTTGAGGTGACATCCGATCTAAACCCTGATTTTAACTTGGCAAAATGTTCAAGCGCGAGATTGTTATCGCCCTGGTGGTAGGCAACCATGGCTTTGATATAGTTGTAAATGTCTTTGTGCTCTTCGATCCCTTCGATTTCAACAAGCGCTGTGCGGGCCTCGTCATACTTTGCCAGGCGCAGACATGTCTCGGCAAAAGGTGGAGCCACGGTTTTGCGATGCTCTTCGAAGTCTGCCAGAATACGTTTGCCCTTTTCATAGGCCTCAGAATATTTGTCTACCTTGAAAAGGTTGTCGAACTCGGCAAAACTCACTGAAAAGCTGTCCTGGCGAGCCTTTGCCTTTGCTGATTTTTCTTTGAGCGCGACAATTATGCCTGGAATTTCCTTATCGTCTGGCCGCAATTTAAGCGCGTTTTCGTAATCGCTGATGGCGATGTCAAAGCTGCCACGCTGCTCTTTCTCGCGCGCCTCTTTAATGAAATTGTTGAACTGACGGCTTAGCTCAAGATGCTTTTTCTTCTCTTCGATCTGGGCAAAATTCTGTTTGGCTTTCTCAGCCTGAATTTTATCGACCCTGACAGATAGCTTCTTATACCTGCTGGCAAGGCCTTCATCTTCAGGGAAGTTTGCCATCGCTTCGTTTAATTTTTCGAGTGCTTCTTCAAGCTTTTCCGCTCTGATAAGGTCGTCAATGGCTGCTAAGGATTGTTTGAGGCTGGCTTCCTTTTCGATCTTTTCAATCAGTTCTGCTATCTCTGTTGGTTTTGCGCCTGGCATCTTGTTGGCAATCTGTAAGGTCTCAAGGGCTTTGCCGTAGTTGCCTTCTTTGAAGTATTTGTTTGCTGCGTCAACGGTTTTGCGAAGATTTTCCTCGACCATGTTGCGTATTTCGCGGCGCATGGCAAAAAGTTCGTCATTGGCGTGCCTGATTCTGGAAGCTGCTGTGAGATATTTTTCGGCGCCGGCATGGTCATTCTCTCTGTAATGGGCTTTCGCTACGATGACAAGTGCATTCTGCAGGCTTTTATCGTCGCCCTGTTCGAATGCAATGGTGTTGCCCTTTACAATCAGATCGCCTTCCTGCTTGATTTTTTCAAATTCGTTGTTTCTCCACCAGTTCTCAAGTAGTGTCTGCCAGATTTTGGTGCCGCCGGGATAGGCACGGCAAGCCTTATGCAGATACTCGTTCATCTCATTGGGTTTGCCGGCATTCTGCGAGTCTTTGGCGAGATTAATGTAAATGGCGCCCAGAGCTTTCTGAATGTCGAGCTCTTTGGGGTTCAGCTGTAGAGCCTTTACCAGAAAACTTTCAGCCTCTATCGGGTTTTTCTGGCGCAGAAGGACTGTTCCGGCGAGGAAAAAGGGTTCCCAGTTGTCGGGTTCCAGCTGTACGGCCTGTTTTAGAAGTGCCAGTGCCTGGTCGTAGTGAAACAGGGCGATGTGGTCGCGCGCCTTTTTTACCAGCGACTCATTAGAGCTTTGTGCCATAGCAGACGAGAGAAGGCTGCAGAAGAGCAGCAATGTCAACCAAAGGCGTATAAGAGTGTTGTGTTTCATTTTTAACCCATTTTTCAGGCTTCTAGAATAAACTTTTCTGTCAGTATAGTAAATAAAAATTTGAAGCAGCAAATGATCTTGTGTAAGATAACAGCATTACAAATTTGCAAGTCAGCAAATATTCATTGACTTGCCGGGTGCGCTTGAATATAATACGTGTCTACTTTGGTCGACCTCAGCAAGGGAGTTTCTGTAAATGAAGAGTAAACATAGTGTCAAAATCATTGTAGTATTAGCGGTATTGCTCTTTTCGCTATTCTATACGCTGCCATCTACAAGGATGTGGGAAAATGCCTTTGGCACCATATCTCCGGCAGAGCAAAACGCAGTTCCTCAGCGTCTGATCGAATACAGCGCCGGTGAAGATGCTGCGTCAGCCTTGATTAAATTTCAGGTCGATCGTATGGCCGAAATTTTCAATCGCGCCAAAGACCCTGCCCGCACCGATGACGTTCTTAATAATGTCGTTGATACTGCTAGAAAAGCCCTTGTTGATATGGGCGCCGAGGTCAGGGTTTTTAACCCCGACTATGTTAACGGCAACGTATCCTTGCGAGTGGCCGGCAAATCCAAAGACGAAGCGCAGGCTCTCATGAATGGCGCCAAGCTCTATTCAAAATTGCCGCTCGTGATCACTTCACTTTTTCCAAGATCGAAAATCACTCTTGGTCTTGACCTTAAGGGTGGAATTGACCTTGTTTATCAGGTCGACCTCAACTCGATTCAGGAAAACGACAGCATTACCGATGCAGTCAGCAGATCTGTTGAGATCATCAGAAACCGCATCGATATGTTTGGCATTGCCGAACCCAGCATCAAGGCTCAGGATGGCAACCGCATCAGAATTCAGCTGCCCGGCGTAAAAGACCCGGAAAGAGTTAAGCAGTTGATTCAGAATACTGCCATGCTGCAGTTTCACATGGTTAAAGATCAGGCGCTGACCGCCGCCCAGCTCGAACCGATCAGCCCCGAAGGCGAAATCGTTTTGATGCAGCCCGGCACTAATCGCCAGCAGGCCATGTGGTTCAAGCTCGTGCGCAAACCCGAAGTAACTGGCCGCGATCTCAAGTATGCCAAGGTTTCATTTGACGAAATGGGCGCGCCCATCGTTCATCTTGAATTCAACGCCGAAGGCGCAGCCAAGTTTGCCCAGGTAACTGGCTCACACATTGGCGAACAACTTGCTATTGTTCTTGACAACAAGGTTCACAGCGCACCGGTTATTCAATCGCGAATTACTGGTGGCATGGCCCAGATCACCGGTCGCTTCAGTCTTGAAGAAGCCCAGAATCTTGCAATCGTGCTGAGAGCCGGCGCACTCCCTGCCAGCCTGATCGCACTTGAAAGCAGAGTGGTTGGCCCGACTCTTGGTCAGGAATCAATCAAGGCCGGTTGGAGCGCAGGTATGATTGGTGCTCTGTTGATTTTACTGTTCATGGCGTTTTTCTACAAGTTCTGCGGAATACTCGCTGATATGGCAGTTCTCTTTAATACTCTGATTATCTTCGCCGTGCTGGTTTTCTTTGGCGGCACACTGACCCTGCCCGGTATCGCCGGTCTTATTCTTACCATCGGCTTTGCCGTAGACGCCAACGTCATTATCTTCGAACGCATCAAAGAAGAATTCCGCTCTGGCAAGACAGTGCGCGCTGCGATAAATGCAGGCTTTGATCGTGCCTTTTCCTGTATCATCGACTCAAACGTAACTACACTGCTTACCGTCGCGATTCTCTATATCTTTGGATCTGGACCAATTCGCGGTTTTGCCACCACCCTTGGAGTAGGCCTGATCGCCAACGTCTTTACGGCAATCATTTGCGTAAAGCTGGCCCTTGACCTGTATTACAGTGGCGAACGGGCTCGGACACTCAGCATATAATCAAGGAAGGGTAATAAAAATATGACATTTCAGTTCATGAAACATAGATATACGTTTTTTGGTCTTTCTCTCACGCTGATCGTGATTTCGGTCCTGCTGCTGGCTGTTAAAGGCCTCAACTATGGCATCGACTTCAAGGGCGGCAGCATTCTGCACGTTCGCTTCGTCGACGAATCAAACGAAACCAAGATAAGAGATAATTTCAAACAGATCGAAAAAGATCGCAAACTGTATTTTACATCTGATCAGATCGTTGTTCAGTCAGTATCAGGTGGCCAGAACCGTGAATTCATCATTCAATACCCGGCCGCGCCGCTTGACACCGCTCAGAATGCCGAAGTGCATGACCATATTCTGTCAGACCTCAAGCGTCTGTCACCATTTTCTGATGAAGCTCTCGAAGTTTCCAATGTTGGCCCGACCATCGGCGATGAGTTGAAAAAACAGGGTCTGCAGGCGGCAGTGCTGTCTGTAATTGGCATTCTGCTCTATCTGGCTTATCGTTTTGAATTTCAGTCTGCTATTGGCGCTATTATAGCTCTCGTTCATGATCTGATCATCGTTCTTGGTGCTGTATCGCTCATTGGCCTCGAATTCGACGTAACAGTTCTGGCAGCTGTTCTAACTCTGCTTGGTTACTCGGTCAACGACTCGATTGTTGTTCTTGACCGCATACGCGAAAATCGCAAGATAACCAAAGATAACAGCTTTGCTGCGGTAATCGACAGCTCGATCAATCAGACTCTTGGTAGAACTCTTAATACTTCTATGACCACTCTTCTTGCACTGTTTTCGCTTCTCATTCTTGGTGGTATTTCGATCAAGGGATTTGCAATAACGCTTACCATAGGCAGTATCGTTGGAACATACTCTTCGATCTTTATCGCCAGCCCGGTTCTTTTCGAAATGACCGGCGACAAACTCGGCAGAACCAAGTAATCACCCACTAGTTCGTATTGCAGAAAGCGCCCTGACCGGGCGCTTTTGCTTTGGAGGGAATATGAAAGCAGTTGTTCAGAGAGTCAAAAAAGCATGTTTAAGTGTCGATGGCGAGCTGATTTCGTCGATAGAAACCGGTCTTGTCTGCTACCTGGGTGTTGGCAAAGGCGATAATGAAAAAGATCTTGCCTGGCTGGCACGCAAGGTCGCCGGGCTGCGCATTTTTCCTGATGCCGACAGCAAGATGAATCTTTCGTTGCTTGATTGCAGCTATGAGGCTCTCGTTGTCTCGCAGTTCACGCTGTATGGCAACGTCAAAAAGGGTTTTCGCCCAAGCTTTATCGATGCCGAAGATCCTGAGCGGGCGAGAATACTGTATGAAGATTTTTGCTCAGAGCTTGTAAAAGCGGGTGTTAGCAAAGTAGCTAAGGGTGTATTTGCCGCTGACATGTTGATAGAACAGGAAAATTCTGGCCCGGTGACCATCATTATTGACAGCAGACAGACATTATGAGGTCTTGAAAAGTTTGCTCTTGAGCTTGAGCAGGTGCTTATATCTGCCATTGTTCTCCGGGTTTTCACCCTTTTCGAGCAGCTGTATTTTAAGTGCATTTTCTGCTTTGGTGAAAGCCTCGATATCGATAAAAATGTAGCCGGGCTTAACCCCGTGTGTGAGCGCGGTTTCAAGCAAGAAGTCACGATCGAATTCTTCGAGTCCTTTTTGCAGCCTGACTGTGTCGATAAACTCCATATCCTGTTCCGGAATAGAGTCGAAGATATTTTTGCCTGGCTTGCGGCTCCGCAGGTAGAACATAAAAAAGATCAGCATGCTGATCGGCAAGATGAGCAGTAACAGCATCTCGACCTCATAGTCTGCCTGACTGAAAAAATCGCTGATATTGAGCAAAAATTCGCGGCCGCTGAGTTTCATTACAGCACCTTAAAGCTTAGTTCGGTGACCAGCTTGCGTATTTTGGCGGCGGGGTCTTTGCGAAGGTTTGGCAGATATTGCGATAACATTTGCGGATTGATGCGACTGATTGCCCTTACGGCATTAAAACGCAGCAACTCTTCGCGATCGTTAAGAAATGGAAAAATATAGTTGAGAAAGTTCGCGTCCTGAATCTCGCCCATGGCCCAGAGAGCACTGGCGCGCATGTTCTTGTCCTTGTGTGTCAGCATTTTCTGCAGTACCGGGATCAGATTAAAGTTTCCGATCTTGTAAATGCCAACGATTGCATTAGCTCTGATGCGGTTATTGGCGTCATCAAGAAAAGGCAGAAGCACCTGAATTGCCTGTCGGTCACCCAGTGAAGAGATCGCCTCGATAGTATTGGCTCGCACGCGAGGGTCAGGGTCATTGAAGAAGCTGATCAGCTGCTTGATCATGCGCTGGTCGCCAATCACGCCAAGCGTTTTAACGACTGCCGCCCGCACCAGTTTTGAGGGATCTTTCATGGCTGCGAGAAGCGAGTCTTTGCCCTTGTCATCGAGTTGAATATTCTCAAGCAGCAGTGCTGAACGCAGCCTGGTCTGAGGGTCAAGCGATGTCAGATCTTGAATTATCTGTTCAGAAAAGCCATGGTCAAGCTTTTGAATAACTTTGGCCGCGAGCTTTCTTGTTTCGGGGTTGAGGTTGTTAAAGTTGGCCTTGAAACGTTCCTTGCTGAGCTCGGCAATAAGGTTTAAAGCATAACTGCGCAGCTTTTCGTTGTTGCTATTAATGAACTTGATGACGAGAGGAGCTAGCTGTGCCGGTTTCATTGTTGTCTGTAGATGCTGCAACGCGTTGAACGCTACGTTTTCGTCGGGGTCACCGAGAGCCTCTACTGCATAAGACTTGAACTGTTGAAAATGTTGCTGGCTCATGCATCGCAAAGCTGCAATACGAACGTCAGGGGAGGGGTCCTTGGTCGAGTTTTTCAGCAACTCTGTCAGACCGTTGATTCTGCACTCGCTTGCAAACTCAATAGCGGCAACGCGCACCGAAACGTCGCTGTCTTTTAAAAATTTTTCAATCGAGATGTTGCGGTTGCGCGCCACCAGATTGCGTTTAAACAGTTCTCTGTCTTCCTGGTCTGCGATGGTTGAAAGCAATTTTAATACAATTCGCCAGAGATTGTCGTCAACATTGCCCTGAATGGCTGTGAGAAGAAGAGAGCCAAAAGAAGGGTCGCTGCTGATAAGCCACTCGAAAAGATTGAACTGTTCTTCGAATTGCCATTCTTTCAAAAACAGGTAGGTTTCATGAAAATTTTTCTGAAAAAGCTCGCGAATAAAGGGTCTGACCAGAGCGTGCCGGTTCTGGGCCAGCGCATAGAAAAGCCGACGCGACAGTTTGCGCTGTTCATCGGGCAGCAGCTTGTCGCGCATCATGCTGAGAATCGTTTTCTCCCAGGCGTCATAAAGGCTTGCCAATGCCATTTTATTGGGCTCGGCTTTATCGTTCATACGCTCAAAAGTCTTTTTAATAAGCTGCGACAGCGCATTTACCGCCATGCTGCGTATGTCTGACGATCCATCGCGCAACAACTCAAGCGTTTTATCAAAGCAGTATGGATCAATCTGCTTGAGTAGTTCTGGCATGACCTTATAGCGATAGCGGGTGTCGGCAATGCTGGCGACAAATGTGAGAACTTCGTTTTTGCCATTGCTGAACTGCGGCAGCAGTACGCGGTCGCAGAGCTCGGTAAGTCCGTCAACGTTTCCCTGCATCAGCTTTTCTTTGAAAAAGGGCAGCAGCTCCTGAACCGAATATTCTTTGAATATATCGATCATTTTGTCTTTGCGCGCCTGCGAAGCTTTGCCATAAAAATCAAGATATAACGGCAAAAAATCCTGTCTGGTAAATCTGGCCAGGGTGTCAAAATAAAAATCTTTGATTTTGAGATCGGGGTGGGCAAAGTTGGCTTTTATGTCGCTGAACAGGTCAAGATCTTCGAGAATGCCGACAATCTCGAAATACAGAGGAGAATTGTGGTCGGCAGGTAGTGCTCTGATCAACGCGCCAAGAGCATCTTTGCCGAATTCCTGGGTGATCGCCGACTGCACTTTTTGCCTGATGCCGGGGTCAGCGTCATTGAGACACGAGATCATCGCGTCGAGGCTCTCCTGGGTGCCCAGGGCTGAAAGGGCCTGTAATGCGCTTTCGCGCAGTCGCGAGTCGTTGCCCTTGAGCAGTGCCTTGAAAACAGGCATGGCTTCTTCAATGTGACGCTTGCCGGCGATGTCGATCAGCGGAAGTATAAGATCGCGAGAGCTTTCGTTGAAAGATTCAAGTGCGGCAAGCACCATCTGGTCGGTTTTTGCGTCTTCGTGCTCAATAAGGGCGTGAAAAGCGGCTTCTTTAATTTTAGGGTCGCCACTTTCCAGCTCTTTAAAGAGGATTTCAGGGTCGCGTTGATTATTTCCGAATGGCCAGATCATTGTTGCTGAGTTGGCTTGGCCGAGAGAACGGCCATTACCTCCTTCCTCACGTTTTCGTCGGGATCAAAGCGCAAAGGCCTGATATACGGCGCCAGCACCATCGGATTCGCGATCTTGCCGAGGGCTTTGATTATATTACGGCGCACGTCGGGCTCAGGATCACGAATTGATTGCAGCAGAATCGGAAAAAATCTGCTGTCTTTGAGTTCGCCGAGAGCGAATGCCGCTGACGCGCGCATCCAGCGGTCCGGGTGGCGAAGCATCTCGATTACCGCTTCATAAATCTGGTAATAGCCAAGCCTCCAGAGAGTCATGATGGTGTTGGCGCGCACTCTGTTATTTTCGTCGTGCAGACAGGGAAGAATGTCTTCAACAAGAGAAAGGTCGCCGACAACGCCCATTGCTTCGACGGCGTTGGCGCGCACGCGATCGTCCTGGTCGCGCAGAAAACCTACCAGCATGCCTGATACCGATGGCCCGCCGATTTTGCCGAGACCCATGATAACAACTGCCCGCACATGCGGGTCGGGGTCCTGGATCGCTACAATCAGATGGGTTTTTAACTCGGGCGGAATGAAGTCGCAAAGGACTTCGAGAATCTTGGCAGAGAGAACACGGGTGCGCTGGTCAGATGCTGAAAGGTCGCGGGTAATGTCTTCCATGAAGGAAGTATCCATTTTGATCAGCGAAGTGCCAATGGCGAGACGCGTTTCTTCACCCATTTTATCGAACCCGGTCATGTATTTGCGCCGGGTAATATGCGCGATTGCCTTGTGCGCCGCCGCCTTTACTTCGACAACGTTAGAAGACAGCAGCTTGGTAAGGCTGCTTATAATAGCCTGGTGATCGCGTTCTTTGAGTTTTTCTATGGTTTGCAGAACGATGCTGGTGTCAGAATCCTTGAGCAGATTGAGCAGCATTTCGCAGCCTGCCGCGTTTTGAAAATGTGGCAGATCAAGAATCTTGAGAATGTTCTCGCGCACTGAGTAATCGGGGTCACGCAGCTTGGTTTCGATGATCTGCAGAGCGTTCATTGAGCCGGATTCTCCGAGAATCCACAGGATGCGCGAACGCAGGGCAGGGTCCTGGTGGTAGAGAACTTCGGTAACAAAGCGCTGCAGGCGCGGATCCATCATCAGATTGATTACTTCAGCCTGAACCTTTTGCGGAACCTCCATGAAATTCTCAAGAAGAAGCGTGTTGAGCGTTTCTATGATGTAGTTCTCTGTGGGGTCGCCGAGAATCTTGAGCGCGGTTCTTCCGGTCTCGGTGTCGTGGTAACAGCAGGCGTCAATAAGCAATTTTTTGCGTATCGCGGCGTCAAGGCCCTTAAGAAAGCCTTTCAGATACCCTTCATTGTAGCGGAAAATCTTTGAAAAATTTCGTAGAATTACATCTTCGTCGTAGCGGCCAAGGCGGAGCAGGCATTCGGTGAGCAGCTTGATGCTGTGAAAATAGCGGTCGTTCAGATTCGCTTCAAGCGGTGCGGTAAAATACTTGATTCTCTCCTGCACTTCGGGGGACTTTATTTCTTCTGCCGTCATTGCATCAAGCTTATCGCAGTAGTCTCTGACGATTTTGCCAATGGTATCGGCTACTGTAACCGGTATGCTCTTGTATGGGTCTTGCAGGAAGGGAAAGAGGTATGGGTACGACATTGGATCAGAAAGCTGCTCCATCAGCTTGAGAGTATGCTGTCTGAAGCCTTCGCTTTTTTTGCCGAGTCCGTCGAAAACCTTTTCAAAAAAGACTTTGCCATGCAACTGCAGGCACTTGAAAACCGGGTAGCGCATGCTGGCGGCGATAGCCGGCAGTTCGCGGATACATAGATCAAGAAAATCGGGGCTTTTGATCTTGTCTACGTGCTTGGAAAATTCAACCTGAATGATGCGTTTTTCGTCTTTTTTTGCTTCGACAACTTCTTCCTTCATGATGTCGAGGAAAATCGGGTAAGTCTTGGGGTTTTGCAGTTTAACAATTTCTTCGAGATAGAGAATCTGTTCTTTAACTGAGTATTTGCCCCACTTGGCAAGCAGTTCGTTGAGCAGGCCAGAGGCTTCGACACCATGTTGAATGGTGCGGTGAATGTCTTTGTCAACGGTATTGGCAAGAACTTCGGTGACTGCTTTGATGTTTTCTTCGGTGATTTCTGCCAGGATTTCTTTAAAGGTTTCACGGAGCAGAGTGTCGGGATATTTAATCAGAGTCAGCACCAGACGCAGAGCGTCTTCATTCAGCGAGCGTCGTCCGGCAGCAAAGATTTCGAGGATTTTCAGCCTGTTTTCCAGGTTGTCGTCGGCTTCGAATTTCTCGACAAGAAACTCGATAAAACCGTGGTTGAGATTGCTGACAAAGTCGCTTTTGGCGCGCTCAGCAATTTTTTTGTCTTTCTGGATCAGACGCCCGTAGGCTTCTTCGGGGTCTGTCAGCTTTCTTGAGAACCAGCCCATCTATGTACCCTGTGTTTTCGTTATTATTTCCAGTAAGGTATCGACGCAAGTTTGTCTTTTCTGAATAGAGGGAGACAATATAACAATATACTCTAATTTGAACTGTCATACACGAATAAATTTATCTTTTATAGAAAAAACAGGAATATTTACATCTGTGCAAATGTTTGGTATAGTCGTGACAATCAAGTACTTAAGTGAGGAAATTCAAAGTGTGGTTTATTAGAAAGATATTCTGGATGCTGACTCTTCCGTTTGTTGCGCTTACCGGCGTGCTCATGTTTGCGTTTCCTGAAGAGATGAAAGAATTCAAGAAAGATCTCGTTGATATGCTTGAAAATTCATGGCTGCGCTGGATTGGCTTCGTGCTGTTTGTCGGAGCTATGGCTCACATCGCCAGAATTTTTGATGGCAAACACACCCTGCTCAGACTTAGCGACCCGAACAGCTGATTATTCGTAGGCTGATACTTCGACTCTGAAAGACTTCGCGCCTGGCGGGAAGTTTTTAAAGGGTATCTCGAAGAGAGAGCTTTCGTTTGGCAGCAGGCCACGCTCAGGAATCAACAGCGTGCCTGTCTCGCGGCGAAGCTCTCTTTTGTTTTCGTCGAGCATTCTGGCGGTCAGAACGATTTTCTGGCGTTTATCTTTTGAGATATTCTGGAGTGTACCGACCACATAAAGCGTGCCGAGTTCGATGTAGCTGTCGACACGATTTATCGAAAAAATTGGTTCAATATCACGCTCTATGACCGGGTTATACTTTTCTTTGCGCATTTTGTCGACGTAGTCGGCGCTAACGGCCTCGTCATACATTGCCCAGATTTCGAGACTCATCGGTGCAAGCCGGAGGGCGGTTCTCAGCGCCTCTCTGGCTTGTGAAAACTTGTTTTCGACCATGAAAGTTCTGGCAGAATCGAGCAGTGGCAGAGTAGGGTCATTAGCTGCTGGCTGCGTTGTGTTTCTGTTCTGCTGATTCTGGGTTCCGCCGGAAAGCACAGGTGAAAGCGAGTTGCGCTGCGCCAGTTGAGCTGCGAGCCCGGCTGGGAGAGCCAACAGGAGCAAAGCTATAAATAGTTGTTTGTTCATATGCTCTCCTTATCTGCCCAGTTTTCTTGAAAAAGCTTCAAGAATGAGTCGATAAAAGCTTTCGAAACCAAACATGATCAGGCCTTCGTGCAGCATACTGTATGCAGAGAGTCCTGCTTCGTTTTCATTCTCGGTGAACATGCCAAGAAGGGTGTTGCGGTCGAGTGCCATGCTGGTAACCTTTACTGGCAGGCCTGGCGGCAATACGCCCGCAGTAACCGTTTCTGCCGCGGTTTCGTCGAAACCTGCCTCAGAGGCGATGTAGAACAGGTCGAGCGTGAGGTCTCTGTCTGGCTCAGCAGTTCTCTCGGGAATAGCTGCACCATCATGTTCGCTGATGTTTTTCAGCTGCCCGGGAGTGAGTAGAATGGCAGTTGAAAGAGTGTTGGCGAAATTGCTTTCGAGGTTTTTGCGGATGTCACGAAGAAGTTTACCGGCAACCGGATTTTGTTTGATGTAGGCTTCGGTAAGCTGCGCAGAGCCGAGTGCAAGAAGGCATGCGGTCATCGGATTTTCAGGGTTGAGCGCGCACAACTTGGCCTTTCCCTGCGGCAGCATCTGGACTATTTCCTGTTGATGTAGCAGGTGAATCCGGTTGTAAGCAGTGCCATAAGGAAGTTTGAGTTTTCGCGACAACTGATGAATTGACAACACGCCGTCAGGGGTTTCCATAAACGCGCGCGAAATTTCGATGTTTGTTTGCATGGCGGAATTTTACCATCATTTTAAAAAATTATCAATTTATTGAGAATGATCGATACTGTTTTGTTCTTTCATGGTGTTCATCTCTTTAAACACTGTGTCTGAGAGGGTTACCATGGTTGCATCTATGTACTTGCGCAAGAAAATCAGTCCGCCGACGAGTAGTTTTGCCTGATTCTGTAGAATTGCTGCTGGAGAGGGTTGTAAGGTTGCTAAGGCTGCCAGACGTGGTATTGAAAAATAAATGTTACTAAAATATTGACTCAAGTCAATACAGATGTTATAATCCGAGACCATTTCGCGAATGGGCACATAAATTGCATAGTTTTCGGGGTAAAGCCGGCATTGTTAGCATTAACTGCAAAAAAAATATTACTGTCCGGAAATTTGGAACTGAAAAAAATCTTTTTTACGTACGATATGCGGGTGTTTCAGGCTGATGACTGAAAGCCCGTTTTTTGTTGTCTGATATTTGTAAACTGTGCGTAATGCATGTAACTAATTTAAGGAGCAAGGCAGAATGATGGTCACAAAGCAACAGCCTGTAGCCAAAAAGTATCTGATGGCGAGAGAACGGTTATTCGAGAGCATACCGAATCTCATCGACATCCAGCTCAAGTCTTTCGAATGGTTTCTTCAGGCGGGCAGGGAACCGGGAAAGCGAGCCAGACACGGGCTGGAAGAAGTCTTCAGAGAAGTTTTTCCAATCCAGGACTATGTCGGAAATCTCTGCCTTGAATACAATGATTACAGCCTCGGCCTGCCGATGTGTAAGAATTGTCCTCAGATCAAGCTCCGCAAGAAATGTCTGTTTGATGACTGCAGTTTCGTCGAAAAAGAGTGCGAAATCGCATTTATCGGCGAGACTCCGTTCAGGGTCAAGCACAACCCCGACCAGTGCCGAAAGAGAGATCTGACCTATTCTATTCCGCTGAACATCAGAGTTCAGCTGATCATGCAACAGACCGGCGAAGTAAAAGAGCAGGAAATCTTTCTGGTTAACCTGCCTTGTATGACTGATCGCGGCACCTTTATCATCAACGGTGCTGAGCGTGTAGTCGTCAGCCAGTTGCATCGTTCACCTGGCGTATATTACAGTTTCAACCGCGCCAAAAAGATGTATTCGGCCAAGATCGTGCCTTATCGCGGCGCCTGGATGGAATTCGAACTTGACCTTATGAAAGACGCGGTGTTCGTCCGCCTTGATCGCAAGCGCAAGATCCCGATAACTACTTTCCTCAGATCACTTGGCTATTCTGATGACGAAAAGATTCTCGAGCTTTTCGATCACAATGAAACCATCGCCAGTTCTCTGAAGTTCGATAAGCAGTCGATAAGCGCATCTGAAGGCCCGGAAAAAGTTGCTAAATCGGTAACTGATGCTCTTAAGGCTATTTTCAGCAAGTTGCGCCAGGGCGATCTCTTCGTCGAAGAGAATGCCCGCGGCCTTATCAAGAGCCTGTTTTTTGATGCCAAAAAGTATGACCTCGGCGATGTTGGCCGCTACAAGGTTGACAAAAAACTGCGCCTGGTCGATCGCCTCTCCGAACAGGTTGCCTTTAAAGATATCATCAACCCGGCCAATAAAGAACTGATGGTCGAAGCCGACAAGCGTATCAGCAAGGCGATTGCTGCCCAGATTGAAGCGCTGCAGATTCCTTCATTCATCAAAATTGGTGAAGACAACCGCGGCTACCGCATCATGTTTAATCCCAAATGTGCAGAAGTAAAGCTTTCTGACGTTGAAAAGGGGATTACCGATGTTTTAGGCAGAATGGCTTTTGAGTCAATTGCTGACAAAAAAACCGGCGAAATCATCGTTGAACAGGGTGATGAAATCTCTGAAGACGCATTTGCCAAAATCAAAGAACTCAAGCACGACGTAGTCAGAGTAAAAAAAGACCGCGTATTGTGCATCGAAGACATTGTTGGCGTGATCAGATATCTGATTGACTTGTCAAACGGTATCGGCCGTCTCGACGACATTGATCACCTTTCCAACCGCCGTATCCGCCGCTGTGGCGAACTGCTGCAGAACCAGTTCCGCATTTCGCTCTCGCGCATGGAACGCGTTATCAAGGAAAGAATGACCATTCATGACCTTGACAGTTACACACCGCAGCTTCTCATTAACACTCGCCCGGTATCGGCAGTTGTTGATGAATTTTTCGGCAGTTCTCAGCTGTCACAGTTCATGGATCAGACGAACCCCCTCGCAGAACTCACACACAAACGCAGACTGTCAGCCCTCGGGCCAGGTGGTCTCAAACGCGAACGCGCTGGTTTCGAAGTTCGCGACGTTCACCCGACACACGATGGCAGAATCTGCCCGATTGAAACCCCAGAAGGTCCCAATGCAGGTCTGATCGCGAGCCTCGCGGTTTACGCCCGGGTTGATGAATACGGGTTTCTGACAACTCCTCTGTGCCGCGTTGATCCTGATACTGGCCTTATCCACTATAACGAAGTAGAATACAAAGACGCTTACGATGAAGATCGCTACCGTGTTGCCCAGCCTGATGTCAAAATCAGCGATGACGGCCACATTATGCAGGACATCATTCCGGCCAAGTATTTTACTGACGACTATGAATTTGACTATCTGCCGATCAGTGAAATCGAATACATCAAGTTTTCACCGCTGCAGATGGTCAGCGTTGCGTCGGCTCTCATCCCTTTCCTTGAACACGATGACGCCAACCGCGCACTCATGGGCACCAACATGCAGCGCCAGGCAGTGCCTCTTATCCAGACCGAGCCACCACTGGTCGGAACGGGCCTCGAAGCTCGTGCCGCTCACGACTCTGGTGCGGTTCTTCTTTCGAGAAGTGCCGGTGCTGTCGTTTATGTTGATGCTGAATGCGTAAAAATTAAACGCGCCAGCCGCCGCAAAGACGACGAAAAAATCGCGGTCAACGAACAGTCGTTCCGAAAAATTCAGGGTCGCAAGATCATGGATACCATCGTTGACGGACTGACTGGCGAAATAGTCATCGAAGCCGGTCAGGCTCTCGATATTACCTTCCTTTCCCGCATCAAGGCAACAACTGATGAAGTGCGCCTGCAGCAGGAATCGATCGACGTATATCACATGCAGAAATTCATTCGCTCCAACCAGGGCACCTGCATCAACCAGAAACCTCTGGTCAAGATCGGCGACAAGGTTAAGCCAGGTACTGTTCTGGCTGATGGGCCGGCGACTTCGGCGGGAGAACTGGCACTCGGTCGCAACATTCTGGTTGCCTTCATGTCATGGGACGGCTACAACTTCGAAGATGCTATCATCCTCTCTGACCGCCTGGTTAAAGAAGATGTCTTCACTTCGATCCATATAGAGGAATACGAAATCGATGCCCGCGACACCAAGCTCGGGCCCGAAGAAATCACCCGCGATATTCCGAACGTCGGAGAAGAAGCCCTGCGCAACCTCGACGAAAACGGTATCATCAGAATCGGTGCCGAAGTAGAAGCTGGTGATATTCTTGTTGGCAAGGTTACTCCTAAGGGCGAAACTGAGCTGACAGCAGAAGACAAGCTGCTTCGCGCCATCTTCGGCGAAAAGGCCCGCGAAGTCAGAAATACTTCTCTAACCGTTCCACACGGCGAAAAGGGTAAGATCGTAGATGTCATGGTGTTCTCAAGAGACAACGGCGACGAACTGCAGTATGGCGTTAACAAGCTTGTTCGCGTATTCGTTGCCCAGAAGCGCAAAATCACCGTCGGCGACAAAATGGCCGGTAGACACGGTAACAAGGGTGTTATCTCAAAAATCGTTCGCGGCGAAGACATGCCTTATCTGGCCGATGGTCGTGCGGTCGATATCATTCTCAACCCGCTCGGCGTTCCTTCGCGAATGAACGTTGGACAGGTTCTCGAAACTCATCTCGGCTGGGCTGCTGAAAAGCAGAACCGCCGCTATAACACTTCTATCTTCAACAAAGGCCGTCAGATTGATGGCGTTGAAATCAAGAATGAAGAATTCGTCATGAAGCAGCTGAAAGAAACCTACGACAGAGACCCGCTTAAACTCGTCGATATGGAAGGCAAAACCACTCTTTATGATGGCCGCTCCGGCGAACCCTTCCACAAAAAGGTCATGGTCGGCATCATCTACATTCTCAAACTCGCTCACCTGGTTGATGACAAGATGCATGCCCGCTCAACCGGACCATACAGCCTGGTAACCCAGCAGCCGCTCGGTGGTAAGGCGCAGTTCGGTGGTCAGCGTTTCGGAGAAATGGAAGTGTGGGCCCTCGAAGCATACGGTGCCGCTCACGTTCTTCAGGAAATTCTGACTGTTAAGTCCGATGACGTCGAAGGTCGTGTTCAGGTTTATGAAACTATTATCAAGGGCCGCACCATAATGAAACCTGGTATTCCAGAGTCGTTCAAGGTCGTTGTTTCTGAACTGCAGAGCCTCGGTCTTCAGGTCGATCTCAAGAAAGATGCCAAGGAAGTTCAGATTGACGAGGGTGGCGAGCGCGTAATGGTTGCCGACACCGAAGAAGACTGGATGGAAGAAGCTTCTGATGATGCCGAAGACGATCTCATCGGCGCAGAAGTCGGCGAAGAAGCCGATGAAGAAGACGAAGAAGAAGAAACTGAAGATGAAGAATAAGCCCGATTCCGGTATAAGCATAAGGAAGGAGACATTTTAGCATGTTAGATATGGACAAATTTGATGCGATGCAAATCAGCATTGCCTCTCCCGAAAAGGTCAGATCATGGTCTTACGGCGAGGTCAAAAAACCCGAAACCATCAACTACCGAACGCACAAACCGGAACGCGACGGGCTCTTCTGCGAAAGAATTTTTGGTCCCCAAAAGGACTGGGAGTGTTTCTGCGGAAAGTATAAGAGCATTCGCTATCGCGGCATCATTTGTGAACGCTGTAACGTCGAAATAACCAAGGCTGCGGTGCGCCGTGAGCGCATGGGCCATATTCAGCTGGTAACTCCGGTTGGACACATCTGGTATTCAAAAGGCAGCCCGAACTATATCGCTCTTTTGCTCGATATCTCAGCCAGAGATCTCGAAAAGGTGCTGTATTTTCAGAGCTACATCGTAATTGACCCAGGCAACCTGCCGCTTTCGAAAAAGCAGCTCCTGCCCGAAGAAGGAACAGCAGGTGAGATGGGCTATCGCGAACTGCGCGAAAAATACGGTGATATGTTCACCGCCAAAATGGGCGCCGAAGCAGTTAGAGAACTGCTGGCCGAAATAGACCTGCCGAAGCTTGAAAGAGATCTTTCAGAGCAGCTCAAGACCTCTACCGGCACCAAGCGAACTCATCTGCTCAAGCGCATCGAACTGGTAAAGATGTTTGCCCGTTCCGTCAGCCGCCCCGAATGGATGATTCTTGACGTAATACCAGTAATCCCACCAGATCTGCGCCCGATGGTTCAGCTCGATGGTGGCCGTTTCGCCACTTCTGATCTTAACGATCTTTATCGCCGAGTTATCAACCGCAACAATCGTCTGAAAAGGCTGATCAAGCTGCAGGCTCCTGATATCATCATCAAGAACGAAAAGCGTATGCTGCAGGAAGCCGTTAACGCGCTGATCGACAACGGTCGCCGCGGCAAACTGGTAACTGGTCCGAACAATCGCCCGCTCAAGTCGCTTACCGACATGCTGAAGGGTAAGCAGGGCCGTTTCAGGCAGAATCTGCTCGGTAAACGCGTTGACTATTCAGGCCGCTCGGTTATCGTTGTCGGCCCGACTCTCAAACTGCATCAGGCTGGTCTGCCAAAGAAGATGGCTCTCGAACTGTTCAAGCCTTTCGTCATGAATCGTTTGCAGCAGGTTGGCCTTGCCGCCAATATCAAGAGCGCCAAGAAGATGATCGAACGCGAGCGCAACGAAGTATGGGATGTTCTTGAAGAAGTCATCAAGCATCACCCGATTATGCTTAACCGCGCTCCTACGCTGCATCGCCTCGGCATTCAGGCTTTTGAGCCAGTACTCATTGAAGGCAAGGCAATTCAGATTCACCCGCTGGTCTGCGCTGCATACAACGCCGACTTTGACGGTGACCAGATGGCCGTGCATGTGCCGCTGATGCTTGATGCTCAGATTGAAGCCAGAATGCTCATGCTTTCGAGCAATAACATTCTTAAACCCGCTGACGGTTTGCCTATTTCTGCGCCCAGCCAGGATATGACCATCGGTCTGTTCTATCTGACCATCGAAAAGCCAGAAGGCGAAGGCTATCCGACTAACGAAATCAAACTCGGTAAGGGCATGACCTGGGAAAAACTGCTGCTCAACGACGGCCGCCCCTACAATTTCAAGCTCGCCCAGGAAGTAGCAGAAAAGCTGCCGGCGGGCACGGTGATTGATTCTGCCGAGACTGTAGAGTTGCTTAAAAAAGCAAAAGCCGAAAGTATAACTGTATATCGTTCACCAGTATTCCATAGTATGGGTGAAGCGGTAAATGCCTATGAAACAGGCAAATACAATCTGCTCTGGCCGATATATCTCAAGCGCAGCGAAGTCGACAAGAACTACAAAGATGACGAAAAGCAGAGCATTGCCAGAGACCATTACATTCGCACCACCATTGGCCGGGTAATCTTCAACGATAATCTGCCAGAGGGCTTCCCTTTTCAGAACATGCAGATCAAGAAGGGTAATGTCTCGACTCTTATCAAGCGCATGTTTAACGAATATTCGCTGACCATCGTCGGTGAAGTTCTCGACAGGCTCAAAACTCTCGGATTCAAGTTCGCTACTGTCAGCGGTCTGACTATTTCTATCGTAGATATGATCGATCCGCCGAAAAAGAAAGAAATTCTTGAGCAGGCCGATAAAAAGGTATTCAAGATTCGCGAACGCTGGGAAAAGGGCGAAATTACCCGTGATGAACGCAAACAGGGCGAAGTTGACGTATGGACAAAGGCAACCGAAGACGTTACTGACGACTTGTTGCAGAAATTCGAGTCAACCGCTCACCTTGGCGAATTCAACCCGGTCTACATGATGGCGTTCTCAGGAGCGAGAGGTAACATGCAGCAGATCCGCCAGCTGGCCGCAATGCGCGGTCTTATGTCGAATCCGCGCGGCGACATTCTTGCCTTCCCGATTAAATCAAACTTCCGCGAAGGCTTGAACCAGTCTGAGTATTTCATCTCAACATACGGCGCCAGAAAGGGTCTGGTTGACACCGCACTGCGCACCGCTGACTCAGGATACCTCACTCGTCGTCTCGTTGACGTAGCGCAGGATGTTGTTATCACCATTCCGGATTGTGGCACAGAGCTCGGTGTTGAAGTTTCTCCGATCAGACAGAATCGAACATCGAACAACATCATGATTGACGATATCGTTGTGCCGATACGCTACCGCATTGCCGGTCGCGTTCTGGCCAGGCCGATTATTCACCCTGCTACCGGCGAAGTTGTTGTTATAGAATACGATGGCAATAAAATCAAGCTCGATGGCGGTCTCTACTGCACCGATGACATCGCAGCCGAAATCGAAACTCATTGTGAATTCCCGATTCCGATAGAAGAGATCAAACTCGACATGATCTGCGCAGAACAGATCATTGACCCGAAGACCAACCGCATCATTGTAAGGCCTGACCGCCCGATCAATGAATACGTTCTTGAACGTGTTCGCGAATCAGGGTTCCCCGAACTCAAGGTTCGCAGCAAGATCCTCATGCGTTCTCCTCTTGCCTGCCGCTCAAAGGTAGGCATCTGCCAGAGATGCTACGGCGCCGACCTTGCCACTGGTAAAGTCGTCGATATCGGTGAAGCCGTTGGTATCATCGCTGCGCAGTCAATCGGCGAACCCGGAACCCAGCTGACAATGAGAACCTTCCATCTTGGTGGTGTTGCTCTGGCACAGCGCTCGTACATTAAGTCGCGCAGCGTCGGCACAGCCCGATTTGACGCGCTAAAGCTGGCCAAGATTTCCGACCGCTCAAAATTCGAAATTGGCTCAGGTACTGAAACCTTTGACAAGAGCGAATTCGGTTCAAGCATCAAAACCGTTGTTGTTGGTGGCCATCTCATTATTGAAGGCAGAAACAACCGCAAAGATCGCCTGCATATTCCGGTTGGCTCAGAAATGCGCGTTGAACCGGGCGAAAAGGTTACCCCAGGTAAGGCGGTCGCTGAATACAACCCCAACAACATCGTAACCGGTTACACCGGCGAAGTAATCTTTGAAGGTATCGAACAGAAGGACGGCATGGTCGTTTCTGAAACTGGTATCATCAGAATCCTCACCCAGGATTTCGATCCGGTAACCAAAGACTTCGTTATCGAAGATTACAAGATTCCGCAGGGAGCCACTCTCAGGGTTGAAGACAACGAGATCATTCACGCCGGCAACCTGCTGGCTGAAATTTCGGCACAGTCACACGCTGCGATCGCACGCATGGATGGTATTGCCAGATTCGAAAACATCCGTGTCAAGAACAAGCAGGTTATCAGCGATAACGGTATGGTCTTCATCTTCCCGGTTGGCGACAAGCACGGGGAACGCAAAGAATATAGTCTGCCCAAGGGCGTTAAAGAAGCCAAAGAAGCTGCTATCAAAAATGCTGGCCTGATTCTTAATGTTAAGAACGGTGATGAAGTGTATCCGAGTCAGAAACTTCTGTCTGTAATCTCTGAGGTCGACGGCACGGTGTCTCTCACTGCCGGAGGCACCAAGATTTCAGTATCCAAAGAAGCTGAAGAAGAATATGAATTCAAGGGCGAAATGGCTGCAGCCATCGATGAACAGAACAAAATGCTGTCACTCATCGCTCCGATTTCAGGTCTGGTAAGAGTTATCAACGAAAAGAGCGCGGCCAACAAAACTCTCGATCGCAAACGTGTAATCGTTAAGAACGAGATTGAATACCCGGTTCCGCGTGGTGTTATTCTTCGCCCCAAAGAAAACTGTAAGATTGCTAATGGCGGCGATGTAGCCGAAGGCGGCGAGCTTACGACCAAGTTGTTCATTCAGGCCGAGATTGACGGCGTTGTCGAAGTCACAAAAATCAGTTCAGAAACTCGCATTCATCTGATTACCGATGATATCGAGCTGATCCAAAACGCCACTCTGGCCAGGGCAGCCGTCAATCGTGAAACAGACGATGTGATCGCCGAGAGTGGAACAGTGATTGATGATGACCTGTTCTCAATTATCGATGAGAATCGTGCCGCTGTGCGCGAAGTATACATCGTTAAAGGTGAGCAGAAGGCAGTCAATGTTATCGGAGAAGACGATATCAAGGTTCAGTACCCGGTTCCGCGCGGTGCGACGATAAACGTCGATGACGGTCAGGTGGTTAAGGCCGGCGACAAGCTGGTAAGCGACATTGAGCCGATGACCAGCGAAATCTCGGGCAAGGTAAACTACATCTACGGTTATAACAAGATCATTTGCGAAGAAATTATCGAAAAAGTTCTTGTCTACAGCGGTGTTGAATTCAGTTACCCGGCAACGCTCAGCCTTAAATTCCCGCCGACTGTTGTTAAAGACGGCGAGCTTACCGTTACGCCGATTCCGTTCGAAACCTACACCCAGGTTGAAGATAGTGATGGCGCCGGAATCAGAATCTGTCAGAGGGTTCTGCACGAAAAGAAATACGCCATTACCAAAGAAATGGTTTCCAGCGGCGCTTTGATCGTTGCAGACGGTCAGCAAGTCAAAGAAGGCCAGATTCTGGCTGTTCTTAAGGCCGGCAACAAGGGCGTTGTTCTGCTTGACCACGATTCTTCAAAAGAAGGAAAAGTCAAGAGCACCATCAAGAGCATTATCGTTCAGCCCGGCGAATCACACCAGATTCTCGATGGCGCTGAGCTTAGAATCGATGATGGTTCGAAGGTTAAGAAGGGCGAGATTCTCGCCAAGTGGGGCGCCTCAGCTCGAAAGACTACTGACATCATTCAGGGTCTGCCGCGCGTTGCCGAATTGTTCGAAGTGCGCCGGCCCAAGAAAGAAGCAGTCATTGCCGAAGAAGCTGGTATCATTCATGTTGCCGGCAACGCCGTGACTATCCAGGATTACAAGTCTGGCATCGAAAAGCCTGTTCGCCTGGCATTCGGCTCGTCTGGTCTGGTTGTTCACGACGGCGAATACGTTGAAGCCGGTGACGTTCTTACTGACGGCAAGGTGTTCACCAAGAAACTGGTAAAAGTTGTCGGTCTGCCGATCGTGCGCCGCTACCTGATGGATGAAATCCAGCGCGTTTACCGCGATCAGGGCGTCAGCATCAACGACAAGCATATCGAGATCATAGTCAGACAGATGTTGCGCAAGGTTGTTATCACTGAGTCAGGTGATTCAGAATTCCTGCAGAACGAATCAGTTCAGGTCAGAAAATTCGAAGAGCGCGTGAACAGGCTCATCGAAAAGGGCAAGCGCCCGCCGCAGGGTGTTCCAATGATTCAGGGTATCACCAAAGCGTCGTTGACTACAGACAGCTTTATCTCAGCAGCTTCGTTCCAGGAAACCACCAGGGTTCTCACCAAGGCTGCCATCAAGTCAAAGGTCGACTACCTCAAGGGTCTGAAGGAAAACCTGATTATCGGTAAGCTGATTCCCGCCGGAACTGGCCTGTCGGTAAACAAGAACATTAACTTCAGGAACCTGCCGATCGAAGTTGAGCCCGTCAGCAGCGATGACAACGCCGAACTTTTCCAGAATCCTGCCGATGCAGCAGAAGCTGAAAAACTCGACGAACTTGAAAAAGAACTTTTCCTGGAAGTTCCAGAAAAAAAATAATCTTTACCTAAGATTTTTCGATCAACTTAAAAGCCGCCCCAGCAAAGGGGCGGCTTTTTGTGTACACTGATATTTTGTGATCTCAGCAGTCATTTGATCGCAAAGGGCAGTTGACAAGGTTGTAAACATGTGCTAATATCAAATTCCACCTCTTTGCATCAGGTGGGGATTTTGCAGTTTGCAGAATCAATTTCGTAAAGGAAGGTGTTGTCGTGCCTACTATTAATCAATTAATCAGAAAGGCCAGACAGGCGGTTAAGTATAAATCCAACTCGCCGGCGCTTGATAGCTGCCCGCAGAGACGTGGTGTTTGTACTGTAGTTAAAACCACTACACCGAAGAAACCGAACTCGGCTCTTCGTAAAATCGCCCGTATCAGGCTGACTAACAAGATTGAGGTAACCGCCTACATTCCCGGTATCGGTCACAACCTGCAGGAGCATTCAGTTGTAATGATCCGCGGCGGCCGCGTAAAGGATTTGCCAGGTGTTCGTTACCACATCATTCGCGGAGCACTGGATTGCGCTGGCGTTGCCAACCGCATGCAGTCTCGCTCTAAGTATGGTGCCAAACGGCCCAAGAAATAAGGAGATTTAATTCATGCCACGTCGTGGTCACGTATCAAAAAGAGAATTGACTCCTGATTCAGTTTACAACTCTAAGCTGGTCACCCGCTTCATCAATAACCTGATGCTGTGTGGCAAAAAGAGCATCGGCAGCCGCATATTCTATGATGCAGTTGAAATGCTGAGCAAGAAGCGCAAAGACGACAATGGTCTTGAGCTTTTCAAAAAGGTTGTAGACAGTGCTAAGCCAATCGTTGAAGTTCGCAGTAAACGCGTTGGTGGAGCTAACTATCAGGTTCCTATCGAAGTTAAGGCCGATCGCGCTGTTGCTCTTGCCTTCCGCTGGATTCTCAAGCATTCCAGAGCTAGAAAAGAAAAATCAATGGCTGACCGTCTTTCAGGAGAATTCGACGACATTCTCAACAACACCGGCGCTACTATGAAGAAGCGTGACGAAGTGCACAGAATGGCCGACGCCAACAAGGCATTTGCCCACTTCAAGGTTTGATAAATTTTCTTGTGTAATCTGTTGCATTAAAGAAGGCATCCATTAAATGACGACTCTCGAGACAATCAGCAAGATCAGAAACATCGGTATTGTGGCCCACATTGATGCGGGCAAAACCACAACTACCGAGAGAATTCTGTATTACACTGGTAAAGCCTACAAGATGGGCGAAGTCCACGAGGGAACCGCTGTCATGGACTGGATGGTTCAGGAGCAGGAGCGTGGAATCACGATCACGAGTGCGGCAACAAAATGCCACTGGCGTGATTGTGACATCAACATTATAGACACGCCCGGGCACGTGGATTTTACTGCCGAAGTCGAACGCTCTCTCCGAGTTTTAGACGGTGCGGTGGTGGTTTTTTGTGCGGTTGCAGGTGTTCAGCCTCAGTCTGAAACTGTCTGGCGCCAGGCCAATCGCTACAAGGTTCCAAGGGTTGCTTTCGTCAATAAAATGGATAGAACCGGCGCAAGTTTTGACAGAGTAGTTCAGCAGATCGCTGACCGCCTTGGCTCAAAGCCTCTTCCGATTGTTCTGCCAGTTGGCGCAGAGGAGAGCTTTGCTGGTCATATTGATCTGTTAACCATGAAAGAGTACATCTGGGATGAAGAATCACAGAAAAAGCTTGGTGCAGAATTCAAGACAAGCGAAGTTGCGGTCGAGTATCTCGAAAGGGCGAAAGCCGCGAGAGATTCTATGATTGAAACTCTTTCGGCCTTTAACGATGAGATTCTTGAGCTTTATCTCGAAGAAAAAGAGATTTCTCTTGAGCTTCTGCAGAAAACCCTGCGTCAGGCTACTATCGAGAACAAGATAGTGCCGGTGCTCTGTGGTTCAAGTCTTCGCAACAAAGGTGTTCAGAACCTTCTTGATGCGGTGACCTGGTATCTTCCTTCTCCTCTCGACATTCCGCCGACCGTGGCCTACATGCCTGAAACCCACGAAGAAGTGACTATCGCGGTAGACCCGGCGGGCGAATTTGCCGCTCTTGTCTTTAAGATTGCAACTGATCCGCACGTTGGTAAGCTCGCTTACCTGAGAATTTATTCTGGAAGTATTGAATCTGGTAAAGTGGTTTATAATCTGACTCGCGATGGTCGCAAAGAACGCATTGGCAGACTGTTGCAGATGCACGCCAACCAGCGCCAGGATCTTCCTGCTGCTTCTGCTGGCGACATCGTTGCTGCTGTAGGCCTGAAGAATATTGGCACCGGCGATACTCTTGCCTGTTCGACTGGCCGTCCGACTCTTGAAAAAATCATTTTCCCCGAAACTGTAATTTCTGTTGCCATTGAGCCAAAGACCCAGGGCGATCTGTCAAAATTGACCGAAGTTCTTGAGGCTCTTATGAATGAAGACCCGACCTTCAAAGCCAAGATCGACTCAGAGACTGGTGAAACCCTTATTTCTGGCATGGGCGAGCTGCACCTCGAAGTTATCGTTGATCGCATAATTCGCGAATTCAACGTCAGAGCTTCGGTTGGTAAGCCGCAGGTTGCCTACAAAGAAGGAATCACAGCCTCCGGTAAAGGTGAAAGCCTTTATGAAAAGCAGATTGGCGGTAAGAACCATTATGCTCAGGTCGTAATTGTTGTTGAGCCTCTCGAAAGAGGGCAGGGGTTCAAGTTTGTCAACAAGCTTGTCAAAGGCACTCTGCCGGCGCAATTTGTTGCTGCTATAGAAAAAGGTTGCCAGGATGCTATGAATGATGGTATCTTAGCAGGCTTCCCGGTGGTAGATGTTATGGCAACGCTTACTTCGGCGATGTTTCGCGAAACTGAGAGCAACGAAATTGCTTTTAAGATAGCGACTTACGAAGCCATGAAGTCAGCCATGCGTAACGCCAGACCGGTTCTTCTCGAACCTTTCATGAAGGTTGAGATCGAGACTCCCGAAGGTTATGTCGGCGATATCATTGGTAACATGAATTCACGTCGTGGAAAGGTAATCAACATGGAAATGCGCGAGGACATCAGAGTAATCGATTGTCATGCGCCGCTATCTGACATGTTTGGTTATTCAACCCAGCTGCGATCACTCTCGCAGGGGCGTGCCACCTTCACCATGGAGCTTTTGCATTATGATGAAGCTCCCAAGTCCGTTACTGAACGTATTCTTGGCGCGTTTGGCTACAGCCAGCCGCCACAGCAAATGATTGCCGGCGATAATTGATCACCGGAATCAATCTCTAATTAAAATCCAAGGAGGATTTTACAATGGCTAAGCAGAAGATGCGGTTGTCACTGAAGGCTTTTGATCATCGTCTTCTTGACCAGTCAGTGGCCAGAATCTGTGACACCGTAAAACGCACTGGAACCAAAATTTCCGGCCCGATCCCGATGCCGACCGAGCTGAGAAAATATACGGTTCTGCGCTCTCCCTTTGTTAACAAGGATGCACGCGAACAGTTCGAAATGAGAATCCACAAGCGCAACATCGACCTGTACAATCCGTCAAGTCAGACTGTTGATTCTCTCATGAACATGGACCTTCCATCCGGCGTCAACATCGAAATCAAGATGTTGTAATCGGAAGGATATCAGGAGGAAATTATAATGGGCGTTAAGGCAATATTGGGTACCAAAGTTGGTATGACCCAGATTTTTACAGACGATGGCAACGTAGTTCCTGTAACCGTTATCAGCGCAGGTCCCTGCACCATCATCCGCAAGGGTGACAGCAGCGTACAGGTCGGTTATCGCGAGATCAGACCAGAAGCAGTTAAAAGACTGCTCAACAAACCACTGCGCATGAGCTTTGAAAAAGCCGGTGTTAAACCGTTCCGTTTTGTAAGAAGCTTGCCCGCTGACGAACTTGAAGGCATTGAGCCGAATACCGAAATCAATGTTTCAATGTTTAAAGAAGGTGACCAGGTATGTGTCACCGGAACCAGCAAGGGTAAAGGTTTTTCCGGCGCAATGGAGCGTCACAACTTCAACGGAGCACAGATGACGCACGGTCAGTCAGACCGCGCACGCGCGACCGGTTCCTGCGGTTCTGGTACTCAAGCATCAAGAACCTGGAAGGGCAAGAGACTGCCTGGTCAGATGGGTAATGTTCGCAAAACTGTAAAAGGTCTGAAGATAGTTAAGGTTGACGAGCAGAAAAATCTTCTGCTGGTTAAGGGTTCCATCCCTGGAGCCTCGAACGGTCTGGTTATTATCAGGCATCAGGCTTAAGGAACGGAGGAAATCATGGAAACCAAAATTTTTAAAATGAATGGAACCGCCAGCGGTTCAGTTAATCTTGATGAAAGAGTTTTTGCTGTAAAGGCACATCCTCAGACCATCACAGATGTAGTAAAGGCTCAGCTCAATAATGAGCGCCAGGGTACTGTTGCTACCAAAACTAGAAGCGAAGTAGCCGGCAGCACAAGAAAGCTGTTCAAGCAAAAAGGCACCGGTCGTGCGCGACAGGCCGATATCAAGTCCCCACTGCACCCAGGTGGCGGTATCGCATTCGGACCTCATCAGCAGATATATGATCAGCGCCCACCCAAAAAGGTCGTTGACCGCGCTCTTATTGGCGTTCTCACCGAACTCGCCAATGCCGGCACCATACGTATTGTTGAAAATCTTGAATTTGCCAGCGGCAAAACCAAAGATGTCAGACTTTTTCTTGAATCACACAAGCTCAACAAGGTTCTGTTCGTGGTTCCCGAAATTTCTGATAACACCAGACGCGCAACATCGAATCTGCACAACGTTAAAGTTGTCACTCCGATGAATGTTAACGTTGTAGACCTGCTTAAGTTTGGCCATGTTGCCATCAACGACAAGGCAGTGAAAATGCTCGAGGAGGTACTCGTAAAATGAACACACCTCAGGATATCGTAATTCAGCCAATCGTTTCTGAGAAGAGCTACGATCGCATGGGCGAAGGCATTTATCAGTTCAAGGTCGCCAAAGGCGCCAACAAAGCTCAGATAAAAGACGCTATCGAAGCCCTTTTCAAAGTTACCGTTAACAAAGTTAACACCGTAACTGTTGTAAGAAAGCCCAAACGACGCGGAGTTTTCCATGGTTACACTTCTTCGTGGAAGAAAGCCATCGTTACCCTTAAAGAAGGCGATTCAATTGCATTCTTTGAGGGAATTGCCTGAGTGCAGGAATAGGAGAAAGTTATGAGTATGAAGAGTTATAATCCAACAACGCCTTCACGTCGTTTTATGACCGGTTTTGATTTCTCAGATATCACTACCGATACCCCTCATAAGCCGTTGTGTGAATGGCTCAAAACCACTGCTGGCCGCAATCATCATGGCCACGTTACCCAGAGACACAGAGGCGGCGGTGCAAGACGCCTTTATCGCATAATCGATTACAAGCGCGACAAAGACGGAGTTCCCGGCACTGTTGCAACTATCGAATACGATCCTAATCGCACCTGTCGCATCGCGTTGATTAACTACCGCGATGGCGAAAAGCGCTATGTTCTGGCCCACGAAGGCATCAAGGTCGGAGACGTTATCGAAAGCGGCGCGCACGCTGACATTCTGCCCGGCAACTGTCTGCCCCTCCGCAACATCCCGCTGGGTTCTACCATTCACAACATTGAAATGAAGCCAGGCAAAGGTGCCCAGATTGCAAGATCTGCCGGTGCCAGCGCACAGCTTGTTGGTAAAGAAGGCAAATACGCTCAGATCAACATGCCCTCAGGCGAAATGAGAATGATTCTTATCGATTGTCGTGCCACCCTTGGCAAGATCGGTAACTCAGACCACATGAACGTTACCCTCGGTAAGGCCGGACGCAAAAGATGGATGGGGATTCGCCCGTTCGTCAGAGGTTCTGCAATGAATCCGTGTGATCACCCGCACGGTGGTGGTGAAGCTCGCGCCAGCCGCGGACGCACACCAGTATCTCTCTGGGGTAAACCTGCTCAGGGTTTCAAGACCAGAAAGAAAAAGAACCAGTCCAGCAAATACATCATTTCGCGCTGTAAGAAGTAAGGGAGAATACCAATGGCTAAAAAAGCTCCATTTGTTTGTGTAAGACTGCTCAAGAGAGTTCAGGAAATGAACCATGCCGGTGAAAAGCGTCAGCTAAAGACCTGGTCAAGGTCATCAACCGTTTACCCAGAAATGGTTGGTCACACCATCGCCGTTCATAATGGTAAAAAACACGTGCCAGTTTTCATCACTGAAAATATGGTTGGCCACAAGCTTGGCGAATTCGCAGCGACCAGAACCTTCAAGGCTCACGCTGGCGAAAAAGCTACCAAGCTTAAATAGGGAAGGAGAAATAAGAATGTTACGACTTGTTGGTGTAACCATTCCCGATGACGTTGATCTGTTCAACGGCCTGCGTATGATCAAAGGCCTTGACACCAAAAACAGCCGCGCCAGAATTGAAACTGTTCTGACCAAAGCCGGCCTCTATAACCGCCAGCTCCAGCCGAACGGCAAGCTTGAAAAAGTTTACCCCAAGGTTGGCGACCTGAGCTGGACTGATAAAACAAGACTTATCGATCTTCTCGAAATGCCCAAGGCAGTTCTGAGAAACATCGGTTCAAGCCCGAAGAAGCTCAGACTCATCGCTGACGCTATTCGTGGCAAAACCGTAGACGAAGCACTTGCTATTCTGCAGTTCATGCAGAAGGGTGAAGCTCCGACTCTGCTTAAACTTCTCAAATCAGCTATCGCCAATGCCGGCAGTAACCATGATCTTCGCGCAGATGACCTCTATATTGCCAAGATCACCATCGACGGTGGCGCCACCATGAAGAGATTCATGGCCCGTGCCCGCGGTCGTGCCTGTCGCATTCGCAAAAGAACCTCACACGCCAAGATCGTTCTGCGCGAAAAATTCTCAATGGCCAAGTTTGCCGTAAGTGCTCAGACTGCTGAAGCAGGTGCCAAGAAGACAGTTAAAAAAGCTGCCAGCAAGCCCGCCGCCTCCAGCAAGCCAGCTGCTAAAGCCGCTAACCCGGCCGCAGCCAAGAAAACCACTACCAAAAAGACCACCAAACCCGCCGGAGGTAAAGAATAATGGGCCAGAAGATTAATCCAATTGGAATTCGACTTGGCATCACCAGAACCTGGGATTCACGATGGTTCGCTAAACGTGCTGACTACGCGAAATTCGTGCTCGAAGATGTTAAGGTTCGCAAGTTCATCGATCAGCAGAAGTTCCGCCGCGAAGGTATCAGCAAGATCGAAATCGAACGCAAATCTAACAACAAGATGCGCATCACTATTCACACTGCTAAACCCGGCGTGATCATCGGTCGTGGTGGCGACAAGGTTGAAGAGCTCAAGAAAGAACTTGAAACCCTCACCGGTAAATCAGTGTTCCTCAATATTCAGGAAATCAAACAGCCTGATATTGATGCCAAGCTTATCGCCGAAAGCATTGCCATGCAGCTCGAACGCCGCGTATCACACCGCCGCGCCACCAAGCAGACAATCAGCCGCGCTCTGCGAGCTGGTGCCAAAGGGATCAAGATCCTCTGCTCAGGCCGCCTCAACGGTGCTGAAATTGCCCGCCGCGAATGGGTTCGCGAAGGTCGCGTTCCTCTGCACACTCTGCGCGCTGAAATTGACTATGCAACCGATACCGCTATCACCACCTTTGGTTGTGTTGGCGTAAAGGTCTGGATCTTCAAGGGCGAAAAGATCGGCAAGGCGCATCTGTATGGTCGCGAAACCACCACTAACAGCAACGCTCCGACAAACAACAGGAAGTAAGGAGGAAACCACTCATGTTGATTCCCGCAAGGACAAAATTCCGAAAACAGCATCGCGGCAGAATGAAGGGTCTGGCCAAGGGTGGCAAATACCTGGCATTCGGTTCCTTCGGACTTCAGGCTCTTGATCCGCACTGGATCACCAGCGCACAGCTGGAAGCTGCCCGTAAGGTTATCACCCGCACCGTTAAGCGCGCCGGCAAAATGTGGATCCGCGTTTTCCCCGACAAACCTGTATCGAAAAAGCCTCTTGAAGTTCGTATGGGTAAGGGTAAAGGCGCCCCGGAATTCTGGGTAGCAGTAGTAAAACCCGGCAAGATTCTGTTTGAACTTGAAGGTGTACCCGAAAATATCGCCGTCGAATCACTCACCCAGGCCGCCAACAAGCTCCCGATCCGCTGCCAGGTTGTCTCTAACAATATGTAATCAGGAAGGTGAAAAATGAAGAATCGAGAAGATTTTTCTGAACTCAACGAGCAGGAACTCGAAGAAAAATACAAGCACTATAAAGAAGAACTTTTCAACCTGAGATTTCAGGCTGTAACAGGTCAACTGGCCAATCCGTCACGCATCAGCCTGGTGCGCCGCAATATTGCCAGAGCCAAAACCTATCTGACCCGCATGGAAAAGGCCAGAATCTTTGACATGCTGAAAAGCGAATACAATGCGCTTCTCAAAGAAGAAAAGATAGATACTACCAAGACCCCATTACAGGAAAAGATCGCCAGACTCAAAGCACGTTTGTCGGTTAAGGCACGCAAAGTAAACCAGGAAATTCGCACTAACTGCGATAAGAAGGTTTCCGAGCTGCTCAAGAACATTCGTGGCGAAATTTCCAAGAAGCTCAAAACTTCAAAGGGTAAAGACGAAGCCCAGCTACGAGCGGCTTCGAAGCGCCTGAAGGATCCTAAATGTACAATTAGAAAGAAGTTTCTTGACAAATTGTCTGAAATGGGATTAAATGAAGCTTCTCAGATCGCCACAATCAAGGAAAACAAGCGGGCAAAACTACGCGAACTCGAAAACATCAGAGTTCTGCAGCGGGAACTGACCGCCGGTCGGCTTCCTTTTTAAGCAGGAGTGAACAATGGAAAATACTAAAGTTGTAAAACGCAGCCGCGTTGCCAAGGTAATTGCTGACAGCACCGAAAAGACCATCAAGGTCGAAATCGAGGGCATCGTTCAGCATCCCCGCTATAAAAAGTACATCAAGCGTCACACCAGGTTTCTGGTGCATGACCCTGAAGAAAAGTGCAAGGTTGGCGATCTGGTTCGCATCGAAGAATGCAGACCGGTAAGCAAGACCAAAAAATGGATCGTGCGCGAGATCGTTAAGACCGCCGATTCAGTCGCAGAATAAGGAGAACGGCAATGATCAGACAAGAAACCGTATTAAAAGTTGCTGATAACTCCGGCGCCAAGAAACTGCTGTGTATCCGCGTAAGCGGCTGCAGCGGCAGATCTTTCGGCCGGGTAGGCGACGTCATTGTTGCCTCTGTCAAAGACGCGATCCCCGATGGAACCGTCAAGAAAAAAGAAGTTGTTAAAGCTGTTATCGTGCGCACCAAAAAGGAAACCCGGCGCGCAGACGGCAGTTTCATCCGCTTTGATGACAACGCAGCTGTTATCATCAACAATGACAACAATCCGCGCGGTACCCGCATATTCGGGCCGGTCGCCAGAGAGCTTCGCGAAAAGCAGTTCATGAAGATCGTTTCTCTGGCCCCTGAAGTACTCTAAGGGAGCGATAAGATGCACAAGAAGATTAAAGCCAGACGGGCCGTAGAAAAGCCCCACATCAAAAAAGATGACCAGGTAGTTATCCTCAGCGGCGATGACAAAGGCAAAAAAGGCCGAGTTCTTTCTGTAAATGCAGAGAAGGGCGTCGCAATCGTTGAAGGTATCAACTTTGTAAAGAGACACACCCGACCCAGTAAAAACGTGGGCAAGGGTGGTATCGTAGAAAAAGAAGGCCCGGTTGCTATTGGTAAAATCGGACTTCTCACTCCAGACGGCTCCAAGCTTACCCATGCGAAGATTATCAAGCAGGGTGAAGAAAAGAACCGCGTCTGCGCAACTACTAACGAGCCTCTCGGCCGCAAGTAATTAACCTGAACCTGTTCAGGAATAAGATATCATAAGGAGTTTCGGCATGGCAAAGACAGAAAAGGCAGCCCCCGCAAAAGCAGCACCCGCAAAGGTAGCTGCACCAAAAGGGCCAAAGTCTCTCCCAAGGCTGAAGGAAAAGTATCTGAAGGAAATCGCCCCAAAACTGGTTTCTAAATATGGAAACCCGATGCGGGTCCCGAAGGTAACCAAAGTGGTTATCAATATGGGCGTTGGCGCAGCTACTCAGAATGCTAAACTTCTCGAAGCCGCTACAAGAGAACTTACTACCATCGCCGGTCAAAAACCGGTAGTTACCAAGGCTAAGAAGTCAATCTCCAACTTCAAGCTGCGCGCAGGCGTTCCCATCGGATGCCGCGTTACTCTCCGAGGCGATAGATGCTTCTATTTCCTGGACAAACTTTTTACCGTTGTCGTTCCGCGTATCAGAGACTTCCGTGGTCTCTCTCAGAAGGCTTTTGACGGTCGTGGCAACTACAGTCTTGGTCTTCAGGAACAGCTGGTATTCCCCGAAATCCATTACGATGCCGTTGAAAAAGTTCAGGGTATGAACATAACCATCGTAACCACCGCCGAAAATGACGGTGAAGCACTTGAGCTGCTGGAAATGATGGGCATGCCGTTCCGCAAGATCGCTAAAAAAGCGTAGTTATCAAAGGAGTTGTTATGGCTAAGAAAGCACTTATAGAAAAGTGGGCAAAGGCTCCCAAATTCTCAACCCAGGCTTATAACCGCTGTCATCTCTGCGGTCGTCCTCGCGGTTACATGAGAGAATTTCAGATGTGTCGAATTTGCTTCAGGGATCTCGCTTCTATTGGCAGAATTCCCGGTGTTACTAAATCAAGTTGGTAAAGGAGAACAAGAGTTATGAGTATGACAGATCCCATTGGCGATATGCTGACTCGAATCCGGAATGCCAACATGGTTAAGCATGAAAGCGTTGAAATGCCTTCATCTAAAATGAAGATCGAAATTGCAAAGATCCTCAAAAAAGAAGGTTATATCCGGGATTTCCGCTATTATAAATTTCAGAATAAATTTAATCTGAAAGTATTCCTGAAGTATGGTGAAAAGAATTGTCAGATCCTTAAGGGAATCAAAAGAGTCTCTAAACCTGGCCGAAGAGAATATTCGGGCAAAGAAGAGATCGCAAAGGTTCTCGGTGGACTCGGCATTTCTATCCTCACTACTTCCAAGGGCGTTTTGACAGATAAAGAAGCTCGCAAAGCCGGCGTCGGCGGCGAAGTTATCTGCCACGTCTGGTAATTGGAGGAAAAGACATGTCAAGAATTGGTAAAAAACCTGTAATTATACCTAAAGGTGTTGAAGTTAACATCAAAGGCACTGTATTTTCTGCCAAAGGTCCAAAAGGCCAGATGAGCAAAGAAATGGCCAGCGAAGTTACGATCAGCCACGAAGAAGATAAAATCATTTGTTCCATTCCCGAGAACAGTCCCAAAACTGTCCGAGCCAAGTTCGGTCTGGTTAGAGCGCTTATAAGCAACATGATTACCGGCGTACACACTGGTTTTACCAGAGGCCTCGAGATCGTCGGCGTTGGTTATAAAGCTCAGAACCAGGGTGAAAGCAAGATCCAGCTTAACGTTGGTTATTCGCACCCCGTGGTTTATGAAGCGCCTGCCCTCGTTACTCTCAAAGTTGAAGGTAATAAGGTATTCGTTAATGGCATCGATAAAGAAGCCGTTGGCCAGACCGCTTCTGAAATCAGAAAAGTTCGACCTCCCAAGCACTATAAAGACGGCGCCGGTATCAGATACATTGGCGAAAAAGTGCGCATCAAGGTCGGCAAAAAGCTTGCAGCTTAAGGCAGTAAAGGAAGGTAAAATATGAAACTCGGTAAAAAGGAAATGCGTCAGCGGCGTCACGAACGCAGCAGATTTTATTTGTCCGGTACCGCTCAGAAGCCCAGACTTGCAGTTTTCCGCAGCCTGAAGCATATCTATGCTCAGGTAATCGATGATGAAACTGGTCAGACTATTGCTATGGCCAGCTCACTCGATAAGGATCTCCGCAGTGACATTACTGGTGGCAACAAGAACGGCGCCAAAACTATCGGCCAGAAACTGGCTGAGAGAGCGATTGCCAAAGGCGTTTCTGCCGTTGTATTCGACAAGGGCGGTTACAAATATCATGGTCGCGTCAAGGAACTGGCCGAAGGCGCCAGAGCCGCTGGCTTGAAATTCTAGGAGGAAAGCTCAGATGAACGAACAGGGAAATCCTCGTTTTCGCCGTGGTGGTCGTCAGCGTGACCAGGTAGTAGAAAACGAATACACCGAAAAAATTATTTCTGTTAATCGTGTCAGCAAGACCGTTAAGGGTGGTCGACATTTCGGCTTCTCAGTTCTGGTCTGCGTAGGCGATCAGAAGGGTAAAGTTGGAATCGCTATCGGCAAGGCTAAAGCTGTTCCCGATGCAGTTCGCAAAGGCCTCGAAAAGGCTCGCAAAGCCATGGTTCAGATACCTCTGAATAAAGACACCATTGCTCACCCATATCTGGGCCGCTTTGGTTCTTCTCAGGTTATCGTTAAACCGGCTTCTCCCGGTACTGGTGTTATCGCCGGCGGCGCTGTCCGCGCTATCTTTGAAGCTCTTGGCGTAAAAGACGTTCTGTCTAAGCGCATTGGTTCAAAAAATCCGGTTAACATGGCCAAGGCCACCATGAATGCACTGCGCGAAATGCGCGGCGTCGAAATCGTGGCGCGACATCGTGGCATTACTCCAGGCCAGGTCATCAACGGCTAAGGAAAAAACCATGACAGAAAAAAAAGTAACAATTAAACTTATCAAAAGCATGATTGGCGCTACCCAGCGTCAGATAAAGACCCTCAGAGCCCTTGGCCTTCGCAGAATGCAGCAGGAGGTTGAACAAGTAGCAACTCCTCAGATTCTGGGGATGCTTGACAAGGTGCAACGCTGGGTCGAAATAAAGTAAGGAGACCTTGAAATGTTGAATCTTGGTAATCTTAAAAAGGCCAAAGGGTCTACCACAACCAAAAGAAGAATAGGTCGCGGCAAAGGCTCCGGCATGGGTAATCAGGCCACCAGAGGCCATGACGGTCAGCTCGGACGCGGCAGCAAGGTTCATCCTTATGCTGGTTTCGAAGGCGGCCAGATGCGTTTCACCCGCCTTATGCCGAAACGCGGCTTCACCAGCCCGCACAAGGTAGAATTTTCACTGGTTAATCTTGCCGCTCTTGAGCTGGCTTTTGATGCCAACGCCGAAGTAACAGTCGATAAAATGATGGAAAAAGGCCTTATTAAAAACCTCAAGTATCCCGTAAAGATTCTTGCCAGGGGAGAAATAACCAAGCCTCTTACCGTTAAAGCCAATCACTTTTCGAACTCCGCTAAGGATAAAATCGAAAAAGCTGGTGGAAAAGCGGAGGTGATCTAATTGCTTCAGAGCCTGTCGAACTCCATGAGAATTCCGGAACTCCGGAATCGTATTTTGTTTACACTTGGCATGATCCTCGTGTTCAGAGTCGGTACTCACATCCCGACTCCGGGCGTCGACGCCAAACTTCTTACTCAGAACCTTCCTTCGTCTGAGATATTCAGCTTCCTGAACATGTTTTCAGGCGGCGCGCTGAGACGCTTCTCGGTCTTCGCGCTCGGGATCGCACCGTACATCAACGCATCTATTATCATGCAGCTGCTTGTTTATGTTATCCCTTACTTCGAACATCTCTCCAAGGAAGAGGGCGAAGAAGGTCGTAAGATGATCAGCCAGTATACAAGATACGGAACAGTTCTGATAGGCGCCTTGCAAGCATTAGGCATCAGTTTCATGCTTGAGAGATACCAGGTTGTTCCTAATCCTGGCATCGGATTCAAGCTGATGGCAGTTATTACATTGACTGCCGGCACCGCGTTTATCATGTGGCTCGGCGAACAGATGACAGCCCGTGGTATCGGCAACGGTATTTCAATACTGATTACTGCCGGTATTCTGGCCGGTCTTCCTGAAGCCGTTGTTCAGCAGATAGCACTGTTCAGTGGCGATGCTCACGATGTAGTTAAGACTGTATTCCTTCTGGTATTCAGTGTTATCACCATCATGTTGATCGTCTATGTCCAGGACGGCGTGCGTAAGATCCCGGTTCAGTATGCCAAGCGCGTGGTTGGTCGCCGCGTATACGGTGGTCAGAACACCTACATCCCCCTGAGAGTTAATCAGGCAGGCGTTATCCCGGTTATCTTCGCCAGTTCGATTCTGATGTTCCCGGCCATGATCTTCAGCTGGGTACAGAGCCTTGAATCAATGCAGGAAGCGGTTAAGAACCCAGTGGTTTTCTGGCTTCTGAATATTTTTAACTACAACAGTGTTACTTACATACTGATCTATGTAGCTCTGATTATATTCTTCACCTACTTCTATACTGCTATTACTTTCAATGTTCAGGATCTCGCTGACAACATGAAAAAATATGGCGGATTCATTCCCGGCATCCGCGCCGGAACGAAAACCGTTGAATTCCTTGAAAGAACTGTTTCCAGAGTTACTCTGGCAGGCGGCGTCTTTCTGTCCTTTGTCTCAGTCATACCTAATTTCCTCATCATGATCATGAATGTCAACTTTTACTTCGGCGGCACAGCGCTGCTGATCGTGGTCGGCGTCGCCATGGATACCATGCGCCAGCTCGAATCACACCTGGTAACCAGACATTATGAAGGCTTTATGAAGAAAAAAGGCTTGAGATGAGCAAAAGAAATCTTAATCTGATTTTTCTTGGCCCCCCGGGTGCCGGCAAAGGCACCCAGGCCAAGATGATTGTAGATAAGTATTCTATACCTCAGTTATCCACTGGTGACCTGATGAGAGCAGCTGTCTCATCAGGTTCTCCCATTGGAGACAAGGTCAAGGGCTACATGGCCGCAGGTGCCCTGGTGCCTGATGATCTCGTCGTCGATATACTGCTTGACAGGTTGTCAGGCGATGACTGTCGGGATGGTTTCATTCTCGATGGTTTTCCCCGAACCGTTGGTCAGGCCGAATCTCTTGAAGCAGCCCTTAAGAAGCGGGGAATGCAACTTTCGGGAGTGGTCGCCATGATCGTTCCTGATGAGGCATTGCTTGCCCGCCTGACAGCCCGCCGGATCTGTCGCGAATGTAGCACCAGCTACCACCTTGAATTTCTTAAACCCAAGGTCGAGGGAAAATGCGATCGCTGCCAGGGCGAACTTTATCAGCGCAAAGATGACTCCGAAGAGGTCATTCTCAACCGCCTAAAAGTGTACCACGATCAGACCGCGCCACTGATAGATTTTTATCAGACACGAAAAAAATTGTACACTGTGGACGGTAATAAAAAAATAGAGATGATTTTTTCAGAAATATGTGATATAATCGACAGTCTGAATTAGCTTGATTTCCTTAAAAACTAACGAGGAAATTGAGTTGATGCAGGAGAACGGTCGATTATTATCGAACGTTTTAAGCAAAGTCAAGCTTCAGGCCAAACCCGGTGTTTCGACTTTGCAACTGGCAGAAATGGCCCATGAAGAAATTAAGGCAGTCGGCGCTGAATCAGCGTTTCTTGGCTACCGCGGTTTCCCGGGGGTTATCTGCATCAGTCTCAACGAAGAGGTTGTACACGGCATTCCCTCGGCGACCCGCATCATGCGGCAGGGTGACCTGGTAAAGATCGACATTGGAATAAAGCGTAAGGGCTTCTACGCTGATATGGCCGAGACAGTGTATCTGGGCGAAGAAGTTCCCCCCGAAACCACCCGTCTTCTGGTAACAACGAAAAATGCGCTGGCAGCAGGCATTCGTAATTGTATTGCCGGTGAAACTTTGGGAAAAATTTCACAAAGCATTCAGCAGGCCATCGAGACCGAGAATTTGTCAGTGGTTAAGCGATTTGTTGGTCATGGGATAGGCAAGAGCCTGCACGAAAAACCACCAGTCCCCAATTTTGGACCCTCCACCGGAGGGCCGCGGCTCGAAATTGGAATGGTGCTTGCAATCGAACCCATAGCCACGTTCGGAAGCCCCGAGATAGCCATAAAGCAGGATGGCTGGACAGCGATAACGGTAGACGGTGCTATCTCAGCACACTTCGAGCACACGGTTGCCGTTACCTCTCAGGGGCCGGTGATTCTCACATCGACCTGCCACGCGGGTTAAAGAAAGGGTTATAAGTCTAAAAATGAGCAAAGGTGATACCATCCAGGTCAACGGAAAGGTTGTTGAACCTCTTCCAAACGCCATGTTCAAGGTTGAACTTGAAAATGGGCACTTGGTTTTAGCCCACATCTCCGGCAAGATGCGCATGCATTACATTCGTATTCTGCCTGGCGACAAGGTTACCGTAGAATTAACACCCTATGACCTGACCCGTGGGCGCATCGTTTACCGTTTCAAATAAGTCCAGCAGCAAACGGTAAGTAAAGCACGCAGGAGGAAAGAAAATGCGAGTTCGGGCATCAGTTAAGAAGATTTGTGAAAAGTGTAAAATTATCAAACGTCGTGGAATTATTCGTGTTCTGTGTGAAAATCCCAGACACAAGCAGCGACAGGGCTAAGACAGGAGGAAAATTATGGCACGTATAGCAGGCGTTGATCTGCCTAGAAACAAGCGCGTCGAAGCAGCTCTCCCCTACATCTACGGGATTGGCTGGTCGGCTTCCGTTAAAATTCTCAAGCAGACCAATATCAACCCGGACACCCGCGTAAAAGATCTCACCGAAGACGAAATTTCTTCGATCAAGAAAGTTCTTGAATCAGAATATCGTGTAGAAGGCGACCTTAGACGTGAAATATCGATGAACATCAAGAGATTGATGGAAATCGGTTGCTACCGTGGTCTCAGACACCGCAAGGGTTTACCCGTTCGTGGTCAGAGAACCAAAACCAATGCTCGCACCCGCAAAGGTCCGAGAAAAGCGATTAAGAAGAAATAATTTTATTCCTTCTTAAAGGATGTAAACTGATTTAAGGAGCACAAAATGGCGAAATCAGGAGCTAAGTCCAAAGTCCGGACCAAAAAGCGAGAAAAGAAAATTGTCGCTAAGGGTCAGGCACATATTCAGTCAACTTTTAACAACGTAATTGTTACCATTACCGATATGAGCGGTAATGTGCTGTGCTGGTCATCCTCCGGTTCTAACAGTTTCAGAGGATCCAGAAAATCTACCCCATACGCTGCTCAGGTTTCTGCTGAAATCACTGCTAAAAGAGCACTTGAATTCGGCATGAAAGAAATCGAAGTATTTGTTTCCGGACCAGGCATGAGCCGCGAATCTGCTATTCGCGCCCTGCAGACCAACGGTCTGTCAGTAACTGCCATCAAAGATGTTTCCGGAATTCCGCACAATGGTTGTCGCCCGCCCAAGCGACGCCGCGTCTGAGGAGGTAGTACACCATGGCTAGATATACTGGTTCAGTTTGTAGAATTTGTCGCCGTGAAGGCGATCAGCTTTTCCTCAAAGGTGCCCGCTGCTTTACCGAAAAGTGTGCATTTAAAAGACGCGCTACCGTTCCCGGCCAGCATGGCACCGAACAGATGCGCAAAAAACCAACAGGCTACGAAGTTCAGCTTCGCGCCAAGCAGAAAGTAAGAAAAACTTACGGAGTTCTCGAAAGACAGTTCCGCAAGTATTATGAAGCAGCCAACCGCAAAAGTGGTAACACTGGAACCAACCTGCTGCATCAGCTTGAAACACGTCTTGATAACGTCGCTTTCCGCATGGGTTTCGGCCTTTCTCGTGCCCAGACTCGCATGTGGGTTACTCAGGGACATTTCGACATCAACGGTCGCAAATGCAACATCCCCAGCTATCAGCTTAAACCGGGCGATGTAGTTGCAATTCGCGAAAGTAGCAAGATCAAGAATCAGATCAAAGACGCTCTCGAAATCACTTCCAGCCGCGAAGCTAACGCATGGCTTGAACTTGACCGTGAGAACCTCAAGGGCAAATTCGTTGCTCTGCCGGATCGCTCACAGCTCGACCAGAAGATCCAGGAACATCTGATTATTGAATTCTACTCCCGCTAAGCTTTAATAGGAGGCTATTTCGCGTGATTGAAATTAACCGACCCAAAATTAAATATGCCGAAGGCGAAAGTCAGAATCATGGCATCATCACTCTTGAACCGCTCGAAAGAGGCTATGGTCAGACTCTTGGCAACGCTTTCCGCAGAGTGCTTCTTGCTTCACTGCCCGGTTCTGCCGTAAGCTGTGTCAAGATTGACGGAGTTCTTCATGAATTCTGCAGCATTCCTGGAGTTGTCGAAGATGTTACAGCCATTGTTCTTAATCTTAAGAAGCTGATTGTTAACGTAGAAGAAGAAGAGCCAATAACTCTTCGCCTCGAAGTCAAAGGCCCGGCAGTGGTAACCGCCGCTGATCTGCCTGCTCACCCAGACCTTCTGGTTATCGATGAAAATGTACATATCGCTCAGGTTACTGGCGATATTACTCTTGGCATGGAAATCACCTTTAAGCGCGGCCGTGGCTACGTTCTCGCTGATGATCACAAAGATGCCGGCCAGGCAATCGGAACCATTCTCGTTGATTCGCAGTTTTCTCCAGTTACCAGAGTAATGTATAACGTTGAAGACGCCCGCGTCGGCCAGAATATCGACTTTGACAAACTCACACTCCAACTCTGGACCAACGGCAGCATGCAGCCTGCCGAAGCAGTAGAACTCGCAGCCAAATTTCTCAGAGCGCATGTTGACCTCTTCCAGGCCCTGGAAGAAGAAATTGTCGAAGACAAGAAAATGCCGACTCACAAGGAAGAACTGGTAATGATCTCTGCCCAGAAGCAGGAAACACCGCAGAAGGGTCACCATGACATCCTGATCAAGGATCTCGAATTTTCAGTGCGCTCGAGAAACTGCCTCAAGAAAGCCGGCATCCAGTCACTTGGAGAGTTGGTCAACAAGAAGGTTTCTGAACTACTTGAAATCAAGAACTTTGGTAAAAAGTCACTTAAAGAAGTCCGGGAAAAACTCAGTCAGTTCAATCTGGGTCTGCCCGATGACGATACCGCCGGAGGTAACGACGAATGAGACACATGAAATCAGGCCGCAAGTTTGGACGAGAGTCGCATCAGCGCAAAGCTCTGCTCAGATCTCTCTGCACCTCACTTGTGAAATATGAACGCATCGAAACTACTCTACAGAAGGCAAAAGACCTGCGACGTGAAATCGAAAAAGCAGTAACAATTGCCAAGAAGTTACAGGCCGCTAAGGGCGAAACCGAAGCTCAGACCAAAGGTCTTAAAGTTTCCAAGCGCACTCAGCTCGAAAACTTCTTCCACGGCTGTGATGATCGCGAAATTCTTGGCAGAAACGAAATTAAACGCTACATTTCGAATCTGAGCAAGGATACTCGTGACGCCGCTGAAAAGTATCTCGAAGATCCCGAGAAGAATCCCAAACCGGAATTCATCGTTGATTACATTCCTGCCACCTGCAAAAGAACCGTAAAAGGTAAAGATGGCAAGGAACTCGTAAAAGAACGCAAGAATGCCCAGAAGATTCTCCGTGTTGAAGGTACTGTCAGCAAGCTGATCAACCGCATCGCCCCTCGCTTTGAAACCGTACCCGGTGGCTATACCCGAATCTATAAACTCGGTAATCGCCGCGGAGACAATGCTGAAATGGCAATTATCGAATTCACCCGCTAATCGGGCAGCATTCGAATGATTGTTTTTGACCAGGTCGCTTTCTGGTACAAAGAAAAATCTGAGACCTCCTTCGAATTGAAGGAGGTCTCTTTTTCGTTGCAGAAAGGCCTGATAAATGGCATAATTGGCGGCAACGGCAGTGGTAAATCGACGGTCGCACGCCTGATTGCCGGCCTTTTACCCGTTCTGTCAGGCGCTTTGACTGTCAACGGAGAAAGCCCTTATCAGCAGCTGCATCATTCAGGTTTTCTCGCCGGGCTGATTTTTCAGAACCCTGAAAATCAGATCGTCGGTACAACTGTCGAAGAAGATCTGGCGTTTGGTCTTGAAAATCTTGGTTTGAGTCATGACGAAATGCATTGCCGCATCATCGAGACTGCAGCTCGCTTTGGGCTTACCAGTCTGCTGCGTCAACCAGTTACCAGTCTCTCCGGTGGTCAGAAGCAACTTTTGTGTATTGCTTCGGTAATGGTAATGGAGCCGGCCTGGGTGATATTCGATGAACCGACTTCGCATCTTGACCCATGGTCGCGTCTTGAATTCTGGAAAATCATTGATGAATTTGTTCACCATCATGATCTTGGCGTTGTGATAGTTTCTCAGCTTGCCGAAGATCTGACGAGGTTTGAGAAGATTCTCGGTTTCAAGGAAGGGCGTCTGCTTTTTAATGGCTCTGGCGAAGAGTTTAGATCAACTGGCGACGATATTCATGCCCACTTCAATTATCCTGAATCCTGGAAATATGAGCGTTTGCAGCTCACCGCCGACCAGCAAAAAATAACATGAATCATGATGCTCGCCGACACTTTTCCATCCATAGCCTTCGCAAGGTGGGCTTCAGCCCGACGTGGCAATCTCATGAACAGAAGGATTGCTTCGTTGCTACGCTCCTCACAATGACGTTTTTTAAACATGTATTCAATTATGACAGTGGACTGGACAAGGCATATCTGAAGGGGCTCATGTCGTTACCGGCGGGCCGCGATGTCATTGTTAGCAGGGCTAGATGAATAACGGCATAACAGAAATCAAACTACAAAATTTGACCGTAAAGTATGGCGACGCCACACTGCTTGAAAACCTTTGTGGCGGCTTTAAACGCGGCCAGGTGAATCTGATCGTCGGGCGGGCTGGTTCAGGCAAAAGCACTCTTTTGCGCACTCTTGCCGGTTTTCATAAGGAATTCTCGGGAACTGTGATGGCAGAAGAGCGGTCTTTTAACCCGTCTGGCAACATATCGCTGGTTTTTCAGAATCCAGAAGCGCTTTTCTTTAATGGCACCGTCGGCGAGGAAGTCGGCTACGCTCTTAAAATGCGCGGTTTGCCGGTAGAAGAGATAGAGCAGACGTCTGTTAAATGGCTGCAACAATGGGGACTTACCCCAGAGAGGTGCTGGAACCGCCACCCACTCGAATTGTCGGGCGGCGAGAAGCGCCGACTGGCTCTGGCAGCCTGCACGGTTTTTTTGCCTCCGGTAGTGCTTCTCGACGAACCGCTTGCTGGCCTCGACATGCGCGGGCAGCGCTCTCTGGCGGCAATGCTTGCCGCCATGGCAGCTGACCATATTGTGATTGTCGTTACGCACGAACCTGAACTATTGCTGGCGCACAGCTCTTCGCTGCTGTATTTGCATTCAGGCAGCGGTCAATGGTTCACGCCCGATGCTTTTTTGCGCGAGGCTCTCAACAACAATTCATTTTTCCCATTGCCCGACTGGTATGCGCGCGCGCTTTCACCATATCGGGATACCGCAGTGTTGCCGCAAATCGACGCGATATCTGTTCACCGCTTTGTAAGTGAGTGCAGGTGATGGTATGCAGATAAGCTATAAGCCGGGCTCAGGTCTGCTGTATAGTCTCAACCCTCTGGTAAAGGGTGCTATGACCTTTGCCGCCATCATCTTTTTTTCGGTGAACAGCCTTGGACTATGGGCAATGGCAGCGCTCATCGTTGCTTTTCTTATTATATGCCGGCTTTCCAGGGTTGCCCTGCTGGATGTGATTTTGTCGATCAGGCGCATTGCTCTGCTGCTTCTTATCGTCGGCGTCATTCAAGGCTTTGGAACAACAGGCTTCAGCCTTCTAATGGCGGCAGAGGCTATGTTGCGCATTCTTGGTGTGTTTCTGGTTGCAGGTGTATATGTGACAATTTCATCGCAGTCCGAGCTGACCTTCTTCTGGGAAGCATGTTTTCGGCCTCTCAGCTTGTTCGGGTTTCCTGCCCGCGAATTTGCCCTGATCATGGTGATAGCGGTGCGCTTTTTCCCGGTCATACTTGGCGAAATTGAACGCATTCGCATGGCTCAAACTGCTCGCGGTGCGAAACTGGAGGGTGGGGGGCTGCTCGCTTCGGCGGCTTCGCTGATGCCCTTGATGATACCAACTCTCACGCAGGCTGTGATAAGGGCCGGCGAGCTGGCGCAGGCCATGGAAGCCCGCGGCTACCGTGTATCGGCGCAACGCACAAGATATCAGCGTTTTCGCTTTGGTTTGAGTGACTTTCTAGCTATGCTGGTGCCGATTATGTTGTTCTATTATCTGCTGCACCCTTTTTTTATGGCTCAATAAGCATCGTCATGATATTTTTTTCGTGCTCGTGACTACAGGTATACTCGGTCGCTGCTGGCAGTTAAAAAGGCGACTCTGGTGTCTAGTCTCTTGCTGTGACGAATTATTTTGAACAGCCTATCAGGAGTCGACGCTGATACCGTAGGTTTTCTCAGAGAGGGTCTTCCGAATCTGCTTAAGTTCTGCCTCTGCGCTTGAATAAAGCTGCGAAGAGAGTTGCAGTATTTCTTCACTTTGCTGAATTCTTGTGACAAGCAGCTTGAGTGCGCCGTCTCGCTTTGGCGCTTTTGGTATTGCCTGTTCGCTTAGCCGGCCCATGCCCTTGATGACCAGCAGGTAACCAGGTATCGTCGCGGCAAGTATAATGAACAGCGCGTGTATGAAAAAATCTGTTGGCAGCCATATTGCGCTTGCCCAGCTGCTGCCAGCACGATATAGAGCCTGCAGCAACACAACCAGCGGCAGCAGATTAGCCAGCGTGATGTAGAAAGAAAAAAGTCTTGAGTTCGCTGCGTTCTCTGCAGCTACTCTTATCTGGTGACTGATACTGGCTCCGGCAGCGCTTGAATAGCTGGCAAGAACTGCCTCAAAATCTTCGTGTGGCAGTGCCAGCGATTTATCTTCAATGCTTCGACGCTCATCGACAAAGCAATCTTTGAACGTGTTGTTTGTGCGATAGGCCATCGCGACTTCAGTTTCGAGAAAAGTGATTGCCTTTCCGTCTGTGAGCCAGCGGTTAGCAAGCAGATACGGAAATAGAAAGAAAATTCGTCGATTGCTGACCGCGAGAAATGCCCAGGCGAGAAAAGCCTGTCGGGAAGCGTTGGCTAGTGATTCGGAGGCAGCGATAGAATTTTCTGCTTCTGCCAGTCTGCTGCTAAGAATGTCATTGCTGTCTTTCAGCACCATTGACAGTTTGAGCAGGCGATCAGTGGTTTGCTCATGTTTGAAGGCATGAATCAGCTGACGCAGGCATGCTTCCTGTTTCAGCAGGCGATTGTTCTGCAGCGATCGCGCTGAAACCATGCTTTCCCGGAAACTGTTGAATTCGCTGCTGTCAACGTCGACTGCGCTGAAGACAAAAATTGCATGGTTGCAGTTTTCAAAGTCCAGGGCCTTGAGGCGGGCGGTAAAGTCCCGGCGCAACAGGTCAGGGGACACGTCTGCAGTATCTGCTTTATTCATCGCGAAGAACCATCGTTTGCGGGCAGCCCAATCGACAACATTCTGGTTAACTGCAAAATCGGAGCGCTTGTCGGGTGTGGTCACGCAAACGATTATGTCTGCAGCGGCGACCGTCTCCCTGGCTATTCTTGCGTTGTCGGCATGAATGGTGTCGAGGTCAGGGGTGTCGATAAGCACGATGCCAGGCAGACTTATGTCGACAAAAAGTGCATCTTCAACCGAAAACGGCAGAAAACAGCGATCTTCCTGGCTCGCGCTGATGTGGAGTTTGCGGGTAAACCCGCGGACAGAGGCTGAGGATGGGCTTAACCCGTCGACGCCACACAGCTTGCTGAAAATATATGATTTGCCTACGCCCGTGCCACCGACTATTGCAATTATGAGCGGGGTTCTCTGATCTTCTCTGCTGCTGTATTCGCAGGCAAGTTTCAGATTGTGTTGAAGCCGCGCAAAATCGTCATTTCGATTGAGAGCTTCTGTCTTGTGTCTGATTTCGTTTGCGCGATCGATCAGAAGCTGCATTTTAAATGGTTCCATTTTTAGCACTGATCTCCTTGAGTTCCTGGCATGCTGATTCACAGCTTGCAATAATGTCGGGGTTCAGGTTATCTGCAATTTGCAGAAGTTTGTCCAGAAACAGTGGGCGCGCGAGGTTGTCTTTAAGATGTTTGTCATAAGATTCTGTGCGCTCAGCAACCCACTCGCGGTTTGCTTCTTTGATATGTTCTCTGAGGCCCATAAGCGTAAACATCTCCGAAAGAACCCCGCTTAAAGCTCCACAGCCGCCGATTATGCTCAGCGTGCCCATTGTTCCGAGGCCACCGTCGATTACGATGTCGGCAGCGATAAGCCCGGCTCCGGCTCCTTTGGCGAGTTCCTTAATCACGTCGATCCAGATCCACAGGTTCGGGTTCGTTTGCAGATATTTGCGCAAGTCAGCTTCAACATGTTTTTCCCATTCGTTGCCAACGGGCGGTAGATCTCCGGTTGCCAGTGAACCCGCGATGCTTCGGCACCTGTCGTAGTTGAGATCATCATAGCTGGCGCTGCGCCGCCAATCTTCGACAAGCCGTTCAATTTCGACGAGCATTCGCTCGCGTTCCAGCACGCTTCGCTGATGAATGCCTTCTGACTTTCGCGGCGAACCAAGCAGGCCTCTTACTGAGTCGAACACGCTTCTGAGTCCTGAACCAAGCATTGTGAGAGGCAAAAACAGTCGCTTCACGAAATTGGGACGGTTTTCTTCGAGAATTTTGCTTATCATTTCGAGGATAGCGAATACCGGAAACTCGTTACCGGCAATTCTGGCGGCAGAGTTGAGCAATCTGGCATCGGTCTCGTCAATTTTCTGTTTATTGGCGTGCTGCCGGTGGCGGGCTGATTCGCAGGTTTTCTCACAGAGTTCTCTGCCGGCAGCAATAGTCTGCAGTTGACGTTTGAGGATTGTCGCCAGTCCATGTTGCCCGAAAATATGGTCGTAAAAGCCTTCGTTGCAGTTGGCAAGGGGTAAGATACCGTCAAGGGTCAGCGCGTTATCGTAGGCGCTGTAAAAAAACGGCGCCTTTTCAAGAAAATCTGCGAGAGTCTCGCCGTCGGCGCGGTGAGATTGAAATTCGGCATCATTGCGGGCGCAGGCGATCAGATCATTGCGTATTGCGCTGGCATTTTCCCGACAGCTTTTCGGATCAATCTTGGTGAGAAGGTAGGTGACACTACCGCTCAATTGAAGGACCCGGCGCAGAATATCGAACGTTTTCTGGCTTTTGTAGGCCTCATGGTAAACAGTGAAAATTACTGAATCTGCTCTTTCAATCATCTGTTCGGCCTTATCCCAGTTTTCTCTATGCGTGGTGTTGAAGTCTGGTATGTCGATCAGGCAGACCCACAGGCCTTTGTTGTCTGGCGCATGTGGATACGTGCTGTAGAAAAGGCGCTCACAGGGCGTGCCCGGATTTCGCAGGTCGCTGGCGGCATTCATCGGTTCAAGCTGAAAGCCGGGGAACAGCAGCGTCAGATCAATGTCACCAATGACCTGTTCTGGAGCCGCAACCAGTGAAGCATGTGTCATCGGGCGCACGGCTCCGCCTGCCGGCACTTTGAGCTGCGTTACCAGGTTAAAGATTGTGCTTTTGCCGGCGCCGCTGGGGCCGCAGAAGGCTGTTGCAACGAGCGGCAAATCCATGGCTTCGACTATCTGCAGCGGCATTTTTTCGAGCAGCTTGACCGGTTCGAGATCTGGGAGTTGCTCATGCAGGCTGCGGTATAATTGTGGAACATGCTCGATCAGTGTTTGAATGTGTTTGCGCGTAGCCGCCAGAAAGCTGTTGATACTCTGCTGTTGCAGTCTGTCAGACATTTAGGTTACTGTTTCCGATCTTTGTGCTTATGACTAATACTAATTCCACTTATTTCGTTCAGCAATACCTTTTGCATTGTCATGGTATATATATTTACGTGCTCGTAATCGTAATCGTAATCGCACCTGGGCGCGCCGACCCGGGGAGCCCTTCGGGATAAGCTGCTCTAGAGCAGCCTAATCCTCAGGCGCCCTGGCACTAGCGCATCCTGCGCATCGTAATCGTTCTCGCAAGCGTCATCGTGCGCGTCCTAATCTTTGTCGCTGGCATTTACACAGGTTGTTCTGGTAACTATTCTTTTGCTGTGAACTAAGTTTCTTGAATAGTATAGTAATACTTTACTCAAATATTCGCTAAATTGCATGAGAATTTCACTTATCAGCTGTTCAAATATTGCATTCGAAAAATGGCATAGAAATTGCGTACATTTCTGTTGCATTTGGTTTGAATAT
>PGYB01000005.1 GCA_002839445.1 Candidatus Riflebacteria bacterium HGW-Riflebacteria-1
TTTCCAACATTGCGTGTAAACTGAATCGTCTCTGACAACTAAGTTACAGGTATTGAATTTGGAGAATTACAGTGAAAAAAATGCTTTACGTCCTTTGTTTGATCTGTGCGGTTTTTGCCTCAGGCTGTGGTGGCGGTGGTGGATCCAGCGCTTCTCTGCCGGCTACTACGACAACGATTGCCGGAACTATGACCGTTCCTTCTGTGACCGCCAGTGGGATTGTCTCTAACATTACCTATCCGAATGATTCTGCACTGATGGCAAGTTTTTCCGCATCAGCTGTCTGCACCGTGAACGGACAACAGGTTGCTTATTCGTTCGCCACGGCAACCCAGTATTTTTACATTTTTGAACTAACTCCCGCCGAGCAATATGACGTTAAATTCACCTACGAAAATTTAACGCTTCGCTCTATAGTTCCTCATACCAGCACCGCGCTTATCAAAAACGTTGATTTGAATACGACTGCAGAAGCACTGCTTTTCGAAAAATACCAGTTCACTGCAGCCCAGATTAAATATTTTGAAATCGATCCGACACTGAAAGATGGTCTGGCTAACAAGATGTTGACCTGGCTGCAGACCCCGGCGCTTACGAATATTACGTTCAATTCGGCATTATCTGGCGAACTGGCCAGCTTTTCCCTGAATGTGACTCGCGAAGCTCTGGGCAGCGACCTTACTCCGGCCCGCGATTTAACTGGTGTCTGGAAGGGGACAAATGTCGTGTATTACGAGTTTAACCTCAATGGCGACCGTGCGATCAAGAATACTGCCGACATGACTCTTACATTGACGCAATCTGGGAGTGCTATTACCGGCGTTCTTGATACCACCATAAAAAAATATGAGGTATTAACACCAGAATTGTATTATCCCCCCGTTGGAATGAGCTCAACAATTTCAGGCAAGGTATCTTCAACAAATTTGACCTTTACTGGCCGGAGTTTTTCCGGGGCTTTCACATTTACTTCTGATCTCATGATGGGAACATTGACCAATACCGATTTAAAATATTTCTTTGGTTTTGAGTCGGATACGAACGCTCTTAAACTCATGAGACAATAACGTTTCTTCTCAGTAACAGTTTGATGTGCCGACTCCGTATGCTTTTTCAAAAAAAAGGAGTCGGCACATTTTTATTCGGGGCTACTTCAGCCCGGCTTAATTCGAAGAGTTAAGCGTTATTGAGGAAGTCAGAAATTGTGCCTGGAAATTGTTGCATTTTGCCGGGCTTATCAAACATATTGAAGCGGATAGAACTGGTTTTGAGCAGAAAAATAGTGAAAATTATGACTGGTATGATTTTAATGGGCATTTTGTTGCTGTATCAGTGGATGGTCAGCCCAATCGATCAATTTAATATTGGTCCTGGTGTTAATGGTCCTTGTGCCATTTCAAGCTTTCATAAAATTTTGAAATATTGGCAAAGAGACGTTCCGGTAGCTGAACTGGTTAGTTTGGCAAATGATCAATATAACCTGCTGAAAAGATGGACCTCTGCAAAATACCAGCTTGGCCGCCTGTCTCTTCTAGCAGAAAAATACAACTTAAGTTGCCTTTATTGTTGCGGCGATCAGAACGACATTGAAAAATTGTGCAAATTGGGAATTCCTGTTTTAATTCATACATTTCTTGCTGACACTTCGCATATGACAGTAATGACTGGCATCAGAGAAGCGCCAAAACATTATACTTTTGCTGATTCATACACCAGTGATTATCGGGTTTTTGCTGAAAAAGACTTTGCCAGAATATGGAATTTTCAAAACAATGAGTATGTTGTAATCGCACCCAAAAACAAGATTCCAGAATGGGTTGTAGAAGATGCGGGCTTTGCTGCTAAAGTTAATGCCTGCCTGCTGTATTCGCAATGGCAGGACAAAGTCTACCCGGAAAACCTGCAAAGTCTGATGTCGGAGTTAGAAGGGTTGAGAGAACTTTCCAGGGGCCATTCAAGCGACCTTTATTACTGGATAATTTCGGCCTACATCGCCGAGCTGGAAGAAAAAAACAATGAATTTGTCAGTGCACTACAAAACGTTGTCAGAATAAAGCCTGATTACGAAATGTTTGTTGATTTTCTGGACAACGCCGAAAAAAAGACTGAAACCCGACCGGATTAAAAACTCCTCCTGGCCTGAACTGACTTAATCAATCAGTCATTCATTGTTGGCAATCAATCACTCTGAGAAACATTCTATCCAACCATTGGGATTTCCCATATTCTGAACTTCCCGCTTGTTCTGTGTCTTAAATTGTAATTTCTAAACTTTGATTGACAGCACTTTTGCAAGTGCTTCTTGAATTTCGTGGAGCTTTTTTGCGTTAATTTTGCCAATCTTTTTTGAGAACCTTGCTTCAGAAAGAGATCTTACTTGGAAACAGTCTGCTGCTGATTCCTTGGCTAAATTATTATCTTTGTCAGGGAAAAGGTTAACCATCCATGGCGCTATTTCATAACGCTGTTTCCAGTCAGTAATTGGCACGATAATTTTTAATGGCAGTTTGCCAAGAGCATTGTCGTTAACAATCACAGCTGGCCTTGCTTTTTGAATTTCAGCGCCAACTGTCGGATCCAGATTGATATACCAGATTTCACCTTGCTTCATAGAATGACTCAAAATCAATTGAAGAAAAAGCAGTTAACTCTTTGTCAGATTTGTAATCTTCAAGCAGAGCATCTGCTGCTGATTCAAGATTCTTTTTAAGCGCAGCCTCTCGAATATTTTTTAAGGTCTTTTCAACGATCAATATTCTTTCGCTTACTGGAAGCTTTTTTATGGCGGTTAAAATTTCTTTTGTTCCCATTACTGCACCCCTTTAGATTCAGTCACAATAGTATTGTAGCAGCTTTTATGATTATTTTGGTTTTTTTATTTTTCTTCCACAGAACGCGGAGCTGAGCTGCGAGGATTTTTGATTGTAGCACGCGCAGCGTGCGGAAAGCAAAAACCACAGCAGCTCAAGCGATATATTCTGGCGCCACGCGCCAGGGCATAGCGCTTGAGTTTACTCAGCTCCGCGTTCATGGCGACGCAGTCACCATGAACAAGTGATTGAACGGATTCGTTGATTACGCAAATTTGCAGGATAGCCAGAAAAATATACTGATTTTTTTATAAATGACTCAGCGAGTTCCTCTGCATGCGATGTATTTTTGCCGGTTATCTTTGAGTGCTTTGCGCTTCAGAGCAATGATAGCAGCTGATTAAGAAAACCGCAAGGGTGTGCTGGTTATAGAAAAAATCAGGTGAGTTTATGGCCAGATAAATTCGGTATTCAGTTCGTTGAACGGGCTGAATTTATACGTCAGAAACTGTGATAAGTCGACGGCACTTCTCGGGTTCTGCTCTGAAAGACGCTATTTCTTGCTGATCTTTGCCAGCTTTTTTTGATATTGGGATTCGAGATTGTTCCAGAATCTGGCAGGGGTGCCAGTTACAAACTCAAGCCGGTTGGCAGTATCAGGGGTAATCGGCTGCTCGCCTCTGATTATCATGATAATGGATTGCTGAGTAAGCCCGGTTCTTAATGAAAATTCCTTCAGAGTCATGCCTGAAAAATCTATGATCTCTTTAAGGCTGGCGCCGGGCATAACGGCATAATCAGGGGCAAATTCAATAAGCATTTCTGTCATTATTTCGAGTCTCCATTTTCATATCAGGTATTATGGCAAAATCTCAATACAATCACGACCTGCTGAAGCAAGTTCTGATTTGAGTCAGGGGAGGGAGACTTTGCCGTTTTCGGATTCGGCGCGGCCGGTGGTGTAGAGGTGGTTGAGGCCGTCCTGGACAGCGGCGGCGACGTTCTGGCCGACTCTTGAGAAGCCGAAGCATTGAGCGGTGTGTCTGAGAAGGTCTTCTTCGGCCATGCTGATATTGGTCTTCAGCACAGCAAAAGCGGCGTTTGCCACTTCATCAGGGCAGATATCTTCGGGCCGGCGCTTGCATGCAACCGAATGCTTTCTGAAAATCAAAAAGTCGCTTAACTGATTCGCGGTGCTCCAGAAAAAGACCTGCTGATGACGCGCATCAATATGAATTTGCGCCTTTTTCGCCAGCTGCAGAACACTTGCCGAAATGCGCTGTGTCGCACGGCTGATGTTGAACTGCCCGCAAATTCTCCTGGTAACCTGCGCGAGGCTTACCGGGCTTTCAATTGCGGTAATTTCTTCGATCACCTTGATAATGATGGGCTTTGAACTGGCTTTATCAAAAGCCTCAGACGGCAGAGCCGGCAAACTGCTTTTCCATTCAGAAAAATGGGCAACAGTAGCGTCGATGTCTGAATCAAGAGACTCGTAAATGGCCTCGTCCGGTTGCTCGGCGTCTTCAATGTGCAGAGTGCTCAAGCCTTCCGGCGACTCATCTTGATCGGAATCTTCGGCCAGGCACTGCGCGATCTTCTGCGTAACCTTGGCAAGCTCAGCCCGGGGATTGTGCCACCACTCGGTAGACCAGATTCGGTGCAGTTTCCAGCCAAGGCCTTCAAGAACTGACTGTCTGAGCTTATCTCGCTCTCTGGCGCAGAAAGCACTATGATAACTGGCGCCGTCACATTCCACACCTAACAGATACTTTCCGGGTTTGTTGGGGTGAACTACGGCCAGATCGATCCGATATCCGGAACAGCCAACCTGAGCGTGAACCTCATAACCCGAGTCTCTCACGGCTTTTCCGACGGCTTCTTCGAAGGGTGATTCAAAATCATCAAGGCCACTGACTGTTACAGCTGCGGCCAGAGATTTAACGCCGCGTTCGGCATAATCAAGAAACAGCTTGAGATCTCTGACGCCGACTGCGCGCGTTTTAGAAAGGCTGATCATATCACCTTTGATGGAACTCATGACGATAAGTTCACGCCGCCCCTGGTTATGGCAACATTTAAACGGCGTTCGCCACCGGTTTTATTCAGCGGCCCGAAGTTCATCGAGACTCTGCCTTCTGAATCAGGGCCATAACAGATCGAAAAAATAATTACATCGCGCTCGTCACCCTGAACACTCTCAAGATTCTTGATGAACACAGGTTCTCGGCACTTGTCGCTGAAAAAATCTTCGAGTTCGGGCTTCTGGCGCCGAGCTTCATCGAGCAGGTCTTCAATCAGGGTCTGCTGGGCAACGCTGAAGGTGACAACGCCGATAGAAAATTTAGATAGTTCTGGTGTTTCAAGCCGTCTTAGAATTTCAGCAATGACAGCATTGGCTTCCAGCAGGTTGGTGCGCGAACGCCCCTTGTCATATATCGCATTTTTCAGATGGTGAAACTTGACTCCCAGCCTGGCAAATCTGGCGGTCGGGAAAGTGTACAGACCATTTTCGTAATAATTGGCATTGCTGAAAGCGATCAGGCTTTCATGAAGACTTCGGTAGTGCCATTTGAGATACAGGCTCGGTATGCCGGAAACCAGGCAGTCATCGAGAATGCGTTCCATATCTTCGGTTAATTCAGACTCTTCCCATTCCTGAGATTCTGATCTGCCAAAAAAACTGGTCGGCGGCAGCTGCTTGGGATCACCGACGACAATGAGGTCCTTTCCCCTGGCAATGGCGCCAATTGCATCCCAGACCGGAACCTGGGAAGCCTCATCGAAAATAACCAGATCGAATGGAGGATGATCCGGGGCCAGATACTGTGCCACCGAAATTGGACTCGTCAGGAAACATGGCTTGATGCGTGGAAGCAGCTTGGGTATTTCGCTGAAAAGAACGCGAAGAGGCTTGTGCCGAGATTTTTTCTGAATCTCGCGGCTGAGAATGCCCAGTTCAGAAGTTCCGGCAACTTTGGCGCTGACAGCCGGCGCGCGTTCGGCAACCCTGGCAACTACCGCATTGGCACTCATTTTAAGGAAATCTTCATCAAGCTTTCTGAACCGCGCAATTTTATCGTTATGCAGTATTCCGGAAAAACTGCGCAGAGTATTGTTAAGCGAAGCCTGTTCTTCTACCCATCGCGCCAGATAAGCCTTTCTGAAGGCAGACCAGAGATCTTTGAAGTCAATTTTGCCGGCGCGAAGATCGCTGATCAATTCGGTCAGACCCATGCGTTCAGCCTCGCCGACAGCTTTGTTCAGCTGGCAATGCATTCTGAACTTGTCAAAAAATTCATGCAGAACCGTTACCCGGTTAATGAGAGAAACTTCTGCTGCATGGCGAGACTGTAAGTTGAGCTGACTTCAGCTTCGATGCTTATGGCTTTTAGCTCGTCAGGAGCTTCTTCAAGCTGTGAAGGGACGCCATTTTCAGCAAAAGATCCTCTTGATTCTGTCATTTTCCAAGCCTTAATGTGATAGTTCGCTACATTATATGAAAATGAGCAAAGCTTGCCAAGCTCAGAACGATACTTTCCCTGCTTTCCCTGCCGGAACAGAATCTGAAGTTCATTTTTTCATGCGAGTGACAAATTTAACTGTTTAAAAAGCTAAGTTCTGCCGATAGGTATAATAGACAGGGATTATTGTCTAATCTGGTCATGGAAGACAACATGGAGTTTTACATGTATACCACCAGTGTGACCATGAAGACCTGCGGTATCCTGGCTCCCGGTCAAACCGCAAACAACGGGGCTGTGCAGCACAGATCTTTTTCTGACGAACTGGATTCAGCAATCATTCCGCTTGTTTCGTTGCAGAAATCCGAAATCAGCTCAGCCGAAACGCCGACACGAGTACTGACGGCCATAGACAAAAACATACAGAAAGACCTGCAACAGACCTTCGGTATAACTCCACATCAGCCTGGCGAACCATTAAAGTCGGCACTCGATTCATTGTGGCCCTTTCAGAAAACTGCGAATGGCACGCTTTCTGGTGCCAACATGCAGGAAAACGCTGACGCCGCAGCCGGCATTTTTCAAAAATATCTTTCGGGCTTCATCGTTAACCAGGATATTGCGACACAACCGCCAATTGAACTTTCCATAGCAGGCAACGGCAAGGTACAGGTTCAGGATAACCACCCCGATAAAATCGCAATTGAAGAGTTCATCAACGGGAATTCTGAATTGCGCAATCTTTACGCTGGCATCAGCAGCACAAAAAGCATGCTGGCAATGTTTGAAGAGACCAGCCGGTTTCAGCAGCGTTATGCTGCAGATCCCAAAGCTGCCGTAGAAGAATTTGCGCATCTGTTCAGCGGCAAATACGGCTATGATACCAGACTGGTTATAGATGGCAGTTCATGGGAATATCAGAGCAATTCGACACTCAAAATCAGCTGAGTCACAGACAAGAAAAAGCCCGGCTCTGCTGATTACAAGATTATTAGAAGGTGATTACCATTTTGGCGTTGAAAACTGTCGCGTCATAGCCGCCGCCAATAAGCGTTTTAGAAGAATTTACTTTCTTGACTTCGCCGTCGATGATGGTGTCGGTGCCGATAAACTGAGAAAAATTCAGGCCAAATTCGTATTTAGTGCCGCTCTGGACCGCGCTGATGTCTTTATGATTGGCGAAAAAGCGATAGCGCTGGCTACGTGAAAACGGTGTTAACACGAGAGCAAGACGTTTTTCAAATTCAGTAGAAGGTTCACGCGAGCTGATGTCATCATTCTGCAGGGCCATTTCCATTGTCGCCCACTGGCTGAAGACGCGCTGCAGGCCAAGTATCTTGCTCTTGGTGAATATATCGTTGGCATCGATGTAGACGTCGTTTTCGTCCTTTTCTTCGTAGGTCGCATCAAGTATGTAACCTTCGTAAAATTCGTGGCGCAGCTGCACCGACTTGATATTGTCGCGCAGTTCGGTCTTTGGCTCGTGGTTGCGATTGTAGCCTTCCTCGTATTCAGTGGTCAGCATCATCTTTTCAAATGGCGTGTAGCGCAGTTCCCAGGTGCGACGATCGTTGCTGGAAACCTTGAGATCAGTTTTCTGGTCGAGCAGGTCGCGGCGGCGCCAGTCGAAATACGCCTGCAGATAACGATTCAAGCGATAATCGGTGATAAAGTTAGCGGTTGTCTTCTGTACCGGATTCTCGAACCGGCCGACGATATTAAGCTTATCCTGCTCCGAATTTGGCAGACTGGGCGGCAGAATGTATTTTTGCGGGTCGAGAGATGGGTCTCTGATAACCTTTGAGGTGTTTTCGATCTTGTATTTGAACTGCGTGCGCAGATCGCGGTTTGGCTCATAGCGAATCTGCGAATCTGCTATTTCGGTATTGGCGCGGGAATTAGCGAGATAATCATCTTCGCGGCGCCACTGGAAAAGGCCGCGCGCGCTGAGCACGCGGTTTGGATCGTAGCTGAGATCGAGATCATAGTTGCGGGTCTCGGAACGGTAGTTATTCTCAACCAGACCGTCATCAACGGTTATACGCGACAGGCCGGTGTTCCAGGCAAAGGTCTCATCAGCCTTGGCACCCATTTTGAAGCTCATCTCAATAACTTCTGAGTCGGACGCAATATTGACCGAATCGTCATATTTTGTTTTGTTAAGCTTGCTCTGTGTGATCAATTTGCCAAAGGCGCGATCCCACACAGCTGTAGATGTGCCTCTGAGCATATTAGAAGTTCGCGTCGGGCCGTTTTCCTTGTCATACTGGCGGCCAGCTCTAACTTCGACGCGATTTTCCGTGGCCGGGGCCCAGATAAATCCGGTGTTGTAATCAGTAAAATCAACCGCCTGCATGGTTGGATCGTCTTCGAGATTAGTTTCTGATTTCTCGGCATCAGCAAATCCGGTAAAAGCACCGGTAAATTTGTAGCCGAGACGAGCACGACCGCTCATGATATCGTTAACCAGGCCACGCTCGCCGAGTTCAAGCACTCCGCCTTCGCGCCCGACGACCTTAAACTTGCTGTCTATGCGGCGATAAGTAAGTTCGCTCTCGCTGCGCAAGGTTTTTCCGGTCAGACCAAAACGGGTTGCATGCCCGGTAATACCGCGATCCTGCGGGGTTGCCTCTGAGTTGCGGTTCGGATCGATACGTGACAGCGCGGTTTCGGCATTCATCGATACTGATGGCGTCAACTGCCACTTCGTATCCATCGCGATTATGTCATGCTGCATCGGGGTAGCAGTGCCAGAGGCGTCAGCACCTGATTTCGGAGTTGAGCTGTCGACTTCCTGCAACCAGGTGATGCCAAGGTGACTGGTCGCATTATGCTGATAAACCTGGCGGGTGCCAAAGAGATTGCGGCTGAAAGCCATGCTCTTATCAGAAACTTCGTATTCAACGACAACCCAGCGCGTCATTTCTATCGGCAGCATGTGCGGCAGGAACTTGATGATACCGTCTTCATAATCAACAAAATAGTCAGTACCGCGACTGAGAGGAACGCCATCGATCGCCACATTTTCGGAATTCTGCACGATCGGGCTGGCCGCCATTCTGAATTCCTGCTGCTGACCGGCGCCTCTGAACTGCTCGCGGCGCGCCATACCTTTCGACTGAGAAAAGAGAAAAGTAGACTTAAAGCGTTCATGAAAGGCGCCCTGCGCCATGATCCCACGCACTTCCTTGCGGAACAGCGCGAATTCAGTGTCTTCGAGAGCGAGCGGAAAGTCGCCCATGACGAATTTCCAGATCGGGCCATCGATGTTTACGGTAAAGCGGCGATCTTCGTCGTCTTTATCGTCAAGAATCGCGTGCACAGTGGCTGACTCAGTAATATTGCCGCTGACTTCGAGATGCAGGCTCTGGTCAAGCTTAAAGCCGGGCAGCGAATCATAGTTTTCACTGGAAAAGTGCCCAATATCGCCGGAAACTTCGGCTTTTTTCATCTCAAAAGTCTTGGTACCGGAAATGTTAATATTGCGCTTGCTGATCTGTTCGTCAGCTTCATCCCAGAAATTTCTGGCATACTGCACAATTTGTGCCGGTGGCGTTACGATGCGCTGCGGCTCATTAACCCGAACTGGCATTCTGCCGTCTTCGACAGCGATGTCATCAGGCGAAACACTCGGCGTTGCCGAAGCTGGCGCAAGACGCGCAACCCGTTGACTCTTTGTCTTTGCTTTTGCCGGTAACACCGCAACTGAATCCGCGCTGAGAGAATCTTCGATTGCCAGGTCATCGGCTGAAACGGCGGGTTTCGGCAGCACAGCGATTTTATAAGTTACTGGCATGCTATTGGTCTCTAAGGCGGCGGTAGCCGAACCTGGCGCTGCAGGCTTAACCGATGCTGCGTCATTCGAAGGTTTTGCGGATTTTATCGGCTTTGCAGGCTTTGCTGATTTCAAAGCTTCTACGGCTTTTACAGGCTTGACTGAATTTAAAGTTTTTGCAGAGCTTGCAGTTTTTGCAGAGTTTGCAGCAGTCATTTTAGAAGTTTTTACAGCGTCAGAGACGGTTGAAAGAGCCTTTGCCGAATCACTTGCCAGCGGCACAGTTTTTGGAAGATCCGTTGTTTTAATGGCCGTACTGTTAGTGGCTATAACCGCTTCTGTAGCAGCATTGCTGCTGTAAGCTGCTACGAACAGAAAAATCGTTACCAACAGCAGAATGCGCATCATTACAATGCGCTGAAGCTGGCTGTTAGCTGTGATTTTAGTCATTGTCCGCGTGGGTGCGCCTTTCGATGGATCTTCTTAAGGTCTTTTCCGGTGAGATGTGTATAAATCTGGGTTGTTGAAACGTCTACGTGGCCCAGCATCTCCTGAACCGCTACTATGCCGGCGCCACCTTCAAGCATATGGGTTGCACAAGAGTGTCTGAACACGTGTGGTGAAACATCGCGGCATATTCCGGCCATCAATGCGTATTTCCTGATGATTTTCCAGACACCCATGCGCGACATCGATTTTCCATAAGGATTAAGAAAGAGAGTGCGCTCACTGATATCTTTGATCAGCTTTGTGCGCCCCTTATTAATGTATTCGTTCACCGCGGATATGGCGAACTGACCGATCGGCACAATGCGCTCACGACCGCCTTTGCCGGTCACGCTTAAGAATTCAGCGGCCGCGTTGAGATTGCCGAGCTTGAGATCGATGAGTTCTGACTCACGAATGCCGGTTGCGTATAGAATTTCGAGAATCGCGCGGTCGCGCAGTCCATAAGGCGTCGATATATCGGGCTGCTGCAGTATTTTTTCGATTTCCTGCTGACTGAGCACTTTTGGAAGCGGGCGACCGATACGTGGGCGTTCGAGCAGAGCGGTCGGGTCGACACTGATATGGTTTTCGCGCAACAAAAAGCGATAAAAACCCTTGATGGCCGATGATTTTCGCGCCATCGAACGCGGCGACAGGCCAAGATCGTGCATGTGCACAAAGAACAGGCTCAGCGTGCTGTCGATTGAACCACTGGTGACTGCGCGTTGTCTGGCCTCGGCAAAATCAAACCAGTCCTGAAGATCACGGCGGTATGCTTCTAATGAACGTGGCCGCAAGCCTTTTTCAATGGCCAGATAGTTCAGAAACTGCTCAAGCAGATCTGCCGACATGTTTGCTCCTGTTTTACCGATCTAATATGTAGTCAATATATCGGTAAAACCGGGTCTTTTATTGAATTCTATCTGCCCTCTCTTATCGTGCTCGCACCTGGGCGCTTTGTATCCTCAGGCGCCCTGGCACTAGCGCATCCTGCGTGTCGTAATCGCGCGCAAATAAAAAAGCTGTTGCACAGGATTGTGAAACAGCCTTTGCTAGCGGAAAAAAGTTAAGCAGGTTTGTGGTCGTGATGAATTTTTTCGGTAAAGCGCTGCAGGCTGCGCTCGTAAAATTCCATGGAAAGGCGGCCGGTGCGGGCCTCTCTAAGCAGCGGCAGCATTGCTCTGAGATCACCCTGTTCGGCGAGAGCCTCAATGGTGTTGCGATAAACGATGTCTTCCTGGTCGTGCAGCATCTTAAGAAGAATTGGAGTGCCCTGACGATCCTGGATGCGACCAAGGGCAAAAACAGCTGAAGATCTTACCCAGCGGCTGCGGTCGCGCGCCATTTTTTCGAGTTCGGTAAATACTTCCTGATTGCCGCTTTTCCACAAGGCGATCGCTGAATTGACGCGCACGCGGTCGTTGCGGTCATGCAACAGCTTTTTGCAGACTTCCGGGAGAAGCGACCACTTGAGTTCACTCAGAGCTTCAACCGCATTGGCGCGCACGCGCGCGTCTTCATGCCTGAGCTGAGAGGCAACAATTTCAGCAAAACGGCTGTTCTTTGAGCGACCAAGAGCAGAAACAGCCGTAGCGCGAACCCAGATATCAGTTTCAGCGTTGCGCAAAATATTGACCAATTCAGCGGTGAGTTCTTCAGAATTGATAAGAGAGCAGGCTTCGACGGCATTTATTCGCAGCCAGCGATCTTTGGCGACCAGACATTCTCTGATCGTCCTGATTATCTTGTCGCCGCCAATATGGCCAAGCACCAGTATCATCTGTTCACGCACCACCAGCGGCATGCGGTCGAAATCGACGAGAATACGATCGGCAATTTTCTCGCCCATGGCGGCAATAGCGCTGATGGCGGTATTGCGAATGCGGTCATCAGAAACCTGCAGCAGCTTGTAAAATTCTTCATAAAGCAACGGCGACTTTTCGATTTCGGCTTTTCTCAGCAGCTGCAACCTGATTTTCTGATCAGACTCGGCTGACAGCCAATGTCGCAAAATAGTTATGCGCTCATCAGTCCCGAACAGCGCAAGGCCTTCCATGGCAATTTCCCTGATGCGCGGGCGGGCATCTTCAAAAAGCGTCTGAAATATGCTGCGATCTTCAATCAGAGGGCGGCTGACCAGGGCTTCGGCAATGGCCTGGCGCACTTCGGCATTTGCAGATTTTACCAGCCTTCGCACATGCGCGCTGGCACCTTCGTCTTTCAGGCGGGAAAGTGCGAGATTGGCCATCAGCGACACTGCCCAGTTATCGCTGCCGGCAAGCATCTTAAGCGAAGTATGCCGCTCAGCGGCGGGGTGGCGCACAAAATAACCAACTGCGGTGGCAAGCAGTTCGGGATCGCGGGTTTGCCCGAGAATTTCGTTCATCAGCGAGGCAACACGCACATCATCGTAGCTGGCCAGCAGTTCGAGAAGGCGACGGCGGATAACCGGCGGCTGGTCTGCGCTGCAAGCCCTGATCACTACGTCGAGAGCCGGAGAAAAATCAAAACTTTTCAGGGCATTATGCGCTGTTTCAGCGAGTTTGCCATTGTCAGAGACAATATATTCAACAATATGCTTAACCGAAACCGGGTTGCCAATGCGCCCGAAGGCCTTAATTACCTGGTCGATGATTTCCTGGTCAGGCGATGACAGCAGGTCTTTGAGGTGTTCAGCATGTTCTTTGATTCCCAAAATACCGAGAGCTGACACTGAAAGCAGCTTCTCCTCGCGGTTTGTACTTTTTAAGCCATCTATCAAATCTTTAAATCGGTTTTTTTCGGCTCCCGACATGCTGATCTCTCCTCTTTTATTCTTCGTTTTCGGGGTCTTCAACTCTGTCGATACTTGCCCCCAGCTTGCGCACGCGGCCCACCAGATCTTCATAACCCCGATCGATATGAAAAACCTGACTTATTTCGGTGCGTCCTTCGGCAACCAGGCCAGCCAGAACCATGGCAGCGCCGGCCCGCAGATCTGTTGCTGAAACTGGTGCACCCTTGAGCGACTCGACGCCGTGAATGACGGCAGTACGGTCATGAATAGCGATACTTGCGCCCATGCGTGCCAGTTCAGAAACGTGCATAAAGCGGTTTTCAAAAATAGTTTCGGTGATCGACGAGGTGCCATTAGCGACACACATGGCTGCCATCAGCTGGGCCTGCAAATCTGTCGCGAAACCTGGAAACGGCAGCGTCTTGATTTCGACAGCCTTGAGACGCTGTGAAGCATAAACGCTGATCGAATTTTCGTCGTGATCAACTTCGACTCCCATCTCACGCAGCTTGTTGATGAGCGCGTGCAGATGACACGGGTCACAGTTGTCAACCTTTACCCGGCCGCCATTCATCGCGCCCATAATCGCGAAAGTGCCGGCTTCGATACGGTCAGGCATAACCCGATAACGGCCGCCACCAAGCTTCTCTACACCTTCGATAGTTATTGTCGGGCTGCCAGCACCGGTTATTTTAGCGCCAAGAACATTCAAAAAATTAGCCAGGTCAACGATTTCGGGTTCCTGGGCAGAATTTTCGATCTGAGTCAGGCCTTCGGCAAGCGTTGCCGCCATCATCAAATTTTCGGTAGCACCGACTGACGGAAAATCAAGCAGTATCTTGCTGCCGCGCAATTTATCGGCAACCGCTACCGCGCAGCCACCTTCGATAGACACCGTGGCACCAAGTGCCTCAAAACCCTTCAAATGTATGTTGACCGGTCGAACGCCGATTGCACAGCCACCCGGCAATGGAACGCGCGCTTTTTTGAGACGTGCCAACAGAGGTCCCATGACAAAGAAGCTGGCGCGCATGCTCTTCACCAGTTCATAAGGTGCTTCGTCGCCGATCTGGCCAGAAGCATCAAAACGATAAACGTTGCCACCAACATTCTCGACGCGGGTTCCCAAAGCCTGCAGTACGCGATCCATGGTATTTACGTCGTTGAGCGCCGGAACATTGGTAAGTTCAACCGGTTCAGTGCTCAATATAACTCCGGCCATAATCGGCAATGCCGCGTTTTTGGCGCCACTTACCATGATACTGCCGTTCAGCTGGTTGCCACCTTCTATTATAATCTTTGCCATGAATCAGCCTATCTCTAACCTTTCGAGTATAATTTTAGCTTCCTTGAGCATTTCAAGAGAGAGTTCGTCCGGGTAATCACCGAGAAACACCACACGCTTAATGCCGGCATTTATCAGCATTTTAGCGCAGGTGATGCAGGGCTGGTGTGTGCAGTAACAATCGCCACCTTTTAATGATACACCAAAAGCTGCCGCCTGCAGTATAGCATTTTGTTCGGCGTGCAGACCGCGACAGAGTTCCTGTCTCTCGCCTGATGGAATCTTTCTCGATTCGCGCAAACATCCGCCTGGCAGCTGGAAACAATGCGCAACATTGTTGGGTGCGCCATTATAGCCGGTTGCCAGCAATCGGTTATCTCTGACAATTACTGCGCCAACCTGGCGGCGCAGACAGGTCGAGCGTTGTGCCACCAGCTGTGATATGCGAAGAAAGTAGGTATCCCAGTCGGGACGCTCAGAAATGTGGTCAGGCACTGAAATTTTACTTTGTTCCATAAAGTCGGTCTCCGGCATCGCCCAGGCCGGGCAAAATGTAGCCTTTTTCGTTGAGGCCTTTATCAAGAGCGCAGGTAAAGATATCGACGTCGGGATGTGCTGCTTGCAGGCAGGCAACGCCTTCGGGGCAGGAAACCACGCACAGGAATCTGATATGTTTAGCCCCTTTCCCCTTGACGATTTCGATGGCTTTGGCAACCGAACCGCCGGTGGCCAGCATCGGGTCGACAACAAAGACTTCCATGTCAGAAACATTTTCGGGAAGCTTGCAATAGTATTCAACCGGCAACAGGCTCTCATGATCACGGTAGAGGCCGATGTGACCAACCTTTGCCATCGGCATAAAACTCAGCAGACCGTCTACCATGCCGAGACCAGCGCGCAGAATTGGCACAATTGCCAGCTTTTCGGTAGAAATCATATAGGCTTCGGCCTGCATCAATGGTGTTTCGCAGGTCTTTTTTTCGACGGGTATGCTGCGTGTTGCTTCGTAGGCGAGCATCATCGAAAGCTCCTGCATCAGCTGGCGGAAAAGCTGTACATCGGTGTGTTTAGAGCGAAGGAGAGTAATTTTGTGCTTGACCAGTGGATGGTCAAGGATTGTCAGATTTCCCATCAGTTTTTTTGCCTTTCGGGGTTTATCTCGATCTTTTCGATGCGAATCTGGTGGCGGCCGCCTGCAAAAGAAGTTGAAAAAAACTTTTCGAGAGTATCGACAGCCAGAGCCTCACCAATCAGGCGTCCACCCATTACCAGAACATTGGCATCGTTGTGTTGCCTTGCCAGAGAGGCTTCGAGTGAATTATGACAGAGCGCGGCGCGGATACCGGCATGGCGATTGGCAGCAATTGAAATGCCAATACCAGAACCACAGGTCAACAAGCCTTTACTGCCTGGTTCAGCCAGTATTTTAGCGGCAACCGCGTGAGCAAAATCCGGGTAATCACAAGAACTGTCGGAATCAGTGCCAAGATCGACAACCTCATGCCCCAGCTCAACAAGCCTTCTGATCAGTGTCTTTTTGAGGACAAGACCGCCATGATCAGACCCTGCATATATCTTCATTCTACATTGTCTCCTGTATCTGAGTGACAAGCGGGATGTCTCATAATACACAGGTGTACTTGAAGTTTCAACAATTGAATGCAGCAATCAGTAACAAACCATTTGCCTGTTCATAGCACTTTCATCTCGAAGATTTTTTGAAGAGTTATCCACAGATTAGAGGACTATCGCAGATGATTCAATCATGCCTCGACAGGAGGTTTGCGAGCTGATCAGTAACCCTGCTCGTAGCGCTGCGTCATCTGATCATAGGCTGCCATGCGCGCTTCGAGTTTGCTGTCTTCGATGCCGTATCTGAAACGGCCGGTGTCGTCCGGGTAAGCCTTAAGATAGAACTCAATCCAGAACTCCTGGCGCTCATGGTTGTATTCGGCGCGGGCTTCCCAGCAATGCAGGTCGCGTACCAGGCCAATGGTAAGCGGGCTGAACTTGCTGGTAAGATGATTGTAGTTACCCGAAGTTGAGACCTGCCAGAATGGTCGTATGGTAGCGGTATAGTTGAATGAGGTGTTGGTAATCTGCTTGTAGTTCTGCGGGTAAGTCAAGCTGGTATCAAATGACCATAGATTCGATGAAAGGCGATATCTGACATTCATGTTTCCCGGTACAAACCTGGTCAAATCCATTTTTGTCAGTGTAACGTCGTCTGGCACATAATCGCGGCGCAAAAAGAATTCCCAGTTACGGTAGGCATCAGCTTCTGAGCGCCGCGAGTAATCCCAATATACCTGCTCAAGGCGGTGTCTCACGCGGTTATAGTTAAAGTTGATCGGGTTAAGGGTCCATGAATTCTCGGCAAAGCGCATTCTGGTCGAGAAAACATCGGTGCTGGTGAAAGAGTCGAACTGAAACGGCGACTTACCTTTCGAGGTAGAAACATTGTAGTTGAACTCCATGTTAGTCACTTTTGAAAAGCGATGATTGGCGCGGACCATTGTTGAACCATTCTCGCGCTCAATACCACCGGTGTAAAAGTTTTTCTGAAAATTGTAAGACGGGGTCAAATCAAAGCGTTCATGAACCTGAATAGTGGGGACAGTAAAGTTGAGGCGAAAGTCTTTCTTTTCAGTATCTTTTTTATCGCTCAGATTGCCTTCTTCATAACGGCCATACATGCCAGACAAATTCATGGTCAACGGCACACCTGGCGTTGTATAGGCAGGAAAGCTGAAATTGACTTCAGGCAGGCGGTTGAGCACCTGATACCCCTTGTCGAGCTCATATTTGTCGCCATCGAGGTCATAAAACTTGTTGGCAGTTACCGAAACATTCATAAAACTGAAGATCGGGCGGTAACTCATCTGCACAGTTAAATCCTGATTTTCAGGCTGCCCGGTGTACTGGTCGCCAGAGTAATTCACGCTGGTGTTAATCGTCTCACCATTAGCAAAACGGTGATTATGGGTCAGGTTGACCTGGGTGTTCTTGTGATTGCGCTTGGATTCGTCGAGATGATACATGTAAATAGAACCATTGCTGCTCTCACCTGCGCTCCAGGTGCCATTAAAGCCGTAACCACTGCCACGCCGTTCAAAGATATCTGCGCTGAATCGCCCTGATATTGCGGTATTAATGATCAGGTCAGTCGAAAATTTAAAATAAATGCCGTCGACCTGCGACATGCCCTGACGGGTGTGAAAAAACTTGTCACTCTTTTTAAACACTGTGTGGTCGCGACCGCGATGATAAAGTGTCTTGCTTTTCCATTTAAGGCGAAGGTTTTCCATGGTCATCGACTTCTCAGGATAGCTGTCGATAACGTCAGCGGTAATCCGATAATGCGGGTGCTCGAAATTATCGCAGGTAGTCTGCATAACTTCCTTGGCAATGCTATGGCGCGGGCTCACATAGACCTCTTTAGCGCTGAAAAAATTGCGGTTCTTGATGATCTGGGCATCACGCATCCAGCCTTCACCTTTAAGCATGTTGTAAACAAGAAAATCACCACGGGTCTGATCGTAACCTTTCCAGAAATCGACTTTTCCCTGGGCAAAGATGTCCTGGGTCTTGGTGTTGGCCTGTATGTTTTCGGCGCTGATCTTCATATCCTGGTATGAAATGAACGCCTTGCCCTTGGTAACAACCTGTTCGGCTTTGGTTCGGTACTCGAGATAATCGCCCTGAATAGTGATCGGAAACTTTTGCGTATCCATAGAAGGCACATCAAAAGCGGCGGCAGAAAACATTTCGCCTGAAAACAGCGAAATAATCCAGACAACAAGCAGGATTCTGTAGGTTTGGCTGCTCTTAAAGCACAATTTTGTTTTCCCGCGTAATGTTTCACAGAAAGCTGGTTTTCCACTTCCTGCATCTCTAGTATCGACTCTGCAGTCAGTGCGCTTGAGATATTTTTACGCGGGTTGCGCAGCAGCTGTTTAACTGCATTGCACTTTTATATATTCAGCGGATTATGGCCTGGTGCAGGCTTTGCATAGCTGGTTTAAGCTGATTTTTGTCGACAGCGAAACTTAATCTGATGCCGTCATGTTGTTCGACAACCGGAGTGATAGAGCCAAGAGAGCTGGTAAAACCGGCAGCAAGTTCTGGCTGACTTTGTAAGCCGCAGCCAATGAGACTCAGGGTTGCCAGGTTGGCGAAGCAGTCAACCTCATCGGCACCGAGTCGGGAAGCCTGTTCCCAGCAAAATGGCAGCGCAGAAAAAGCGTCAGCGCGGCGAAAACCAATTCTAAAACTACCGTTATTTTGATCGACTGGCTTCCATTGCCATAGTCCCGGAACAAATGGCTGCTCAGAGAGATCTTTCATAAACTGTTCATCTGGCCTGGCAATGCCATGTATGCGCGCGTAAACAAAGCGGTTATCGCAGGTTATGCTTTTAACCGCGATCTGATCATCGCCATCCGGGCCAACCACACTGCCTTCGGCCTGTGAAAAGCTTGAGCGCACATGAATGCGTATCGCGCAATCCCGGGCACTCGAAACAGCTCTTGGATGCAGAATTCCATTGCCAAATGCGGCTAGAGTAAGCATTTCATCGTAATTGAGATGCCATACTTTGCGAGCATCAGAAATAATACGCGGATCGGCAGTATAGATGCCATCCTCGTCAGTGTACTTTTCACAAACCTTTTGTCCAAGCTCGCGAGCCAGTATGACAGCAGTAAGATCAGAACCGCCACGCCCAAGCGTGGTCAGGTCACCATCGGCGGTAATCCCCTGAAAACCAGCTACCACAGCAACGTTGCCCGGTTCAAGAAAGCGCGCGAGATTGTTGCGGCGGCCGATCTGTACAATGTTATAGTCGTCGCCCTGCAACTCAGACAGAAGATGCAGATTGAAAGCATTATATGAGCGTGCGCGTACACCGAGTTTGGTCAGGGCGCTTGCCATCAGCGAGGCGCTGACCATCTCGCCGGTTGCCATGACATTATCAAGTTCGCGGCGATCGGGATGCGGCGTGACCTTATTCATCAAATCGATTAGATCATCAGTTGTATCGCCCATAGCCGAAACAACAACTACCAGACGATTACCACGGGCAGCCCGAGCGGCAATACGATCTGCTACTCTCGCGATACGCTCAACCGAGCCCATCGACGAACCACCAAATTTTTGTATCAGAACATCACCGTTGGCAAACATTGTTCAATCCCGTCTTAAAAAGCGAAGACAGGAGCGAACGCTGGCTAGTTTTATCTGCTCGCTGATCTGCACCAGTATTGCTTCGACAACGTTTCTTCTTGTTTTTCCGGTGATAAGAACCAGGTTCTGTCGGACTGCTTCAGGCGTTTCACGTGAAACCTGACGGGCGGGCTGGTGAATCATTTCAATTTCTACGCCGGCACGATTAAACAGCTGCAGAATCTGGGCGAGAGTAGCATTCATGTTAACCAGACTGAGTCTAAGATAGAAGTTGTCGGCAAAATCATCGACCTGACCCTCGTGAATTCTGATCTGCGGCCGAGGCGCACCGGATGATTCAAGATCGCTTAAAATAGCGCGCACCTGCGTTTCGTAGCTGGTGCCGGGACCCGAATAGACGTGGGAATTTCCCGTTCCGGTCTGCAGATAAATGATCTCTGAGCCGGCACGAGCCTGTGCCAGCAGAAAAGCAGAAGGAATCATGCATGGCTCAACAATTGCCCGCACCTGTTCTGAGTCGACCTGCGCCAGTCCGAGCAATCTTATCGAACACGAGAGTTCACGCGCCACTGTAACATCTTCGCCAGACAAAGTGCTTATACCAATGGTTTTTATCTGTTCTGGACTGACCATCAGGCCGAAAATAGAAGCGATCAGCAAAACCAGGCGATTGCGGGTAACGATGCCGTGCAGATTCTGACTTGGATTGCCGGTTGCGATGCCTTCCCACTGTGATTCGTGAACTGCTTCTTCAAGTGTTTTGCCGGCAGTTTCCATTCTGCTGAGTATGTATCCTGCCACAGAATCGTTCTGCGCCAGCAGTTTATCAGGACTGCCTACTGCGTAATCATCTGCAACCATGCGCAAGAATGCGAAAATTCCGCCAACTGCCGCGCTGAAAAAAGTTCTCTGATACTCGCCATTCAGCAGGCGACTGATTGCCAGCTCGGCGTCGGCAGTAACAACCTTTTCCGGTACGGATTTAAGGTTGCCGTTTCCCACAAAATGGATACCGGTATCTACAGCTGCAAAAAAATCACCAGACTCAAATGCAACCCACGGCTTTTCAACGTTTTCGCGGCCAAGCACCGGAATACGCAAAAGATCCTCGCGCCCTAGTTGGGTGAGGATCTTCTGCAGTTCAGCCTGCCATGTTGGCAGGTTGATAAAGCCGACGGATTGCATCAGCCGTGAACCCCTTCGCCAGAGGCATTTTCGACTGATTCCATGAAGGCTTCTGAAAGGGTCGGGTGCGGGTGAATCATCATGGAAAAGTCATGGTTGCTGATGCCGAACTGCGACATCATGGTAGCTTCATTGATTATATTACTGGCTTCTGGGCCCCAGATCACGGCACCAAGCAGCTTACCGTCAGTTGACAGCAGTGTTTTGATCTGCCCATCGCCTTCGCCGGCGGTCAGAGCCTTGCCGTTAGCCGAAAACATGCTGCGTCCGGTTTTATATTCAATCTGGCGTTCTTTGAGCTGCTCTTCATTAAGGCCTACCCATGCTATTTCAGGGTGGGTATAAACGCATGAGGGAACCAGCGAATAGTCAGCCGTCAGCTTTTTGCCCTGCCACTGCGCGGCGAGAATCATGGCATCATAACTGGCTTTATGGGCGAGCATCGGGCCTTTAACTGCATCACCAATCGCATAAACATCGGACTGTGATGTCATATAGTGGTCATCGATCTTGATGAAACCCTTTTCGGTTTCGATCTCAAGATCTGAATTCTGCAGAAAACTCATATTCACACGCCGGCCAACTGCGATCAGCACCTTGTCAAATTCGCGCGTGCTACCATCAATAGTGGCTGTGGCGCGGCCATTTGTTGCAGCAAGCGCTTCGACCTTTTTGCCGACAAGAACTTCGAGACCGGCCTTTTTGAATACCGGCAGCAATCGTTTGGCAGTCGCGTTATCAAGTCCTGGCAGAATCTGTGGCATCATTTCAACCACGCAAACCTTGCTGCCAAATTCAGCAAAGACCTGGCCAAGCTCAATGCCAATGACGCCGCCGCCTACAACGAGAAGGCTTTCGGGCACCTTGTCAGCATTGAGAGCTTCGTTGCTTGTCCAGAAAATGTTGCGATCAGCTGGAAAAACCGCTGGAGCCGCCGGTATTGAGCCAACGGCCAGACAGACTTTTTTTGCCTGAATCTCGATTGTTTCGGTGTTGTCCGATCTGCTGACCTTGATTACGCGGTCTTTACCAAGCTGCCCATGACCATTAAAAATGGTAACGCCGCTCTTTTCAAGCATTTTTACAATGCCCTGACGCAATTGCAGAGTGATTTTGCTTTTACGTTCAAGAATTTTCGGCCAGTCAAAACTGGTTTCCGAACAGCTTAAACCAAAATCAGCCGCGTTTTTGAGCAGGTGGTAACTGCGCGCACTGGCCAGCAATGCTTTGGTTGGAATACAACCCCAGTTCAGGCAGGTTCCGCCAAATTCGCTGGCATGATCGACAATCGCTACCTGCCAGCCTTTGCGGGCCATACGAGCAGCCAGAGGATAACCGCCCGGGCCGCCACCCAGAATCACGAGGTCGAAATTCTGCATATCACTCACCTAATTGAAAAAGCGCTGAGCCTTTGTCTACCGGCTTTCCGTTTTCTATCATGATTTTAACGATCTTGCCAGCTTTGTCAGACTTAATTTCATTCATCATTTTCATTGCTTCGACGATACATACGGTTTGACCGGCTTTAACAGTGTCGCCTTCCTTGCAGAAAACTTCTGAAGTCGGTGATGGTGCGCGATAGAACGTACCGGCCATTGGCGACAAAATCTTGTGATATTTGTCGTCAGCTGGAACTGGCTTTGGAGCTGCCGCTGATTCGGCTGTTTGCGCCCTGGAGGCCGCCTGTTGTTCCAATAACGGCATTGCAGGCATATAAGATTGATTCATTGGCATCTGAAAGGTCTGAGCCTGGACATTGCCATGTTTTTTCAGCTTGAGTTTCAGCTGGGATGTCTCAAGATCTATCTCAGCAAGTTTGTTTTCGCCCATGAAACGTATAATCTCGACGACCTGATCAATGACCTGACCTTCAGAACTTTGAGCAATCTTGGTTTTTGCCATTTTTTTCCCTTTGCATTTGGAGTCGCCGAAGTATAACAGATTGCAAATAAAAGGGTCAACCAATCAAAGCTTGACGCAAATTCTGCTGACTAATGAATCAACTTGCAATCAGACAATTTTTTTGCTTATTTGTATTTGTTGGTGATTGCCCAGCTTCGTTGGTTTTTGCACATTTTCTTATATATTGGTGTACAATTCAATTTAAATAACATAGTCATAATAATCATAGTGGCGGTGGATATTGTGGAAAAGCATGCGAATAGTTTTGTGGAGCGAGCATGGTCATGTGGATAAACCTGTTAACAGCTGTTAAAGTTTTCTACTGTTTGTCAACATCTGTCAGTGTTTGACTTTATCCACAGTTTATCCACAGTTTATCCACAGCGTTATCCAGATTATTATCAGATCATTAGTATTAAAAGTCCTTGCAGACAAGCCTTTTGTCTGCTATGATTCAAACATCCCAATCAACAATAAAACTGGTTTTTGCCCCCCAGGATTTTGTACCGGTTTTATCTTGATTTTTGTACACAGTAATGAAGAGGTTGCAGTACATTATGTCTTCTATAGAAACACTCTGGACAAAGATTACAGACGAAATAAAGTCCAACGAAAACGACAAGTTTGCCAAAATGTTCATGAGTTCCATTACTCCTTCATCTTTAGAAGGCGATCACTTTGTAATGGAAGCAGTAAACGATTTTTGTCGAGATTATGTTGAAAAGCGTTATTCAAAGCTGATTTGCCGCATTCTGAGCAACCAGCAACCTGCTCTTAAATACAGGTTGATAACGCGCACTGGCAAAATGGGGCAGCTAGTTGCAGGCAGCAAAATCATGCAGCCGGTGCTTCCGATAATGGTAACAGAAACAGTTTCTGATAAGGCAGCTAAGCCAGTTCCTGGCAAATATGACGGTATGTTTAACAGCAAATATACCTTTGATTCTTTTGTCGTTGGCAAAAGCAATCAGTTTGCCTACGCGGTTTGCCAGTCTGTAACCAGAAATCCCGGTAATCTTCACAATCCGGTGTTTATCTACGGCGGCGTTGGTCTTGGTAAAACGCATCTTATGCAGGCTATAGGCCAGGAACTCATCAAGATCAATCCCAAAACCCGCATCGCTTACCTGTCTTCCGAGACTTTTACCAATGAGTTTATTGACTCGCTCAAAGACAAGAAAGCAGAATCCTTTAGAGCAAAGTATCGCAAGATCGATCTGCTGCTTATTGATGACGTTCAGTTCTTTGCCGGCAAGGAACAGACTCAGGAAGAGTTTTTTCACACCTTTAATGAGCTGTTTCAGCAGCGCAAACAGATTGTTTTAACCTCAGATTCGCCGCCTGACAAGATTCAGAAACTCGAAGAGCGTCTGGCATCACGTTGTGCCATGGGCGTTGTAGTTGATGTTCAACAGCCAGATCTCGAAATGCGCGCGGCAATTCTCAAAAAGTTTGCCAGCAAATCAATGGTTGAAGTGCCAGATGATGTGATCATGTATCTGGCACAGGGTGTCGTGTCACATGTTCGGGCATTAGAAGGCGCTTTTAATAGTGTTCTCGCGTTTGCCGGCATCATGGGCAAGCCAATCAGCAAAGATCTCGTTGATCAGGTTCTTAAAGACCTTCTGCGTGAAAATTCCGGAGGCAAGATCAGCATCCCCTGGATTCAAAAACGCGTCGCCGAATTTTATGACATCGGTGAAGATGAATTGACCGGTAAAAGACGCTCACAGAATGTGGTTTTGCCTCGACAGGTCGCGATGCGTCTATGTCAGATGTTCACAGAAGCTTCGTTAAATCAGATTGGCGACAAGTTTGGCGGGCGCGATCATACTACAGTAATGCATGCCTGCGACAAGGTTAATCGCAAACTCAAACAGGAAAAGGATTTCTGTGAAGAGTTCGAGCGGGTTAAGCGTTTTGTCGATCCCGACAAGCAATAGAAGCTTTATATAGTCTTTTTAATAACACATATCGTAGGGGTTCAACATGTTGAACCCCTACGATTATTTATGTTGCAGCGAAGTAATTTTTGAAGATTCGCTTTTGATGCTGATTTTGCGCTAAAAAACCGATACCTGTCAAGAGCGTGCTGACGCCAGTTTCAAGGGTGAGGTTTATGCGCCCGCAACTCTTTTCTAATGCAGATTCTGGCTAAAATATATCTACCGGCAGAACTTGAAAAATTATCTATTTTAAGGTAGTATGATTAACCCCCCTCAGAGGGGGTAGTATAAAATTCATACCATGGAGCAAACCGAACTGTCAGTTACTACCTTTAGTATCAGTCAGTAAAGGCCCTATCAGATGGAAATCAGGAAGCAGTCAGCGCGTGGCAGAGTCGGAGCAATAAAGCCTGCTGGTTTTACTCTGGTCAAAGTGCTGTCAAACATGCGCGAACAGAATCGTCGTGCCACAGAAGACCGCAGCAGGTTTGTGCTTGGTGCTCGTGAGATGATGGTGCTTGGCAGACTGGTCAATGCCTGGAAGGACGTCGTGGGTTTGCAGCTGGCTCATAAAACATGCCCGACCCGCCTGATCAGGGGTTGTTTATATCTGGCGGTTGCCGACAGCCAATGGATGCAGACTCTGGTGTTTCTGAAGGCGAGAATAATTGACAAGCTGAATCAGCTGTTTCCTGATATGAAAATTACTGAGGTCATTGGCCGGCCTGGCGAGATCCCAGAAGCGGTCGAAGAGTTGCTGGCCGACGCTGACTGGCCCGACTGGAAAAAAGAGGCCGCACACGCCTTTCCTGTAGAAGATGCCGAGCTGGGAAAACTTCTTGAGCGGTGTCAGCGCAAACTCGACGCTCGCCTGCGCGGTTTGCGACAGAAAGGGTTCGACCTGTGCCGGAATTGCGAGGCGACAGTTACTGATTCACCTGATCGCATCTGCGCGGTATGCGTATTTGCCGGTCGTGAACAGAATCGTGCCCAGGTTCGTTCTCTGATAAAGGATATGCCATGGTTGACTCTGGATGAACTTCATGAATTTGATTCCCAGCTTGATTCCGTTGAGTTGTCAGCGCTCAGGCTTGAAATGTTGGAAGACAGCCTGGGTTTTATCAGAGAGCTGGCAATGGAGCTGGCGGCGGAATTTAACGAAGAGAGTTTCCGGCAGATGAAAAAGGAGATGGTAAGGTCGGTAATGCTTTACACTGGCTGCATGCCTGATGAAGTAGATCTTGATCATCTGCATCCTGAGCAGCTGCCTGATTCTGACTGGACTGCTTACCTGGCCATGGAAGCGGGAGAAATACAATGCTGATTCATATCGGCCAGAATGAGTTTGTTGATTTTAAGCAGTGTGAGATGATAATCAATCTTTTCACTGTTGACCAGGATACGCGCAAGCGGATTCTGGCGACTTTGCCTGAGCTAAAAAAGGGCGATGAATACCACGCTGCCATACGAACCGTCGATGGCAGATGGATTGGTTCTACCCTGTCGCCAGAAGCTCTGGCCCAACGCGGAATTTGTCATCCATTCGCAGATGCGCCATATTTGAAGTCTGAATGGAAGTTAAGTTCGCAGTATCGTTATTGAGCAAAACAAGGAGTGACGCAATGACAGAACAAGAAAACCCTGTTTCCATGCAACAGGAAACTTCGGATAATGAGCCAATGATGCCGGATAACAACCGTGCACATGGTCACGGCGAAGAATATTCGGCCCGAAACATAAAAGTACTTGAAGGGCTGGAAGCTGTTCGCAAGCGCCCGGGCATGTATATTGGTGGCACCGGGCCAACAGGCCTGCATCATCTCATCTGGGAACTTGTCGACAACAGCATAGACGAAGTTCTGGCCGGTCATGCCACAACTATTCACGTTAACATGCATGACGATGGTTCGGTTTCAGTTCTTGACGATGGCCGCGGCATTCCGGTAGACATTCACGAAGGAACCGGCAAATCGGCTCTCGAAGTCATTCTTACCGTTCTGCATTCAGGCGGTAAATTCGACAAGAACAGCTACAAATACAGCGGTGGTCTACATGGCGTTGGTATTTCGGTTGTTAACGCATTGTCAGAATGGCTTGAAGTAACAGTCTGGCGTGATGGTGGAGTTTTTCAGCAGTCTTTCAAGCGTGGCATCGCCGTCTCAGAAATGACTACCAGCGAAGGCGCCGAGCGCACTGGCACCAAGATCCGCTTTAAACCTGATGCTGAAATATTTGAAACTATTGATTTCAGTTTCGACATCATGTCAAAGCGTTTACGTGAAATGGCCTTTTTGAATGGCGGCGTTAAAATCATTCTGCGTCAGAAGTCTGAACAGAAGTGTCATTTGTTTGAATACAGCGGTGGCATTGCAAGCTTTGTCGATTTTCTCAACGAAGCCAAAAACCCTTTGTTCAAAGAGGTTATTGCTTTTAACCGTGAAAAAGATGGTGTCGTGGTCGATGTTGCAATGTCATATAACGATGGCTATGCCGAGCAGTTCTACGCTTTCGTCAATAACATCAATACTATCGATGGTGGCACACATGTTATAGGCTATCGCGCCGCCCTTACCAAGGTTTTTAACCGATATTTAAAAGAGAATCCCGATCTGCTCGGCAAAGAGAAGGGCAAGCAGGGCGAGATAAAACTTACTACCGAAGATACTCGCGAAGGTCTTATCGGCGTACTTTCGATAAGAGTCCCTGAGCCGCAGTTTGAAGGCCAGACCAAAGGCAAGCTGGGCAACCAGGAAGTTCGTGGTATTGTTGACCAGATCGTCACAGATGTTCTTTACGATTATTTTGAGCAGAACCCGCTGGTAACACGCCCGGTCATGGATAAAATCCTGACTTCGATGAAAGCCCGCATTGCCGCCCAGAAAGCGCGCGAGCTGACGCGACGTAAAACCGCCCTCGAAGGCGGCTCGCTTCCCGGCAAGCTGGCCGACTGTTCTGAACGCGATCCGGCACGCAGCGAATTGTTTATCGTCGAAGGTAACTCCGCAGGTGGTTCGGCCAAGCAGGGTCGTGATCGGCGTGTTCAGGCAATTCTGCCTCTGCGCGGCAAGATTCTGAACGTTGAAAAGACCAGGCTTGAGCGCGTAATATCGAGCGAGACGATCCAGGATCTCATCAACGCTATCGGCACCAACATTGGTAAAGAAGATTTCGACATCAACAAGGCGCGCTACCACAAACTGGTTATCATGACAGATGCCGACGTTGACGGTGCGCATATCAGAACACTGCTGCTGACTTTCTTTTTCAGATATATGCCGGCGCTGATCGAAAAGGGTTATCTCTACATCGCTCAGCCGCCGCTTTACAAGATCAAGAAGGGCAAGGTCGAAAAGTATGCCTACTCTGATGAAGAAAAAGACAAGATTGTCGAAGAAGAATTTGGCGGTAATGACAAGGTAACCATGCAGCGTTACAAAGGTCTCGGCGAGATGAATCCTGAGCAGCTCTGGGATACCACGATGAATCCTGAAACGCGGGTTCTCAAGAAAGTTCGTGCTGACGACGAAACCGAAGCCGACCGCATCTTTTCGGTACTGATGGGCGACAAGGTCGAACCGCGCCGCAACTTTATCACGCAATACGCCAAACAGGTCAAGAACCTGGATATTTAATAAGGGGTCAGAAGAATGGATACAACGAATGATGGAAATATTCCTGTAGAGGAAAATGGCGGAATCAGCGTTCCCCCTCCCCCGCCGCCGCCCTCGGGAATCAAGTATATAAACATCGAAGACGACATGAAGGCCTCGTATATCGATTACGCGATGAGCGTTATCGTTGGACGCGCCCTGCCTAACGTGCGCGATGGCCTTAAGCCCGTGCATCGCCGCGTTCTTTACGCGATGTTCGACCAGAACATCACCAGCAAACGGCCTTACGTCAAATCGGCGAGAACCGTCGGTGAAGTTCTTGGTAAGTATCACCCGCATGGTGATTCGGCTGTTTACGACACTCTTGTTCGTATGGCCCAGGATTTCAGCCTGCGCTACCCGCTCATTCAGGGTCACGGCAACTTTGGTTCGGTTGATGGCGATGAAGCAGCCGCAATGCGTTACACCGAAGCCCGACTGCATGCCCTCGCCGAAGAACTGCTCAAAGACCTCGAAATGGAAACAGTCGAGTGGATGCCGAACTTCGATGGTTCGCTCAATGAGCCTATTGTTCTGCCCAGCAAGTTTCCTAATCTTCTGGTTAACGGTTCTTCTGGTATCGCGGTTGGTATGGCGACTAACATGCCTTCACACAACCTCGTTGAGATTACCAATGGCATAGTTCAGCTGATCGACAACCCCGAGACCACGATAGATGAGCTGATGACCCATATCCCAGGTCCTGACTTTCCGACCGGCGGCATTATCATGGGAACAGACGGCATCGAGTCGGCGTTTAAAACCGGCCGTGGCAGCGTAGTTGTGCGCTCAGTCGTCGAAATCGAAGACCACGGCAAGGGCCGCGATCGCATTGTCGTTAAAGAACTGCCTTATCAGGTTAACAAGGCCAGACTGGTGAAGTCGATTGCTGATCTGATCAAAGACAAGAAAATCGATGGCATTACCGATCTGCGCGATGAGTCGAGCCGCGAAGGAATGCGCGTCTGCATAGAACTGCGCAAAGGTGTCAATACAGATGTAATCCTCAATCAGCTGTACAAGCACACTCAGATGCAGTCATCGTTTGGCGTCATCAACCTGGTTCTCGTTGATAATCGGCCTCTGGTGCTGAATCTCAAGCAGATGATGGAATACTATATCGATCATTGCCGTGAGATTATCAGGCGCCGAACAGTATTTCAGCTGCGCAAGGCTGAAGAAAAGGCCCATATCCTCGAAGGTTTGACTATCGCTCTCGACAATCTTGACGCGGTAATCAAGCTGATCAAGGAAGCCAAAGATCCTGTTGACGCAAAACAGGGCCTGATGGATACTTTCATGCTCTCGGAAAAGCAGTCGCAGGCAATTCTCGAAATGCGCCTGCAAAGGCTCACCGGTCTTGAACGTGACAAGATTACTACTGAATACCACGACACCCTGGCCCTGATCCAGAGGCTTAAAGGCATTCTCGAATCAGACGTCAAGGTTCGCGAAATAATTAAAGAAGAGCTGATCGACATTCGCGATCGTTTCGGCGATGCCCGCCGCACGCAGATTACCAAGTCTACTGCCGAACGGCTTGATCTCGAATCGCTCATGCAGGAAGAAGACATTATCATCACCATGACCAGAAATGGTTATGTTAAGCGCATGTCGCCCGATGTTTTCCGACAGATTGCCCGTGGCGGCAAGGGCAGCAATGTAATGGGCGTTAAAGAAGACGATGTTGTTGAACACATGTTCCTGGCAACGACCCATTCGTTCCTGATGGTCTTTACATCCATAGGCAAGGTTCATTGGATAAAGGGTCATCAGATACCTGAAGGTGGCAGAACCGCAAGTGGTCGAGCCATGGTCAACCTGCTGCAGCTCGAAGAAAACGAAAACCTTACCGCAATTCTGCCGGTCAAGACTTTTGACTCGACCCGACGCCTGTTCATGGTTACCCGTCGTGGTGTCTGCAAAATGGTCATGCTTTCAGCGTTTGCCCGCCCCAAAGCGCGCGGTATAATTGCGCTCAAACTTGATGAGGGCGACGAACTTATCAGTGTCAAGACGATCTTTGGTGGCGAACAGGTTGTCATTGCCACGAAGAACGGCTATGCCATAAGGTTCGGTGAAAACGAAGTCCGAGTAATGGGCCGAGTTACCAGAGGCGTTAAGGCTATTACTTTCAGAGACAAGGACGACGAAATCATCGGCATGGAAGTGTTCAGCCAGCAGCGCGAAGAGGGCGAACCGCTTCCCAAAATCGATGAGAATGCATTGGCGGCCGCCAGTGTCGATGTCGAAGAAGGCGATGATAACAGCGAAGACGCTGAAATCGTCGAAGAAGTCGTCGAAGATGTTGTCGATGACGTTATCGATGAAAATGCTCCGATACCCGAAGACAACGGGCGCTATGAAGGCAAGCTCCTGACGGTATCAGCTTTCGGATTTGGCAAACAGACAGATGTCAACAGTTACCGGGTTACTCATCGTGGTGGCAAAGGCGTGATCAATCTCAAGATCATGGAAAAGACCGGCGAAGTTCTCGCGATCAAGCGCATGTTTGAAAGCGATGAGCTGATGCTGGTTACCACCAATGGCAAGGTCGTCAGACTTAATGTCGATTCGATCAGAAACACTGGCCGGGCTGCGTCTGGGGTTAAGCTGATCACGCTTGATAACGATGACCGTCTGATATCGGTAGTTAGAATTCCGGCCAGCGAAGAAAAGGCCAACTAGAACACGTCAGGGGTTGTTCCAGTTCGGGACAACCCCTGATTTTTACCGCACGGGAGTCAGGATACAAGCCATGAGCGAAGAAAAAGCCACTGTTAAGCGCAAAAGAGTCAGATTTTCAACTGAGATAATGTTTATTCTCTCGGTGGTGTTTTGTGTGGCTTTGTCGGTCATTTATCTTGTTCGCTACAATAATATCCGCAATCTATTACAGCGCGAAACGGAATTGCGTGAGCGTATCGAGTCGCTTGAGCGCGAGAACCGCCATTTACAGCAGAATCTTGATACTCTTTCAACTCCCGAAGGAATCGAAAGACTCGCTCGCGAACGACTGGGCCTGGTTAAACCAGAAGAACTGGTTATTTACACGGTAAATGAAAATAATCAGCCGCTTAACTATAACGCCGCGGCCAGCGACACATCGACTTTGCCAGAAAATTCTCAGCGCTAGCCGGTTTTAATAGTGGCGCTGCTGTTTTCGGCCATTTCAGCTCCGGAATAATCACCGCCTGAGCTTCATTCTCAGGTAGTTTGTTACGTTTGCGCTGTTTACTGCCAAAAAATCGTTGATTTTAGTTTGTACCTGTGTTACAATCAAGACCGCACTGGAGGAATGGCCGAGTGGTCGAAGGCGGCGGTCTTGAAAACCGTTGACCGAAAGGTCCGTGGGTTCGAATCCTACTTCCTCCGTATGCATATTGGAGAGATGGGTGAGTGGCTTAAACCAACAGTTTGCTAAACTGTCGTACTGGGTAACTGGTACCGGGGGTTCAAATCCCCCTCTCTCCGAGGTGAAAATTTGCGCCCGTAGCTCAGTTTGGATAGAGCACCAGATTGCGGATCTGGTGGCCAGAGGTTCGAGTCCTCTCGGGCGCGTTTTTTTTTGGCGCAGAAGCATTTTATTTTACCACCAGGTATGAGTAAAATGTTTTTGCTGTCCAGAAAATGTTGGAAAGGTGGTCGAGTTGGTTTAAGGCGCACGCTTGGAAAGCGTGTGTAGGTAACCCCTACCGCGGGTTCGAATCCCGCCCTTTCCGGTGTCGTGCTAGATGGAGGGCTCGGGGTCCTTTATCAACCGCAAATCCCCGTAAGGCGGATCGAATCCCTGCCAGAGGGCGCGGTTGGTGGTAACGGCCAGTTCTAAAAGCATTGAAGGATGGGTTCCACACGGCGAAAGTCCGTGAACTCCGCCAGGACCGGAAGGTAGCAACGGTAAACGACCGCTTTCGGGTGATGTGGCAGCGCCTGTCCGGAGCCTATAGTTCAGGATGCGTGCCATTGATTGTTGTTCGAGGGCAGGTGCACGACTTAAAAAACACCCGTTTTGCGGGTCTTTTTTTTGCCCGAAAGATGCTCGCACCAAAGCCGCAAAGACACAAAGCAAACCCTTATCGCAGGCTGCACTCTGCTGAGTCAGGCCGTCATTCTCAGGGAGTGGTTAAACCTTCATCAATAAACAGTGAGATGTTTTGAGCTTGTATTTCTTTGTCGTTGCGAAGAGCGAAGCGACGAAGCAATCTCATGGAAAATAAGACTGGATCAGAGCTGGTGTGTGCCTTCGCCCAGCGCAATGACGGATTTTGACCGAGAATCGTATAGTGAGGGTGGTCTTGAATTCACCGGGTAATGCTGCTAAGCTGTTGCTTAACAGAACGCATTACGCCTGGAGAATAAACATGTCAGTTCCCAACCGCCAGAATCTCTATCGCAAGTATCGTCCACAACGCTTCAGTGAGCTGTCGGGGCAAGAACACATTTCACGAACAATCCAGGCTGCAGTGGCCAGCGACCGCATTTCGCACGCCTACATGTTTTCTGGGCCCCGCGGTACCGGCAAAACTTCAGCCGCCAGGCTTCTGGCCAAGATACTGAACTGCCAGAATCTTGAGAAGGATGCCAGTGGTCTTCCTGATTGCTGCCGTGTTTGCGATAACTGCCGGCGCATTGAAGAAATGAATTTTATGGATATTATCGAAATCGACGCTGCCAGCAACAACGGTGTCGAAGATATCAGGCAGATGCGTGAGAAGGTAAAGTATCGCCCGGCCGAAGGCAGATACAAGATTTATATTATCGACGAAGTTCACATGCTGTCGGGTTCGGCATTTAATGCATTTCTCAAGACCCTTGAAGAACCGCCGCCAAACGTGATTTTTGTGCTGGCGACCACCGACCCGCAAAAAGTTCCGGCAACCATTATATCGCGCTGCCAGTGCTTTGACTTTCATTCGGTATCGCGGCGCACCATTCAGGCTCGGCTCGAAGAAATCGTCAAGCTCGAAAGCGCCGATGGCATTTTCCCGGTGTTTGAAACTGAGGCGCTGGCAATGATAGCCGAGTGCGCTCAGGGCGGCTTCAGAGACGGCCTTAGTCTTCTCGACCAGATTGCTTCTTCGATTTCAGAGCAGCCGGTCAAACTTGACCACGTTCTCAAGCTCACCCGCCGGCTTAGTTACACTACTCTCAAGGAAATTACCGGTGCTGTTTTCGCGCATGACCTTGGCACGCTGGTTAAACTGCTTCATGAACTCTATTCGCTTGGCTACGAACCGCTTACCATTGGTCGCGATCTTCTTGAATACTTGCGCCGCTGCATGATTCTCAAAATCGACGGCGAAGCGAATCAACTGCTGGATCTGCCGGCGGAGCAGGCGACAGAGATCAAGGCCCAGGTAGCGGATCTGCAGGTAAGATATCTTATCGGGTCTGTTTCAAGGGTTGAACGCGCATTGTTGAATATCAGAAGCTCATTTCAGGCGCGTGTGCTGCTTGAATCTGAACTGATCAGACTGGGACTTGGTGATGAGATCTTTGCCAGCGAAGCCGTGGAAAAGCGCATCGAACAGCTTGAGCAAAAAGTTGCCGCGCTGCGCAAAATAGCCGCCCGCCCGGTTGCTGCCGCACCTGCCCGCGAGCCGGCTGTTCCTGCGCCGCCGTTGCCGGCACGACCAGCATTGTCTTCTGTTCCTTCGCGCAATTTTGCTCCGCCGCCGCCTCCTCACATGCCTGATAACGTTGTGCCAATGACCGTTCGCCAGACAGACCCGGTGGCCGATTTCAGAAGCGCGGTCGCCCGCCGTTCAAACGTGTGTCAGGCTTTGCTGGTTAACGCCAGAGTAAAGAAGCCCGAAGGTGGCACGCTGACCATAGTCATAGAACAGGCATTTGCGGCCGGCAAACTCAAAGAAGCCAAGAATATGAGTTTACTGCTTGAGGCGGCAAAAGACGTTTTTGGTGCGGTAGAAACGGTTAAAATCCATGTTCCCGGCGCCACATCCGACAATGTACCGCCGCCACAGGCCGATCACCGTGAACAGATAGCCAGGCTTGACGAGCAGGCACGGCAAAAGTTGTTGCAGAAACCCTCTATTGCCGATGCAATCGACATCTTCGGTGGTGAAATAGTCGATCTCGAAGAGTAGTTATCACAAAACTGATACAAGCGTCTCTAAAAAAAGTGGGCAACCACTTTTTTTTTACTTAAACATTCATTAGCACCTCTGGTAAATCGTTTAATCATCAAGCTTTGCGTTGTGGTGCACCAGGCGATAGATTGTACCCCGGTTTTACGTGGAAATTGTGGAAAACCATGGGGAAAAGCATTGGAAGCGAATTTACTGTTGTGGAAAAATAAAAAAGCTACCCTCTTGACAAAGACTGTTTATAAGCTTTTCAAGAGGGTCTGAAATTTTCTGGAGCAAAAGGCTTGCAAAACAGAAAATGGTTTATGTCAAGACTGTGTACAAAAATGATTGGGTTTTTTTGTGGTTTACATAATCCCGTGTACACACTGTTATGTAAACGCAGTCGAGAATAGCCCGATCGCTCGTCAGCAGCTGTGTACATAGGATTGCGAAAACTTTTACGTCTTTGCGCGGTATTGTTATCGGAAAGATTTGAGAATTAGTTAATGCCCTCAGGTGATATTTCTGTTCCCACGCAGTATCGAATTTTTCAAAATTTGGTTACAATCAATTTATAAGGTTCTATTGAGCCAGACAGATTATGCAAATCGGGTATGCAACCCGTAAAGCAGGGGGTGCCGCCGTGCAAAAGAGATTTTTGGGCCTGTTAGTTCTTTTTATGGTCATTGGATTTGTTTTTTCTTCAGCAGAGGTTTCTGCTGACACTGAGTTTGACTTTTATTACCAGTGCATCGAAAAAGTCGTTCAGATAAATAACCCAGAGCCGAAGGGCTGGTGGGAAAAAACCAAGGCATTGGTAAAATCAGGTGTTAACACCGTAAAGCGCACCTGGGAAAGCACCGTGACACGCAACTATGCACTGGGCGAAGGCTCTAAACGCTGGTATTCAGATGAAGACCACGACATTGCCTATGATGTTAAACGTGTAAAGGTCAAAAACGAAAAGCATCTGCTTGAGCTCATGGGCGTTGCTGACGAGAGCAAAATGACCGACGGTCAGAAAGCTCTGCTGGCGGTTTATCGCCACTCAACTTCGCAGAACATCAAAGACCGCATGAAATACAGTTTCCGCAATAAGATCAATGTGATCCTTTCCGATACTACCGGTTTTGATAATCCCGCGGATTACCCCCATGTTACCAGGGATTTCTGGCCTTATTCAAGCGGTGCAACCATTCAGATGTCGAGCGGTCGTTACAACTGGCCGGGCTCTGAAGACACAGCGCGCTCAACCTTTGTGCATGAATTCGCACATTCGTTTGACCGCACAATCAAAGAATTCATCAAACCTTACGGCAAAGATGGCTCGCATTTTGCCAACGAGCTGACCAGGCCGAGAACAGCGTTTGTCGAAGGCTGGGCCCAGTTCAACGAAATGCTCGATTCAAGCGATAAGGTGCGTCAAATAAACAATACCATCACGTGGGTCAAGATTGAAGACAAGAATAAAGCCGGCACCTACACCAATGTTGAGCCAGACACCCTTACTGGCAAAGAACTTCTTTCTGTAGAGGGAATAAATGCCGTTATCCTGCACCGCATCGCCACCGAAGTGCCTGATGGCAAAGACAAAGTTTTTTCAGCATTCACTTCGACAAGCTGGAAGCTGTTTCGCAGTCTCAAAACAATTACGTCGCAGCTGTGCAAGAAAAATCCTGACAATATCGCGGCAATCGCACGAATTATCGATGAACAGACTCTTGGTAAGCTCTCTGACAATGAATTCAAGGAGTATATCGGTAGTTCAGACGCTGCCAAAGAGTTCCTCAAGAATCGTGGAAATGCTACAGAAGAGGCCGTTGAAGCCGGTTCTGGTGAGGTTAAAGCCACCCTTAAATACCCTTGGCAAATCGATGTTAAGACGGATGGCAGCAGCCCATTCGGCGTAAAATAACCTGAATTTTGATCAACAGCGGGGGGACCGGCCAACGGTTCCCCCGCTTGCTGTTTAGCACTTTTTATCTGTTTATGATAAGCTGGTTAGTATAAGGTAAATTGATGCAGGCTTTCCACTGATGACAGGCAATTCGACAAAATTTTCGCTGTGCGCGTCTGCAGCTTTGCTGATGTTGCAGGTGTTTTTGTTGACCAATGCCGAAGCTGCCGATTTCTACGCCCTGTTTGACTACAGCGACAAGTCAGAAGTCCATCTGGTTTTTTCAACGCAGACTCCGGCCAATCCATACGGAAAGCTTTTTCGTGCCCACCCGGCCAAAGCTCTGTATCTTGATGAGCTGAATCATTTCAGGCTGGCATTTCTACACCAGACTGAAGCTTTTAAACCAGCGCAGCGTCGTCTGCATCGTCAGGTATTTGATGGCCTGGCCATGATGGCTGACCGTGGAACAGGCGGCTATAGCCAGCACCAGGACCAGCGAGACAACATGCTTGCAGACCAGTCTGGTCGCCCGGTGTTTCGCAGTAGAGGAGCTCCTTTCAGTCCTGGTCCAGGGTTTATGATTACGCCTCAGCTTGCCCGGCAAAATCTGGTTGCGCACGAAGTCGAGATTCTGCCAGATAAGAACTGGTATGAAATTCCCAACTCGAGCTGGTATCAAACCTGGTATAGCGAAGGCACCGCTAAAAATTTGTCTTATACAATATTTTACGACCGCTGGGAAGAGCAGGCATGCACCGCCAGAGAGTCTGTGTGGAGAGGATTTCCAGCTGCACGATCAGAAGAGCAGGTAATTGGCGAGTATGCAAATTACCGCATGCTTCGCGGCAAAATCGACGGTGCCATGGAGCTGCCTGCCGTAAAACAAGGCCTGCAGACCTTGATCAGCCGGTCAGAGCGCGTGGAATTTTTACAGTATGGTGCCACTAATAGCACCGGGGTTAAGACGGCCGTGTATAAGTGGTCTGATTCTAATCCCGGCGAAGTGTTTGTCGAGAACCAGAATGTTGCCTGTGACGTTGTCTTTGAATCAAGACACGAACAATCGCGTTTCCCGGTTGTGCTCGATGAAAAGCGCCTGATTGTCATGGGCACCGACCTGCTGCACAGCTGGTTAAGACTACACAAACTGGATCACGAAAACAGTGAGTGCACATTCAGCTCTCTGGTGCCCGTAGGAAATAGCGGTCACGCGCTGTTTGTTTATTCAGCACCTGATAATTCGTTGTTTCGCTTTAGAATAGACGAAAAAGCTGGGGTGATAAATGAAAAACCCCAGATTGTAAAACTCTCCTTCACACCATCCTCAATGACGACGGATCATGATGGCAATCTTGTTTTTGGCAGTTTTTCGGTCTGGCCTTTGTCGCTTGACGATGATGAAGATATCGTTATGTCAGTCGAGGCAATCGAGTTGACGCCTTTAAAGTCCGATTCAAAAGATGTACAAGGCACCATATTGCTTGCGCAGCAGCATTATTTTAATGTTTACCTCGCTACGCCTGAATCAATGAGCCCGGAGTGGCTTGGTCGCATAAACATTGGCCGCCATTTTTATCAATGCAAAGTGTTCCTGGCAGCACAGCAAAGTAATCTCACCAGCGATGTGCGTGAACTGATCAAACTGGCCAGAACGACCGGCAACAGTCTCAGCGCTCCCAGGCGACAGAGCGATCAGGAGCAGCCCGGTCAGTTTGTTTTACCTGACCGAGTGCACATGGCAGTGTCGAAATAACCGTCAGGAATATTCCTTGATCAGGCTTTCCAGTTCGGGATCGTCGAATTCTTCGTCTGAAACCTCTTTGATCAAAAAAACCAGCTTTTTCAATTCGAGGTCACTGAACTGGTTCTTGCCTTTGCCGGTAATTTTTTCAGCCTCTTCCTGCAAAAGCTTTTTGATGAACTTTTCGCGCGTGCCACGATCAGAAAGTACCTGATATATCTTTTCAGCAAGCACTTCGGGCGAAACCATCTTGTAAGTGCCGTTCTGCACCTGTCTGGTGATCTCGTCGAGGCGCTGCATATGCATCAACTGCTGTTGCTGCATGATTTTCAGGTTGTTAGCCGCCGGGTTTCTATGCGTTGAGACGCCTTCGGCCTTGTCCCCGCCAGTAGTCTTGCCTTTCATAGCGTCATCAAATCCGCTTTTCTTATCGACAGACTCTTTGGCCTTGGGCTTTGTTGTTATAATTATTCTTTTCCCAGGTCCATGAATGGAATCAACCATGATAAACTCCCCTGTAACTTCCATGTTAAAAAGGCATATTTTTCCCTTATCCCACATAAATTATCGTCAGTTTTGCTCAAAAAGTTTATAGCTTTGGCAAAAAAAACTTTCTTTTGCATGCGCAGACATTTGCCGATATGCCATGTAGATAATGAATTTCTGGAGGCATGCTGTGCAATATCGTAAATGGTTGTCCGCCGCGCTTTTATCAGTAATTTTAATGAGTCAGAACGGGCCGGCGTTTTCTGCAATCGATCATTCGCAGCTCTTTTCTGATGGGGAAAAAGCTTTCGCAGCTAATGATTTTGGCGTGGCCGCTGAGAACTTCGCGAGTGCCCTTAAATACGCGCCTGAAAATCTGCGGGCACGTTTCAGATACGGCCAGGCGTTGTTTTCTCTGAGTCGTTTTGCTGAGAGCCACAGCCAGTTCCAGGCAGTACTGCAAAATTCTCCTAACAACATGATCGCGCGGGTCTACCTGGCTGAAAATCTTGTAAAGCTTGGCCGTATGCAAGATGCGAGAACCCATCTCGAATGGATTCTTCGCGTGCAGCCAGGCCACGCTCGTGCACGCGAAATGCTCGATTCAATGAGTGGTATCGCACCAGCTTTGCCAGCGCAGGCCTTGCCAGAGCAGATGCCAGCAGATCGTCGGGCGCTTCCCGTAAAGACTGGCGCGAATTCACCTGCAAAGGCACCTGCTAAAACAGTCGTAAAGGCTGCAGATAAAATTGAGTTGCAGCCGTACACAGTGCAGTCGGGTGCCAAAACGCAAAGCCAGGCAATAAGGCCAGTAAAGGTGCCTGCCGCAAAAACGGTTGCCGCGCCCGCGATTCCACAAGCCCGTGCCGTCAGCGACTTTTCGCTTGAAAGTTTCATGGCGGCGGCGCAAAATTCATTTTTGATAAATCTTGAGCTGGCCAGATTTCACCTCGAAAGCGCTGATCTGACTGCTGCCGCTGCCAGTTTGAGCAAAGCAGGTCAGCTTGTGCGCAATACTTCTGATAGCCGCAGGTTTCTTGAGGTTCAGATTCTCACCAGCATGCTGCATATCTATAACCGCGATTTTAACAGTTTCGGAAAGCAGCTGATCAATCTTAAGCCCGCTCTTGGCGAAAAGTCATACCAGTCGTTTCTTAATATCTACAACCAGGGCTCAACATTAACCAATGCTGTTGATCAGTCCAGACTGGCCGCCGGTATTGCCATGGGAGCCAATCATCATGCAGTTGCTGCCCGTCTGCTGCTCGAAATTTTCGTGCAGAACCCCGATGATCAGCTTAATGCACACCTGCTTGCCGATGCCCAGATGCAGAGCCTTGATTACAAAGGCGCTGAAAATACGCTTGTGCACCTGGCCCGTAATCACACTGGCAGCGTTGAAGCTCATTTTAACCTTGCCAGATTTTATCTCACTGCATTCTATCAGCCTGAACTTGCACGCCGTTATGCTGCGCACGCAGCTTCTCTTAAACCCGGCGATGCGAGAATAGAGATACTTCTCGGTCTTCTCGACTACTCTGAAGGTAAAATTCCGGAAGGTGTTGCCCGCATCCGCAATCTGCTTCCCAAAGTTGATGATCCTGTATTGTCGAACATCTGCCGTCAGATTATCAGCGATGGTGATCAGTCAAATGCCGGTAAACCAGCAGACTTTATCAGTATGCTTGCACTGCCGGGAGCTCCGCACGCCCATTTCAGCAGTTATCGCATGTTGGGTGAAGACCTGTTGAAGCAGGGATCTTTTTTGACCGCGATGAAACATTTTGCTGCCGCGCGTGATTACGCTGAAATTGGGAGAACATATCTTGGCCTGGCATCTGCTCTCAATGCCAGTGGCGAAAGCGAACTGTCTGCTCTTGCTGCGGGATATGGACTTGGGGCTATAGAGGCTGACCTGCAACAGAATCCCGGCAATGGTCGTGCCTGCCTCTATACCGCTCTCTACTGGTATGAGCGTAATGACAAAGTCTCTGCCCGCAAGGCACTGAACCGTGGACTGGCAGGAGCATCTGATCAAGCAACGCGTCAGCGTCTTACCGCCATGTTGACCAGTCTCGGTTCGTAACCACCGCTTGAACCAAAACCGCCCGCGCTGATGTACAGCCGGGCGGTTTGTCTTTTGCAGGTAAATTGCATTTAAAATAAGTTTTTGGGTTGCATTTTACAGAGCTTTCTCATTATAATCTGCAGTTAAGATTTCAGATTTCCGGAGGATTCCAGATAATGGCCAAAACGATACTCGTGGCTGAAGACTCCTTGATGTTGCGAAAGGTCGCGTGCTTTCCGCTCGAAAAAGCGGGCTATAAAGTGCTCGAAGCTAACAATGGCATCGAGGCGATTGAAGCAATGTCAAAGAATGAAGTAGATATCATCATCACCGACCTTAATATGCCGGGCATGGATGGTTTCGAGCTCATCACCCAGGTCAAGGAAAACGACAAATTCAAACACATACCAATCATCATTCTCACAACTGAAGGCAAAAAAGAAATGGTCATGAAGGGCCTCACCCTTGGTGCCAACTCCTTTTTGCAGAAGCCAATCAAGCCGGATCTGATGCTTCAGGAAGTCGAGCGACTTCTTGGTAAATCTTCGGGCAAGGGAGGCTGAAACCATGACCAGTTCAACCGCATTACTTGAACAACTCAAAAATGCAGATCCTTCTCTTCGCCGCAAAGCTGTTCGTGAGTTAACTGGTTATGCTGACCAGAAACCTGTTGTAGATGCTCTGTGCGAAGCTCTTGGCGACCCCAACAAGGGCGTTCAGAACATCACCATCGAGGCGCTTGCTTCGATGAAGCACGAAAATGTTGTATATGGGCTGATTCCTGTGGTCAAAAGCTCGGATTTGAATACCAGAAATGCTGGTATGACCATTCTGCGCAACCTCGGGCCAATGGCCATACCACCTCTTGTCGAAGCACTCAAAGGCTCAGAAGATGTTGACGAAATCATACAGATTCTGGTAATTCTTGGTGACATTCGCTCTCTTATCGCTACTGATCATGTTATCACCTTCATCAACCACGAAGACGACAACGTTAAAACTACTGCTGTCGAATCACTGGGCAAGATTCAGGATCCCAAGGCTGTCGATATTCTTATGGAAACCTATAAGAATTCAGACATCCTCAAGTATTCTGTAGTAGAAGCGCTTGGCAATATAGCTGTAGAAAAAGCTATGCCAATTATTCTCGGCGCTCTCGACTCAGTTGATATTCTCGAATATTTTACTGCCATTGGTGCTCTTGGCTCAATGGAAGCCGTGTCTGGCATAGATCCTCTTTTTGCCAAACTGGTTAAAGAAGAAGACAGCGGCACCCGTCGCCTTATCTTCAAATCACTGGCGCAGATCGAAGAAGCTAACCCCAGCTCACTTAAAAGACTCGATCAGGCATCGGTTAAACCGATTCTGCTTGGCCTGATGGAAAATCAGGATGCAGCTGAATATCGCTATATGGTGCGTGTGGCCTCGTCGTTTGGTGATGATGCTTATGCGGCTCCTTTAATGAGCGCTCTCGAGAGCAGCGACGCTGACATCGCCGATATTGCGTTTGACGGTATCATGCGTATCGGCAAGAAAGCGGTCAGATGTGCTCTTGACCGCGTCGGCAAGGTTGAAGCACCGGTTGCCGTGAGAATCTTCAATTTTCTGGCCAAATGTCCGTCCAGCGAAATTCCTGGCGCGACCTCGCTGTTTGCCAATCACCACGATGACGCGGTAAGACAGGCGTTTGCGCTGACTCTTGGCGCGAACCCATCTGATCAGTCTTTCAGCACCCTCAAAACTATGCTCGATGACGTCGATGAAATCGTTCGTCGCAACGTTGTTGCCGGCATTGCAAAGATGCTCGATTATGATGGCGCGCTGACATCGCTGGTTAACAAGTTCAAGGATATCAACGGTCACGTCAGGCGCGAAGCTTGTCTGGCCATGGCCAACTCAACTTCGAATCAGCTGGTTGAACCTCTGTTCAATGTTGTGCTGACTGAACCTTACGGCGATGTTCGTGAAGCTGCAGCTTCGGTTCTGGCACGTCGCAAAGATCCGCAGATCACCAAAAGACTGCTTGAAATGCTAGAAAGCGATAACTCACGTGTGCGCGAAACCATTTCACGCACCATCTGGCAGTGCAGTTCTACTCTCGCCGTTGATTCGCTGATTCAGAAACTCAATGATAAAGAATGGCGCGTTGCCGTAAATTCATGCTTTTCTCTCGAAAACATGAAAGATCTCAAATCCATTTTCCCACTCAAGGAACTTCTCAAAAATGGCGACTGGCAGATCAGAATTGCTGCGCTGTCGGCTCTGCGCTCGTTCAAGAGCAAAGAACTCAAACAGTTCTTCGTTCCGCTGCTTGGCGACGAGAATCCACAGGTGGCTAAACTTGCGGTTGTCGCTCTCAGTGAACTTGGCGACAAATCTCTTGATATCGACCTGCAGAAACACATCAAGCACCAGCGCTGGGAAGTCAGATACCAGATCGTTAAGGCTCTGGGCACCATCAAAAGCCAGAGCTGTGTCAGCACCCTGACCCAGATGGTCGAAAAAGACGAAAGCAACGCCGTTCGCGCCCGTGCAATTCTTGCGCTGGCCAAAATCGGCGACAAAAAACCCGCTGAGACCATTATTAAAGTTCTTGATCACGCAGACCAGAACCTGGTTATCGCTGCGATCAAATATTTCAAGGATAATGGCGCTGAAGGTGTAAATGGCCTTGAAAACAAGCTCAAAGACATCTTTCTGCGCGACAGCTGGATTCGCAATTACTTTATCCAGACTGCGGCCCAGAATAACTCAGAACTTATCGAAAAGGTGCTCAAATCGGTTGTGTCGCCAAGACAGGTCAGACTGATCGACCGGCTCAAAGCTGTTCCAACTGACGAAAAGGGCATCAATACCGAAGAAGCACTGATTCTGCGCGACATTATTGCTGACAAGTGCGGCGTCGAAATCAATGACAAGAGACAACTCGAGCAGAGACTTGGCCGCAACCTCGCCCGTTTCTTCATCACCTCGTGGATCGAGTATTACCATCACCTCAGATATGGTGCCGAAGAAGGCAGCGATATTCTCGTCAGTCTCTACGATTCGATCACTGATCCGGCAACTGAATTCTTTGGTGAAGCTCCTCAGAGCAAGGTTCTCGTTTCGACGATCATACCCGATCTTATCGAGATCCGCGTTAAAGAAGGCGCTGACACTGTACGCGTTCTCTGCTGTGGCACTTCCTTTGGCCCAGAAGCCTATTCAACCGCGATGAGCGTGCTCGAAGACGTTCATTCTGATAAGGCTCGCGTTACCGTAACCGGTATCGATATTTCGCACATCTGCTTGAATACTGCAAAACGCGGTATCTACAAACGCGAAATGTTCAGGCAGGTCGATCAGAAATTTATCGATCTCTACTTTGAAGATGACCGCGGCGATCTGCGTGTAAAAGACCAGGTTAAGAACCTGGTTGAATTCAAGTTCACCAATACCGTTAATGCCGAGGCTATGGAACAGCTTGGCGAATATGACGTGGTGATCTGCCGCAACCTGTTCTCAGACTTCTCACAGAAGGCTAAAGAACGCATGGCTGAAAATATTTACAATATTCTTGTGCCGGGTGGCGTGCTGCTGATCGGTGGCAAAGAGACTCTCTACAACGTAACCAAGGCTTTCAGGCTGCAGACTTACGAAAAAGTTGTCGCTTATCGCAAGCTCTGATTAGACCGTTAAAACAGGGGTCCGCAAATTATTTGCGGGCCTCTTTTTTTTGCGGTCAATTAATGGTACGGTTGATCAATCGTTGAATCGTTCAATAACAGACCAGGCAGAAGTGCCTGGTACCGCATTTTTACAGATATGGAGATTTATGATGCATACGCGAAAGCTGTTTATTCTGGCCCTGCTGCTGGTTAACGCAATTGTTTTTACCGGTTGTTTTGGTGACAAGGACAAAGATTCAGGCTCTGCCGCGCCGGTAACTTATGTCACACTCAACGGCACTCTTACCGCGCCGCAACAGATTGAATCTTCATTGCTGGGCAATGTGCTGCAGAATACCGACAGCCAGGTGCGCACCGCTTTTAAAGCGGCTACAGTTTACGTTAACGGCTATCCTGTCACCACGTTTACCATTTCTGATATGGCATCTAATGCCGACTGGCCAATAAAGATCGAGAACGCTCCACAGTCTTCTACCGGTCTCTATGCTATTGACGTGGTCGCTGGTAACATCACGCTCAAATCAAAGGTTCGCGACAACGAAAAATCAGAATTCAAAATCAATCTCGAAACCACCGCAGCTGCCATGCTCGCAGATACAGTTGGTCGCGCGCAGCATGAACTTCTGACGACCTACCCGGCTTTTGTTAACACGCTCAAAAACGAACTGGCCGCTTCTGCTAAGAAGACGGCTGCGGCTCTGGCTGTTGGCAGTATCATCAATGACGTCACGGTGGTTGCCGCACTGGCCAGTCAGACTGCCCGGCTCAAATCTATTGCCGACTTGACTACCAGCGCGCGTTTTGCCTATCTGCAGCTCGAAAACGATCTCGACGGCGATGGCAAAATCGACCTGTATGTCAAACCCAATTCCAGCGGCCAGCGCGTCAGTTTTTACACGCCTCTGTCAAGCGACACGTCGATGCTCGAAAACGTTAGCAGTCTTGATGCTTATGCCGATAACACTTTACTCGCGGATTTCGCTGACCCACTTAAACTCAGCAAAGATCGCACATTTGTTGGCACGCCTCAGACAATACTCGGGCTCTATTTTAAAAAGTCAGCAGCTGGCGATCAGTATATCAAGATGTTTATTCACCGTGTCGATATTTCAAACGGTGATTTTTCAGGTGTTCTCGTTGAATACAGTTTCGCAAACAGTGCAACAACAGCCATCAGCAAAGGTCAGAAGACTATCATGCTCAGCGGCATGGCACTGGTTGACGGGGCTGTTTACGCTACCAACTTTCTTGAAGATTCCAATGAAACTGCTGGTATGCTGAGTTTTATCAATCCCGAAAAGGGCATTGGCAGCACTGATGGAAACCGCATGGTGCTGGTTCTCGATGGAAAACCAGATATAGAAATACGTGCTGCTGCACCTGAATGGCTGAGCGGTGGCAATTACTACCTTAACACCACTGATAGTATCAAGGGTGAGCTTTACGCTGAAAGAACTCTCGAAAACGGTGATGCGTTTGCTGCTTATTTCCCGACCACAAAGCATTATGCCCTGTTTAAAATCAACTCTATTGCCGCTGATCGTGTGGTCGTTGACTACATAGTAAATGCCAGCGAAGATGAACGTCGTTTCAAATAGCCTGGGTTGACGTTGTTACGAGGTTGCTGGTATGGTAGCCCTATGAATAAAGCGAGATACTATAAACAGACCGATGATGGTCTGCTTTGCCTGCTGTGCCCTCACCACTGCCGCCTGCAGCCCGGGCAGAGCGGTCGCTGTCTGTCGCGTGGTGCCGCCGATGACAACAGCATGCAACTTTACAGCTATGCCCGCGTAATTGCCGCCAATGTTGATCCGATCGAAAAAAAACCGCTATATCACGTGTTTCCCGGCAGGCCGATTTATTCGATAGGCTCTTATGGCTGTAACATGCATTGCCGGTTCTGCCAGAACGCGGATATCTCTCAGAAACGCCATACAGGCAGCGAACTGACGCCACAGCAACTGGTTGTTGAAGCGCAAAGCATAAAAGACAATATCGGTGTTGCCTTTACCTATAATGAGCCCGGCATCTGGTTTGAGTATATCTGCGACTGTGCGCCTCTGTTGCGTCAGGCTGGCCTGATGACGGTGATGGTAAGCAATGGCTATCTCAGCTCTGAGCCTTGGGCCGAGCTTTGTCAGTATGTCGATGCCATGAACATTGATCTCAAGTCGTTCAATGCCGACTTTTACCAGAAAATCTGTGGCGGCCGGCTCGAAACTGTTAAAGACAACATCATTGCAGCAGTTAAAGCTGGCGTACATGTCGAGGTCACCAACCTGGTTGTGACTGGTCTTAACGACAATCCGGCCGAGTTTTCGGAAATGGTCGACTGGCTGGCAGATCTTTCAGATCGGTTGCCACTGCATATTTCCCGTTATTTTCCGCGCTATCTCGAAGCAGCCCCGCCAACCGACCCGGCAGTGATCGATAGCTTTGTCGCGCTCGCTGCGAAAAAACTCAAGTTCGTTTACCCGGGCAATGTCGCTGTGAGCCAGGACACCCTGTGCCCGGCCTGCAAAAGCGTGCTGGTCAAGCGTCATGCTTATGAAGTCATGCTGAATTATCGCGGTGCAGCCTGCCAGTGTGGCGAAAAGCTGCCATTTGTTGATGAGAACAGCTGGCCGAGAAAAGAAAGGATGGCCTGATTTGCCAGAAATTTCTGCAAAAAATGAAGACAGAACCACCGGCCAGCGCCAGTTTGACTGGGGCCCACCGGCCAGCGCCACTGCCGACAGTTTTAAAGACTGGCTGGTGTATTTTATCATCATGGCACTGCTTGCCGGCGGGGTATGGACCCTGCTTGACATCAATGGTCGCCAGAGTGAATCTTCTGTTCAGCCACTTCGTGTCACTGCGAAGCACACCGCGGCCCCGGCAGTTGCTACAGCAACCGTCGCGCCAGCAGCGGTGCAGATTGTTGTCGCAAAACCAGAAACCCGCTTTTTTGTTCAGCTCGGGGCATTTGCTGATGAAGCTTCGGCCCGCGAAATATTCAATCAGCTTGATGCTGAGGGGTTTGCGCCAACTCTTGCTGAGCCCGATGCGCAGTTTGAAATTTTCCGTATTTTTGTCGGACCTTACCCCGACGAAGCAACTGCCGAAGACATCGCCGAAAAGCTCAACGCCATCGACTTTCATTGCTTCGTCATCGAACAGCCATAAGATAACCCTAGTTCTGCCGAGAGCCCCAGTAAAGCAGTGTAAATTGGTGACATGAGAGATGCTGGTCATAAGGTGTTTTTCATTATAAATTGCCATAACAGCCCTGACTTTGCTGACTCAAATATTTTGTCTGGTGCGACAGGTAACCAGACAAAAAGTGGTATAGTGTAGCTGTATCTTCTATTTGCTGAAGATGATTTAATAGGCACGTTTTTATCAGGGGGGAGCATCTGTATGTTGAAAAAAATGTTGGTGATCGCTTTGCTGGTTCTGTTGAATAATGGTCTTTGTCTGGCGCAGGAGGCGCCCGCAGTTACTGAAACAGCTGCGGTAGTTTCTGAAAAAATCGACCCGGTATTCGACGAAGGCTGGGATCGTGGAGTTGGCAAAGTTACACCAGAAGTGCTTGCAAGGTTTGATGCTGATAAAAATGGTGAACTCAGCGTTGCTGAAAAAGAAACGATGAAAACCACTATGCGAGCCGAAAGACTGGCTAAATTCGATACCGACGGTGACGGTAAAATCAGCGAAGCTGAAAAAAGAGTCGCCAAAGATGCCCGCAAAGAGCAGAAAGCCAACAAGGATAAAGCTCTCGCCAAATTCGATACTGATGGCGATGGCAAGCTCAGTGACACTGAACGCGCTGCCATGAAGGCTGAACGCCAGAAGAACAAAGAGAAGCGCCTCGAAAAACTCGATGCTGACGGTGATGGTAAACTCAGCGAAGCTGAAAAAGAAGCCGGCAAAAAGGCAGCAAAAGATAATAAAGAGAAAAATGGTAAAGCTCTCGCCAGATTCGATACTGATGGCGACGGCAAACTCAGTGATGCCGAGCGCGAAAGCATGAAGGCTGAGCGCCAGAAGAATAAAGAGAAGAAACTCGAAAAATTTGACGCTGACGGCGATGGTACATTTAGTGAGGCCGAAAAAGAACTAAGCAAAAAGGCTGCAAAAGAGAAAAAAGGCAAAGCGCTCGAGAAGTTTGATAAAGACGGCGATGGCAAGCTCGGCGAAACTGAAAAGGCCGCGCAAAAACAGCAGAAAATGCAGAACCGCGAGCAAAAGCAAATTCGCGAACAGAAACAGAATAAAGAACAGAAACAGAATAAAGAACAAAAACAGAATAGCCAGCAGAAACAGAATCGCCAGCAAAAAGGCAAAGGCAAGTAGTAAAAATATCTTGCCCCTGGACTGACAAACTAAAAGCTGCTCTCTCAAAGCTGAGAAAGCAGCTTTTTTAACACAAGCGGCTGTTTTAAAGCCATATTGTCACTGCGAGGAGACCTGGTCTCCGAAGCAGTCCTATCGATCAGTGAGATCGCCACGCCATCTTTACAGATGCCTCGCGATGAGCCATTTGCGACATATAGCTTTTTCGAAGACACCAAAAACCCTGCTCTTATCGCGACGACTGACGAGTCGCTGTGCGCGAAAACTTTTTTGCGCAGCGGTGGTATTATATTGGTTAATGCTATATCAGTCGGAGTGTGTATCATGACAAAATTTGCCAACAGGCTCTTCAGAGTATCGGGTCTGCTGTTCATCATTACCTGTTTAAGTCTGGCACCAGTGCAGGCGCAGATTGCCAGCCCATTTGACGTTGGGCAGATCAAAGTTGCCAATGTCGTCAGCAGTGGCAGTGATTATTCACAGATCAACGCCAGCGCGGCTCTTGAGCTGACCGCTGAAGAAAAAGAGTTGCTGGAGCTTCAGCTGCTTCCTTCTTATTACCCGATATTGAAGCACTGTCTTGCCGGCAAGGAGCCGTTTACTGGAAAAAATGGCGGTCTTGGCGCTGCTAAGAATCTGTGCAAAAGCTTTTTCTCCGCCGGTGCTCCCGATAACTACTCACGCGACTTCGGCAACCCGGTGAGAATGCTTGACTGGGCCCGCAGATATCGCAATGACGATAAGATGTGCAAGCTTGTAACTTCGACGCGCCGTGGTGACGTTATTCTCACTGGTCCACAGAAACAGAAGGATATCGACACCAATTTCATCTGCCTGATGACAAAGGGGCCTTACTATCATGCCAGCATGGTCATTGACAGCGTTCCACCCGTAATCATCGAAGCGGTTGGTATTACCGCAAACCGCTCTGATACGACCAGCGACAAGGTTCGTCTCAGCACCTGGTATGAAGAGTTCGGCAGCTGGGGTGCTTACCGCCTGGTAAGACCGACCCATGGCCAGTCCTCGGCCAAAGCTTCCGCTATCATCGAAAAGGCAGTAGCCTATGCTGAAGCGCAGCTGGGCAAGCCTTATGATTACTCTTTTTCGAATTCAGACGGCAATACCGCATTTTATTGCAGCGAGCTTGTTCACAAGGCTTACACTATTGGTGCAGGTTTCAATGGCAATCTTGCCGACAAGAACCCTGAACGTGACAAGATATTAGTGGCTTTTCACGCGGTTATCGATGGACTTGCGCCAAAGAATAAGTACGAACTCTCTGACAAAGTCATGCAATTTGCCATTGATTACAGCCATTATCCAGATATCAATAAATTACAGAAATTTATCATTGACGAGCTGGTTCCGGGCTGTAAGACCCTCGAAAAGGCTTTTCCCGACAAAAGGGCCCGCGAAAAACTGAATAATGTGTTCAACAAAGTCAAGAACAATGAAGGTTTTAAAGGATTTGTGGCGGCCAACAAGGCTTATGAAGAAGCTAACAAAGCCGGCAAATTCAAAGCTGGCTGGGGTATTGGCAAGCTGCGCGAAATCAAAAGCAAGGCTGCCATCGGTATCGCCTTGCTCAAAGATATCGACAAACTGGGCAAGGAAAGTGGCGCCAGTCGCAAAGACTTACTGGTCGTTCTGACCAAAATTTTTATACCGATTTACAAAAATCTTGGCACCTTTGGCGAAGTTCTTGGCGGCATGAACAAGAGCTCGATGGTGGCCTTGCCTGAAGGCGTCAAGACCGTACTCAAAATCGTCGACTGGGGTGTTAACAAGCGCGAAGAAGTAAAAAAATGGCCGGTAGTTGGCGGCTGGCTGGCTGAAATTATGCCCGGTAACGGTGATGGCAAGATCAGAACTGACCTCACCAGCCCCAGTGACCTCGCTAACGCCAGCCCCGACTTCACTCTCAATTATCCGTAAGCAGTCGTTTAGAGCTTATGTAATGGCAATAATAGAGTTAGTCATTCTGCTTGTTCATGAACTCTTGATATTGCGGGTCAACAGATTGATGGAAGCTGCTGATAAAAGTGCTGGGTGATGGAATCTGGGTTTTCCAGAGAGTGAGGGCAAGCAATACACCGACAGTGAAAAAGTGTGCTTCTTTGGAAAGTATGGTTAGAATCAGCCCCATCACCACAGGCGTACTGAAGAGTGAACTGCTGAATATCAGAAGAGCAAGGTCTCGGCTGAAAGCCATAAAAATGACTCGTTCACCAGTTGCCAGATTGGCAGTTTCGCGCGGCTGCATCTGTAACTGCCTTTGACTCATGTTGTCAGTGACAAAATCGAGCTGGTGGCGAAATAGTCTCGACCTTACTGCCAGGCCGATAATGGCAAAGCTTAAAGCTAACACTGATATAACTATGTATACTACCTTAAGGTCTGTTATTGGCTTTTCTGCCGGCATAGTTGCAAGAATGGAAATAATCACAACTGACAGGGCGGCAGCCTCAACTGGCAGCATCAGCCAGAAGACGGTAAGAAAAGGTTTGCGGCCGGCAATCAGGTTGTTAAGGTTTTCTGAATACATTGGGTTCTCCGCTATTCAATTGTCAGTCTCTGCAGATGATACTTCAGTAATCCTCCCAGATACAACTACCTGCACGAAGGTTCATTAGCATATTGAGCAACTTACACAATTCTGTTTCATTAAGATTCGCTCAGAACTGGCTTATGGCTTAGCCATTCCGCTTCGTCACTTCGTTCCTCGCGAAAGCCATGGATGGCCAAGTGCCGGTGAGCATCAGGATAGAAGCGAACCGACTAGTCCATTGTCACGCTTGAGTTCAAGAATTCGATTCATGGTATACCGCTAATGCCGGGCTCTCGGCAGGAATTCATTCGCTACAACTCTCGCCAGACAAAACTTTCAGGTTCGAGTTGTCGTGATTGCGTCAAAGCAGACTGGCTCGCAGAGCTGCTCTATCCTGCGCAGCTCTGTATAAGCACGTCCTTGTGCAAAAAGTCTTCGCTCATGAAAACCTTGCCTGCGCCCTTGTAAAGCTTTTTATAGATGGCCATTTTTAGACACATATATTGCCAATCGAACTATGCCATTCAAATGTGACAGAGGACTAGTGACTCGTCGAGACAGGTTTTGTAATTACGAGCGAAGCGAAGTAATCTCAAATTCACAGAGTATTGCAGTCCCTCTATTTTTAATTCTTGAATCTACCTCCTTGCTGTTTGCTAAAAATGGTGGTACCATGACTGACCGTTCAGTCATTTTTATCAAAGGTTTTCACGGTTAACAGGAGGCAGTTTGGCCAGTTCAGTTAAAGACAAGAAGACGAAAATTCTCGACGCCGCCATAAAACTCTTCACCAGACAGGGTTATCACGAAACAAAACTTGATGAGGTAGCAAAACAGGCTGAAATAGCCAAGGGAACCCTTTATCTTTACTACAAAAGCAAAGAAGATCTCTTTTTGCAGTGCCTTATCGATGGTTTTGAGAAGTCGATGGTGCAAACCAAAACAGTTATTGAAAGTAATGACAGCACCAGCAACCGGCTTCTCAAGTTACTTGAGCTTCAGGCTGAACTGCATCGCCACAATGGCCCGCTTATTCAGCAGTTCATTCAAAGCGGCATAACCATTTCTTCAACTGCCGGCGCGCCAAAGCGCTTTTTTAATATGATGAAAGAAAAAGTTGAGCTGGTTGCGGTTTTTTTTGAGGAATGTGTGAAGAACGGCGAGTTTACCGATCGTTTTACACCGGTGCAGATGGCGCTCATTTATCATCAGATTTTTGACCTGAATCTGAAATTTCAGATGTTTCAGGCTCCCACGATTTCTCCCGAGAGATGCAGCGAAATGCTGTTTGATTTGTTCAAGTCAAAAGAACAGGCTAAGGCCTGATGGAGGAACATTTAATGCTTAAAGATCACAGAAAATCCTTTCAAAAATTCGCCCTTGTTCTTGTGTTGGCGAATTTTTTCAGCTCAGCATTGCTGGCTCAGGCAGGGAATTCGCCGACTACTGCTGTCGATGTGACAGAGCAGGCGGCACAGATAGCTAAAACCGCGGACTATGAGTTTATGACTGATGACAATAGCGCTGTAACTGATATGTACAATGAAACTTCTCACGAACAGAACGTGAGCGATGCGGTAACAGGCAGTGACATGTCTGCTTACACCATAGTTGCCAGCGATTCTACCGAAATTGCAACTACTCTTACTATTGATGAATTCTGGGCACAACAGGCTTCTATGTCGAAGATCAGCGAGATCGGTTCTGGCCCTGTTCAGTTGCTTGATACTCATATCGGTGATATTTTGCGTCTGGCTCTGCTGCGCAACCGCACGATAATTGGCTCAGAACAGCAGGTTGAGAGTGCCAATGCCGGAGTAATACAGGCGAGATCTGCTCATGGTGCCAAACTGACCGGTAATTTCAGATACACCAGGGTTGATGATGTTGCTAACCCGCTTGTTGGCAAAGACTCGCGCAATACTTATCTTGAGGTTGCTCAGCCACTCTTTCTCAGCGGCAGAGATCGCGCAGCTCTTGGTCAGGCGCGTCTCGGCAGATCTTCTGCCAGCGCTGGTCTGGTTTTAACCAGACAGCATGTTCTGCTGGAAGCGACCCTGCGCTGGCTGGGCTGGCTGTTTGCCGGCGAAGCAGAACGTGTCAGTCAGAAAGATCTCGAACTGGCTAAGGCTCACCATGGACTGGTCAGCACCAGGTACAAGCACAAACAGGTTTCGCAGTTTGAAGTGCTCAGAGCTGAGGTTCGACTGGCCAAGGCGAGCAGCGACCTGCGCAAGCAGACTAATGCAAGAGAGCTGGCATGTCTTGACCTGCTTAACGTTCTCGGTTTGCCTGAAAACACTCCGGTAACTACCCAGGACAGATTGCAGATGATCGATCTGCCGGTTGATCTGGTAAATGATGCTTCTGAAGCATTGCAGCTGCGCGAGGATCTGCGCATAAAGCGCCTCGCTGTCGCTATCGCCCGCCAGGGAATCTCAGGTGCCCGTAGCGAAAATCAGCCAGTAGTAAGCCTGTTCGGGCAGAGTGGTGTTGCCGATCCGGCCGCCAAGTCAAAGACCTTCAGCGGCGAGAGCTACTGGAACGCCGGAGTAGTGGCCAACTTAACTCTTGGTGACGGTGGCATGCGCAAGGGCAAGATCAAAGATGCGCAGGCAAGACTGGCCATGGCCGAAAATGCTTTGATGCAGGCGATTGAGCAGGCAAACATCGAAATCAAGCAGGCTTATCTCAACATTGAGACAGCGAAAGAAGTGGTTGCGGCGCAGCGTCAGGCGTTGAAACAGGCCGAAGAAGCCCTGCGTCTGGCTGGTGTAAGATATACAAACGGCTTGTTTACCCAGGTTGAGCTGTTTGATGCCGAGAATGCTTATCTCGCTACACGTCTGCAGTATCTGCAGGCAATTTTCAGCTATCACCAGGCATATTCTTCTTACCGTCTCGCAACTGGTCAGCTTGGTCGAACACTGCTGGCGCAGGTTACCAGCAAGTAAGGAAGTATAAAAGTATGGCAAAGCAAGCATCTCTTTTAGCATTAAAAAGTTGGAAAAGGTTCTCGAGATCACTGCTGATAGCTGCATTGCTGAGCAACATTTCTGTCAGTATCTTACCAGCGGCAGAAAATACGTCATCTTCGCTGCAGTTGGCGGCAGCCCCTGCCAATCAGGCAACCATTGATGCTGCAAAGGCGCCGCCGGTTATTGTGCAAAAAGTTGTGACAGAGGATATCAGCCTGCAACTGCAGACTTCTGGCGACATACTGCCTTTTCAGGGTGCCGATATACACCCCAAAATCGGTGGTGAAGTAATTAAAATCAACGTCAGCGAAGGCTCGCAGGTTGCGCCCGGTGATCTTCTCGCCGAGATTGACCATAGAATTCTCGATGCGCAGCTTGAACAGGCTAAAGCAGCGGTCAGTGTGGCAAAGTCAGCTGTAGACGCTCAGGCTGTGCTGCTTAAGACTTCGCAGTCAGGGCTTATTTCGGCAAAGGCACAGGCAACTGCGGTGAAGGCCCAGGTAACCAACCTGACCGGAACGAGAAAACGTTACGAAGAACTGTTTCGCGAAGGTGCGGTATCAGAGCAGCAGCTCGATGACGTTACCGCACAGCACGATGCCGCGAAGGCGCAGCTGGTTGCGGCAGAATCGGGTATTCGTCAGGCTGAAGACGGTATTCAGACCAATCAGGTCAATCTCAAAATGCGCGAGGCACAGCTCATTCAGGCGCAGGCAAACCTGCATGTCGTTGAAGTTCAGCGCGAAAATGCTTTTGTCAGGGCTCCTTTTGCCGGAATTATCACTTCGCGGTTGCTTGACCCTGGTGCTATGGCCAATGCCGGTCAACCCATTTTTCGGCTTGAGCAGATGAACCCGGTAAAAGTCATTGGCAGTCTTGTCGAAAAAGACCTGATGTTGCTCACACAGGGAAAAACCGAAGTGGCAGTTAAAGCAGCCAGTATTGACCGCGAATTCAAGGGAATTGTCGGCAAAGTATACCCTGCTATCTCGGCAAAAACCCGTACCGGCCAGTTTGAAATAATACTCGAAAATCCCGATATGACCTTGCGATCAGGCATGTATGCCAGCATTCAGTTATATCTGCAGACCGCCAAAAATGCTGTTGTAATGCCCAGAGATGCTCTGCTCAACCACAAGGGCCAGATGTCAGTAGTCCGCGTCAACAAGACTGGAATGGCCGAACGTGTACCGGTTCGTGTTGGCATTCTTCAAGATACGCGCGCGCAGATTCTCGAAGGTCTCGAACCTGGCGACCTGATAGTAGGTCAGGGTGCCGAACTGGTTAAAACCGGTTCGCTGGTTAAGCCGGTTCTGGCGGAGGACAAGTAATGAATCTCTCTGTATTTGGCGTTAAGTGGCCGGTTACTACATCGATGGTATTTCTGGCGGCCATTCTGCTGGGAGCTTTTTCATGGACTCAGCTTGGCGTTGACCTGATGCCAGATTTCGAAATTCCGGCGGTTTCTATTATCACCAGTTACTCAGGCTGCGGCCCGCAGGAAATTGAATCAAGTATTACCGAACCCATCGAAGAAAGCGTGTCTACGGTCGAAAACGTCGACGAAATCACCTCACAGTCGCTCGAAGGCATTTCTATCGTTACCGTTAAATTTGCCTGGGGCGTCGACCTTGGCGCTGCAACAAACGATATCCGCGACAAACTCGACCTGGTTGCGCGTCGCCTGCCAGACAACGCCGAAAAACCGTTTATCTTTAAATTCAACACTTCGATGATTCCGGTCTGTATGCTTTCTGTTTCAGCAGATGAAAGCTGGGAAAAGCTCGACAAGATAACCGACAGAAAGATTATCGACGCGCTGAAGCGTGTGAATGGCGTCGCTACGGCTATACAGCTTGGCGGCGACAAGCGCGGTGTACTGGTCGACCTTGACCGCGAGCGCCTGCAGGCTACTGGCTTGTCGGGCAACCAGATCGTCAACCTTTTATACAAGCAGAATATTGACAATCCCGGCGGGCATATCAAGCAGGGACAGTTTGAATATCTGACCCGCACTCCGGGCAAATTCACCAGAGTCGAAGATCTTAAGTCGGTTGTACTGGCCACCAGACCAGGTGTTGTCAGACTCGGCGATGTTGCAGATATAAAAGATGGCTACCTCGAAAAATCCAACGAGTTTTTTATTAACGGCAAGCGCGGTATCGGGGTAATGGTGCAGAAGCAGTCTGGCGCGAACACGGTTACCGTTTCTGACCGCGTCAAGAAGATGATCCCCCAGATTCAGGCCGGTTTGCCGCCTGATGTCAAAATAGAGATGATCTTTGACACTTCCGACTTTATCAAAAGCACCATCAAAAATCTGACTTCAGCCGTTCTACTTGGTGGCATTGCGGTTTTTTTTGTTATCATGTTCTTTCTGCGCGATATCAGGGCCAGTATTGTTGTCTGTGCCACGATTCCAACATCACTGATCATAACCTTTCTGTTCATGTATATGGCCGGCTACACGCTCAACCAGATCTCGCTGTCGAGCCTGGCAATTGCGATCGGCATGGTTGTCGATAATGCTATTGTTATTCTCGATAACATCAAACGTTATCTTGAAAAGGGTGTTTCATCGCGAGAAAGCGCTATTTCAGGCGCTGTCGAAATGGGCACCTCGGTAATGGCCTCGACTTCGACTACCATCGTAATTTTCCTGCCCATCATTTTTACCACAGGAATTACCAACATCATGTTTGGCCAGCTGGCAATGATTATTACCATGGCACTGGCGGCTTCTTTTATCTCGGCATTGATGCTGACGCCGATGCTGTGTTCAAAGTTGCTTAAACCAGCTGTGGTTAAGGAAAAGAATGTCGCGTTGCAGAAGTTTACGCTGCTCGACAGAGTCGAAGATGCTTATGTCAAGTCATTGAAACTGGTTCTCAGTCACCGCTGGAAAATGGTCGGCGGGCTATTGTTGCTGTTCTTTCTCTCGTTTGGCCTGATGAGTCTGGTTGGTATGGATTATCTGCCAGTCCAGGATCAGGGACGAATTACCATAAAGTATGAATTGCCGGTAGGCACGCGTTATGAGATTACCGGCGAGTTTGGTCAGAAAATTGCCGCAGTAATTAGAGAGAAAGTTCCTGAGCTCAAAACTCTGGTGGTTCGTTACGGAAAGTCTGATGGCCAGAGTGGCTCAATGTCGGGTGGCAAAAATTTCTCTTATACCGGCCAGGTGAGCGTGATGCTGACGCCAAAAGACCAGCGCGCGCGCGGCGTCAAAGAGGTTATCGAAGACATTCGACCTGTAATCGAAAGTATACCCGGCATGACGGTAAGTTTTGATTCTGGCGACCCGATGGCTAACATGATGGGTGGCGGTGGTGCCGCATTCACCATAAATCTTTACGGCTACGATCTTCAGACCGGTCTTGACTGGGCTAATCAGCTTAAAATAGCGTTGGTATCAGTGCCTGGTCTTAAGGATATTGAAATCAACCAGGATCTGGCGCAGCCTGAACTGCAGGTAATTATCGATCGCGAAAAAGCTTCTACTCTTGGTTTTAACGTGTCAGACATCGGCAGCACAGTAGAGACCTATATCAGTGGTAACAGCATGGTTAAGTATCAGGAAGGTGGCGATGAATACGATGTTGTTGTGCGTCTGCGCCCCGAAGACCGCGATAAAATAACCGACCTCAGCCGGATTCCTCTAATCAGTCCAACCGGGCAATCAGTCAGGCTCGACAACCTTGCCGAGATACGCAATGAATTCGGGCCGACCAGTGTGTCGCGCAGCGAACAGGAACGCTATGTGCAGATTACCGGTCAGGTCTATGGCCGTGGTTCTGGCGATGTCAGCGCCGACGCAGAGGTAATCATCAACTCTATTCCTGTACCGCCGGGCTTCTCGTGGAGATTTGCCGGTAACGAAGAACAGCGCCAGGAGTCTTTTATCGTGCTTCTCCAGGCCGCACTTCTTGGCTGTATTCTCGTATACATGGTTATGGCATCGCAGTTTGAATCGTTGCTGGCGCCATTTATCATTGCCATGAGCATACCATTCGGCTTTATCGGTGCGGTTCTGCTTCTGGTGCTTGTCGGTTCGCGTATTTCGACGGTTTCGCTGCTTGCTTTTCTCATTCTGATCGGTATTGTCGTCAACAATGGCATTGTTCTGATCAGTTATATAAACATTCTGATCAGGCGCAAGATACCGCTGCGGGAAGCCTTGTTGATCGCGGGCAGGAGTCGTCTGCGCCCGATTCTGGCTACTACGGCAACGACAATGCTTGGCATGATGCCAATGGCGCTGTCAAGAGGCGAAGGCTCTGAAATCTGGGTGCCCATGGGTATGAGCGTTATTGGCGGCCTGATAGTTTCTACAATGATGACGTTGTTTTTCATGCCAGTTCTTTATTCACTGTTCAGCCGCTGGCTGGTGCCGGCAAATCACCCTGCATGATGGAGATAACATTATGGAATTCTTAATAATAGTATGCAGCGCAACATTGCAGGACGAGATCGACCGGCTTTTCGAGAGACTTGCCGTTACCGGCTACACACATATTCCTCAGGCCACCGGTCGCGGAAATGGCGGCGGAACCCGCTTGAATGACGAAGTCTGGCCGGGCCAGAACAGCATGTATATGATCGCTGTCAGCCCGAATCAGGCAAAAGAAATCAAGGCCTGGGTGCATGACTACCGTGAAGGGTCGCTGCGCGAAGGTCTTAAGCTTTTCGCATTACCGATGAGCGAAGTAATATAATTGCGAGATACTTGCAATGACAGTCTAATCTCAATAAAGTCGGATTTTGCCTGGTCCTCAGCCGTCTGAAGAGAGCTTTCTGGCGTGGCGGCTGAGCAATGCCGACAATTCTTCTTTTAGGTATGGTTTGCCAAGACTGTCGTTAAAGCCATACTTCTGCGGTTGTGCCATGACCGGATCATCTGAATAGCCGCTTGAGACAAAAACCGGCAGATCAGGAAACCGTTTGCGCACTTCGACAATAGCATCTTTTCCGCCCATGCCGCCGGTAATGGTCAGGTCAAAAATCGCTGCGTCAATCGCCGCACCGTTGCTGGTAAGCAGGCTGAGCGCTTCTTCGCCGTCTTTTGCTTCAACAACGCTGTAACCCATGTTTTGTAGAAGCTTGCTGACAATATTGCGCACGAATGGTTCGTCATCCATTATCAAAATCTGGCCCTTGCCGCTATGCTGTGCCTGCGGAGCCGCTGTTTTGCTTTCTAGCAGGCTCTGCGAAGCCGGTAAGAAAATGTGAAAGGTAGAACCCTTACCCATTACCGATTCTACATCGATCATGCCGCCATGTTTTTGAATAATTGTGTAGCAGGTGGTTAAGCCAAGGCCATTGCCTTTCTGCTTGGTGGTAAAAAACGGGTCGAAGATTCTCTGCATAATGCCGGCAGGCATGCCGATTCCGCTGTCTTTTACCGAAATCCTGAGGTAATTTCCCGGTTTGAGCAACAGGTGGTTTCCGCTTGTGAGAATGATGTTTTGAGCCTGAATAAATATTTTGCCGCCCATCGGCATTGCCTGCTGGGCGTTTATTACCAGATTATCAATGGTCTGCTCAATCTGGCCCTTGTCAAAATCTGCCGCCCATAGATCTTCGGCGATGCTGAACTCACAGTTAATGGCTGAGCCTGACAGGGCAAACATCGCAGATTCCTTGATAATCGGCCCAAGATAGCCGGGCTTGCGCAAAGGCGCACCACCTTTTGAAAAGGCAAGAAGCTGTCTGGTAAGATTTTTGGCGCGCTCAAAAACGATCAGTGCCTGATCAAGATAGCTTGCAGTTTTTTGTGCATCTTTCGTTATGCGGGCGAGTTCAATAAAACCAAAAATTCCTGACAGCAGATTGTTAAAATCGTGAGCGATGCCACCGGCCAGAACTCCTATTGCCTCGAGTTTATCGGTTCTCTGCAGCGCATCCAGCAGTTTCTGCTTTTCGGTCATATCACGAAAAACCAGCACTACACCAATGGTGGCGTTGTTCGCGTCTTTTATTGGTGCGCCGCTGTCGGCAATAATGCGCTCAGTGCCGTCGCGCGCGATCAGCATCGTGTGGTTTGCCAGTTCAACAATCTCACCCGAGGCAATGACTTTTGCGACCGGGCTTGTACATGGCTCACGTGTTGTTTCGTGAATGATTCTAAACACTTCTTCGAGGGGCTGCCCCTCTGCTTCGACCTGAGGCCAGCCGGTGAGCTCTTCGGCAACCCGGTTCATCATTACGATTTTGCCACTGGTGTCAGTGGTGATAACTCCGTCGCCAATGCTGCGCAGCGTTACAGCAAGCCGTTCTTTTTCGGCTGCCAATATAGCTTCTGCCTGTTTCTGGCTGGTGATATCCCTGAATTCAACCGTTCTTACCCGCTTACCTCGATAGGGAATCTCGCGGGCCTCCAGCCGAATGGGAAATTCTTCAGCATTTTTTCGCACACCGGTAGCTTCATAAGGCTTCTCATAGCCAGCTCTAATATTATTAGTTACCATATCTCTGTCTTTTTCAGAGATTAACAACAAGCCGTTCATTCCGATAAGTTCAGCCACAGAATACCCGGTAATTTCTGATAAGCCCTGGTTGCAGTCTAATATTGTTCCTTTATCATGAATTGCAATGCCGCCGAAAGAAGCATTGTGAAGCGCTTTAAAACGGGTTTCATTTTCTTCGGCAATCTCTTTTGCCTTGCGCAACTCTTCTTCTGCCAGCTTGCGTTCAGTTATGTCCTGTACCATGCCAACAGAACGAAAGAGGGTATCTGCTTCATTAAATTCATTGCGGCACTTTTCCTGAACATGGCGGATCTCGCCGTTATCCTGGCGAACTATCCGGTGTTCGATTTCGTAGTAATCTTTTTTTTCTTGAATAGAGGTGGAGTAGACCGCTTCGACAGTTGCGCGATCATCTGGATGACAGGCTTCTATGAAGCTTTCAAAAGAGGGCGCAAATTCCTGTGGATTGACTCCAAAAATTCGATAGGTTTCAGCTGACCAGGTAAGTTCCCGGGTAAGCTGATCGAACTTCCAGCTGCCGACCTTAGCGATCTGCTGCGCATGCGCCAGCATGGCCTCACTCTCCCGCAGTGCCTTTTCGGCAAGTTTAAGCCGGGTGATATCAATGGTAAAGCCGGCAAGATAGTCAGGTTTGCCGGAAATTTTAATCGGAAACTTGATGGTCGAATAGTGCTGGCCGTTCAATTCTTCTTCAATAGCTAAGGGTTTGCCCTCATTCAGAATTTTACGATCAGCCTCGATCATTGGGCCAGCCAGTTCGATCGGAAACAACTCATCCATGGTTTTGCCAAGTATTTCATCAAGCGGTCTACCAATCATCTGCTCATAGTTTCTGCTTAGTCTTAAGGCCCGCAGCTCATTGTCCTTGAAAAAAACAAAAGCCGGGTTGTGTTCCATGAAGGTGGTGAAAATTTCTTTGCTTTCCTGCAGTTCATCAGCAATTCGCTGGTGTCGCGCCGCTTCTTCGCGCAACTGCCGATTGGCTTTCTGCAAGTCTTCATTGCTCTGTTGAAGCTGCTTGATTCGGGTGTCAGCCGGTTGTTTCTGCGCGTTGCGCTCGACAATAATCGCCAGCATCTGAGTGATACTGCAGATAAAATCATGCTGTTCGCCAGTCAGCGATGAATTTTCGCTAACTACCAGCCAACCGTAATTTGCGCTGGAAGTCTGCAGCGCAATTCCATTGGCCGGTTCCGGTGAGCTGGCCTCTTTGAACTCGAAACGAGCAGGAGCGAAGAACTCCTCAAGAGCCGCGACAAACTTCGTGAAAACCTTGTCGAAGCCATCATTCTGTGCAAGTTTCAGCAGCAGGCTAAGAAGATTTTGCACTTCTGGGTAGTTTTTCATTGATAGAGCACAAATTCCTGATTGTACCTTTTAAGCATTAGTAACTCTGCCTCTCTGTTAATAACCTTCGAGCTTTTCTGTCTGTCTCTGCAGCAATTATATCTCCCGACCTCTGCACAAGTCAAATTCAATGCAAAAACTGGTCCTCTGACAACATTGAATGAGTAGTTTCGCCGGTAAAAAAATGATGAAAATTGCTTTTATAAGAACGTTAACAAGGGCGTAGGCTGGAATTGCTTTACTCATCTGCGAGAGAGGATTAGAGCAGTCGCACAAATAATGCCTTAGCCCTTTCCAAAAACTTAACAGTAATCATTTGACTAAGATCTCGGGTTAGAATAAAACACTTTTGCGACTGCCCTTCCCGTTGGTGAAGGTGTTTGATGGCATTTAATTTAAGCATCTGTTCTGGTAAAACCAGAAGCGGTTAAGGAAAAAATAGAAAAAAGGTGGCGTATCTGCTAGAATTCACCTTGAATCAATAGAGGGGGTGTATCCCTTGGCCATTACAAGTTCAAAAGACACCGCGATTTCTTTCAGCTTTCTGTCACCGTTTCTGCTGTTTTTCGGGGTGTTTCTGATTTTTCCGATTTTCTATTCGTTTTACTTGAGCTTTTTTGGCTCACCCACCGATTACAGTCTGGCCAACCTCGACTTTGTCGGCCTTGCCAACTACTTCAGAATAGCTGGCGATATGCAGTTCTGGTGGTCGCTCGGTGTCACCGCGTTGTATGGAATGATAAGCATTCCGCTTGGTATCAGTGCCGCGCTGGCTCTGGCCCTTTTACTCGACAACAAGCTGTTTGGTAAAAGCTTTTTCAGAAGCGCCTTCTTCTTGCCAAACGTACTCGATATGCTTGTTGTTGGCGTTATCTGGACTCTCATTTATGCGCCAAAATTCGGCGCGCTGGCACAGATCACCACCTGGCTGTTCAGCGAAGACAACTTTTTTAACACTACCGGCCTGCTGGGCAGCCCGATGACCGCGCTGCTCGCCGTAGTTATCGCCATGGTTCTCAAAGGCGCCGGATTTGGCATGGTACTGTTTCTCGCCGCCCTGCAGAATATTCCCGAAGCAGTATACGAAGCTGCTGACATCGATGGCGCCACCGAGTGGCAGAAATTCAAGCACATCACTGTACCGTTGTTACGCCCGATTATCACGTTCATGGTTATTACCGGAGTTATCGGCGCACTCAACGCCTTTACCGAAATCTACGCCATGACCTCGGGCGGCCCGCAGGTGGTAATAGGTGGCGAAACCGTCGGTTCGACCTCAGTTGCCGGTTACTACCTGTTTAAACAGTTTGATGCCGGAAACTATGGCTATGCTGCCGCGATTTCATACATGCTGCTGATTATCACTCTTGGTATTACCTGGCTGCAGCAGCGTTTTATGAGCCGAGGCAATGGCCCGGAGGTGAAGAAATGAACAGCGCTCAAATTCTTGAACATCACAATAAAAACTCAGTTAAAGCTCAACGCATAATATTGTTCGTTTTTCTGATCGCTTTGATGATTTCGATGTCTTATGTGATTTCGGGTCAGCTTTTTAAATTCGGGGTGATGGCTTTTTCGGCTTTTGTAACCCCGGAAGGCCCCGATGCGGTGACTGAAGCCGGTAAACTGATGCAGAGCATGACCGTTGTTTACAATGGTCTTGCGGTTGTACTGACCATCGTTCTGACAATTTTTGTGGTCAAGAAATTTCTGGCGACCGGTCACGAACATCGCATGTCTTTTATCAGGCGCATGGTGCTTTATCTTGCGCTTATCATTGGCGTTGTCGTCGTGTTGTTTCCGTTTTTCTGGATGCTCTGCACCGCCTTTAAACCATCGGGCCAGGAGTTGGTGATCAGCAAAACCAACCCGTTCGACATCGTGCCTTCAGAACCGACTCTCGACAACTTCAGGCGCGTGCTCAAGGTAGACGCCGCATCAAAGAGCCTGGCGGCTGTCGACGCGGTCGAACAAAAGAAAAACTTTGGCACCTACTTCCTCAACAGCCTGCTGGTGGCAACCACAGCCGCCTTTCTCGTTACGTTTTTTGCGGCCATGGGCGCCTATGTATTCTCAAAAAAGCAGTTGCCTTACAAACAGCAGATTTTCATGCTGCTGCTCGCCACCATGATGATACCCGGCATGATGTTCATGGTTCCGCAGTTCTTTATGGTCTGCAAGATGGGTCTGTTCGGAACCAAGTGGGCGATGTTTCTGCCGCATCTGGCCTCGGTATTCGGCATTTTTATGCTCAAGCAGTTCATGGATACCATACCAGATTCACTGATCGAAGCAGCGCAGATCGATGGCGCCTCTGAGTGGCAGGTATTCACGGTGGTTATCGTGCCGTTGGCACTGCCGATTATTCTTACTCTTTTCCTGCTGACCTTCTTGTTTCACTGGTCAAACTTTCTGTGGCAGCTGATCGTCACCAATTTCGAAAACCCGCTGAGCATTACACTGCCGGTCGGTCTTGCTTTGTTCAGGGGGCAATATACCTCTGAGCTTGGTCTGATCATGTCTGCTTCCTGTTTCTCGATCGTGCCGATTGCTGTGCTGTTTCTGTTCGCGCAGCGCTACTTTATCGAAGGCATGACCCAGGGCGCGGTCAAGGAATAGGAGAAAAACCATGAGCGAAAAGAAAATAATGATCGTTGCGGTTATCGCCTATATCGCGCTGGTTTTTGTGTGCTGGGACGACTCAATCGCGACCAGCCCTGATGGCCGCAAATTTTTGACCTTCTGGCATACCTACAACGACCAGGAAGAGCTGGTTCTGCGCGATATAATCAAAAAGTGGGAAGGCACCAACCCGAACTTTACCATTCGTCCGGTGCGCATACCCTTCGACGGTCACAAGGCCAAGTTGCGAACCGCACTTACCGTAGGCCAGGGGCCTGACATGGCGCGTGTCGACTGGTCTTTTGTCTGTGAACTTGCTCGCAAAAATTCGGTAGTTGATCTCGAAACTCTTGGCTTCGAGAACATTCGCAGTCAGTATCTGGCTGCACCGCTCGAAACAGCTTATATCGACGGCAAATACTACGGCATACCTGACCAGAGCACCTGCGTGGCGATGTTCTACAACCGCCAGATGTTCAAAGATGCCGGGTTACTGCCCGAAGATCCAAACGCTTCGGTCGTTCCACAGACCTGGGAAGAATTTATCGAAGTCGGCAAAAAACTCACTGACAAATCAAAAGATCAGTATGCCTTTGCCATGACTAATACGCTGTGGTGGAACCTGCCATTTTTCAACAGTTATGGCGCGCGCATTATTTCTGAAGACGGCAAGAAGTGCGTCATAGACTCTGATGATGCGGTTAAGGCCCTCGAAATGATGGCTTCGCTGGTTAACGAGCACAAAATCGAAGCAGGCGCGTGGCGGCCGGGCGCAATTTCCCCCGAACAGGGCTTTGTTAACGGCAAATACGCGATGGTTTTTATGGGCCCATGGAATCTCGCCAAATTCGCTAACGCTAAAATGGATTTTGGCGTTGGCCTTATTCCTGGTGGTAGCAAGGGCACTTCGACCAATGTTGGTGGCACCGATGTTGTCATTTTTAAGGATACAAAGCATGCCGCCGAGTGCTACGATTTTCTTACGTTTTTTACCAGTGCCGAAAACCAGAAAGACTGGTGTACTAAGCTTAATCAGCTGCCAATCAATCTCGGCGCCTACGATCTGGTCAGCTTTGAAGACCCGCACCTGATGATGTTCATGCAACAGATGAAGCACGCCGGCCCTAACCCGGTCGTCAAGGACTACAGTCTGCTCGAAGACCTGGTCAATCCCGAGGTCGAAGCAGTGCTCTCAGGTCAGAAGACCGCCAGAGAAGCGCTGACCGCCGCTCAGAAAAAAGTTCAGGAACGCCTGATCGACTTCTGAGTAATTGATCGGTCTCTGGCTTAGATGCGATAAATAGTAACCGGCGCAGTTTTGCTATTGATATTGATTCCGCCGAGATTCTCTGCTCAATACTGTCCTCTATAAAGTTTAATACTCGAAATACAACCGTTGAATTTCGGATTTTGGCAGCTGTTTCTGCAGCGCCAGCATCAGCAGTATGCGTGCTTTCTGTGGAGTCAGGCTGTCAGAGACGATGAAGCCGTATTTCGCGTCATCAACCTCGGCATCGAGCGTCACCGGACCGTCAGGCACCCGCGAAGCACGCACAACCGTAAGGCCGTCGGCAGAAGCTTTGGCAAGAACTGTCAGCACTTCTTCTGATGGGTTGCCATTGCCGACACCCGCGTAAACAAGCCCTTTTATACCGCTTTTGCAGATGGTTTCGACAATCTGTGGATTGATTCCGGCGTAACCATGGATAATAGCGACTTCCGGCAGAGTTGCCGCGAAGATGCCAAGTTTAAGAGTGCTCTGATAAGTGTGTCGCTTATCCGGCCTGGTGTTAAAAGTGACTTTGCCATAATTAACCCGGCCGAGCGGGCCGTTTTCGTGGTCAGCAAAGGCTGCCGGGTTAATGGTGTCGCACTTTTTGACGCCACGTGCCGAGTAGATGCGGTCGTTCATGACTACCAGCACGCCTTTGTTGCGAGAATTCTCTGCTGCCGCGACGGCCACTGCATTGTACAAATTCATAGCGCCATCAGCGCTGAGTGCCGAGCCCGGCCGCATCGAACCGGTAAGCACGACCGGTTTATCGTAGGCAACAGTAAGGTTGAGAAAGTAGGCGGTTTCTTCCAGGGTGTCGGTGCCGTGCGTTATTACCACGCCATCGGCCAGGCCCAGTCTGAATAATTGATTGATTCGTGCCGCGAGCTTCAGCCAGTATTCAATTTTCATGTCCTGACTGCTGATGTTGCAGATCTGCTCACCGCGGATCTTTGCGATCTGGTTCAGTTCAGGAACTGCTGCTATCACCTTTTCTACCGGGCTGACAGCCGCTTTGTACGCTGACCCGGTCGCGCTGGCGCCGCTTCCCGCAATAGTTCCTCCGGTGGCGAGAACGCGGATATCAGGCAAGCTGGCTGCAGCTGATAATAACGGCAGTAATGCTAACAACAGGGCAAAAGTCATTTTTTTAAGCAAATACTTGTTCATTAGAAGCTCCCAAAAGTTAAACTCGTGATGATCGTATGAACTTGTTCCAGACTGCTCCGCGATGGCAGAAAAAGGAAATCGCACATGGTGATTTTGTGTGGAATCGGTTTACATACTCGTATACACTGATTAGAATACCAGCGAGAAAGGTAAAGGTGATAATGAATTTTAGCAGAATATTTTCGTTGCTCATTTATCTGGTCTACGCCGGCTTTGCCATAAGAGAAAGGGAAGTTGTTATCGCTCTTTTTCCATTGATCGGTATGGCTTTTATCTGGTTTCCGTCACTGGCCAAATTTTTTGACCAGCTCGGTGTTGGCATTTCGAGAAGAGCCGCGCCAATGGATCCCAATACTCCGTCATGCGTTTTTGTTATGATCGGCTGGGCACTACTTTTATCGCCCGCTCTCATAGGCCTTGTTGTGAAACTGGCGAGTATGTAGAATTGAGCGCTGAAATTCATCGCATACCGACTGCTTCACGCAGTCTGCGTTATGAGTTGCCTAACTCCAGACGTTGTGTTAAGCTGAAGCCTGTTGCTGCACCCATAGCTCAGCTGGATAGAGTGTCTGCCTCCGGAGCAGAAGGTCACAGGTTCGAATCCTGTTGGGTGCGCTTTTCTTTTTAGGACCGCGCACTATTAAAAATCAGCAAAGTTAGCTTAACCAATTTTTAATCCTCGTCTGGTTTAAAACCAATCCTTGAGTTCCTCTTTTTTGTGTTTTACAAAAAAATCTTGTATTCAGTATTAAATACCTGCGCAAACTTTTTGGCAATAGTTTTGCCAATAGTACGGGCGCCGTTCTCCATTTCAGAAATATGGCTTTGCAGCATGCCTGTTTTTTTAGCAAGTTCAGATTGCGTAAGATTGTCACGGTTTCGCAATCCCCGTAAAACGACGCCGGGGTGCCTTTCAGGGAAGCTGTCGCGCCAGTTTTCTCCTGTTTGTGAGGCTTCCTGACCACCAAGGCAGACAATAATGCGCTTGATGTCTTCAAGCTTATCAGCCGGAACCTGAAAGCAGATTGCCACTTTCTCGCTTTTTTTTCAGTATGTAACATGCAACGCTCCTTAATAAACTGCCATCTTACGAAAACTTTTTGTAATCAACCTTTTCATGAGTGCCAACGTAAAGAACTTCGATTGTGCCATCGGCACATTCTTTCCAGACCGCCACGTATGTCGGGTTGCCCTTTTTGAGGTGACAATGATGAACACCTTTTACCAGTTTGCTGTAGTTTGGCCAGTCGCCGCGCACTGGCCCCATAATTTCAATCGTGGTCAGCAATGCATAAAGAGAATCAACCACTCGTTGTGGCAATCGGGTCAGACCATTTTTGAACTTTCTGTTGAGCGGTTGAATCTTACAATGGCATTTTTTACTCTTTTACTATCTCTATTATCAATATACCAATAAATGAAATGTTTGTCAGCAAATATACCATTTATTCAATTTGGCCGCGTCCAGAAATCAGCGCGGGTAGGAGAATATCCCTCAATTGGCCAAGTTCAAAGGCTTTCCCAACTAGAATTCAGCTGGAAAGCACTTAAAATGACAACAAACATTGAATAGAGGCTGCAATTATGTGTACAAGTTCGTGCAACAGACAACCGAAACCAGCTTTCGAACAGAAAGCCATTTCGAATCCTGTTGGGTGAGCTTTTTTATTTTGGTTCACTCCCTAAAAACTCGGTTATATGCTGTTCTCTACAAAAAACTACTATCAGAAATTCTAACCGCTTCGAATTCGAGGCGGTTAAAATGAAGACTCGTTTTCTTGACGATGTTCGGACCATTTCGGGCGCCGGAAAAAACTACACACTGTGTAGCATCAGCTAGATTGTTACAACTATATGCAGTCATACAATTATGCTCAAGGGTTTCCATCAGATGTTTTCAGGGAAATCGAGCTTTACGGCGTCGAAACCAAGGTATTTAATCAGGCTGTAAGCAGAAACAAAGACCGTTTCCCTGATGATTTTATGTTTGCTTTAACCTGGGAAGAAGCCAAAGCTTTAAGGTCACAATTTGTGACCTTACCGACTGGCGGCCACTTTCGACACCCGCCACGTGTTTTTACTGAACATGGTATCTTGAACGATGAAGACTGAACCGCTGCAACCCATGGCGGCCAGAAGTGTAGCAGCTGTAGCAGTAGCAAAAGTATAGGTGTAGCGTTTTGGCAAGTAGCGGCCGGCAAGATTCTTTTTCAAGCGCTGAAAGCTGGGGGTAGCGAAACTAGACCCCGCACAACAACCCTTTATTTATAAGCTTTTGCGGCGCTTGTTCACCGCATGTTGGGTGCGCTTTTCTTTTTTAGCCGGGCGCACTGATTTATATGAAGTCCGCGGGCTCTTTGCGGTCGACGCAGGTTTTGGCGAGCATTTCGGTAAAACCTTTGACATGTTCTGACATTATGATACGGGCGTGGCGGCCGCAAACCTTGATGCAGGCACAGCAGATCGTGCAGAGTTCTGGTGTGGTTTTGTAGCCGTTTTTGTAGAAAATAGCGCCGGTCGGGCATGCAGGCAGACATTCGCCGCATTTATTACACTTGTTTGGCGCGGTATCAACGTGCGAAGGCGGAATCTCTTTTCGTTCAGGCAGCGGGAAAGTGCCAGGCAGTGCCAGTGCCGGCATTTTGTCGATAGATTTTAGCGACTGCAGTTTTTTTGCAACCTGTTCGCCGAAAAGCCTGGCTTTTTCCTTGTCGAGAGCATCAGGCCGGCCTTTGCCAATCGGAAAATCACGGGTTGAATAAGAATGCTCACCAACAAAAGCAGCAGCGGCTATCGGACGAAGACCAAGGCTGATGGCCGTTTCCCGCAGCTCAATCAGAGCGTCGTCAAAGTTGCGATTGCCGTAAACAGCGACCAATACTGCCGGATTGCCGGCAAACTTGATGCCATTCAGTCTCTCGATGGCGGTAACTGCGATTCTGCCAGCATAAACCGGCGCGCCGATAATGACGAGATCACCCGCTTCGACGTCGATGAGCGTTTCTTCATAGCCCGGGTAAGTCAGGTTGTTTTCGACCAGGTGCAGTGGATCTGCGCCTGTTCCTTTGGCGATCGAGGTAACGATTTTTTCTGTGTTGTGCGTGGGTGAATAAAAGAACTGGCTTACTCGGTTGATCTTCATAGTTTTGGCTTCCTGACTGGTGATTCTATTCGGCTGCGGTCATACGTTTTTCTACTTCGACGATCATTTCTTCAAGAAATGCCGGGCGGCCTTTGATCGCGCGGACCTGTTCGAACCAGGTGCGCGCCTCTTTAAAATCGCCAAGTCGCCGATAAGTTTCGCCGATCAGGTAGCAGAAACGTGCTTTTAGCTCTTCATCAGTCTCGGTTGCAATGGCGAGCTTGAAATTTTCGATGGCGAGTTTTTGAAAGTGCTGTTCAAGGTCGATTCCCTTTTTCAGGTCTTCTTCAATCACACTGTCGGTTTCGCTCGCCAGCATCGGGGAAAGGCGCTGCATAGCCTTGAGTGCATCGGGGTTTTCTCCATACAGTCGAAAAAGAAATACTGCCGCTGTCAGCGCGTCTCTTGCTTCCTGATTCTCGGCCTTTTCCGACATTTTCAGAGCGTCGCGAGCGATGTTTACGCTTTGCACAGAAGGGTTTGTGTCGCGTTCCTTGAGTCGTTCAGAAAACGTTGCCTTCATGAATTCATTCATTCTTTGAAAATCACTATCTGACAGTTTCACAAACGCTTCGCTTCTGACGGCCCATGCTGCGGACAGATATTGATGCGCGATATCGCCGGCCGGGCTGTTTTCGAGCTTGCGTACCTGCGCGATAAGGTCGTATTTAGCCCAGGCCGGCATGTCAATCTGATCAGTGTAAGAGGCCAGGTCTACTGCCGGTTTAAGTGCTTTTTCCTGCATGATTGCCGCGGTAAAAGTGGCTGGCATCTTAGCTTTTGCTTCACTCGAAAAGTCGTCAATATAGCCTGAAAATCCGCATTTCAGACAGGTTGCCGGTCTGATCAGAATCGGTGACGAGCCCATGGGGCGTTGCATGAAATCAGTGTCGACGCCACCAAAATTGTTGGTCGACATCAGTTGCATGGCGGTGAGACTGTTATCGCAGACCGGGCACTGCAGTTGAACGCTGCTGCTGCGTGTGGCAAAAACATTTACGGGCTGCAGCACTACCACAACCAGCAAAATGAGAATAAAATAACGTCTGTTGTTCATAAAAGCCTCCACAAACATCCTGACTCGTATGCGTAAGCTTAGCAGGGCATGCTGGCAAAGTCAAAAACATCTGGGCCTTGTATCTTCTATGTCGTTTGTCCTTTGCTGTTTTGCCATCTGCCATTGTCAATTTTAGATTACATTTTGCGAAAAAGATGGTTTACTGTCGTAAGTCGTCTGAAGTGTTGCAAAATGATGCGCTTACTCCCAAAAATATCTGAGTATGCTGCTTAGATTATAATGGCGGCAGAAAATTGGAGCCTGACGTGGTCTCATTGCATGAGAAGGATAGTGTTGCTGATACCGTAGAAACGCAGACCACTCTGCAAACCCTTTCTGCCGGCCGTGGCTATTTCTGGGTCATATTTCCATTTATGGCGATTCAAACCCTGTTGGCGCTGATAATTAACTTCTCACGCATTGGCGGCCTCTTTTATCTGCAGCCGGTTGTGTCGGTAATTTTCTGTGTAATGACACTGCAAACAGCCTGGGCAAATACTACTTCGGTTCTTTCCCGGGCGGTTATGGCTGTTTTGATTATTCTGGCATATTTGCTGGCAACAGCATTTTTCTTTATTACCGCTATTTTTATCGGTGGTCTGCCGGGATGAACACGGCAATGCTGCTGCTGGAATGCCGACTGTGGTATAGTAGCTTTTATTCTCAAGCAAGGCGTGGAAAAGTGAAAATCAGATTACTGCTTGTCATTACGCTGCTGGCGTTAGCCGTCGGCGTTTCTGCCCAAGAAATACCGGCCGGAATACTCTTTGTCGGCGTCAGAAATGAAACCTCAGATATCTATCTGTGGCAGCCTGATGGCGATTCTGGCGTAGTTACTGCTTTAACAAAAACCCCGCAAAAAGAGGGTAATGCTTGCTGGTGGCCTCGCAAAGGCCTTATTCTGGCTTCCCGCGAATTTTCTGAAAATCATTATGGCCTGGTTGCCATAAATGACAGTCTCGAAACAATATGGCAGCTGGAAGATCCCCTGGGCAGCCTGGGCTGGCCGGTGCCGTCGCCGTGGGATGACCGTATTCTTTGCGTCAGAGGCATGAGCGATGGATTTGTGCAGACTGGCGTGGTTAGCTTTCCAGATGGTGGATTTGAGCCGTTTGAGTTTCAGGGACTTGCCGGCGGGCAGCTTTCCTGGCTGTCGCCTGATCGGGTAATGCTCTCGCGGGTTACTGCTGAAGGCTTTGTTCTTACTCACCGCGATCTTAATGCCGGCAATGAAGAAGCCATTGTGAGTGGCGGCCAGAACTGGCAGAGCCATGCTAACCAGAAGAGCGGCCGCATGTATTTTGTGCGCAGAGTCGGTCAGATCAGCAGCATTTTTGAGCTTTTCAAAGATACGCAGAGTCGCTGGCAATATGAAAATCTGACCAATGCGCGCACCTATGACTGGCAGCCTGCAACAAGCCCCGACGGCAGCACACTGATTTACCGCTCGCTGCGTGATGGCAGGTTTGCCACGATTATTCGCGACCTGGCAGGCGGCGCAGAAAAACAGGTCGATCTCGGCGACTTTGCGCAAGTGTTTTTCCCGACTATTCTTGAACCTGCTGATGTTGAGCGTCTGATCGCTGGCCGCGAATGATGGCACATGTTTGATATCAAGCCCATTGGCACTTTCAGATGTGCCCACGATTATCATCAGGAGCAGCCCATGCAGGGCGTGCTATCTGAGGCCGATGGCTACATTGAGCTCGAAAAGGGCTTTAACTACGAGCAGGGCCTCAAGGATCTCAATGGTTTTGAATACATCTGGGTGCTGTTTGTTTTTCATCTCAACAGAAACTGGAAGCCGCTTACTAACCCGCCATACTCTGATGGAAAGGGCAAAAAGGGAGTCTTTGCGACGCGCTCGCCCTATCGCCCAAACCCTGTCGGCATGAGCTGTGTGCGTCTTGATCGTGTTGACGGCAACCGGGTTTATATCAGCGGATCAGACCTGTTGAATAACACGCCGGTCATTGATATAAAGCCATATATTGCTGATTTTGACAGCTTTCCGACTGCCCGGCGCGGCTGGCTCGACAATGTTGTCAAAGATGCTTTTGCTGTTGTCTACGAAGATTCTGCCGCTGCAAAAGCCGCTTATCTCAAGAGGCATGGCGTTGATCTGCGTGGTGTTATCAACAGTCAGTTGAGCCACAACCCACATGATCAGACGCGAAACAAGTATATCAAGAGCGCTGAGGGTCTCATGCTGAGATTCAAGTCGTGGCGCGTGCTGTTTAATGTTGCCGAAAAGACAGTGATCATAAAAGATATTCGCTCTGGTTACACCAGCTTTGCCAGTCTGCTCGGCAACGATACCGCAGCTGACATCAGGGTTCATCAGCTTTTTGCGCGTCATTTTAAGCAACTAATCAGGCCGCCAGACTGTACCGATAGTTCAGACCGGGCTGAGTAAATAGAAGCTGGTTTTCAAGCTTAGCCAGTAATAACGCGACTCACAAAAGAGCCGTCTAATGGCAGACACTGAATTTGTTGATGTACACGATAAACGATGTTAATATCATGGCCTGTTCTTATTTTAAGTAAAGGAAATGTTATGAAAATCATCAATAGAATTCTTTTTGTTTCTCTTCTGGCCGGAACCATTATCGCTGTTGGCTGTGGCAATGAACCTGCCGCACCGCAGGCCCAGCCTTCAGCTGTTGAATCAGCAGATGTTAAGCCTGCCGACGTGAAAATCGATGGCGGCGCAGCTGGCACTAATATAAGTCTGCCCGGCGGCATAAATATACAGACCGGCGAAGGTGGAGCCAAGGTTGATATGCCAGGAATCAAAATTGACACTACTGAGGGCGGTTCCAAGGTCAGTCTGCCGGGTATCGAAGTCAGCACCGAAGGCGACAAATCTACCGTAAATATGCCGGGGCTGAGCGTTACCGGTGATGGTACCGACAGCAACGTAAGCGTTGGCGAAATCAAGGTGAACACCGATGGCACCGACAGCAACGTCACTGTTGGCGACATGAAAATTGAAGTAAAAGACGGCGAAACTACCATACAGACACCAGACAGCGCTACTGAAGAGCACACTGCCGATGATGGTCATGATCATGATGCCCATTGATCTTGATGCGCATGAAAACGCTGTAGAGCGTTCAGAATAATGCAGATCAGGCCATTCGAGCTCGAGCGCTATTTTGCCAGACATGAATTTTCGGCAAAATATCTGCTCGGCTCGAGTGATCCTGAGGCCATGAGCGTTGCTGATCTGCTGGCCTTCGAGCCGCGCAGCGAAGAAGAACTGAAAAAGGTCTGGCTCGGTTATACCGAGAGTCTGGGCGATCCGGCTTTGCGCCGCGATATCGCCAGTTTGTATGAGTCGATCTCTCCCGAAAATGTATTGGTGTTTACCGGTGCCGAAGAACCAATTTTTGCGTTCATGCACGCGGTTCTTGAGCCCGGAGATCATCTGATCGTGCATTTTCCTGGGTATCAGTCGCATTATTCAGTAGCGCAGTCGCGTGGCATAGAAGTTTCACACTGGCATGGCAACCCCAACCGCAATTGGGCACCAGACATGGCTGAGTTGCCAGAGTTGCTAAGAAACAACACCAGAGCGATACTGATCTGCACTCCGCATAATCCGACCGGTTACCTGTTTGACCGGTCGTCATGGCAGCAGATAATCGAAATTGCGCGCAAACGTGGTCTGTACCTGTTTTGTGACGAAGTTTACCGTGGCTCAGAACACGACGCAGCCGACCGTCTGCCGCATCTGGCCGATCATTACGAAAAAGGCATTTCGTTGAATTGTCTGAGCAAGAACTGCGGCCTTGCTGGCCTTAGAACCGGCTGGATAGCGACGAAAGATCGCGACATTTACAACCGGCTGGCGACTTTCAAGGATTATCTGACGATTTGCAATTGCGCGCCGGGCGAATACCTTGCCGGAATAGCAGTTCGCCACATGCCGCAAATTTTTGAACAGCAGCGGGTTCGCCTCGTAAGCAATCTCAATTTGCTCGCCGGATTTTTTGCCCGCCACACAGATCTGTTCAGCTGGCAGCGCCCACGCGCCGGCACCGTCACCTTTCCGCGTTATCTTGGCAGCAGCGCACTCGAGTTCTGCGACCGGCTGGTAGCAGAAGCTGGCATCATGCTGATTCCCGGCACTTTTTTCGATATGCCCGGAGAATATCTGCGCTTTGGCTACGGCCGCGCCAGCTTTGCCGAGTCTCTTGCCAGGCTTGAAGATTATTTGTCGCGCCGGGTTGGCTGAAATGTAATGCCCGCCTGGGCAGCTTCAATCCTGCTTTACTGAACCAGTTTTCGGCTGCTTTTTCAGTTGCTCAAGGCGGCTGATGACCGGCGCGATCTCTGACTCTGGAATTTTTTTCTGTCGGGCAAATTTCACGTAACGCCGGTATAGATCCAGCGCATCAGCATGACGCCCTACTCTAAGATAAGCGTCGCCGAGGTGCCGCAAAACAGATGGCAATTCGGGCTTCCAATGAGCGGCAACCTTGTATTCGGCAATGGCTTCGTCGTAACGTTTGAGATTGTAAAGAGCGTTGCCCTTGCTGATCTTGCCGCTGGTGCTCAGGTTGTGGCCCATCAGACTGTAATACTTGAGAGCCTCGGCAGAATTGCCCTCGTCAAGATAGATATTGCCAAGATAGGTGCAGGCCATCATGTGAGGTGAATCGCCTTGCACCGCACGACGAAGCGTTTTTTTTGCCTCATCACGCCGATTCATCGCCAGATACAGCTTGGCAATATCAAACAATGCGCCGGCATGACTGGGCCCGGTAACTATTCTTACTTTGCCCTTCTGATTTTGCCGGGAAGCTGCTGGCTCAGGTATCAGCGCCAGCGCTTTTTCGAGCGCCAGCAGGGCTTCATCGGTCTTACCATGTGATTCCAGCAGCGTCGCACGCGTTTGCCAGAGACCCGGACTGCCAGGGTTCCTCGCAATATCCGCGTCAATCTGCTTTAAAGTTGATTCGAGCGGAAAGTTATCCCTGAAAAAATCGTCCATGGTTTCCGGCGGTTCAGAAGTCTTCTGGGCAAACAACTGCGCATAGCAGAATATCGCGATAATCAGCAGAAAAGCCACTCGCAAATTTCCAGAAAAACCAGATACTTTCTTCGCCACTGCTTTCTCTCCTGTCAGCTCGGTTAGCAACCAAGCAGCACTAGAGCTGCCTGCCAGCTATTGCCAAGCAAATTTGTTGATCTGACAGAATTTTAACACGACAGCAAATGGCTTCTAAACAAATATGATGCGCCTTTTGGTCGGCGATTTTAAATTGCCGACTTCACATGTGATAAAGGGCTAATCAGCGGTTACAGAATACGACTGATTGGTAAGACCCCCGACCGATATGTTGATATAGACGAGCTGTGAAGCCCATAACTTGTCGGGTACTGGCCAGGTAAATGTAATGCCTGTATCGGACCAGCTAGTTATGATTGGTGTATAGTATTTGTTGCTTTCGTCAATGAGTTGCAAGCTCTTGGTGACTTGATCATCAGACGAACCAAAGTGATTGCCGCTTATGCTTACAACATCGCCATTGCCAACATCGGTAAATGATGACTGAGGACTGGTTATTTCGGGGGCGGCGACGGTGAATGAGTTATTTACCTGTCTTCCGCCGGCGGTCAGTGTCAGAGTTTTCCAGCCGGCAGAATTAACCTGTGGCACGCGAAACTCAACCCTGGTGTCCAGCCAGCTGACGATCTGGGCTGTGTAACCGCCAACTGTTATCGTTCCCTGGTTTTGGCCGAATGCCTGACCGGTGATGATGACGCGGGCGCCGATGTTATCGATGCTAGGGCTGACATTATTGATGGTTGGCGCGGCCAGATTAAAAGAGTAACTGTTTGAATAGCGGGAAGCATCAAGCCAGACAACGACCGAAACCGCGCCTGAGTTTGAGCTTGAAAAATCAGGTACTGTGCAGGTGATGCTGTTGTTGTTCCAGTTTTTGATAGCTGCAGTAGAGCTGTTGAAGGTCACATAGCATCCAGTGTTAAAAGATCCAAAATACTGGCCGGAAATAGTTACCTCTGACCCTATGGCGGCGGGAGAGGGCGAAATAGAAGAGATCGACGGGTTGCTCAGGTTAAAAACCATGCTCGCGTTTGAATACACGCCGTTGACCACAACCACAAAATTACCATTGTTGGGTGCGCTGTCTGGCACTTTCAAGCTTATCTGATTGTCAGACCAGGTAATCGGAACAACGGTTACACCAGCGTAGCTGACGATACTGGTGCTCTGTACCAGGCCAAAGTTGCTGCCGCTGATGGTGACAAGAGTACCCGGTCCGCCGCTGGCTGGAAATATCGAAGTTACCGTCGGCCCGGAAACGACGCTGACAGGTTTGCTCGACCCGCCGCTGCTGCAGCCAAAGATCAGTGTGCAAGCCAGGATCATTAAAAACAGTATTTTTTTGTTCATAGTAGTGATTATAAGCGGATTCTGGCAAGTCGTCAATGGTTACTTGCCTATCTGTACCGCCTTGGCGCGAATTAATTGTAAAGCTTGCTTTACAATTGAGTTGTCGGCCAGGGGATTAATAATAATGGCCCTGGCGCTGTACTGGCATTTGCAGCGTTGTTGGCGGCAACAACTGTTTTAACAAGAGTTTTCAGATTGCGGGGAAACGAGGTTTGCATCTGCCCGCCCGCTGTGTTAGTTTTAATAAAAATTTCCCGAGGAAGCTATGAAAAGTCGCCTGATTGTTGTGTTTTTTACTCTCGCCCTTCTTGTAACCCCGATTTTTGCTGAGACTGCCAGCGAATCGAATGTGCAAAACCCTGAAGTCATAACGGCTGAAGCGGTAAAACTGCGTTTCGAAAATCCGCGCGATGCGGTTCGAACCTTTATGTCGACTATGAATGACGTCAAAAGTGGCCGTTCAGAGAACATCATTGCTGCGCTGGCAACCCTTTATCTTGATGAAGTTCCTGAAGAAAGTCGGCACAGTCGCGGCCCAGAGCTGGCTGATCAGTTGTTTAAGATTCTCAATCACTTTACTTTCAAGATCGATGCCATTCCGGTTGAACAAAGCGGGCGCACTTATGTGTTGCCGGTCGGCAAGGAACTCGGCATTGAAATCGCTCTGTACCGCTATGATTCTGGCGAATGGAAGTTTAATTACAGCAAGACTCTCAGCCGTCTTGCCGAATATACCGAGCTTGTTGAGAGCTCACAAAAGACACAGCAGGAAGACAGCACGATCGACCCGGTGTATTTTTCAGCGCGCGAAATCATGCGACTTTTTCTGCTGGCCATGAATCAGAGCGGCGGAGCAGGAGTTGCCGACGCGATTAATACCCTTGATTTGAGTCGCATCGAGCGCACGGTCAGGCGCGAGATAGGTGCCGAACGCGTCGCGATGCTTAAATCTGTTCTCGATCGCTACCGCTATATTGATCTGGTGGAGTTGCCGAATGATCGCCAGAATCCGCCGGTAGTGCTTCTTAATGATAGCAGTGGCCGCATTGTCATTGAGAAAATCAAGAATGCCGATTCCAGCATCGAATCATGGAAATTCTCGGCGCAAACAGTTGCTGACCTGCCGCAACTCTATGATGCCTTCAAAGACAAGCCTCTGATCGAGGGCGTGCTCAGCAGTGTTGAAGTGCCTTTGTCTGTGCGCATAAGAGACTACATGCGGCAAAATTTTCCTGCTCTTCTGCAGCAAAGTTTTTTGCTCGAAAACTGGCAATGGCTGGGTTTGTTCTGTATCGTATTTCTTGGTCTGGGCTTCAGCCGAATTACGACCCATGTATTGCAGCACATCATCAGGGTTCTGTTCAGGCGCGAAGAAGTCATTATTGATGCCGAAACTCAGGATCGCTTTATCAAGCCGATAAGCATAACCGCAACCACGCTGTTCTGGTGGCTGGGCTTGTCATTGCTGGGGCTTCCCGGTGACGCCAGGGTTGTTTTGCTGGTCAGCGTCAAGTTGATATCGGCCATGGCCGGTGTCTGGGCGGGTTATCGCATGATGGATGTTGTCGGCAACTTTTTGCAGGGCAAGGCCGAAAAGACTGCGAACAAGTTCGACGATCTGCTGGTTCCGCTGATCACGCGCGCGCTCAAGACGATGGTAATCGTCTTCGGGCTGGTTTTTATCGCTGACATTTTTGCGGTCGATATCGACAAGATTCTCGCCGGTCTCGGACTCGGCGGTCTCGCCTTTGCACTGGCCGCAAAAGATACGATATCGAATATTTTTGGTTCGCTTACAGTGCTTATTGATCGGCCGTTTCAGATTGGTGACTGGGTAACCATCGGCAGCGCTGACGGCACAGTTGAATCAGTCGGCGTTCGCAGCACGCGCATACGAACTTTTTACAACTCGCTTATCACTATTCCCAACGCAGAACTGATCAACGCCCACATCGACAACTACGGCGCGCGACAGTTCAGGCGTATCACCGCGACCATCGGTATTGCTTACGACACACCGCCAGAAAAGATAGACAGCTTCTGTGAGGGCATTCGCGAGCTGATTCGCAAGCATCCCTACACGCGCAAGGATTTTTATATTGTCAATCTCAACGACTTTGCCGCGACTTCGCTGGGCATAATGCTTTACTGCTTTGTTAAGACGCCCGACTGGGGAACCGAACTGCGTGAAAAGCATCGGCTTTTCTCAGATATTATCAGGCTTGCGCAGGCTCTCAAGGTTGAATTTGCGTTTCCGACTCAGACTGTTTATTTGCGAAATGAGGAAAGGCCTGTTCATGACAATCTGCCGCTGAATGAGCTGTCTGCCATAAGCGAGGGGCAGCAGGTTGCGAGTGAAATTGTCTACAGTTCGCTGGGTAACCCTCCGGCAACACCGCCGCCTGTCACTTTTTAGACTGGTATTCGTAAAAAAGCCTGCTTTTGTGTAAAGATATTTTTACACAAGAGTTTTGCCTGGAGCAGTAAAAAAAGTGTCCGATCAGCGTAATGACCGGCAAAAATCGGTCAAATCCGGTCAGTTGGCAGGGACTGCACGAACTTCAAACTTCTGGTGGTCTTGACTGCCATGTTAGTTAGGACTAGAATAAAAAATAGCAGAAAATACAGAGTGTTCTTTGTAGATGGCATAGTGATTGCTTAAAATTCAGACTTATTCACAAATCCTAGAGGTGTTCTTTTGACTAAAGCCAAACCCAAAATCAGAGGGTACGTATTACCTTTTCTTTTCCTTTTTCTTGCGACTGGCCAGCTTTTTGCAGGTGAAATCGGCTATGTAGACTCGCGAGCCTGCATGTTGTCGCATCCGGTTTTTCAGAAATTCGACTGGGAGTCGCGGCGGTTTTTCTCTACTATTTCGGCACCAGTAAAGGATTTTGCTAAAGAGAGTATTCATCTGAACAAGCTTGAAGAGACCGCGACGGCTGCGTTGAAGGGGATCGAGAAAAAGATTGGCAAAGCTTTTTCTGACAAGGACGGCCAGAATGCCGGCCTGTGGAAAAGTCGCGCACAGCTGGTAAATGAACTCGAATATATCAGGCAACGGCGCGAGGTATTAATAAATCTTCAGGATGATGAAAACATGCTGCCAGATCAGGCGCTGGTCTGGTGCACTCTTGAGGGCGTCGAAAAAGACCTGGCCAATGTTTATACCCAGATCAAGCAGCAACATAAGGTCGATATTTTAATGGATTTTGCGGCTCTGGCACCGACTCAGCATCCGCCGGAGCCACAGATGCATATCTTATGCGATCGTCGATTAGAAGCGTTTCTTGACGACGAAAAAAGCCTCAACTCCGAAGAATTCACTGCCTGGTTGGCGAACAGCCGCCATTACTGGCAGAGAAAACTGCCGGGCGTCTGTAACAACCCTTTCAAATATGGTGCCAAAGATTACACTGATGTTGCCTGCGCAATTATTAAAAGCGCATCTGATATAAAAACAGCTGATCGAGGTGAAGAGAAAATTGAAAAGTAAAATATTGCTGCTCACAATTCTGCTGGTTATAAGCACATCGAGCCTGGTCGGTGGCGAAAGCCCATTTGCGACGATAGATTATCGCACCTGCCTGGTTCTGCATCCCGAGATGAAAGACTTTGATTTTGTCTCACACCGTTTTACCCGCCCGCAGCTGAAGCGCAATGAAATCTCTGTCATGGAGCAGGTCTACGGTAGAATGGCGGCGCAGCAAAAAGTGCTGGCGCCGAAGATCGATGCTCTGCTGGCTAAACAGAGCAAGGTTCAGGAGACGATCTCTAGAACCCGGCTGAACTGGACTGTCGAAAGCACAAAACTGGCTCAGCTTAAAATTTCGCAGGATGAAATTGCTAAGAGACATGCTGAAACTCAAGTGAGAGATCAGAAAAAGCTCGACAAGCTGCAGGAAGAATTTGCCGAAATCGACAAGGAAATTGTTAACCTGCAGGATTCAATCTGGAAAGAAATTTTTCTGTCACGCGCTGAGACCGTTGAAAAGCTCGAAAAAATAGTGGCAGAACTCGACGAAACCATTAAGGAAACAGCTGGTAAACTCAATGTTGCAAGCGTCATTGATGACACTCTCACTGCGCCAGAGGCACCATTAGAAGTTCACCAGAACATTCCTGAGAATACGCCATTGTGGTCTAACACCGCATACCAGATAATACTCAAGTCGCCTTTGCCTGAGCCAAATACTTTTACCATTGCCAACCACTGGGCGCCTTCTCTGATGAAAACTATCGAGAATCTGTCATTTCAACATCTTGCCCACCGCAAAGATGTCGGATCTCTGGTCGCGACTGTTCGCCCGGCAAAGCTCTTTATTGCCGGCGGCCAGGATATCACCGAGCAGGTTTGTCGCGCGCTTTTTGAAAAGTACAAGTTTAATTCTTATCTCATAGATTCCCTCATTAAGGGAATCAAGACGTTTCGAGAAAGGTAACCGGTTGTCATGAAAAAGCTTATCGTTCTGGTTGTCCTGGCGATGACGGTGTTCTTTCCGACCAACGCTATTGCGCTGGATGATTTTTACGTGCAAAACGGTGATGCCTATCTGCTTATAGGTGACGGACCGGTAAGAGGCGTTTACAAGCTGAATAACCTGGTTGCAGGCAGCACGCCGGGCTATCTTTATGATGGTGGCAAGGCATTTAACCTGTCGGCATCAATGCTTTTCAATGAGATCAGCAAAAGCATCAAAAAGGAGCTGTGGACATTTTCGTCTGATGGCACAACCGGCATGCACTTTTCGCCGTACCCGCTCATCAGAAAGTGTCTGACCAGCGTGCATGTTGCGCCAGATGGTCCGTATGATGCGAGTTTACAAGATAAAATCATGCATATTCATCACAACTATCCCGGCAATACCGGCAGTGGTGTTGGTATTCACGACAACAAGAGTTACCCTTCACAATATACAACCAGCTATGGTTATTATGGCGACTGCTACCCCTGTTCGTGGATGCCGGCGGCGGCACCCGGCAAGCCCGGCTATTACCAGATTGCCAATGGCCGCTGGTATCATTCTGGCGATGCGGCAGACCAGATAAACAGCCAGTTTACGTATCTCAGACCGGACTGGTATGGAACTACAAACCCAAACACCATTCTCGGGCCTTACAAAATGTATGGCTTTGTGCAATGTATGGATGGCGCCGGCTTTCCCTTTCGAGCAGGTCTGTGTCATAAGCTGGTAAGAGAGACTGTGCAGATTAACGAAGAAAAGCTGAAGCTGATGAGCTACAGTGTTGATGAAAAGGCCGGACCCTTCGACCGCGGGCAGGCTGGCAGCGTCGTTCTCGGTTCAACCAACACCAAAGACACGCTTAACGAATGCGGCGACCCCTGCGCACCCGGCACTGGCCCGGGTACTCCGATACCCACTGGCAACACGCCGATTCTCTCTTGTCTGGTATCCGGCGCCGGGCGCAGTTACCTTTATACCCGCGACTTTGGTACGCCGAATTACTCGCTGAAGCTCAATAATGCAGCGTATACTTCTTCTACGATAGGTGATCCGGCAGATTTGACAGCGGTTAAAGTGGGCGTCAGCTCGAAAAATCTTACAACTGACTGGGTATATGTTCTCGGCACCAACAAAATCAATCAGTGGCTGGCTCTGGCAAACGTTCCTGCCAGCGGATTTCTTAAAGAAGTTACAGATGTGGCGGTTTCTGACCAGTGGTGGCAGACCGGAGGTATCGTTTATGCCTATGACAAGACCATTCCGCTGGTCTATTCGTTTGTCAGAAATGAGACTGAAGCAAAGCCATGTATTCCCGAGGTCATAGATATATCTAACATTCCTGATCTGCCCAACTCGATTGATGCTGATGGATTTGGCAACCTTTACTTTGTTTCGACCAAGAGAAAGCCTGTCAATCAGCCGGGTAAGGATATGCCGAATTTTAAGGCAGCAGATGCCTATACTTATTACAAAAAGTCGACCATGGTTCCCGATCTCTATCGAGCTAAATTCAAGCAGGACATCTATAAAGGCGTAACCATGCTGAATTACTACAGCGGCAAGTTTATGGATGCCAGCGGCGACATTTTGCTCGGTTCAGACTATTTCGAACAGGACTTTATCTGCCCCGCGGCGCAGCTGACCGACAAAAACAGCTGGGCGATGTGCCCGGGCACCCTGGTCAGAACTACCCCGAAGGTAAGCGATACCTATAGAACAGAAGTTGCGGTTATCAACGTCTGCACCCCGCCAAAGGTTACCGGTACGACGGCAAATATCGATATCAACGGTCCTTATGACAAGGATATGAACGATTCGCCAACGCCCTATAATGACGCAACACAGTATTTCTTTACGGTTGAAAACTCTCCTGACTTTGACAACAACGGTGTTAACCGCGCTGGTGAAGCGACTGATGACCCCAATGGTAACAGCTTTATTGGCAGGTTTCCTTCGACTACTGAGCGCGCCCATCTTTTCTATTACTGGAAAGTTGTTCAGACCAAAAACATGTATGGCGATCCGCTGAATAACACTATTCTTGACGGCAACACCAGCACTAAGGAGCCGGTATTACCGATCATGTTCGGGCCGGGCGAGTATGAGATCAGCGTAAAATCATCTTTTAAGTATTATCAGTATGACAAGATGCCGCGTGGCGTTCTGGCTGACAAAAAGGGCGATTATCTGTCAGATGCTATTCTTGCCAAGGCGAAAGACAACAGTGAATGGGCAAAGACAAAGATTTTCGTTCAGACCTATAAAGATCCGGTTTTTCCGGGCGGGTCGTGCGTGATTATGAGCGGAAAGCCGGATTCTTCTCTCAGCAGTGGCTATAACTATCGGCCAGCCCTGATCAGTAGCAATACAAATTCTGAATCTGCTCTTGAGAAAAACAATCCAAGCAATCCGGTCGGCGAAAGCTTTGTAATTCCGCAGATCAAGGGTAGTCAAATCTGGAGCTTTCAGGCCCGGGAAAACCTCGCTAACAAAAAGGTTGGCATCGACAGAATTTCGACTATGTTGCTGGAAGTCCCACCTCAACCTGAAGAGCCTCACAATAACCTGAGATGGCTCACCGAAACACCTAAATTTACCTGGAAAATAAGCCTTGAAGATCCTTATGATTCCACCAAGTCACTGGTAAATATTACCAAGGAAACTAATGTCGCTAAACTCTTTATTGCAGCCGGCGACAGTGTTTTTTCCATTCCGTCTGAACCAGGTCATTATATTCTGCGAGTTGATGCAAGCCGTGTTTACAGCTATGATTATTTCGAGAAGGTGCAAAAAACCCTCTCGAATGGTAGCGTAATCACCATTCCGGTAGAAAAGACCAAGTTCGTGCCGATCACGATTGGAGCGCAATGCCGGGTGAGCGTGCTTGATGATACGCCGCCGGCCGCTACCCTCGCCGATCTTGCCAATACCATGCAAAAAGCGCTTGATCTGTCGCCGGCATACCTGTGGGGCACTACTGGCGAAAAGCTCTCTAATACTGCCGATGGCAAGAGCAACCCGGCGAATATAGTTTTCTGGACTGCCAACGATAACCCCTATGGCAACTTGAGCACTCACCCCAATTTGACTCCTCTTCTCGTTGACAAGTATTTCAATCTGTCGCTCAAGCATAGTATTGCAAAGTCGACAGGCAAGCTTAAGCATAATAATGCTGAGGGAATAAATGTTCCAGATGGCCTGCCCGCAGCCTTTCTCGCGGTTGCTCAGAACAAGTATCGCAACACGCCCGATGGCCTGTCTAACAAGCTGCCGCACAAGGTCGAGCAGTATCTATATTCATTTAAAGACCTGCCTGGCGACTGCCCGCTGCCAAAAGTCAGAAGCTGGACCTACCGAAAATATATCATCGCGTTAAGCGATCTTGACTATTTCAGGCAGAGCGCTGGCAACATGTATCCCGAGATGGCTTATCAATACGCTAACCAGCTCAGCAGTTACGAAAATCTCAGATATGGCTTCAACCTGGTTGACGCTTCTGGCAATGCCGGCGGCGATTTTATGGACGGTCAGATCGTTATTATCGACAACGATCGCCCGCTCGCGTTCATTCAGGCCAAAGACGACAAGAACCCGGATCAGCTTATGGTTGGCCCCTCAAACGTTCTGCCGACCTATGTTGATGGGCAATGGGCATGTCTGGCAGAAAAAACCGGCAAGTCTGAAGAGCGCAATGGTGTTGAAGATTGGGTATTTCAGAGCATAAGCGATCCTGGCAACATATTTGGTGTTGACAGCAAATTCAAAATTACTGCCACGCTGCCATTTGCTGCAATTCTGGCCCAGAAAAGCACTAACGAGCCCTCGACGCTTGAGATTGACGTGCCGGTCACGTTCGAAACCAAACTGAGCGACAATGTCGGCAACGTTTCAATCGACAGCTGGTATCTGCGCGACAAAGAGTCGGCACTGCTCAAAGACATCGGTGCTGCGGCGAAGTATATGCATATTTTCAGAATAGCTGAAAACTATGTTATGGAACTGAAGGTCCAGGATGATGCCCGCAACTGGCCGGCAAATCCTGATAGTCCCAGAAATGCTACCAGCAATCCAAACGTGCGCTACCTCAAGATTATAGTTCCGATTTCCTCATCAAGACTCGATATACGAACCATAGACAAGACGTTCAAGTAAGTGATTCAACAAGTTAACTCATTGTGTGTGGCGATCTGCATGGCAGTGTTGTTGTCAGTATCTGGCAGCAACCTGCGCGCCTGCGATGAACTCATACATCTGTGGCAACCGATCAAGGAGGCCACAGATGTACCATTTCTTGCCAACCTTTCGGGAGCTCTCTTGTGGCGCAGAATTGCTTTATTTATGCCGACTGAGGCTTCAGACGTAATGATTGCTTTAAACAAGAGTGAATTCGAAGATCTCGGCTTTGACATGTTGAATGAAGTCGCGGATAACACTACTACTGTCAGAAGCAACAGCCATGAGGCACAATCTCGCGACCGGTTTCCCAGGCTGGAGGTCGTTGTTTCGTCGGCCAGTTCAAGGATGCAAATGCTGGCAGATATGGTATGCTACTTTGGAATTACCGTCAGGGCTTCGATGTACAGCGAGTATAATCTGCGCTATTGTCTGCTTGGCAAAAACGAAGATCTGCTCTCTATCGACGAAATTCCGCTGAAAATTGGTCTCGAAATTGACTGGGTTTATACCGGCAATTACCTGACTGGTGGAATGGGCGTTCACCGCGTCGCGTTGTTTGATGGTGCCGAAGTAAAAGACTTTACTCTATGGACCAAGGCCGATCTCGACAAAATAGCAGATAGCAGCAAATAGCATGAAAACACATAACACAAATGCAAAATCAGGTATAACTCTCACTGAGATAATGTTGGCTGCCATACTTATGGCTGTAGCCATACTGCCGATTGTTGGCGTGTTCAGCCAGGGTCACAAGATGACGCAAAAAGACATGCGAAGAATCGATGCGATACACGTTGCCGAATCGTCAATGAATAAGCTTCTGAAACTGCCATTCGACCAGGTACCGACGGGCACGCACAACAGCAATCTCGCGGCCGCGAGCGGCACAGTTCCCCTCGGCAATATCTCCGGAACAGGCGTGGCGACTTACACTGTGCAGCTGGTAGTGAGCGATTATCCAATCACATTTGCTTATCATCCTGTTGATCTTAACGACAGCAGTTACGACCCGAATAATAGTGAGACCTGGAAATTTCTAGGTGAAGCGACCGATGGCGCCGTTTTTGACGGATCAGACAAATACCATCCGATAATGGTAAAGCAATACGACCTGACGGTGAGCTGGACCGAGCCTAACAACGTGCAGCCACCACCTGTAGAGGTTTCAACCCTGAAAGCTAATCTGGAAGAGTGAAATATGAATAGAAATGGCATGGCCATAATCATCGTGCTGGTGTTCTCAACGGCTTTGCTGGCTCTGGCGGGAATGTACGTCAGCAGTTCGCGCAATGCTACCCCGATAAACAGCAGATTGCTTGAGCGCGTTCAGATGGACTTTCTCGGTCAGGGCATCACTCAGCTGGCGCTGCTAAAGTTCAAGCAGCTTCCGTCAGAGTTTTACTACGCCTATAATTTTACGGTCAGAGACAAGCGAACTGCGACTCCCGATCCCTGGGCAAAATATCTGCTTGGCCCGCTTAAAGGTGAAAGAACTTCGCCTTTTAAACTGAAGTATCACACCAATTGCCGGGTTCTTGGGCAGACACAATACAAGACAGACGCGATAGAGTTTGAAGTTATAATCGAAGGCAATGACATGACAAGAAACATCAAGAAGACAATCAATTCAACCCGGGTAAGAAACTGATGAAAACCCGTAAAGGCTACACTCTTGTCGAAATACTTGTTGCAGCAAGCATTCTGTCTGCATTCATGCTGTCGATATTTCTTTTGTTCAGGCAGCTGACGACATCTTATCGCGTTGGTGAATGGAAGGCTTCGCGCCAGAAAGAAGTTCAGCTTCTGATGGCCATGCTGAAAGAAGATCTTGAGAAGGCCAACAGCGCGTTTGTAATCAAAGTCAGTGGCGAAGCTGAGCGAATTTCGCCAGAGATCAATATCAGCATTAATTCTCTCGCTTTCAACCCGCTTGAAGGTGGCGATAAAAAACTTGAAAGTAACACCACCAATCAGCCGGTAGCCTATTTTGCGATAATCAAGTCTGCTGTCGAAGCTTCTGCGTTCAGTGAGCTGACCAGCGGTCGCTGGCAGGGCTGCTCGCTGGTAATGACATCTCGGAGTTTGAACTATCTGCGTACCGGAGACTATACGCGTCACTCCACTTTTCCAGTGGGTCTGCCCGGCGCGGTTTTCACCGCTCCAGACTCCGGGGTTTCAGCTGGCGGCCTTTTTGAGCCTAACAACAGCAATGACTCTTTCAACAAGGTCAACGATGTAAGCAGCGTCGCTTTTTATCTGATTGAGGATGGCGACAAAAGGGCGTTGCAGGTGGTTATCGAATGCCGGTTGGTGCAGGGTAATATTCCGGTCAGCAGCATAACAGAGTCGACTGTTGCAGGGATGTTGCGCGATACCAAAGTTGTTTCTGTGGGTATGTAAGCTATTTTCTAACCAGCGTTGCCTGCACGGTTTCTAATCGTTGCTACGGCCAATTGGCATCACCCAATCTCTTTGTCGAGCAATTTTCGTTTTGCATTTGCTTGACTATTCAGCGCGGCGGGATTACGCTGCCGTTTTGTGGGCATATAAAATTTGTGCCGCTTATATTGCGTGTTACAGCATTATTTATAGAGAAAAATCGAGGTGATGATGGATCGCACCAGCGTAGGTCGACAGCCTTTTGCTAAGCAATGATTGGTTGTATAAAAAATTAGAGGAGAGAATAACATGAAAAAAATGCTAGTGCTGTCTCTGATGGTGCTTCTTTCAGCAGTTTCGGTATTTGCTCAGGATGACCTTGACCCGGCTTATGCCAAGAATTTCGGGCGTGGCATAATGCTTGTTTCCCATGTTGGCTTACCAACTCGTGCAAAATGCGATATGTCGATGTTTGACTATCGCGACGGCAAATTTTTTATTCCGGCCGGCGCAGAAACTGCATTTAACGTCAGGGCACTTTTACCCGAGGGAGTAACCCTGGGATCAGCCCTGGAAAAGGTCAAAAAGGATCAGGCAGAAAATCTGCAGCATCATAAAGAAGACCTGTGCTTTTACAAGGTTTGGTCTTCATACCAGGATGGTTCGCCGATCGAAAACATCAAATGGCCGGCAAATCTGAAAGAAGAACCAAAGTGGGCAAGTTCTACCGACGGTTATTCTTCTCTGGCTCCTGATGTATACAGCTGGGTTTCTGCCGGAATGTCCTATCAGGGTGATTTCAGAAGCTCATTCTGGAGCATGATGTTAACCAGCCAGCCTGGTGAAAAGCTTTATGTGACTTTCCATGTTGGTTTTGAATACCAGGTTCCCGGTGGTCAGATCGAAAGCAAGTGGAACGACGTTCTTCAGAAGTTCGAAAACGTAACTTCAACCGGCATGATCGGTTATGCCTGCTCAGAACCGCTGGCCGCTTCAACCGTAGAATTCAAGTAATTCAGTATCTCAGAACCCTGCATATTTAAAAGATATGCAGGGTTTTTTCATGAAATAGTAACCGCCAGAATCTGGCCACCAAATTGAAAATGCAAACACTTAAGTGCGCAAAGATTGCTTTCGCCGCAATGTTACTCATGATTTTGGCAGGGACAGCATCATATCTGGCAGTAATGCTGCTGTTCGGTTTTGAGATTTTTGATTATTTTCGCAAAAGCATTAACCAGCCAGAATTATACTCCGCCAATTTCTGGAATTTCTGGGGCGCCCTTGCTATCTACCAGGTCTTAAACATCATTGGCTTTAATACTGGCTTCAACCGGCTGTTTCCACTCTCCAGATTTTCGCCAGAGGAAGTTAAGGACCTCAGGTCCATGAAATTCGCGATGATGGCAGGCTTGTGTCTGGGAACATTCGTGCTGATTCTTTTACGCCCCGACACCGGCTATTACAACCTGACCGAGTAAGAAGGCCGCGGAACAGATAAATAGTTCCGCGGCCCCTTTGAAAGCGGGAAACGGGGTTCGAACCCGCGACCCTCAGCTTGGGAAGCTGATGCTCTACCAACTGAGCTACTCCCGCAATAGAGTTAATGTAGCAGATTCGGCGGCGCTTTTCAAGGCCAACCTTGCGAAAATGGCAGTATGCTGTTGCTGATGTTGTTGACTTCTACCCGGGCGAATCCTATCATTGAGCAATGAGTGAATTCAAGCTGGAAAAGGCGTTTGCCGGTGATGTGCTGATACTGCGGCCAGAGGGCTATTTTAATGAGCCGGCCGGACAGGCGGTGCGCGCGTTCATAAGAGCAAGCGCTGCAGAAAAGACGAAAAAAGTTGTGTTGAACCTCGAAAAAGTCGCTGTCATAAACAGTCAGGGCATCACCCAGATGCTTGAACTGGTTGAAGATGTTCTTTATGAACTAAAAGGCAAAATCGTGCTCGTCGGCGTTTCGCAGCTTTATCTCGAAGTGTTTCAGGTAATCGGTCTGACTGGCATGACCAGCATTTTTGCCGACGAAAAAACAGCGATAGCGCAACTTTAAGACCGCTCTCTGCTCAGGCCCAGGAACTGTCAACAGCCAATTTTTGGCTTAACAGTCGAATACTCAGACGTCGAGCAGATGGCTCTTCAACTCGCTCAAAAACTCAGCTTCACTCTGGCTGACTTTGGTGCCAGTGCCTAAAAACCCGTCGCCGGCGGCTTTGGCGATTTCAAAAGCAAGCTCATAGGTGAAGGCGCGCATCGCACGCGCTTCTTCGCTGGTGGCTTTGTCGGCGAGAATCTGATTGGCTCGCGCTACTGTCGGTTCAAGATTTTTGAACGGGTTGAAATCTTCGTTGAGCAGCTCCTGTCGTGATTTACTGGCGCTTACCAGATCGTTGATAACCTCTCTGAGAAGTTCGAGATTGCCGTATTTATTCATAGCACTGGTGAGAAACGTGTGAGCAGAAAGCATTTCGCGCAGAAAGCCCACCATATCGCTAAGAGCGTGAATATCGCGGGTGCTGTACTTGTAACTCAGCCCGATGCAGGCAAAATACATCAGGTCGCTCCACTCTTTCGGGTCAAAATCAGACTTTGTTGTCATACCGCCTGCTCCTTGATCTCAAGAATCTCTCTTATCCACAGCAAAATCCCGGCATCCTCGGCCGAGACATGCCTGCCGATATTCGCAAACTCTTTGCCGGCCATACTCGAAAGCTTGTAGGCAAAACGATAATAAAAATTACTGATCGCCTTTTGCCTGACCGGCCCGACCTTTTGCTGCAGCACAGCTTTGAGTTCAAGCAGCTTTTGCTTAAGCGTTTCATTGCCGTCGGCCATTTTGACATAATCTTCACAGGCAACGGCCTTCTTTATGATGCCGCTTAACGAAGCAACTGCTGGCCGCAGAATCTCATCGTTAACATAAGTTTCGGCCGCAGAAGCGATCGAGATTGTCGCCAGATGAACCTGGTAATCGCTTTCAGGCCTGGGCAGAAGAATGAGTTTTAAAGCCAGTATCGCCATCAGATCAACAATCAGCTGGTTCTCTTTAACCGTAAAGTTCTGCATGTACCATGCCCTTATTGTGAATTGCCCTCAAGCTTTGAGGATAATTCAATTTATCGGGCCATGCTACAGAAAGTTTCAAATTCTGCGGTTTTCAGTTACAATCGTTTTATGCAACCGCCTCCGAGAAGAGTACTGACCCTGCGTAATATTTTTTTGTATTTCGCGGTAGTGGTGTTGCCGATTCTGGTTGGCACACTCGCGCTTGCCAATATGGTCGAAGAGCAATACCTTGCCGGCGTGGAAACGGCAAAGCAGGATCTCGACCTGCAAAGCGCGCGCGCCCGCCTTTTTTCTACCGAAAAACACCAGATTCAGAACTTCGCTGCGTCATTGATCAGAGATCTCAAGCTCATCGAAAAGAGCCCGCAGACGATCGCTTCTTTTGTTGACCAGATAAATTTATGGTATCCCGACAGCTGTAAATGGTTGTTTTGGGATGAAAACGGGCGCCTGCTCAATATTCCATCGCAACATATGATGCTTGGTCAGCGAAACTGGCAATTTATGATCACCAGGCTGATGGCCCAGCATCACCTGCTTGCCAATAGCGAAGAACTGTTGAAGAATCCAGAATTTGACAGGATGTCTGGTAGTGCTATGAACATGCTGCAGAAAGCAATGGGCGATAATATGATCGAACATGTTTCATGGGCACTCGACAATCCGATGCTGATGAGTTGGCTTGGCAGGCCTTGTTACTTAGTCTGGAACATGGATGTAGAATCTTACCGGAAGACCAATGTTCCGGAAAAAATACGTGGTGGTTTCATGCTCATGCTTTATCCGGAAAAATTTCCCGAAAATTTCTGGCTCAAACGCATGATCAATCGGCGCACCAGGCCACGCTCAGGATTTGTGCATCCGCTCGTCGCGGTAAACATTTCCGACCGCTCGCTTGTAATACAGGATCCCGCTCTGAAAGACGGCAACCTCTGGCAGAGACTTCTCGATGCCTACACAGGGCGCATTCAGAGCACATTTGAATTCGAGAATTACCTGTCCCGTGCCAGCGTTGCCGACGAAAAAAGCCCGGTCAGAATAGTATCGCTGGCCGATATCTCAGGCCTGCAGCAGGCGCGTTCAAAGATGCTGTACCGGCTGTCGTATGTCGCCATGCTGTTGCTGATATTGAGCAGCATAGTGTTGCCTGGAGTCATGCGTTTGCAGAATCTGGCCATGTCTTTGAGAATGCGCATTACCGCAATTTTTGCTGTTGCAATGCTGGTTCCAATTGTCAGTCTGCTGAGCATTGGCAGAAGCTTCGCTTATCACGAAGAAAACAGGCTGAGAGAGTCGGCTCTGGTAAAAATGCGAGCTGGTTTTGAGGCGCTCGAACTGCGTTATCGCGATGCGCCGCGTCTGATTGAGAATTCCATCTATCAAGATTTGAAAAGCCGTCTTGACTTGCCTTTGACATACGAAAGTATTGCAAATGCCATGCAGAAAGCGGCTGAAGAAGGCCTTCTCCAATATTACGTCATCACCGATGAAAATGGGCGTTTTGTTACAACAAACTGGGACGATATCAATGTTGCTCTCAAAAAGTCTTTGGAAATGGTTGCGGCAAAATTAACCAAAATTGATAAACAGCTGGGCGAGCCTTCATCTGTAGTAGATGCGGCAATAGAAGAGGAGATGCAGCAGTATCTGCAGGTTATTGGCTCGGAGTTAGATTTTACCAGACCAACTAATCTGAACTATTTTGTCTTTCAGAATATGCATATGTATTTTATGAACATAATGATACGGGTTGATGGCAAAATCGGCGGCCTGTTCGTTCAGCTGCCCGACTATTATCTGGAAAAACGTTTCGCGTTCGATGAATTTACCCAGAATCGAATGGCGCTCGACCACGCTGACACTGAAAAGCGTGATTTTCCCGTTGAGTTGTCGTTTTATGCGAATTTCAAGGCTGAAAAGGGTTTTCCGCCAGAGTCGCACTTATGGAACAAGCTGAAAGATGTCTTCGAGCGCAGCCGACGTTTTAAAACCGAAGAAATAGGTACAATTGCCAGCGAAGACGAAACTTATCTGTATGCGATCAGACCGCTTTCTTCAATGCATTCACAAAGCTACACACCCTGCCTGCTTACCTCGACCCGGCCGATAGAAGCCAGACTCAACAGCGTTAAAATGGTGATCAGCGGGCTTGCTTTGGCAGCATTGATCGGCGCCATCATTCTGAGTCTTGTGTTGACTGCCAGCCTTATCGGGCCGATCAGTCGTATCGACATCGCCGCCCAGCAGGTTGGCAACGGCAATCTCAATGTCACGCTTCCTCACATGGGAAACGACGAGCTTGGGCGCCTGAGTGATACTTTTAACGGCATGGTGCGCGGCCTGCGCGAGCGCGAAAAAATGCGTGCCTATGTTTCCGATTCAGTGCTCGAGGCAATTCAGGATCAGTCTGAAGAATCGTTGCGTGAAGGGCGCCGCGTCGAGGTTACTGTGCTCTTTTCAGATATGCGCAATTTTACCGGGCTCAGTGAGAAGAGCAGCCCGGAACGTGTGTTCGCGCTGCTCAACGAATTTTTTGGCGGCGTTGAGCCGATAATTCGCGCCAATCACGGCCGGGTCGACAAGTTTATCGGCGATGCGATAATGGCGGTTTTTCACCATAGTGAGCCGGAACATCACACATTAAGCGCTGTTAAAGCTGCTTTTGCCATTAAGCAGTTTGTCAGTGACCTGTCAAAAAATAGCAAGTTTGTTGGCAAAACAGGTATAGATGTCGGTGTCGGTATCAGCACCGGAAGCGTTTTGCTCGGCGATGTCGGCAGCAGCCGGCGCAAGGATCTTACGGTCATTGGCGATGAAGTCAACCTGGCTTCACGTCTTGAAACAGCCTCAAAAAAAGGCCGACACTCAAAGATTGTCGTTTCAGGCAGCACCTGGAAACATATCGAGTCATTCGTAAATGCCGAAAAAATGCCGTTTACCGAAATTCGCGGTAAAGAACAGGCTGTGCAGATTTATGAACTGATCAGTCTAAGAGAATCAGCTGTCCTTGACCCAGACAAAGCCTGACGGCAGTGCTTCGCCAATCATTTCGGCCAGCTCTTTGTCTTCAAGCTGCGCTGCTTTCAGCAACGGTTGAATAAAAGCTTTTTTGCGCAACTTCTTTTTGAAAACATCGAGAATTCCTTTGCGCAGAAGATCGTCAATTTGCACCAGCCGATCGCCTGTTTTGCGGCCAATTTCGCGCAAGGCTGAATCAAGGTAGGAATTGCCCGGAACTGCTTTTTTCAGCAGATGCTCGGCCCAGGCATTAGCGGTTGCCTGCGGCACCATTGCTGAGTCTGGCGCGTATGCCAGTTCTCTGGCGGCGATGCGGCCAAGTGCGTGCAGTGCAATGCTGTCAACGCCGTAGCTTGGCGGCGCTTTGGCTATCCACCAGCCGATCCGCTCTTTTTCAGCTACTGGTAGACGCTCAAGATGCCCGAGCAGGCGCCAGAGCTGGTTGCGTTCGTGCTGACCAACCGCGCGTTCTTTTTTGTCGCGGCGGCGGGTCTGGAAAAGAATTGGCTCAATGCGACTTTTCAGGGCTTCCTGGCGCTCGATCGACAGACCGGGTGCTATGCGTTTCCACATTATCCACCAGTCCGACCAGAATTCAGGGTTGTCGTAAGTAAATTCTTCATCAATCATCTGCCAGATGCTGTCGACTCTGGCAACGTCACCGGCCACGCCATAACCCGGGCGCAGACAGAAACCCAGCAGTCTGAACCAGATAACGAGTGACTCCTGGGTTGCTCTGAATTCTTTTTCGTGTTCGCCGAACAGATCGAACAACTGGCGCAGCATTTCGGCATCCCAGTTCGAACGCGGAGAACCGAGTATTTCTTCGAGGCCTTTAAAAACAGAGTTAAATTCAACAGTGCCAGAGAACGCCTGATTAAGGAGTTTAGCGATCTGTTTGAGCTGCGTGCTGGTTATTGGCACGCGGCGTTTGCCTGGAGCTTCGGCCGCGCCTTTGCTGCTCTTTTCGCTGTCGCCGAGATCAAAGCGCAGTTCTTGAGAAAAGCTGCCGCTGGTCTCTTCGCAGAACACCTGCAAATAACCGGTTTCGCGCAGTCGGGCATAAATTTCGACCTGCTTTTCACCTTTGCCAGTGCGCGCTTTAACAATGCAGGGTGGCAGCGGCAGATATTTTTTAGAATTAAATCTGATCAATCGGCCGGGTTCTTCTGCCTTCGGAGGCGCCGGCGTGTAAAACAGATAGAATGCTGAATCACGGCTCAAATCGATGCCAAAAGTCTTGTCGGCCATGTGATAATCTTTTTCTGCTTCAGAACCCTTTGGCAGCAAACAAAGCAGCTGATCAGGCACATGCCGGGTCGTTGTTGAACTTTTCGCCGTGCCGATGCCAAGATAGATCGACACCGGGTTGCCACTCTGTATGCGTTGACCGAATCCCAGCGAAACCAGGCCGTAATAAGCGGCGCCGGCAGCCACTGCCAGCGTCGGGTGCGGATTTTCGAGAACGGCAGGCGCGCGGCCGCGCCACAGGCTTAATACATCGAACAACCTCTCGCGCAGGCAGTCAGCTTTCATGGTGCCGCCATTAAACAGCACAGCATCGGGGTTCACTTCATTGTCGCGTAAAAATGCCGCGAGATGCCGTGTTACACCGGCATCGCGGGTAAAGGGCAGGCCGGCTTCTGACAGGCCGAGACTGCTGTCTTCGTCCGGTTTGTCACTGGCTTCGACAACCGGAAAAAAGCCATCAACCAGTAACTGCCTGATCCTGTCACTGTCGATGCTGATTTTGGCTGCCCCGGCAAGAACCTTGCTGCCAGCTCCTGACAGCGTAAAATTAACCGCGCCGCTTTGCTCACCAGACAGAACCTTTTCTTTGATCACATGGCTCTGGTTGAGCAGTGACAACCACTGCTTGCCGGCGAGCTTGCGCCCGCGATGCTTGAATTCAGCTTCGGCACATCTGGCCAGCGCCAGATCAAGGTTGTCGCCGCCGATCAGCAGGTGTGGGCCTACTGCCAGCCGGGTAAATTCAGGGTGCTCGCGACCGGTTGCCCAGTCGATTTTGATCAGGCTGAAATCGGTGGTGCCGCCGCCGATATCGACGACAAGAACGGTGTCGATACCTTTCAGTTCAGCAACCATAGTACGCGGGTTACGTTGCAGATAGTCATAAAAAGCTGCCTGTGGCTCTTCGATAAGCGAAACCGAAGTGATCCCGGCTTTCTCGATTGCTTCGAGAGTGAGATTGCGCGCCGATGGGTCAAACGAGGCAGGTACGGTGACGATTATCTTCTGCCGCAAAAAAGCTGATGATTCATCACGATTACCGATGGTCGAATCCCACAGGCGCATCATGTAGCGCAGAAACTCTGTGGCGGCCTGTACTGGAGAAATTTTTCCGGCAACGACTTCGCTTTGCCACGGCAGAATCGGCGACTGGCGCTCAGCACGTGGGTGACAAAGCCATGATTTGCTGCTGTGCACGAAACGGCCGGGCACTTCGAACCCGAGTTCTCTGGCATAGGCGCCGACTATGTGAGGTGTGTCCGCCATCCATTCCGGACGGTTGAGTTCACGGCCCTCTTCGCTCAAATAGATTACAGATGGGAGCGTCGGCAGATTTTCGAGCTGCCCGCCGCTGACCAACTGCGTTATCTCGAGATTGCGCACCTTGAGGGTCTTGTCTTCGAGGTCGACATAAGAGAGGGCGCATTGCGTGGTGCCGAGATCAATGCCGATAATAAAACGACTGTCTGCAGAGCCAGCTTTAGCCATTATTTAATCGCATCCCTGACATTGAATTCGAGTTTCCAGCGATGGTTGCCCGATTTGGCCAGACAGAATATTTCGAGCGTGCCAATCTCGGTTATCGCGACCTGCAGGCTGACATCGACGAGATCGCCGGGTTTCATGCCTTCATAAGCCGGCAGTTCAACAGCAAGAGAACTGGTATCTTCGAAGGTTTCGTCGAGCTCATCGATCATCTGCGCGAATTCATCTTCGCGGCGGCAGTTAGATTTGAAAAACTTGAATTGCGCGGTTTTGCCGATGATCAGGCCAAAAGTGCGGCCGGGAACATCTTGAACCGTGCCTTCTTCAGTGCCCTGCTTCGCCACGCACAAGGCTTTAAGTGGCGGTTTGAAGCCCGGAACCGCCGGCAGCGAAGATTCGATGCCAAGATAATAGGCCTGCGATACACCGCCCCGGATTCTGATGCCTTTGCCTTCGCGCGCGATACCGAAATACGAAGCGCCTCTCGCAACGGCCTGTGATAACTCAATGCCTTCGAGAACCTTTATTGGCTCTTTTCCAGCACTGCTCAGCCAGTTGTTGATAACTTCGATGAGCCGGTTTCTGAAAATATCAGATCGGAAAACGCCACCATTGAACAGTATTGCCTGCGGGAAGCCATACTGCTTGTCACCAGAATTTTGATTGCGCAGAAATTTAGCGAGGTGTCGAGTAATCCCCGCGTCAGCCGCATACATGAGGCTGATTTCGCGAACGCCGCCCTCAGTATCTTCGACCGGGTCGTCATTCATAGCGCAGAACGGAAAAAAGCCATCGATCAGCGTCTTTTCGATATCAGCACGGTCTATGCTTGTTTTCATCGAGCCGCCGATAACGCTGCTGCCACGTCCCGAAATAACCACCGGAACCGAGTCTTTGTCGCTTTCATTGAGCAGAACTTCTTTGGCCTTGCGGCACTGGTGGCTGAGCTGTACGGTCTGCCACTGTGTGATCTTTTTTTTGCTTTCTTCGAGCTTGCTGCGGGCTACATAGGCCAGGGTCAGGTCCATGTTGTCGCCGCCGAGCAGAATGTGGTTGCCAACGGCAACGCGCTCAAGTGCGAGATCGCCTTCGGCTTCGCTGATTTCAATAAGGCTGAAGTCGGTCGTGCCGCCGCCAACATCGACGACGAGAACAACGTCGCCCCTTTTGACCTGCTGCCGCCATGGTTTGTCGCTTTGCGATATCCATGAATAAAAGGCTGCCTGTGGTTCTTCGAGAAGGGTTATTGCCGGCAGGTCTGCCATTCTAGCTGCTTCTACAATCAGGTCTCGTGCCGCAGCGTCAAACGATGCCGGAATCGTTACCACAACCTTCTGGTCTTCGAGTTTGTCTTTGCCGAATTCGTCGTTCCAGGCATGGCGCACATGGCGCAAAAACATCGACATGGCGGTCAGCGGCGAAATTCGGGTGTTTTCTTCTGGAGAGTTCCAGGGAAGCACTGGTTGGGTGCGATCAATCCTGGTGTTGCACAGCCATGATTTTGCTGACGAAATAAGCCGGTCAGGAACTTCGGCTCCGCGTTCGCGCGCGTATTCGCCGATAATGAATTTTGCTTCGTCTTCCCATTCTAATACCGGCTTTTCTTTGAGTCGCTCGAAAATAAACGAAGGCATTACTTCGAGTTTTTCGATGGCTCCCTTGGCCAGTTCCTGCACGAGTGGCAACAGGCTGATTTCGGGGTGTGCGCCTTCGGCGGCCGAGCTGATCGGCGTGTATGTGACAACTGTGTTGGTGGTTCCGAGGTCGATGCCTACAAGGTATTTTGCTTTTGCCATGGCTGTTCTCCTCAGCTGATTTCGATTTCGGCCGGTGCGATCACGTTGCCTTTCCAGCCACCGACGAGTTCGGGCAGGTTGCATTCTTTAAGCCGCCAGCCGCGATGAATAAGCTCTCCGGTATAGGGCCCGCTGGCCGGAACGCTACCTGAAAGCTTTATTGACTCAGGGTCTATTTCCTCGAGTGTAACTTCGCTGCCTTCTTCTTCGTTGAGCACCGGCTCGAGAATCAGACGGTCTTCGAGCAACTTGCGGCAGCCCTCGTGTATAGGTCTGATCGCGCCGCCGAGTGTTTCGTCGTCGTAGCCGCTGACGTCTTCTTTGAGCAGATCGATGAGGCGGCCCTCTTTCTGGAACAGATAAAGTATCTGATACGCTGCCGGTGGCACGGCATTTTTGCCGCCGCGGGCATCTGCCTGAGCAGCTTTCAACTCATCAGTCAATTCTTCAATCTGTTTGCGCAGGGAAGTAGCTTCTTCGGTTTTGCTGCTAAGCTCACTCTGCGCGCTTTTTAGCTGCCCGGAAGTTTTTTCGACTTCTCTTTTTGAAGCTTTACTGTCGTTTTCAGTTTTTTCGAGCTTATTGTGAGCAGCTGCCAGTTCTTCGCCGATTTTTCTCTGCTCATTCTGCAGGTTTTTGAGCTCAGACTCGGCTTTTGCAGCGGCTTCGCCGCGTGCTTTAAGCTCAGACTGAAGCTTGGCAAGTTGAGATTTCAGTTCGGCAGATTCGTTATTCTCGGCGCCGCTGGCTGAAAACTTTTCGAGCTGGGCTTTGAGATTTTCGTTCTGAGAGAGCAGCTGGTTTGCCTGATCTCTGGCTTCGGTTGCGTTTGATTCAGTTTGAAACAGTTTTTCGCGCAGCTGGGCAATTTCTTTGAGGGTTTCATTATGTTTTTCAGGCTGGTCGATTGCGGTGGCAGTTGTTTTCGGATCGGCGATTGCCGCTGGTGTGCGGGTAAAAAGGACTGATAATGAGAGCAACAAGGTAAGCAGCCAGAAAAGCGAAATTGATGCAACGATCGGTGTGTGCCATTGTTCGGCGATCAATCCCTTAAACAGGGTAATTGCCGGCTCAATTTCGGTCAGAGTCGGCGAAATGTCGGCGCGGTAGACGATATAGACCCCGGCGGCCGCGGCAATAGAGAGAATCAGCGTGATAAAGGCTGTGGCTTTCTTCATTCAGAACCTCACAGTGGATAGTATACATAGTAAATAATTTCGAACGCATTATACTAGATTTTGCCGCGCGCTGCCATTCAATATTCTTGCCCGGCAGGTCACGGGGTGAATTGGCGCAAAAAGCCAGAAACAGCGTTGAGTTCGCGCATGGCTTTAACATGTTTTACCTGTTTTACCTGATGCACAGATTTGTTCTTTGGTTGGCTTGGCTATTTCTGATAGAATCTGAAAATTATAGTTCAGTTGTTGTAACCGGGAGGTCACGATGAAAACGAGTGCTTTTGCGAGGGTTGTGCTGGCGATGACTCTCTGCCTTGCTTTTTTGGCGGCGCCTTGTCACGCGCAGGAAGTTCTCAAAATGTCGACCACGACCAGTCTGCTCGACAATGGGCTGCTCGACGCTTTATTGCCGGCTTTCAAAGACGAAACCGGCATTGAGGTTAAGGCAGTGGCAAGAGGCACCGGTGCTGCAATTTTAGATGGCCGTGATGGCAACGTCGACATTATTTTCGTTCATGCACGCGAACTCGAAGAGCAGTTTATAGCTGATGGTTACGGCGTCGCGCGCTGTCCGGTCATGTATAATGACTTTGTTCTGGTGGGTCCAAAATCAGATCCGGCAGGAGTTGCCGGTATAAAAGACGGTGTTGCAGCTTTTACAAAGCTTGCGAATGCTTCTTCGGCACAGTTCATTTCCCGTGGCGATGATAGTGGCACCCACTTTCTCGAAAACAAATTCTGGAAGGAAGCACAGGTTAAGATGCCGGCAGCCGGTTACCTGAGCGTTGGCCAGGGGATGGCGCGCACGCTTTTGATGGCCTTTGAAAAGCAGGCATACACGCTGGTAGATCGGGCAACTTTTCTAAATCTCAACCAGGGAGATGACCAGGTAAGCCATCTGGTAATACACTGTGAGGGCGACAAAAGATTTCACAATATCTATACTTTGATCGCGGTTAACCCTGAATCGCACCCGCACGTTAACAAAGAGGCTGCCGACAAATTCATTGCCTGGATCAGCTCAGATGCCGCAATGTCTATCATTACAGGTTTCAGAGTGGCTGACACCCAGGTTTTCTTTCCAGTTGTAGAAGATTAATCTTTGTTAAGAGACATAAGATGTATCGCCAGATCAGCATAAATACAAATGTTGCAGACAGGTTTTTTGTTGGTGCATGATCATTTATGGTTTCTGATAACAGTGCAGTATTCGCCCGACTTGTTAGTTAGTTCACCTGATTGATTTTTGTGTATATAGGAGTAGATTCACCGCAGAGGCATAGTAAATTCGCAAGCATTGAAATTTAAATGACCGCAATTGCTTCTCGCGGTTGGCGAAGAATGGCTGGTTTCGCATTAAATTATGCGGCAAAGAAAACAGGAGAAATAGCATGACAAAATTAGCAGGGATTGTTCTTATAATAGTATTGATCGTCGTGATCGCCGGTATGGCGACTTCTTACGGCAAGTCTCACCCGGCCGAAGAAAAGAAGTCGGTGCTTGAATACACGCTTGCTCTGGCAGACGGCAAGGAGCAGCCGCTTGAAAATTTTCGCGGCAAGGTTTTATTGCTGGTAAACGTTGCCAGCAATTGTGGTTTTACCGGACAGTATGAGGGTTTACAGAAGCTGCATACAAAGTATGAGAATGAGGGCTTCAGCGTGCTGGCTTTTCCCGCTAACGATTTTCTTGGTCAGGAACCGGGTACCAATGAAGAAATCGTTACTTTCTGTCGCATGAATTATGGCGTAACTTTTCCGGTTTTTGCCAAGATATCGGTAATCGGCGTTGAGCAACACCCGCTCTATCGCTTTCTCACCAACGAAACAACCAATCCGGGTTTTTCCGGTAACATTTCGTGGAATTTCAACAAGTTTCTCATCAACCGCCAGGGGAAGGTCATTGCCAGATACGGCTCAAGAACAGTTCCCGAAGACGCAGAGCTTGTTGCTCATCTCGAAAAAGCTCTAAAGGAAAAGCTTTGAGTCGAAAGTCTTAACGCCCGACTCTCCAGACAGAGCTTAATTTCAGATGCTTAGTAATCAAGATTGCTAACGATTGAAGTTTTGGCATGAGTTCTAGAGTTGATACTGAAAGTTGAGTTTCAGACTGAAAGTGTGTAATAGTTGTTGCAGTTAACGAGGTAGGCATGCAATATCTGTTCGAGAGCGTCGGGAAGGCGGCTTCGCTGATTGTTCAATGCGATGCCGAGCTTGTGCTGATAGTCTGGTTCTCACTGAAAGTAGCGCTTATTTCAACGCTGGTGGCTGCTGTTGTTGGTATACCTGCCGGTTTTTTCATTTATCTGAACGAATTCAGGTTTCGACGGGTACTTATAACAGTTCTCAATAGTTTGCTGGCGATACCTACCGTAGTTATTGCGCTGTTTGTTTACGCTTTTTTGAGCCGTCGCGGGATTTTTGGGTCGTTCAATCTGTTGTATACGCAAAGCGCAATCATTATCGGGCAGACAATACTTGTAATCCCGATGATTACAATATTCGTTGTCTCTGCCCTCGGGCATCTTGACATAAAATATCGCAAAACCGCGATGACACTTGGTGCCAACCGCTGGCAGACCGCGCATCTGCTGTTGCATGAGGCGAAATTTGGAGTTGCCGCGGCAATCGCGGCAGCTTTTGGCCGGGTTATTTCTGAAATTGGCATCAGCATGATGCTGGGCGGCAATATTAAAGGTTTTACGCGCACGATGACCACGGCAATGGCGCTTGAATACGACAAGGGTGAATTCGTGCTTGCTGTGGCGCTTGGGCTGATTTTGATGGCGATTACTCTCGGAATCAACATATTTATCAATTACTTCCAGGGCAACATCAATGAGAGATACGGATAGTGGCGAGAACAGGCAATAAGGCGAAGATGAAGACGATTACGACGCGCAGTATGCGCTAGTGCCAGGGTGGTTCACGCAGATTGCGCAGATGGTTTTCGGATAACTGCAAAAAAACATCTAAAGAACTCCTGAATAATCTGCGATAATCCTTTAATCTGTGGATAACTCTTCAAAAGAGCCTGTATAATTATCGTGATTAGCTTGCCTGAGAAATAGTCCGAACGAAATTTCTCGTAAAGTCATCATAGATAAGCAAATGGAGAATTACTGATTAGTGTTATACAAGCTTGACAAGGTAAAGCGGGTGCATGGGGGGCGGGCGATTGTCGATATCGAAAAGCTCGAACTGGAAGCTGGCAGAATTTACGCGCTGACCGGGCCAAATGGTGCCGGCAAAACCACTCTGCTGCAGATGCTGGCTTTTTTAGATTCGCCTGACACCGGAACCATTGAGTTCGCCGGCAAACCGGTGATGCATTCTGAAACAAAACTTCAGCCTCTCAGGCGCCGGGTAATACTGGTTGATCAGCAGCCTTTATTATTCAGTATGAGTGTTTTCGCCAATGTTGAGATTCCGTTGAAGTTGCGCAATATTGCGGTTGCAGAGCGTAAAGTGATGATTGAAGAGGTGTTGCGAAGAGTCGATATGCTGGCGTTTGCCGACGCAATGGGCAGCCGTCTTTCAGGCGGCGAGATTCAGCGGGTGGCTCTTGCCCGCGCCCTGGTGTGCCGCCCCGAGGTGCTGTTGCTCGATGAGCCAACCTCTAACATTGACCAGCGTCATCAGCCGGTTATCGAAGGTCTTATCCGCAGTGCCCGTGCCTGCGACAAAATTTCGGTTGTCTTTTCGACACACAGTCTGCCGCTTGTTGATAAACTTGCGGATAGTTGTCTCCACATGGAGAACGGAAAAATCAGTGAAAGATAAGCAGGTCCGCAGGTCTTACCTGTTCTGGCTGGTTATTTCTGCTGCTTTTGCTGCTTTTTTGACCGGCATGTGGCTTTATTTCAATGTGTGGCTACCGAACCGTGAGCTGTCTGATTACTCACTGACAGGTCTTACAACTGCTAATGACGACTTTTCACCGCCGCATTTGCGTGACATCTGCCATAGAGTAATCAGCTTTCCGTTTGGCAATCATCATGACGCCTTTCTGGTTCTGGAACAACATGGCAACCATGAGTCAATACCATACCTGATTCGGGCTCTGAAATGGCAGCAGCAGCCTGATGCTGCCGGAACGGTTACTTGTGCAACCGAGCATTGCGTCGACAATCTGCAAAAACTTACCGGCAAAGATTTCAGTTTTGTTTACGAAGACTGGCAAAGCTGGTGGCAGAAAGAGGGCTCGCGGCTTTCACCGCAAGACTTCGAAAAAGCTGTTACAAATGCCGGAAATACGGTAACTGACGCTCCCTCTGAAGATGCAGAAAAACAATAAATTCTATTTTTTATCACCTTTTTGCAGCAGTCTTTTAGTTATGCCGGCGACTTAGGCTGATAAAAACTCAATTGTCGCCGCTATCGAGTAGAGAAGCGGCGGATCTGCCCTCGTTGTCGAGGGTGCTGTCGCTGGCTCCGAGCTGTATCAGATAATTGTAAATCTTGCGATGGCCGGCGGCAGCGGCATCGTGCAGCGGCGTGGTGCCACGTGCATCAAGGGCGTGAATGTTCGCTTTTGCTTCGCAGAGAGTTTTTACTATAGCCAGGTGTCCCATTGTTGCCGCGTAATGCAGCGGGGTGCGCAGAAAATCGTTGGTGGCGTCGATTGCTGCGCCTTTATCGAGTAAGTGTCTGACGGTTAACGCGTGGCCGCCGGCACTTGCCAGGTGCAGCGGCGTTTCGCCGAGAGATATTTCTCTGATATTTACCTGTTCAGGGTGTTCGTTCAGAATAGTAACAAGCTGCGGCTGGCCATTTTTTGCAGCCGAAAAAATATCAGACAATTCACTTTGTATTTTGACCGGTTGTGCTGGCGTGCCAAAGCGGCCGGTTTTTTTAAAAGCGGCTATACGCTGTTGATCGGCAGTCAACCTGGCCTGAACAAAAGCAGAGAGCCCGGCGTTATTCTTGAGATTTATGTCAGCGCCGAGTTCGAGAAGGGTTTCTGTCAGCTCGGGGCGGCAGAAGAAAAGGGCGCTGCTGCCATCAGCAATTCTGGCATCAACTTTGGCCCCGGCCTTTACCAGCGAGCGCAGCATGTTGACACTGCCGTGTAATGCTGCGATATGAAGAGGAGTCATGCTGGCAAAATTTCGCTGATTAACGTCGCCGGTATGCTTGAGCACAGCTTCAAGTATTTTTTCATATTGCGGATTCGCGCGGTGGCAAATCATGTGCAGCAGGCTGTTGCCACGCGAATCCTTGCGGTTAAGGTTGGCGCCGGCAGTTAGAAGCAGTCCGGCAATCTGCGGATTGAGAGTTTCTATCGCAACATGCAGCGGGGTCTGCCCAAGATGGTTTGCCGAATCGGGATTTGCCTTTTTGTCGAGCAGCAATCTGGCAATTTCGCGGTTATTGCGTTGTGCAGCCAGGTGCAGTGGCGTGTTACCTCTGGTATCGGTCTGGGTAAGTTCGGCGCCAGCTTCGAGCAGCAGTCGGGCCGCTGCGTTGTTATCGTTGTTGATAGCCAGTAGCAGCGGGGTTAAACCAGCGGTATCAATTTCGTGCATGAGCTTTTTTTCAGCAAGCAGGCTGCTCAGGATCTCGATATCGTTGGCGGCAATGGCATTATGCAGGCGGTTTCCGGCGGGCAAAGCGGCCGGGTTGCTGTTGCCAGATCTGATCAGTTCAAGCGTATGATTGAGCAACATCGGGTACCATGCCTGTTGAAACCTTTTATCAGTCTGCATCTGCTTGAGCCAGGCTTCGGATTCTTCAAAGCGTTGCAGTTGTCTGAGACTGTCGGCTATTTTGAGGCTGATGTCAAAAAGCTGCTCTTCTTCGGCTTCGGGCGATGTGAGATACTCTTTGAACAGTTCAAGACTCTTTTCGCGATAACTTCTTGCCTGTTGAGGGTTTTCACTGCTGGCCCAGGCCGCCTGCAGATACGCCAGACCTGTTTGTCGTGAATCACGTTCGAGCTGTTCGAGCAGTCTGGCAAAACGCAGTCTGGTGTCGGTTTTTCGGTCGTTCTGATGTTCGGGGGCCCAGATAAAACTCTCAAGTTTCTGCATATCTGAGCCGCTCAATTCAAGATCGCCAAAAACACCGCCACAGAGAGGGCATTCGGGCAATGGCAGAAACCTGGCGGCGAGTGGTTGTCCATCAATAGCCAGTTGGCCGGTAGCCGCGTCGCCAACAATTGCCGGGTAATCGATTCGGCAGACCGGGCAGCTTAACTGTGTTTCAAAATCAGCCGCAACCGAGCCTGCCGCCAGCATGGCGACAATGAACAGCAACATAATAATGGCTGAAAAGCCAGATATTGAGCGAGTCGTCATGTTCATCTTGATATTTTGTATGTGACTTAGCAACTAATTCTCTGTCACATTTGAGTAAATAAATACAATTTTGGTATACCAATTTTGCCGGGCTCTCTGCAGAATTAGGCCTATCTCATGGCTTTAGCCATTAGATAGGCGGATCCCGCACTGCTCAGCGGGCCATTCGCTACAGCTATCGACAGCTGCGAATTTGAGGTAGGAGCTGTCGGGATTGCGTCAAAGTTGCCTGTCTCGCAGAACTGCTCTATCCTGCGCAGTTCTGTATAAGCACGTCCTTGTGCACCTCGTGTGCAAAAAACCTGCCTACGCCCTTGTTAACTTTGTATAGAAGCAATTTCACATCACTTTTTTTACCAGCGAAACTATTTGTTCAATGTTGACAGAGGGCATGTTACTTTTGATCGAGTTTTTCGATGTCGGTTTCGACAAGCTTTTCGAAGACCTTTACCTGTTCGTCAAATTGCTCGGAGGTTACGTGCCCACAGGTGGTAGCCGCTTTTTCGAGGCGTTTGGGCAGGTAGAGTTCAGAAAATTTGAAGCCAAAGCTCTTCTTCTGGCGGGTTTTCATGGCGTGTATGGTAACAGCCGTATCGTTGAGGCGCTTTTCGTCAAAGCCATCGTAGCCAAGCAGTTGCAGACCTTCACAGATGATTTCGGGGGTATAGATGTTGCGGGCGAACAGGCAGATAACCAGCGAATTAAGCACCATTCGCCATACCGATTCGTCATACATCGACTTTGTCCATTCGCTGTCGGTTTTTTTGCTGTTGATCTTTTTCTGATCGATAGAATAGCCGGCGCTGTCAAGGTGTGAATGTCTGACTCCGGTAGCGTAGCCAAGATATGAATGCAGGCCGGTCATGTAACCTGGTGCTTCGTTCTTGCCAAAGGCAATAGCAAAATCTTTGCCACCATACTTTTCGCCACAGAAGATCGAACCTTTTTCGAGGTCGCAATAGAATTCGTTATGTCGGCTGCTGATACGCTTGAGAACTTCCATAAAGGTTTTAGCGTCGCCAAAATTGATAACCAGACCATCGCTGTGTTCGGGAGTGATGATACCGTGTTGAAATGCTTCGCAGACCCAGGCGAGAATGACACCCATACTGATCGCGTCCCAACCCTGTTTTTCGACGTAATACAGCAGTTTCAGCAGTTCATCGCTGTTGCCAATTGAGAGGTTCGAACCCCAGGCGAAAATTAGTTCATGATCGTAAGAAACCTTGAAGGTTTTGTAACTGTGATGATCAGGATTGAAGCATTCGCGAAGCGTCGCCATGTGTATGCAACCGCAAGGGCAGTGAGCGCAGGCTATCTGTTGCGCAAGATGCTTTTCGGCAAAGGTTTCGCCGCTAATTCCCTCGGCATTCTCAAAAAAGCCCTGTGAAAAGTTGCGCGTGGGAAGGCCGTTGATTTTGCTGAGTGGGAGCACGTTTACCGGGGTGCCAAGATCGTGGTATTTGCGCATCTGGTCAGACTCGACAACGGCGTCGTAGAGCTTTTTGTAATAGCTGTTGAACTGTCCGGGGTTGTCTATTTTCCAGTATTTTCCGCCAGAAACTACTATCGCCTTGACGTTTTTGCTGCCAAGAACACCGCCAATACCGAGTCGGCCAAAGTGTCTCGACGAATCTACGGTAGCGCAGGCGATCGGCGACAACCGCTCTCCGGCCGGGCCTATTCTGATGATCGAGCGTTTGTAATCAGACTTGTAGTGATCGCGCAGTATGCGCTCGGCAGCAAGAGACGACATGCCGCGCAGCGAAGAAGCAGAATTAATTTTGAATTTGTCATCTTCGATTTCGACGGTACAGGGAAATGCAGCTTTGCCGCGAAATCTGATGACATGGTAACCGGCACCATACATGGCCATAGAGAGGCGCCCGCCGGCGTGTGATTCGCCGAGGTTTCCCGACAGGGGCGATTTATACATGACCACGGTCTTGGTTGCCACCGGAAAGACTGAGCTGAAAGGTCCGCAGGCAAAAATCACCGGTGCTTCTGGCGCCATGGGGTCGATTGCCGGATCGATTTCGTTAAACAGTGCTGCTGCAACGCCAGTGCCGCCGATGTAGCGCTCAAACAGGTGGGTAATATCGACTTTTTCGGTCTTCGCCGTAGTCAGATCAATATCGAGCATGTAAAAATTTTTCATGGTTCAACCTTTCTGTTGCGGTCGATATCGACCATGGCGATGACCTGATTTGGGCAGAACTTTGTGCAGACACCGCACTGATGACATATCAGCGGCATACTGGTTTCGAAATCCCATTGTAAGGCGTTTGAAATGCAGGCGTCAACGCATTTGCGACAATTTACGCACTTTTCAGGGTCGAATTTGACGCCGCCGCCCTCTTTGGGCGTGAGGGCTTCGACCGGGCAGGCATTGGCGCAGTCGGGATTGAGGCAGCCGTAACATGGTCTTATCGAGAAGGCACCCTCGCTGCCGGCGTAGTTCTTAACGCGCAGCGCGGCTTTTTCGATGGTTGAAGCCTTGAACCAGGTTCTGCTGCAGGCATACATGCAGCTGTAGCAGCCAATACACTGTTCGCGCGCGATAACCCGCAGTAATTTGTTCATGCGTTAGCTCCTGCTGTTTTTATGTTGTCGGCCCGGCATGTTTTTGCCATAGGCGGGTCAAAGGTGAAGACATGGGTACGAGAATTTCGCGGTAGATCTGCAGGGCGCGTTCTGGCGAAAAAATGTGGCGAAAGAACCAGAATTCAAAGGGGAAGAAGTGGATTTCTTCTTCGCCGGGAAAAGGCTGGTAGCTTTCAGAATTTTCGAGAACTTTTTCCTGCAGGCTGATCAGATAGTTTTCTGTGATGATCGTTTCGGGAGTGCGCAGATCTTTTACCCGGTCGCACTCACGCTTGCCATCAGTCTTGAGCAGCCCAAAAATTCGGCAGGCAAATGGGCGTACCGGGTGAACCAGGCAGACTCTGGTTTCGTCATCGCGAAATATGCAGCGGCGCCGCCTCTCGTCTTTGCCAATCTCGGCCTGACGCAATTCAAGACGAAAAATTGCCTGAACCAGGCGGCGCAGTCTTTCTGGCTTCCAGGTTATCATTATCTCACGGATAACTCGATGGTATTCAAGCGAGAAGATCGAAACAGAATTGCAGCATTTGCCACAGTCGTCACAACTGGTTCGTGGCAGTTGTTCGTGCAGATGGTCAAGCATTTGCATGCCAAAGTTGCCGTGTTCAGCTGAAGCTGTCAGCATTTTCTGCAGATAGCTGTCTATATTTCTGGTTGCAGCAGCATTGAGTTTTTGCAGCAAATCAGTATTTATCTGCACCTGTTGTGACTCCTGGCAATGCTGTGTTTCTGCAGAAATTGTATTAAAGCTGTCGAAATCGGCCGACAGCTTGTGTGCTGATGTCAGACCTGATTCTTGGCGAGGCTGACAGTCAGTTTGCGGCCATCGATTGGCTGGTCGTTCATACCGTCTACTGCAGCTTGAGCGCTGCCGGGATCAGTAAATTCAACGAAGCCGTAACCGCGAGATCGCCCTGAATTGCGATCCATGATCACTTTGGCGCTGACCACCTGGCCAAATTTTGCAAATTCTTCTTCGAGTTTGCTGTTATCAACGCTGAACGGCAGGTTTCCTACAAAGATCTTTGATGACATTTTTTTCTAATCCTCCAAGCTTGGCACAACTCTCTATGTATTAGAACAAAAGAGGTTACATCTATTTTCCCTCAGTACAGTGAAAATTTCAAGTCCCATGTAAAAAAAGCAGCAATTTCTGGTCAAAAGAGAAAAAACCGCTGATGACACCGGTTGACGCGGATTTTTCGAGAGGTTTGAGCAGGCATCGCAAGGTGAATTCTGCGACTTCGCCTGACGGATGCGCGCAGAATGGCAGAAAAGGGCGCAACCGTCATTATGCGCGAAGTCGCAGGATTTCACTGAATTGAGAATTGTCCGTGCGGTCTTACCTCGGGTTGGCAAGGTTGTTACTTCTCACCTAGAAATGCTGTAAAAAAGTGTAATCTTCTGTCGGGGGTACATTTTATTGTACCTGACAAGGCTGTCTTAACCCTTGCCTGCTGCAGGTAAATGTTGCGTTTCAGGAGCTTTAGATTTCTTGACAGCTTTCACTCTATATGCTACTATCACTGGATATTGTCTGAGAAACCAGGCGGGTTGTCTGTGCTGTTTTATAGGTGTTAAACCGATTCGCAGAAGCGGTCAGTCGGCTGGTCTCAAACTTTAAATGTTCTGTCAGGTTATCATGAAAGCAAATATAATCGGTTCCAGTGCAGCTATTACTGATGTTCTAAACCTTGTAAGCAGGGTTGCTGGCAACGATGTTACCGTTCTGATAACCGGCGAAAGCGGAACCGGCAAAGAGATGGTTGCCGAAACCATTGTTCAGCAGAGTCCGCGTCGGGTAAAGCCGTTTCTGAAGATCAACTGTGCGGCGATACCTTCTGAGCTCCTTGAAAGTCAAATGTTCGGGCATGAGCGAGGTGCCTTTACCGGTGCGGTTGGCCGCCAGGAAGGCTGCTTTGAGCGCTCTGATGGCGGGTCACTGTTTCTTGACGAGATCGGTGATATGGCGCCGATGACGCAGACCAAGCTGCTACGAGTTCTCCAGGAACAGGAATTTGAGCGTATTGGTGGTAACGAGACTATTCGTGTTGATGTTCGTCTGATTGCGGCGACTAACAAGACGCTGCTGGATGAAATCAAGCGCGGCAAGTTCAGAGAAGACCTGTATTACCGCCTCAATGTGGTTGAGATTCATATTCCACCGCTGCGCGATCGCATGGAAGACGTTACAGAACTGGTTGAGCATTTCCTTGCAGAATTCAGGCATAAGTATAACAAGCCCGATCTGGCGATCAGTAAGCAGGCGACACAGACCTTGCTCAATTACAGCTGGCCTGGTAATGTTCGCGAGTTGCGCAACGTAATCGAGCGCGCAGTGGTATTATCGCGAACCGCCCAGATCGAGTCGGAAGACTTCCCGGAAAAAATCGGGCAGCCGACACTTCTGCCTGGAGACAGTGTTGAAGAAGATCATATATATACGCTTCAGGAAATGGAGCGAATGTATGTGCGTAAGGTTCTCGAATATGCTGGTGGCAACAAGCTCAAGGCTGCCAGGTTGTTAAATATAGATCCGAAAACGCTTAGAACAAAATTAGGTTAGGGTGGCGAATACATGGAAGTTATTCTGGTAAATAAAATGGAAGAAGTGGTCAAACAGATGGCTGAGAAGATGCTGCCTGAGAGTAGCGTCTGCAGCTGTCCGCGCTGTCTTCTTGATGTTCTGGCGCTTGCCTTGAACTCGCTGCCGCCGAAATATGTCGTGACAAATATTGGTAACGCGGTTACTAATGTTGATCTTGATTCGTCGCAATGGAAAGCGAACGTTACCATGGCGATCTGCAATGCCATTAATGTAGTGAAGGGCCGACCCAGACACAGTTAATTGTGTCTGACTTACCGTGGAGGACAAAATGACCGACAAAAACACTGAAAAGGAAAAACTCAGCTTCGAGCGAAAGGATGCCACCAAGGGCTATATTGTTCTCTCGCTGATTGGCGATCTGGACATGTGGACACTTCCGGTTGCCAAGGAGCAGATTCAGAAGCTGATCGATGAAAATAAGGTAAAAGTGGTTCTTGATCTCGAAAGAACCAATTACATAGATTCTTCTGGTCTTGGCTTCTTTATCGGCACGCTCAAGAAATTGCGCGACGCCGGTGGAGAATTGATTCTGATCAATTTGAATGCCTATATTTATGGCATTTTCCAGCTGATTCAGCTGCAGCACATTATCAGAACCTACGACAGTCTTGAAGAAGCGACAAAAGAATTTTAACCCCAAAGGGAGAACGCGAAGATGAAACAGAATATCCACCCCAAAACCAACCTGATCAATGTGACCTGTGCTTGTGGCAACGCTTTCCAGACCATTTCAACCGCCGCCGAAATGAAGGTTGAAGTTTGCTCTGAATGTCACCCTTTCTTTACTGGCACTCAGCGCTTTGTTGACACAACCGGTCGTGTTGAACGCTTCAAGGCCAAACTGGAAACCCAGAAGAAGGTTGCCGAAGCCGCTGCTGCGACCAAGAAGGCTGCAAAACCGGCAAAGGCTCAGGCTGAAAGCAAGCCCGAGTAAATCAACTGATGATCAGCAAAAAATCTGCTGCCAGCATGCAATCCGCCGGCAGCAGATTTTTGCCGCTTTAACAGAATAGCGGGGGAGAGAATTGACCGTTTTATTGATGCGCAATACTCCAGATCCTGACCGTCTGGTTGCTCTGGCGGCCAGACGCTGTTATTCGGCCCGCGCTGCCGGCGAGATCGAAGAGCGCCTGTCTCTCGAAGAAATTGAGCGACTGCTTGATTTTTTGCGGCAGCGCAATCATCTTTCGCCGTTTGAGCACGCCGAGTTTACCTTTTCGGTAGATGGTGTGTCGCGCGCGCTCTCACATCAGCTGGTGCGTCATCGTGTGGCTTCATATTCACAGGAAAGCCAGCGTTACGTGAATTACATGAAAGCCCCGCAATTGCCTTATGTAGTGCCGCCGAGCATTGCCGACAACGTCGAGGCGGCAGCTATTTATGAGCGTGCGCTTGATGTTACGCTTGCTGCTTATCGCGACATGGTAACGGCCGGCGTTAAACCTGAAGATGCGCGTTATGTTTTTCCCAACGCGATTGAGACCAAGCTGATTTTTACCTTTAACGCGCGCAGCCTCTTTAATTTTTTTGAACAGCGCTGTTGCATCAAGGCACAATGGGAAATACGCAATCTGGCGTTCGACATGCTTAAAGCTGTGCGCAAGGTGGCGCCGTTGATTTTTAAAAGCGCCGGGGCGCCTTGCCAGTTCACTGTTGCCCCGTATTGCCGCGAGAACGATCAAGAATGTCCTTTATATAAATCGATGGTAAAGAGGATGAATGACAATGACCAGCAAAATTCTGGAAGATCTTAGAAGCGAACTTGACGTGCTTGACAACAAAATTGTTGAGTTGCTTGATCAGCGCGCTGTAATGGCCCTCAATGTCAGGGCCGCCAAGCAGGCGGCTGGTATTGAGCACTCGCTGGTACCGGTGAGAGAGGCGCAGGTTTTTGCGAAGCTTGGCAAAGCACGTTTGCAGAAGCTCACGCATTCACAACTCGAACAGATTTACGTCGAAATAGTTTCGGCGTGCCGGCAGTTGCAGTCACAAAACCGTATCTGTGTGCTTGATGAGAAGGCCGGTTGGGTGCATGCGGCGGCGATGAATCGCTTTGGCAGTTCATGTGAGGTTGTTGCCGCTGACACTTTTGAAGATTTTTCTTCGGAACTGGCAAGAGGTTTTGATAGCTTTGGTTTTGCTTCTTTTACACCTGATTTTTCTTATGAACGGCTGAATTTTATTGATGCGCTGATGTCAGAGCGGCTTTTTGTCGTCGAAGAGTTCAACCATTCGCCAGAATTTTGTGTGGTCAGTAATACTGCCCGCGACCTTTCTGAAACCAGTGAGATATGTGTTACCGCAGACATGCTCAGGCAACTGCGTCAGTTCTTTATCTCACTCTCGTATGATCTTAAAATCAAGATTTGTCGCAGCATGACTGAGGTTCTCGAAAACATGCAGAGCGTCAACCCGGTTGCAGGCATTCTTCCTGTCGAGATAGCGAAGTCAGCGGCAAATGAGCTGATTATACTCAGGCCTGGTCTTAAGATAGAATCAATGCCGAGAATAAGGTTTTTTACACTGGCTACTAAACCGATAAATGAATACGCTCCCGGCCTTAAAACACTGTTGCTTTGCGCCATGGACGAATACAGCGACAAACTCAGCCTCGTTTTCTCTGAATTGCGGCAGCAGAATATCAAGGTTACTGATGTTCACAGTGTTGAATTCTCCGGGAAGCCTTTCAGCAGTGTGGTAGCACTCGAAATGATTTTGCCGGAAAACCGTACCAGCTTTGACCAGGCAATTGCCAAAATTGAATCGGCCAGCCTGTTGTTGAAGATCTGCGGGTTTTTTCCGGTGTTTCGCGAATAAGGCATGAAGATAGTCATTTCGGGCGGCACAGAGATCGGTCTGCTGTTTGCAAAAATTCTTGCCGACAAAAACGATCTGCATGTTATCGAATCCGACCCCGAAGCCATAAAGAAGCTCGAACAGCTTGATCTACAGGTAATTAACGGCAATCCTACAGCTTTATCGATACTTCAGGAAGCCAGGGTTAAAGAAGCCGGTGCTTTTATTGCCTGCGCGCATTCTGATGAAGTGAACGTCATTTCGTGTCTTGCCGTTAAACAGCTGAGTAAGGCGCGAACCTTCTGTTTTGTTAATCGTGCGCATTATTTTGAAACATTTGCTGGCGAGCTTGGCGAAGAATTGTTAATAGATCGCATAATCTGGCCAGAAATGTTGCTTGGCGAATACATTGCCCAGATCATAACTGTTCCGGGCGCAATCGACGTCAAGGTTTTTGAGAGCGAGGATCTCAAGCTGCTTGAATTCAGGCTGAAACCCGGTGACGCTTCTGTTGGCAAACATCTTAAAGACCTGAACATACCGACGGGTGCTCTTGCCGTTGCGTTGTTTCGCGGTGAAGATGTCATTATTCCCGGCGGTATGACTACGCTTGCAGAAGGTGACAAGATAATTTTTATCGGTCATGAGGCGAGCATGAGAAAGGTAGAGCATCGTTTCAACCCTGCACCCGGGCGCAAAACTCAGAATATTGTTATTGTCGGCGGCGGCAGTGTCGGTTATATACTGGCCAAGGCCCTTGAACTCAGCGGAAACGTCAAAGTGCGCTTGATCGAAGCTTCACTAAAGCAGTGCGAAAGCCTGGCCGAGCGCTTGAGCGACAAGGTGCTGATCCTTAACGCCAACGGCACAGACGCCAGTTTTTTGCGTGCCCAGCAGGTTGCCAACTGTGACTGCCTGATTGCCCTGACCGGTAATGATGAGCGTAACCTTTTTGTGTCCATGCATGCGAAGCAGCTTAATGCCAAAAAGGTCGTTACCCGTGCGCACAATGTCGATAACATTGATTTTTTCGAAAAACTGGGCGTTGACGTTGCCCTCAGTTCGCAATTTATTGCCGTGCAGAGCGTTAATCGCCAGATTCTTGAGGAAAGCGTCGATGTGTTTACAATTTTTGAAAAGGGCAAGGCTGAAATTCGTGAGATTGCTGTTCCGGCCCATTTTCCGCCGACAAAACTCATGGATCTCAAGCTGCCGGCTGGCGTAATTATTGCCGCAATAAGACGCGGCGGGCGTACTATGGTTCCCTGTGGCCATGATAAAATCAAGGGCAAGGATTATCTGCGGGTGTTCTGCGCTTCAGACCGTGGCCAAACTCTGGCGAATTTTTTACAGGAATACACCGAAGCTGCTGAAAACGCTTTAGAAGAAGCTGATTCATGATCAGGTTTCGTATCGTAGTTTCGGTTGTTGGCATCATAATACAGGGCTTTGCTGCGCTGATGACGGTGCCCTTGCTGTCTGCGCTGCTGTCAAGACAATATGACTCTGCCGGCATGTTCATATTGTGCAGCCTGATCGGTCTTATTGCCGGTCAGCTGGCCTGGCGTTGCCATCATGAAAAGAACTTTGATGACCTTACCCGTGTTGAAGGTATGGGTGCCGTCGCATTTGCATGGTTAGGCGTGGCGCTGGTCGGCGCTGTTCCTTATCTAGGTTTTGGTATTGGGTTTGTTGATGCACTTTTTGAATCAATGAGCGGTTTTACCACGACTGGCGCGACGATTCTCAAGGATTTTTCGATTCTTAACAGCTCGATGTTTTTTTATCGAGGTTACACGCAATGGCTTGGTGGCATGGGCATTCTGGTGCTTTTTGTCGCGGTTTTGCCACATCTGGCAATTTCTGGTCGCCAGCTGTTTTTTGCCGAGACTTCATCGGCAAGCAAAGAGAAACTGACGCCGCGGGTCAGCGACACCGCCCGGCGTTTATGGGGCTGGTATTTTTTTCTGACAGTTATCGAGGCGGTCATTCTGTTTGGTCTGGGCATGCCGCTTAATGATGCCATGGCCAACTCGTTTACTACTATGGCTGCTGGTGGGTTCTCGCCTCACCCGGAGAGCATCATGGGCTACCACAATGCGGCTGTCGAGTGGGTTATTACTTTTTTCATGTTTCTGGCCGGTGCCAACTTTACCCTTCAGGTAAAGGGAATCAAGGGCAACCTCGGTTCTTTTTTCAATAATCCTGAACTGCGTTTGTATGTAGTGATTATAGCTGTTGCAACGGCATTGTTAACGTTAAATTTGTGTGCGTCAGACTGTACAGGCGGGTTTTTTAACACGCTGCGTACTGCGATGTTTCAGAATATCAGCATTCTGACAACGACAGGTTTTGCAACTGTAGATTTTGAGTTGTGGTCAGATGGTGCCAAGGTCATACTGCTGGTTTTGATGTTTATTGGTGGTTGCTCCGGCTCGGCCGGCGGCGGTATCAAGGTTATCCGTCTTCTGCTGATGATACGTTATCTTGGGCGTGTTTTGTTAAGGGCTATCCATCCCAGCGCTGTAATAACAATAAAGCTTGAAAAGCGCATTTTTAAAGAGTCCGAAATGCAGCCGGTGTTTTCTTTTGTGGCGCTCTATTTTGCTTTTTTTGCAGTCTGTGGAACCTTGGCAGCGCTGATTGAGAACAATCTTATCGTTGGTTACACCGGCGCTATCGCGACACTGGGTAACATTGGCCCAGGATTTGGCGTAATCGGCCCGATGGGCAGTTTCGCCAGCCTGCACTGGCTGACCAAAAGCATTTACATCTTCCTGATGTGGGCCGGCCGTCTCGAAATTATGGCAGTAGCTGTCTTTTTGCGCTACGAAACCTGGAGCGACTCACGCTGGTAGTCAGCTGACCTGTTTTTCGATCCAGCCACCGCCGAGCAGTTGTGAGTTTTTGTAGATAGCGAGGCGCTGCCCTGGTGTCACTGCGCCCAGTGGTTTGTGCAGTTTAACCAGCGCCTTGTCGCCTTGACGAAAGACGGTTGCCGGCTGCAGAGCCTGGCGATAGCGCGTCTGAATTTCGCATTCGAGGCTGTCATGCTCAAAGTCGAGCCAGTTCATGGTGTTGGCGCTGAAGCTGTCGCAAAGCAGTCGATCTGGGTCGGTGCTGACTGATATACGGCCGGTTTTTGCGTCGATATCAGTTACATAAGCCGGTTTGCCGAGGGCGATGCCGAGTTTTTTGCGCTGGCCGATCGTAAAAAATTCGATACCTTCATGTTTGCCAACAATCTTGCCATTCTCGTCTACAAAAACGCCTTTATGCGGTTGCGCGTTGAAGTGTCGACACAGGGTTAAGGCAAAGGTTTCGCCTTTGTAGCCGAAACAGGCATCCTGGCTCTCCTGTTTCTTTGCGTTGGGCAGACCGAGCTTTGCTGCTATCTCTCTGACTTCGGGTTTGCTGAGTTCGCCAAGCGGCATGTGGCAAAGGTTCAGCTGCTTCTGGGTCAGCGCAGATAAAAAATAGGTTTGATCTTTTTCGCTGTCAGTGCCTTTAAAAAGCCGGGCCTTTTCGGGGATATCGCGATTGATTACGGCGTAATGACCGGTAATGATACCGCTGGCGCCTGTCTCTTCGGCAAAACGCTCAAGGACCGGGCCAAATTTAAGATAATGGTTGCATAACACACAAGGATTAGGCGTTCGCCCGGCCTGATACTCATCAAGCGCGTATTTAAGAATTTTGTCGGCAAAGTCTTCTCTGACCGAGATAAAGCGGTGGGTGATGCCGAGTTTCTCGCAGACCTGGCGGGCCTGAATATTATCGTCGAGGCCGCAGCACGACTTGGTTTTTTCGCGGCTGTTGTCGCAGGTTTTCATTTTGAGAGTCACGCCAATAACCTGAAAACCGCGTTCGAGATAGAGCGCAGCGGCAACCGAAGAGTCTACACCGCCGCTCATTGCTGCGATCAAGGTTTTTTCATTGCCTGTCATTTTTATCACCGCCCGCTTTTCAACATTTTTGCCGGCGTCAGCATACCCGATTGCCGCTAAAATTGCAAAACCGCAAGAACGATCCACAGATTTTACAGATTATCGCAGATTAAGTCTGATAGGGCGGGTTAAGCTTAGAGCTCATTTGAAAACCTCGATATTGCAAGTCTGTCATCGCGGCAGTTGGCTGCCATAATGCTGTGTGACCGCATAACGAACTCATGAACCATGAGACTGTTTCATTCGTGAAAACCATGGGTGGGCCGTGTCGTTGAGAGTCGGCTAAAAAAAGAAATCCGGGTTATACCCGGACTGAAAAATAAGGAGGCAAACAAATCCATAAACCTTGTCGACCGCGAATGATGTTTTGTTAATGATTATTTGCGCAACAACAGCGTACAAGCGCAGACAGTAAAGCATGAGAGGCGGCTTTGCCCAACCAGGCAAAACGCCAACAGAGCAAAAAAAGTTTTTAATCAGCTATTTCGATTTGTTCTCTTTTGATCTCTGTGACGACTGATTTGTATTCTTCTTCGGACTTAATAAAATTTTGCTCAGAAAATGTTAAATCAAAGCTGCTGGTAGATTTGACGCTGCGTGGCCAGCCGTCTTTGAGACTGATGAGCATGCTGCCTTCGCGCAGCATTTTGACATTGACCTTTACCTTGTTGCCCTGCTGCATGGCGTAATCGGCTTCACTTACGAATTTAAAAGTGATTTCGGCATCTTTGCCATCGTTAAGCAGTCGTTTGAAGGTGTATTCTCCGCTTATGTCGATGTCATAAGGTGCCTGATTAAAATCGACCGCGACCGGCTGGGTAAATTTGCGCTGCCACGAATCGCCAATTTTAACCGGGTTCTCTGGGTAAAAAATGAGATCGTGTTGATAATACATCTGATATTTTTCAGGAACACCTTCAACGCTGGTGACTATACCGAGACTATTGCGATGCGCTGTTACCGGTGTTTCACGACTGCCCAGACCGCTTGCCCACAAAAGTGACTCAAGCACCGAGTCGCTCATTCCCTGATTTGGCTGACCAGGCATATAGTAATCGAGACTGGCAGTTGCGATTTGAGTTTCAGAAGTGACGATGCCTGATTCGCGGGTGTTAATCAGTCTGGTATTCTGATCGATAGCGAGTCTGAAGTATGTTTCCATTGAGGGCATGAACAGCATCTGCATGCGATTCTTGGCGTGAACTTCAAGTTTTATGTCGAATTTGTCTGCCTCGGGAGCGCTGAGGCGTAGCAGATGGGTTTCTGGCTCACCAGTAGCCATACCGGCAAACAAGCACAAACAAAAGACGACAAATCCAAACAACCCGCGCAGTTTCATTATAATTCCTCCAGATCAAGGGTTAAAACCTTAGCGAAATTCTAGCACACAGTTTAATACTTACCCAGAATTATCAGCGAATCGCTAGCACACCGCGTTCGCCATTTATTCCAGCGAACTGTCGCATCGAATTTTATTAACCCTGTCGTTTTGTTTTATCGTAGCCCCGGATAGAAAAGGTTTTTTCTATGCCGGCGACCGGGTTGCCTGTATCATGGTTTGTCGGTTGATGTATTCTGATGTTTGCGGAGATCTTTTACTGTGCATTTACGACAGAAATTAACAATTCTGCTGGTCGCGGTACTGTTTTATGGTTTCTTTTACATGAACTGGTACTGGGCAACGCCGCTTGGTATGATGCCGGTGCTTGATGGTGCCGAGAACATGGCGCTGGCCGAGAAGATCTATCAGGGAAACTTGCCGGCGGAACCCTTTTACCGGGCGATGCTTTACCCGCTTATGCTGGCTTTTTTCAGGTTTGTCGGGGTTGAGCAGGATTTGATGATGCCGGTTGCCGGTCTTGTGGGACTTCTTTTTCACTTGCTTACAACATTGCTGGTTATCAAAACAGCTTTACTGCTCTGGAAGTCAGAGAATGCAGCACTATTCGGCGGCGTGCTCTATGGTTTTTACCCGTTGGCGATATATTTTGCCGCTGAACCGCTCGATATAACAGCTGCGATATTTTTTATGACACTCGGAATATATCTATATCTGCGCGAGCATGCGCAGCTGACAGGCAACTCGGGTTTTTTCTCAGGACTGGCAATAGGCCTCGGTGGTCTGTTGCGGGCGAATGTTCTGGCTGCTGCCGGCTTGTTTGCGGTAGATGCTGTGTTTGGCGGTCAGCGCCGCAAAGCTCTTCTGGCACTGCTGGCAGTATCGCTCATGACCGTTCTGGGTGGCCTGGCGGGATGGTATCATTCAGGAGAATTCATGCTTATGCCGTGGCAGGGCGCATTCGTTCTGTATTCGGCCAATTCAGCGACAGCTAACGGCAAATATTTCAATCAGACCATTTTTCTGCCAGACCGGGATTTGAGCTACAACCCTGCGCGTCTCGAGTCTGAAATTCTATACGCGCGCGAAACTGGCGCGTCTGGAAGCTATTCAATAGACGCTTTCAACCGCTTCTGGCGTGATAAAACAATTCGACACATTGCCGACAACCCCGGACAATGGCTTGGGCTCAAGATGCGCAAGATTTATTATCTTTTCAATAATTTTGAACAGTACAACAACAAGACCTTCGCCTTTCATCGCGAGTTAGCGCCAATTTTGCGTTATAACCCGCTGTGTTTTGGCCTGCTGATGATTGCTGCGGCACTGGCGTTGTTTAATCTGCGCGAGCATAACGCTGAATTGAAAAGGGTATTGCTTGCCATACTTCTGCTGGCGGCCGGAACTGTGGCGTTTCTGGTCAGTGCGCGCTTCAGATTTCTGCTGGTTCCGCTGCTGGCCGTTATTGCGTCCGGTTTGCTGCTTCTGCAGAATTTTGACCGCAGAAAGTTACTTAAAAACCTGGCGGTAGCAGTTCTGGTTGCGCTGATCTCTTTTTCGACGCTTTTTGGCGCAGCTGACTTGTCGACGGTCAACTCTGACCGCCTGCTTCTTGCGCATGCCTGCGCCCGTCTTTATGACTTTGCCGGGCAAGTTTACTGGGCTGACCAGGTGTTAAAAGAAATGCCTGATCATCTTATCGCTGTGCGGGTCAAGGTGGTTGGCTTTACTAATCTTGTTCTGGCTGGTGACCGTGGCGATGCCGAAGACTGGTCGCTGATCAGCAGAGAACTTGCGTGGCTCGCTGCACGTGATCTGCTCTTTCCCGACACGGCTTTTCTGTCTGGATGTTATGCAATGAAAGTCGCAAACGATCGCGAAAAGGCTTTGCAAATCTGGCAGAAAGCCTTAGACAGTTACACTGAAAAAGATCTCTATCTGGCGGCGCTTGTTAATGCGGGTTCTAAAGAGTTGTCGACTTCGTTTGCTGCTAATTCCGGAACTCTTTTATGGTATTTGAAGATAAAAAGAGGCTTGTTACCGATGGAAAACCAGCCTCTGTTCAAGCAGATGCAGCGCGCCGCCAGCTTTTTCTTTGTCGCTGAGTAAACAGAGATCCTTGGCGCGCCAGCGCGGCTTTAGTGCAGCGCTTTATACAAGACAATGAAACTTGCGACAGAGTCGTTATCTTGCAAGGCGAATTCTTCTAATCCTGAGGTTTGAGCTTAACCAGATATAATCATTTTCAATCATTATGCAGTTTACTCCTGCGTAACTCCATTTTTCCCAGACGGTTCCATTAAAAAAATGTAAAGAACCGCCGGCAATTGCCTGCTCGATGAGCTTGAGTTTGTTTGCCGGGCAGGCGCTGTTGTTTCCAGCATAATTGGCCTGCTCACTTTGACTAAGCGGCTGCCTTATTGCTATGGGCGGCTCGTCCAGACCATCCCAGATCCTGCCATCATCAGCCATTTCAGCCTCATCATCACAGGCCACCCACACCCCGCAGATTCTGTTCGAATTCATTGGCGGCACTGCAATTGCGGTAATGTTGTTGGATTCAAATTCAGAGTTAAAAGACGTGTATTCCTTGCGGTTTCCTTCAGGAGTAATCCTGAACAGCCCGCCCTTCGATCCCACCCATAAATTGCCGATTTGATCTGCAGCAATGCAGGTATACTTTTCCGACCCGCCCATTTCCACGACGCCAAATGCCTCGCCATCCCATGTTGACACACTTCTTGGGTGCAACATCGCCAGATAATCGGTGCCAGCAGAATTCCACCTTGCAAAGCCCGTAACCACGTTAAATGGCAGGCCTTCTTTATCACCGTAATGCTGCCAATCAAAAGGAGTTACCAGCCTGTTAACCGTTTCAGGGTTATTCAGCAGATAGAAACCTCTGCCATGTGTGCCGACATAAAGTTTGCCGCGATCAAGCCATAATGTTGTCAGCGCTGTTCCTGACGGCCAGGGTGCATCTTCCAGAATGAACTCCCATTCTGGCATATCAAGAACCCTTTTTTTCTGCTTTCTTTCTTTCTTCTTGATCCACATTCTGCAGAGATATTTCTGATCAAAGATAATCCACAAGCATTGATTGGCCCTATCTGCAACCGCTTTCGTCACTTTTTCCGAATAAATCGGGTAGACTTCGGTGCTGGAATCTCTAAAAGTCTCTTTTGAAAAGAGCTGCCATCGCCAATTCTGACCATCTTCACTATTGTTGTCTGCAAAAAGGCCTGAAAAATCTGCGTCATTTTTTGAAGTCTCCAGACTGGATTCTTCGAGACGAGCGTTAGAGCCGAAGGACTCCACTTCTGATTCCTTCGCTTCATTGGTCATTGCCGTTAAAAATCCCCTGGTTCTGAATCTGGAAATACCCTTTTCATGTACAAACCAATAATCTTTATTTCTCAAAACCTGAAAATACTGGGTATGGGACTGCAAGATCGGAGGTGGTGAAAAAAAAGTTTTTGAGTAAGGGGTGCCGATCGCACAATACTTGAATTCATCATTCTGCTGAGAATCAACAGGGATCAATACGAGCCCACCGTCAGTTGCTGCGACAATAAATCTTTTCATGAGATACAGACGATTTATCTGATCAGAAGGCAAAGAACTGTTTCCGCTATGAAAATTTTCCCAGCTTCCCTTCTGGAAACGCCAGATACCGGCATTTTTGCTCCCAAGATAGAGAGAGCGGTCGACTAGAAAGTCTTTTAAATAAGTGGTCTGCTCATCATTGTCTTTCGCCTCTAAAAAGGCTTCATAAACATAATCCGGGTTTCTGACAGTGATGACCGATGTAAGCCATGGTCGCTTCTTAAGAGGCGCAAAAGCAGTATCTACATTACCATTTTTTAAAAAAGTCAGCCCCTCAGGCGAAACGGCAATATGTCTGGTCTCTTTCTGTTTGCCGGTAAAGCCCCATAAATCGTTAATCCAGTCTCCGAGCATGCCGTCAGAATGCCTCAACAGGAGATCTGATCGGCCCTTGATTCTTCCGAGGCCATTGCCAAGCGAGCCGTACCAGCCATTAAAAGAATCACTGAAGCAAAGAGCAGAAATACCAACAGATGAGATTTTTAAATTGATGCCATCATCGTAATTAACTGGATTAAAGCTGGTTTTGCCGCCACCCGGCAGTCTGGCATGCGCAATATAGCCGCCAAAGCAGCCCACGATAATTGAACCACGCACCATTTGAATTCTGTCAACATCTGTGTTTGGCAACCCATCGTCTGTTGTGTAAACCCTGTGAACCCCATCAACAATGTGTAAAAGCCCGGCCGAATTCGCAACCCATAACCCGCCATCTTCGTCGAAAGCCAAATCTTTTACCGGGCTGGAAGCTATTTCCTGCGGTAGAGCCGGAATCTCCCAGCGGCAATCATCACCATTATATATAGCAAAGCCTGCATCAGTTCCTACTACCAGCCATTTCGAAAAGTAGCTGAAAGAAGTCACTCTGTTGGAAGGAAGTCCACTGGCCACGTTAAACACCTGCCAGGTTTTGGCCAAAATGGGAGACCCCGTCATAGAGGCAATCATCATGCCCAATATTAGAAGGATTCTTGTGCGAAATTTCATATTACTCCATCATAATTTGTGAACATATCTCGCGGCAGTAATCAAATTTAATCACAATTGGACGCGCCCCAAATTTCCCTGCTCTGTTTTCTACCTTTGCACACCAGTTTTGATATTCCAATTTGGCATATCAAAGACAGGGGGGATATCATTTTGGCAACCAGTCACAATTTGTGACATCAAGTTTTCTTCTTCACCTGGTATTGTGTTTGTCATCTGATCTGTTCCTGATCACTTTTATACTATCAGGGCAAACAAAAAACCCCGCGGTTAACGGGGTCTTGTGGAGTTTATTTTATCCTGTTGAACTCCTGTTCAGTGCCGAGAGTCGGGGTCGAACCGACACGCCTTTAAGGGGCGCGGGATTTTGAGTCCCGTGCGTCTGCCAATTCCGCCATCCCGGCTGACATTGGCAGTATAGCACAGTGACAGAACAATTCGCAAGAAATTTGCTTTGCTGCAAGGCAAAAGCGCTAGTCTAATGGATTCCGGGTCTACTACCGTAATGACACGGTATGCTGCCGCCATTTCTGCGAGGCCTGTGACCGTGTGGGAGGGTAATAGCTTAATAGCCAGTCAAAGGCATTTTAGTGTGCTCGCTCTAGCAGCAGTTAAGTCGCAACTTTTTGGGACTTTGTCGCACGAGACTCTAGCAGGGGAACGAAAAGGCTCTGATCTTGCTCAGTCTTTGGCAAGAAGTCTGATTTTGGTCTTGCAGTCAGGGCAGACGACCCAGCGTTCGCCGAATTCGTCGACAACGATGTCGACAGGCTCAAAAACAGCGCCGCACGAACATTCAATCTGTGTGGTTAAGCCGTTATCGATTTGCATGGTGTTGCCTCCCGGGATTTATATAGATTTATACCCCTCGCTGTAAAAGTATTCTGTACTGCAAAAAAGTAAAGCGCGTGTTTCTTGGAATTATCTGGCAAATTGCGGTAAACTCTACGCAACTGTAAAATTATGCGGAGCGATAACATGACCAGGCAAACCGGCATTCTGCTGTTAACTCTTTCGATGTTGATGATAAGCGGCAGCGCGATGGCGCAGCATGACAAATATTTTTTCAGGACTCTCGAAGGACGCGCGGTGCTTTCGCGCACCGGAGGCTCGACCTGGCTGGCTTTGTCGCAGGTGCAACCGGTTGAAATAAAGCCGGGCGACATGGTCAGCGTTGAAGGAAATGGGCGCGGCGAGCTGTTTTTTCCTGATGGAACGACTGCGCGTCTCAAGAATAACGCCATGGTGACATTGCTGCGCTATGGTCTGAACATGCGGCTTGGCTACGTGTGGTTGAATGTGCGGCGCAGCAGTGATATTTTTAAAGTGGTCACTCCGTTAGGCTCGTGCAGCGTGTTAGGAACTTCTTTTGATATTGACGTTGATCGCTATGGCAAGACTCAGGTTAGAGTATTTGCCGGTCTCGTCGCGGTGCGGGCTGAATCTGACGCACGTAATCGCCAGCTCGTTCTGCAACCTGGAATGCGCACTGCGATAACTGATAAAAGCAAAGTTGCCGATACTCCTGACAAATTTTCACATTCTACAATTGAGCCTGCTCTGATCAGCGAGTGGAGTTCGCGCGCATTCGCGGCTCCGGCGGCTGCAATGCCTACCTCAATGGCGACGCCGGCCGGGGTTGTGCCGATTCGCCAGAAGCCGCAATTGCAGCAGATTGAGCCACCGCCGCCGGGTCCGGGACATTCTGTTACAGGCGTTTCAGGTGCTGCTGGCCTGCCTCCGATAAGGCCTGAAATAGATGGTGGACAGCTTTATCTGCCACCGGTTAATGAGGTTCTCGATGGCGTAGAGCCTGGCGAAGGCGCAAAAACACGCATTATCGCGCGGCAGCGTTCTGAGTTCCTCGAAATGCTTCGCCGTCAGCAGCTTGAACGCAACTCGGTCATTGGCACGCGGTTTGAGGAAGAAGACGAGATGCGTCGCGATCAGCATGGTTCAGAGCTGGGGCAGTATCATCGCGCGGTGTCGACAGTTACTGATAATGAGTCTCTAGATCGTGAATACTACAATCTACGCAACAGGATACTGAGAGTTCAGAGTCAGATTCGGCAGACCGAGTTGGCGATCGGCACCTTAATCAATCAGGGGGTCGGTACATCTGCGCAGAGGCGAAAGATAGCATCACTTCAGAGTGTACTGGTCGACTTACAGTCAGAACAGCGAGTACTATCCTACCGACTTCGTGATCTTCAGGCAAAAAAAAGATAATTTTTTTTCATAAACCATTGACAAAGGTAAAAAGAGTTGGTACGATTAGCCTGTGTTGAGTTCTTAATAAGTTTTCAGGAGGATCCCTAACAGTGAAAAAGATCGAACTCGTGCGCGAAATCGCAAAAACCACCAACATGACCCAGACCCAGGCTACCCAGGCTCTTGATGCAACGCTTTCTATCATCAAAAAAGCGCTCAAGAAAAAAGACGACGTACGTCTTGTAGGTTTCGGCTCTTTCAAGGTTAACGCCCGCAAAGCCAGAACCGGCATCAACCCCCAGACCAAAAAGCCGATCAAAATTCCGGCTTGTAACGTAGCCAAATTCGTGCCAGGCAAAGAACTGCGCGAAATGATCAACAACAAGAAAAAGTAAGATTTCGCAACAAAAAAAAGGGACTGCCCCACGGCGGTCCCTTTTGTGTTTTAGGCGCGCCCGGTCGGGCGAAATTTCTTGTGGTGCGAACTCATATGCTTCCGGAGCCATGAATAGACGGTATAACAAGATTGCTGCCTGAATTTTGTGACAAAGGAGATCAGGCAAAGCTGGCGGCTAAAGTTGTTCTACGAAAGTTCGCAGGTTATTGCTGCCGGCGGTAAAGATAGTAGTGAAATCCTGAGACTGGCGCCGATGACCAGTTACCGACGAGAGTGAATTCTCCGATGCCCTCAAGGTTGCGCGTTAACGCCGGTTTCGCAACTGGGTTCATGCTGTGGCCGATAAACCATTCTGGCGCCCGTTCATGCCAGTCTCTGGTTTGAACATACTGCAGGCGCGCAGCCGCCTGGTGGCGCATCGCGTAATAGTGCAGCAGTGTCGGATTTCTAAAGTCGTGATCGCTGCCGACAAGAAATGGCTGATTGCCTGTTTCGGCAAGCATTATAGCGACAGCAGCAGTGTAGTTGCCGCGACCGTTGGTCAGCAGACTGAAATTTCTCTGCCAGTGGCCAATCATCATGCTTGCCAGCAGCAGGATTACTGGTATGCGAAGTTTGGGGTATCTATACCAGCAGTCGCCTGTCAAAAAAGCCAGCAGCAGGTAGAAGAACGGAAAGCAGATGACAAAAGAGCGAAAATGCAAAAACGATGACTGACTGGCAATGAGCATAAAAACAGGGGCCAGCACCAGCAGTCCGGTAAATGTCTGCCAGTTGCCTTCAGCCTGGTAAAGCCGTCGCAGGCCGAAAGCGGTCAGTAATACGAGAATGATTGCTGAAAAAAGCTGCCCCGGTGCAGTGTCAGAAAATCCCAGCAGAAATGCGGCAGTCTGGCCAAGTAGCTGGTTGCCGGAAACCGTTGGACCACCGTTGAATTCAATGTTGATGAGATAGAAGTTATACCACCAGGCAAAAAAGCCGATTACCGGCAGGTGCGGCGCCAGGCGCTGAACTGGCGATGCCGCTTGATTGTCGTTGCGGCTGATTTTTGCCGAAAAGCTGGCAATCAGCAATGAAATAGTTACCAGCAAGAATGTGGTGTGAGCAATGATTCCTGCGCATGATGCCAGCCAGAATGCTGCCAGATAACGCTTTGCCGCGGTCGCATGAAACTTTTCGAGCGCAATGAAGGCGATCAGGCCCATACAAATAGCAGGCGCGTAACCGCGAGCCTCTGAAAAGTAGAGCAGTAGCGGATAGGAGCTGCCGGCAAGAATCAGCACCAGTATCGATTGCGCTTTTCCCCATCTGGCTGCGATATTGGTCAGCAGCCATAAGCTGACGATTCCCGACAGGACTGAGAGAGTACGAAATACCAGAAAATCGTCGGTTCCGCGAACAAGATAGAGATATAGCGTGTTCAGCACGTGGTTGTTGTCGTGTCTGAATTGACAGAAGACATCTGTGGCACTGGTTGAGTCGAGCGCGAAGCCAAGGCTCCATATTTCTTCAAGCCAGAGGTCGCCGCTGGCAGCCGCGACAAGCAGTAGTGAGAATGCCGACCACAGAAGCATTCTGCTGCTGTTAAATCTGTTGTCGTTGTCTGTTTGAGCGTTCATGCGGTGTTCCTGTTATTGTTGCGAATTGCTGCTTTCGCATCGATTATATTTCAGCCAGCCGCTTACTGCAAAGTAATAGTGTGCAAATTATGGATTGCGGCAAATATCTGGCGCAGAATGGGCGGCGCGTAAGATATCGCTTGCTTTGCCGGCGTGCTTTCGGGTAAATTATCAATACTATGAATACGCAGAAAAAACGTCTGGGCGACATACTTGTAGATTGTAACCTGATATCTGATGAGCAGCTCAAGCAGGCTCTGACTTTTCAGCGCGACAAAGGCATCAAGCTTGGCGAAGCGCTCGCTGAGATGGGTCTGGTGACCGAAGACGACATCATCTGGGCGCTTGGCAACCAGTTGAATATTTCTTTCATACATCTCAACGCTGATATTGTCGATGGCGAAGTGCTTAAAATGGTCACTCCTGAGTTTTCGCGCGACCACAAGCTGATGCCGCTTTATAAAGCAGGAAATCAGCTGAGCGTATGCATGGTAGATCCTCTGGATTCGCGACCTATAGAATATCTTGAGGGCAAATTTGGCGTGCAGCTCTCGGTTTCGATTTGTACTGCCTTTGATTTTGACCAGACTTTCAGCGCGGTCTATGGTCCGATAGATGTGCAACAGAAGGTTGCAGCCGGCGACATTGAGTCGGCGGGTGAGAAGCCGAGCATTGAGCGCGGCATTCCCAAAGGCATGGAAGGCCCCGAGAAAGTAATCAATTACATTCTTGGTCAGGCAATCATCAACAAGGTCAATCGTGTTCATTTTGAACCGTCTGAAAAGGGCGTGGTAGTTCGATTCAGAACAAACAATGTCCTCACCCGCAAGGTTGAGGTGCCGGTTAAACTGCATCACGAAATTATTAACAGGCTCAAAAAACTTTCGCAGGTGCCAGAAAAAGATATGCAGCGCGAAGGCGTTGTGGTCGGGCACTTTCGCGTAACGGTTTCGAGCCGGCAGATTAACATTCAGTCGATATTTTTTCCGACTGTCAATGGTGAAATGGTTATTCTCAAGCTCAGCGATTTTGGCAGTATTTTTGAACAGCTGGGCAAGTCGGGAAAGGCTGCTATCGAAGAGCTGGCGACTTCTATCAAGGCTTCGCATGGCGTGTTGTATGTCAGCGGTCCGCGAGAATCAGGCCGAACAACCACGCAATATTGCATAATGAGCAGCTATGACGCCGAGGTAAAAAAAATTATCACGGTTGAAGATCCGGTTGTTGCCAACTTGCCGCAGGTCACCCAGATTCAGGTGGGCAATGGCGGTATCAACAACACTCTTGCGGGACTCAAGCTGGCGCTGCTGCTTGACGCAGATCTGATTTATCTCGACCATCTCGGTTCTAAAGAACTGGCCGAAGAAGTGGCATTTGCCGGGCTTGGCGGTAAAACCGTTCTGACTTCATATCTTGCTCACGATGCGTCGAGCAGTATTATCAAATTGCTGGAAACAGGCGTTGATCCGGTTATTGTCGCGTCGTCGCTATGCGGGTTTGTCTGCCAGCGTCTCGTAAGAATATTGTGCCCGAAGTGCAAAATTGAGGCTGCTATTCCGGAAGTCATGACTGAAATGATTCCAGAAGAAAGCAGAGCTCGCAAAGTTTTCGCGGCAAAGGGTTGCGATGGCTGTAATAACACCGGTTATGTCGGTAAAACTCTGATTACCGAGTATCTGCCGGCAAATCCAACCTTGTGTCAGATGATTATCAATCGTCAGAATTACCAGGATTTCAACAGCTTTGCACGCAAGCAGGGAATTGTCAGCCTCGAAGACAAAGCCCTCGAAATGGTGCTTAATGGTGAGACCAGCGCCGACGAGTTTATGAGGCTGTTTTAATCTATGAGTGACAATTTTTTTGGTAAACTTTTTGGTGGCAACTCGGACACGCCGGATGACGAAAACAAGGCGCGTACGCCGCAGAGTGCCGATGCTCCGCGCCCGGCTTCGGCGCCGCCAAGACCAACTTCTCCCGCGCAACCGCCAGGAGCGGCAGCTCCTGTCCGGCCGGTAACTCCTCCAGTCGCCCCCGGTGCCGCGGTGCGTCCTACTGCCCCCGTTGCAACTCCAGCAGGAGGAGTAACCCCCGCCCGCCCGCCGCAGCCTGCGCAAGCGGCTCCGGCGCGACCAGCGCAACCAGCCCCGGCCAGACCAACTGGCATACCAATGTCTCCGGCCGGTGGCACAGCTAATCGTCCGTCGTCATCTGCGGCGCGCAACAACGGTTCTGAGGGCGAAGAAGAAATAATTATCGATGATCTGCTGCGACTTATTGTTGATAAGCAGGGTTCCGATCTTCATCTGACGGTTGGTTCGCCGCCAATGTTGCGTTTGCAGGGCAAGCTCTGGCCAACAGACCTGCCAGTGCTTACTGCAAAAGAAACCCGGCGTCTGGTTTTTCAGTTTCTCAACAACGATCAGCGCGAACGATTTGAACGCGACATGGAACTCGATATTTCTTATGAGCTTGAGAAGGTGGCGCGTTACCGCTGTAATATTTTTATCTCAAGACTTGGCATTGGCGCGGTTTTCAGGGTTATTCCAACCGATATCAAGACGTTGCAGGATCTCAAGCTGCCGCCGGTTCTTGGTGATCTTGCCCGCCGCAACAAAGGCCTCATCCTGGTTACCGGCCCCACTGGGTCGGGCAAATCAACTACACTTGCGGCAATGGTCGACCAGGTTAATACCGAGCGCCAGGATCATATTCTTACTATCGAAGACCCGATTGAATTTGTTCACAGGCACAAGTCATGTATTGTTAACCAGCGCGAAATTGGCCCCAATACCAAATCGTTTGCCAACGCGCTGCGCTCGGCTCTGCGCGAAGACCCCGACATTATTCTCGTCGGCGAAATGCGCGACTACGAAACGATTTCGCTGGCTGTTACCGCCGCCGAAACCGGTCATCTTGTTTTTGCCACACTGCACACCCCTTCAGCGGCGCAATCGGTCGATCGTATCGTCGACGTTTTCCCTGCCCACCAGCAGGATCAAATTCGCACGCAGCTCGCTGATGCATTACAGGGCATTATCGCGCAGCAGCTTATTCCGACTATTGATGGCATGAGCCGTGCTGTAGCTCTCGAAATTCTTATCAACACTCCGGCGGTAGCCAACCTGATTCGCGATAACAAGACCTTCCAGCTGACTTCGATCATGCAGACCAGCAAACAGGCTGGTATGCAGACCATGGATCAGTCTTTGCTTGATCTGGTCAAGCAGCGCAAAATTTCGCCGCAGGAAGCTTATCGCCGCGCTTACGACAAAAAGTCCTTCGAACAGTACAAACCTCGCGAATATTGACTTTTTTAAAATGCGGTCGGCCCCTGATGTGGGCCTTGATCGGGTATTTGAGCGAGTCACAAATTAGTTCTTGCGACTAAATCGGGTTTGGGGTACAATACTTGCCTGCAGGTTCAGGCTGACTTTTTTGCCGGAGTATTAAAACAAGTGAAAGCACACAGACACATCACCAAACCCGAAATGATACGTAATGTCGCGATTATCGCCCATGTTGACCACGGAAAGACCACCCTGGTAGACGCTCTGATTAAACAATCAGGACTCTTTCGCGATAACCAGCATGTTGAAGAATGCTTCATGGATAACAATGCCATTGAGCGTGAGCGTGGCATCACGATTCTCTCAAAGAATCTTTCTTTGCAGTACATGGATTACCGCATAAATCTCGTTGATACTCCAGGCCATGTCGATTTTGCCGGCGAAGTTGAGCGCGTGTTGCAGATGGCAAACGGTTGTCTGTTGCTGGTTGATGCATTTGAAGGTCCGATGCCGCAGACGCGTTTCGTTCTCAAAAAAGCTCTGGCTGCTGGTTTGAGACCGGTCGTGGTAATTAATAAAATAGATCGTCCCGATGCGCGTGTTTCTGCCGTCGAAGACGAGATTCTTGATCTTTTTATCGATGTAAATGCTGGCGAAAGCTCTCTTGATTACCCGGTTCTTTATGCTTCTGGTCGCGGTGGTTATGCCGTTCGAAATATGGATGACGAGAGAGTTGACATCAGACCACTGCTCGAAGAGATAGTTAAACAGGTACCACCACCGACAGGCGATCTTGATGCTCCGGCAAAATTATTGATCACCAGTCTTGATTACAATGATTATGTCGGTCGTATTGGAATCGGCCGCATTCTCAATGGTGTTCTCACTGGGCGTGCCGATGTTTATCGTATTCATCCGGATGAAGTTCCTGAGAAAAGCAAGATTTTGCGGCTTTATTCTTATCGCGGCATTCAGCGCATCGAAGTCGAAGAGGCCGGTGCCGGTGATGTTGTGGCGATATGCGGCATCGAAAATATTTCAATAGGTGACACCATCAGTGTGGAACTTTGCGACCCAGAAATGGTTATATCGGTTGACCAGCCGGTTATTTCGATGACCTTTGCTGCCAATACCAGCCCGTTTTCAGGGCGTTCCGGCAAGTTTCTGACTTCCCGCCAGATCCGTGCGCGACTTGACCGTGAGCTTGAGACTAACGTCGCCATGCGTGTAGAAACCGCAGGTGATGAACGCGACGCTTTTCTGGTTTCTGGTCGTGGTGAACTGCATCTGGGTATTTTGATTGAGACCATGCGCCGTGAAGGTTATGAATTGCAGGTAAGCAAGCCAATCGCGATCATGAAAAGAAGCGAAACCGGCGAACTGCTTGAGCCAATTGAAGAGCTTGCTGTCGACATTCCAGACAACTATATGGGCATTGTAATGGAAGTCCTTGGGCCGCGTCGCGCGTTGCTTGAGTCTTCGAAGCGTTTGCTCGACAATTATCTGCGCCTGATTTTTTCGGTTCCGGCTCGCGGTCTTCTTGGTTTCAGATCGATGTTTCTGACCATGACCAATGGCACTGGCCTCATGAATCAGTGTTTTAGAGCCTATGAGCCATATCGCGGTGATATACCCGAGAGCCGTAATGGTGTCATGGTGGCTACAGAAGGTGGTGTTGCTACCGGCTACGCGATCAAGAATCTATCCGAACGCGGCGCTATGTTTTATGGCCCCGGCGAAGATATCTACGAAGGACTTGTAGTTGGCGAGCGCCCATTGGCCACTGATCTCAAGGTAAATATCGTTAAGAAGCGCCACGTCACGAATCATCGCAGCGCTACTTCTGAAGAACTCGATAAACTGCAGGCGCCACGGCGCATGACTCTCGACCAGGCTCTCGAATATGTTGCCGATGACGAATGGGTTGAAGTAACTCCCGCCGCAGTAAGACTGCGCAAAAAGGGCGAGGCCAGGCTCGGCAGAAAGAACGTTTGATTGTGAGTTTGCTCAGAACAGCCAGACTGGTAATACCTCTGGCTGTTTTCTGTTTTCTGGCACCTGTGCTTCTGGCGCAAGCCAGTTTGGAAAAATTGGTTGCAGCTTACCCGAACAACCCCGAAGTGCTTAATTCTTATGGCATTGAGCTTGCAGGCCGTGGCGACCTCACTGGTGCCATTTCGGTCTGGCGCCGGGCACTTGATTTCGACCGCAACAACGTTCATCTCTACAACAACATCGGCAGCGCGCTCAAGCGTCTTGGCCATGATGAACATGCCTATGCCTGGTATGCAGCAGCCCTGCAGATAAAGCCGGTTTACTGGACATATTACAATCTGGCCATACTTTATCGCGACCGTGGCCAGGTTAAAGATGCCCGCTGGGCGCTCGATCAGTCGCTCAGGCTGAATCCACAGTTCACTCAGGCGATCGAAATGCGCGAACGTATTGGCACGGCTACGCAGGTGGCAAGCGCGATTCAGCAGAAAGTCAAGGTTCCTGAGGGCTTTCCGGCTTCGGCTCTGGTAAGCGGGGCTGAGGTTGGTAAATCTGCTGTGGCGCAGAGCCATTCTGTCAGTAAAGCACCTGCTGCGCTTGTAAAGCCGAAGATGGCAGCAGTTCAAAAAACAGCCCGCCCTGGTGTTTCGCGCCCGGGACCTATAGCCACTGACTCTGGCGGGCAGGTGTTTCTGACATTTGACGGCGGTGCGACTGACGCGGGGTTTGCGTCGATAGTAGATTCTTTGCGCCGCTATGGCGTCAGATGCACGTTTTTTTTGACCGGAAAGTTTGCTGAAAAGTACCCGGAAAAATGCCGTCGCCTGCTGGCGGAAGGCCATGAAATAGCCAATCACAGCATGAGTCACCCGAACATGAAAAATTTTTCGAAAGACAAGATTGCCGCCGAACTGGAAGCGGCTGAACAGGCGTTTGTAAAGGTACTTGGCCGGCGCGGCGCGCCGTTTTTCAGGTTTCCGTTTGGTGCTCAGAATAAGAAGGTCGAACAGATTGTCGAAGAACTGGGTTATCACCCGGTTTACTGGCACATTGACACGATCGATTGGCGCGAAGACCCGGTAAATACCATTATCAGCCGGGTTGACAACAAGCTGCGCCGCAATGCGGTAATTCTCATGCATCTTGGCAGCAAAAATGGCGCAGCAGCGCTAGATCGCATTCTCGACATTATCACCGGCCGCGGTTACACGCTTGCCCGACTGTCTGATCTCGACGCCGCACAGCTCGCTGCCCTGCCCTGAATTGCCATAAGACGGGGCAATCCGCAGATTGCGCAGATTAGCACAGATTTCAGCTGCAAACTATCAGTTAAGCCTGTTGGCGAGTTAATTCGCTTGCGTCTGGCGTGCCAGTTAATTTCTAAATCGTTTATAAACAGGCGTTTTGCTCGGGTGGTATTTTTTTGAAAAAATATTTTTAACTGCTTAAATAAAAACCGGGGTATTTTGACTCTTAATTATTGAAAGCCAATGAAAACCGAAAATACCAACGAAAATCTGATAAATGAATATGCAAGAAACCCGAAGCAGGGTTTTGAGCAGATCTATCGGGCTTACGCCGATCGACTGGTGCAGTATGCGGTTCATTCATTCAGGTTGAGTTGCGAAGAAGGCGAAGATGCCGTGCACGAAGCACTGTTGCCATGGGTACAGAGCCCGCAGAAAGTGAGCGGTGTTAAGAATCTGAAAGCTTATTTGTATGCTTCCCTGCGCAATGCCTGTATTAGGAGATCCGGTGCCCGGCGTGACAGCTTAATGCCTGAAGATCTGGCAGCAGCGGAAGGGCCAGACCTGAATCTGCAGGCTGATGTGGCGATTGCGCTTAAACAGTTGCCTGATGAACAGCGCGAAACCGTTTACCTGAAGATCTGGGGTGATCTGACCTTTGCCGAGATCGCCGAGCTTCAGAATACGAGCCTGCCGACGATTGCATCGCGATATCGTTATGCCCTGGCCAAGCTTAAGGAGATTCTGCAATGGAATCCATGAACAATAAAGATCCTTTCGAAAACTTTCTCAAAGAGCAGCGTTTCAGCGAAAAGGCCTCTGAGTCTTTGCGCATGAAACTCGATAAAGGCGCAGTCTGGAACCGCCCGTGGTGGAAGAACCCGACAGTCATTGCAGTGCTGACCGCTGGCCTGGTCGTTGTCATATCTTTTCTGCTGCTGCTTGCAGCAAAATCTGCTGCCAAGCCATCAGTCGCGCCGGTGGCCGAACAACCGCCAGCTTTCGAAGAGCCGCTGTCAGCACCGCCGCCGGTTATCGCGCAGAATGATAACGCTAACCCGCTCTCGCCTTTCCAGCAAAATCTGGCTGATGCTGAGCCTGAATTCAACCTGTCTTTCATTGACCGGCCGGTCAATTTTATCGCCGCACGACGTGAATATTCTGACTTGATCTAGAGGTTTGTCGAGATAGATTGCTCTTATTGTATTTTCCCTGTCTGAAATTATTAACTAACGGAGGAAACATTATGAAGAAGTTATTAACTACTGTGTTTCTGGTAATTGCTATGGCCACCCAGCTGTTTGCTGCCCCGGCAACCTTCGTCGATAACAACGCGGCTCTGCGTTACATGATAGCGATAGGTTTCATGCCACCACAGTTTTCAGAAAATGCTGCTTACAGCTTTGGCGATGTAAACAGCCTTGAAAGCTTGAAAAAACTCAAGCCAGAGATTCGCAAGGAGCTTGAATCGAATACTGCCGCTGGAAATATGCGCACTATGCTGAGACTGCTTGAGCTGGCAGCGCTGTGCACGGAGTCCACATTTGTAGTAGACCAGGATTATGATGATGAGTCGATCATCCCGCCATATCGCTCATTAAGAACGTTCGCAAGGTTCATGGTTGCGCGTGGCTGGATCGACGCCGAGAAGGGAAATTATGCCGCCGCCGCCGCCAAATTTGCTCATGTCTTCAGACTTGGCGCTAATCTTGGTCATGAAAGATTTGCCATCAGCGGGATGGTGGGCATTGGAATTCAGCGTATGGCGGTAGAGTCAATTAACAATCTGATTGAGATCAGTAATGATGCCAGCATCAAAAAGTCACTTTATGATTACTTTTCGTCTTTGCCCAAGCCTTTGATTGGCAGAACTTTGCATATTGAAGGTGAAAAACTTTATGTCTTCAACATGATTAAAAAAGCTGAAAACAAGCCGGAGCTTCTTTCTGTACTGGAAAAATTCGAGGCTAAGAGCGAAAAGCAAGTTTCCAAACGTTCGGCTGAGGCCGCATGTGCTGCTAACCAGAGAGTTTTGCTTGGAGCTATTGAAATGTATATGATGGATCACGAAGAAGCCCCGACAAATCTTGATTCAGCCGCAATTCTCAACAAGCTGGTTGCTGAACAGTATCTTAAGTCTGCTCCAGTATGCGATAGAAATGGCGCGTACAGCTTCAGCTTTGTTGACAAGGACGATTTTAAAGTCGCATGCAGTTGCGGGGCTTCTCCTGACAATCAGACCAGCACCTCGGACGATGAAGAGTCTTCTGAAGATGTTTCTCCGGAAGTTATGCAGAAGATCAACGATTATATGAAGTCCGGTGAATTCGCTAAGGACAAGGAAGAACTCGTTGCCATTTTCGATGAAATCATGGCGCTTGATGGTTATGATATTGCCAATGATGAAAAGGCCGGCAAAATTGCCGAGCGCATCGAAAATAGCCAGAATACTCTCATCAAAACGATGATGATCAATCCGCAGTCTTTCTACAAGTCATTGCGCGAAAACCAGCAGCGTATCGACGATCTGGTCAAAAAGCTTGCACAGTAAAGCCAGGATTCGCGCAAGAGTTGAGTTTAGCGCTTGCAGTTTTGTGCCAGAATACCAGTGAGCATCGGAACGACACAATCGCAAAACCGGGTCATCAGCAGACTTTGCCGATGACCCGGTTTCTTTTATCAGGCAGGCTTATGAAAGAGTTTTGGCGAGTGCCGAATTTCTGATGCTGCGCAAAACTTCTTCTGGTGTGGCCAGAGACTGAAACAATTCAAGATTTTCGGCTTTAATGGTTTTGTGCTCGATGCCGTGCTGAAACAGAGCCAGCAACGGTTTAAAATAACCGTCGGTATTGAGCAGAAACATTGGTTTGCTGTGGCGTTTGAGCTGTTTGAGAGTCAGCAGATCGAAAAATTCGTCGTAAGTGCCTATTCCGCCGGGGAGGGCGACAATGTAATCAGATTTGTCGAGCATCGCCTGTTTGCGTGGGCGAAGATCTTCGACTGAGTGCATTTCGTCGAGGTCGGGGTGATTGATGCCACGTTCGATCATATATTCCGGGATAACGCCGATCAGCTTGCCGCCAGCTTTTTTGTGGGCGTCAGCGACGACCTTCATCAGTCCGCAGGTGGTGCCGCCATAAAGCAGGGCAAAGCCGTTTTCGGCGAGCAGTCGGCCAAAATCAGCGCCGGCAGTTTTTATGGCATTGCTGACATCGGCGCTAGATGAGCAGAAAACACAGACGACGGGTTTATTATTTTCAGATTTATTCATAATGCCAGATTATAGCACTTTTTGCTTACAACATGTCTGAAAATCGTGCTCAGCGAAGCGGTAATCGTTATTGTGATCGTAATCGATGCCTGCAAAAAATGCCAGAACCCTGTTTATAAAACTTCGCAGCTGCTGATTATTGCTTTTTGCGCAGGAGACGCTTATAATTGCCACACGCAACAGCAACCTAAACACAGACGGGAGAAGCAGATGGTAGATCTCGAAAAAATCATTTCGTTATGCAAGCGCCGTGGCTTTATTTTTCAGGGCAGTGACCAGTATGGCGGCCTGCAGGGCACATGGGACTACGGCCCGCTCGGCGTCGAACTCAAGAACAACGTTAAGCGTGCCTGGTGGCGCCGTATCGTTTATGAACGGGATGATATGGAAGGTCTTGACTGCGCGATCATGATGAACCGTCTGGTTCTCAAGTATTCAGGTCATGAAGAGACCTTTTCTGACCCGATGGTCGACTGCCGCAAGTGCAAAAAACGCTTTCGCGCTGATCAGGTTGATGTTAACGAAAAGTGTTCAGAAGGCGATAAACACGATCTTACTGAGCCACGCCCGTTTAACCTGATGTTTAAAACCACCGTTGGGCCGGTTGCTGACGATAACAACATTGCTTATCTGCGACCAGAAACTGCGCAGGGCATTTTTATCAATTTCAAGAACGTTCTTGATTCGACCAATCGCAAGCTGCCATTTGGTATAGCGCAGATCGGCAAGTCATATCGTAACGAAATTACGCCACGCAACTTCATTTTCAGGGTAAGAGAATTCGAACAGATGGAAATCGAATTCTTCGTTAAACCCGGCACTGACGAAGATTGGCATAAAAAGTGGGTAGAGAACCGCTATAACTGGTATACGGATCTTGGTATCAAACCCGAAAATCTTCGCAAATATGAGCAGAAACCAGAAGAACTCGCGCACTACGCCAAGGCTACCGTCGATCTTCTGTATCGCTTTTTCCCGGAACGTGAAGACGAGAACAAGCAGTTCGACGAAGTCGAAGGCATTGCTAACCGCACTGATTTTGACCTGCAGTGCCACACCAAGGGTGGCAAACTGGTTCTCGCTGATGGCCGCGAGATTCCCAACCTGCACGCAGTCAACAAGCTTACCTACTTTGATCACGAAACCAACCAGCATATTCTGCCATACGTGGTTGAGCCTTCAGCCGGCGTTGACCGCGCCACCCTCGCCTTTTTGATGGATTCTTATTTTGAAGAAACGGTTAAAGACGAGCAGCGCATCGTATTGCGCCTGCACCCTGAACTGGCGCCGATCAAGGTGGCAGTGCTGCCGCTCAAAAAGAACAACGAAGCGATTCGCAACACTGCCATGCAGATCAAGAATAATCTGATGAAGAAGAGTGGCTGGCGTACGGTTTATGATGATACTGCCGGAATCGGCAAGCTGTATCGCCGCCAGGATGAGATTGGTACGCCATTCTGTGTTACCGTCGATTTTGATACGCTTGATGATCAGGCTGTAACGGTTCGTGACCGCGACACCATGGCGCAGGAACGCATTAAAATCGATGCGCTGCAGGATTACCTCGCAGCAAAACTTGGTAACTGCTGAGTGTCGTATTGTCTGGAGCACCTGAACGGTGGTTGATGAAATCGGCGCTGGTGTAAACAAGCTTATCAGAGGCGACATGCTGCATGTCGCCTCTTTGCTTGCGCCAGAAAGCTTTCGTCTGATTTATCTCGACCCGCCCTTTCTTACCGGGCGCGAGCAGGTTGGCAGCCAGGCGCATCTTGCTTATGACGATCGCTGGGAAGGCAACCTCGACACCTACCTGCCATGGCTTGAAGAACGCTTGCGCGCGGTTTATGGTCTGCTGCTGGCTGATGGCAGTCTGGTTCTGCATCTCGACTGGCGCACTTCGCATTATGCGCGGGTAATGCTCGACGGCATATTCGGCCGTCAGGGGTTTATTAATGAGATTATCTGGCATTACACTGGTGGCGGACGCTCAAAAACGCGGTTTTCGTGTAAACATGACACTTTGCTCTGGTACAGCCGAAGTCGTCGCCCAGTTTTCAATATTGACGCGATTCGAGTGCCTTATAAAAAAACATCTGGCTATGCCAAAGCTGGCATTGTGGCGGCGAGTGGGCGTCGTTACCTGCCAGATCCTCGTGGCACACCGGTAGACGATGTGTGGGATATGCCGATAATTAACCCGCTGGCTAACGAACGCGTCGGTTACCCGACGCAAAAACCACTGGCGCTGTTAACGCGGGTAATCGAAGCGTTAAGCAACCCCGGTGACCTGGTTGGCGATTTTTGCTGTGGCAGTGGCACAACTCTTGTCGCTGCGCAGACGCTGGGCCGGCGTTGGCTCGGCAGTGATGTCTCAGCAGCGGCTGTCGATTGTGCTGCTTCCCGACTGCGAGATGAATGCGGGCTGACTGGGAATTTAAGCGCAGAAAAAATCGGTTAGACAGCTCGCGAGTAAGCAACTGCCGCTATTGCAGTTTTGTCGCGCTGCGATTATCATGTACGGGTAAGAGATAAAAGGTATATGGAGGTAAGCATGTCTGACGCAAGAAAAATGATTTTGAATATGCTCGCAGAGGGGAAGATCACGGTCGAAGAATCTGAAAAGCTGTTAGCGGCGCTCAGCGCTGAGACGCAGCAGGCGCGCCAGGAAGAGCCGCGCCAGAGAGAAAAAGAACGTGACTCAGAGTCTGATTCTGACAGGCAGAATAGCCGCCGTGACGATGATTTCTTCAACCCATTTGGTGGTGCCGGAAAATTTGGTTTTGATCTGAAGAATCTTGCACAGACTGTTCAGCAGACGGTGCAGCAGGCAATGAGAAAGGCCGAGCCGCGCCGTCGCGAATTCAAGGACAAGATGAAAGAATTTGGTGGCTGGATGCAGGATCTCGCCAACAGTATGGCTTCAGATATGGTTAACAGTCGCGGCGAGCCAACAGATGGCGTTTCTGTCGATTTTGTCGCCACGCCTCCTGATTATATAAATGAATGCGGCAGTTTTGTTTTTGAAAATGTTTTTGGTGAAGTGCGCATTCATGAAGGCAGTGAATTTAAAATACGCGTCAGTGGCCGCGTCAGTCAGTCTACCATGGGCGAATATCAGCCGGCACAGTGGTTTGCCCGGGCCGGTATGCGCATTGATAACCGAACTCTCTTTGTCGGTTTCGATCGCAATCAGCCGGTCAAGGCGGTTATCGACATGGAGATTACGTTGCCCGCCGATATGACAGTAAGCTGTCGAACTGTTTCTGGCGGCATACGTGTGCGTGGCGGCTACCGGATTGCCGAGATAAAGACCGTCAGTGGCAACATCAGAATTCAGGGGTCAAGCCTGAAGCAGTCTTTGATCGAAACAGTCAGCGGCGCTGTACAGATCGAAGGCGGCGAAGTCGCGATGCAGATCAAATCTACTTCTGGCGACTTTCTGGTGCGCGACTCCAAAATTGAAGAGCTTAAAATCAATTCGGTATCTGGCGATATCATGCTGACCGAAGGCAGTATTACCGAATCAACCGATGTAAAGCTGGTTACAACCTCTGGCGACATCATCGTTGAAAAGATGAGTGGTCCGTGGAAAATCGTTGAAGTTACCACGCGCAGCGGCGATGTCGTGCTTGACTGGAAAGGCGATGCCACACCGCTCAACAATCAGGGCACCTGTCTCAAATCTGGCAGTGATGGCGCCCAGTTCAAGGCCGAATCAGTCAGTGGCGACATTCAATTTACCTGATCATACACATTAACAGCAGCAGGCCTTGTTGCGGTCTGTTCTCGCGGAGAAACATTCATGGAAGCTATACAGGTCATCGGTCTCGTTCTCATAATCACAGCATTGTTCGCACTTGGTGGCAAAGTCGTTCTTTACCTGAAGAAGCGCGAGCTTGAACAGACAAAAGAAAGATACGAGCAGCAGATCGCCGAGCTCAAAAAAGAGATAGACGTGGACCGCGCCAAATTCGCCGAAAGCGGCAACAAGGTTCTGCGTATGACCGAAGACAACTATCAACGCAAACTCAACGATAAAGACCAGCAGATCGAAGATCTGGTCGGAGAAATTGAAGGCCTGAAGTCCTGGAAAGACGAAATGGGCCTGATGCTGGCCAAGTTTGAGGGCGCGAGCCATGGCAATGAGCGCATTCTGTTCAAGCTTTTTGAACATAACCAGAAGCTGAACCGGGCGCTTAACGCCAAATGGCACGCGGTAGAAGAGAGTCTCAGCCGCGAGCTCAATCTCACTCTCGAAAAAGTAAAGGGAATGTTCGCTGATGCTGAAAAGCTTCACCATGACGGCATTGAGATCATATCTGAGTATGAATCACGTTTGCCGGAAGATTTTAAGCGCAAGGTGCATGAAGAGTTGCTGCAATTACCTGAATCAACAGGTTTCAAGGCAAAGAGCTGACGACACCCCGCTACCCGCATTTATAAAACTGCTTCTAATATTGGCTCGGGCGGCATAAAAGCGTGCCGGCATTCCAAATGCGCAGACCTTGACAAAACCAGAGCTCCCTCTACAGTCAGAGGGAGCTCTGGTTTTGATGCCTGTTTTGTTTTTGCAGAATTAGACAGCTTCGCTGTAACTACTCTAAGACAAGATTCAGCGTTCGGTACGTTTCGCGGCGTCGGCGACTTTCCATTCGATACTGCCACCCTTGGCCAGTTCGAGAGTTATAGTCACCGGTCCGCCATACTGCGCTCCCTTTTTCTTGAGAAAAATGTGCATGCGGTTGCCGTTGGCGTAGGTGTCGCGCCATTCGAGTACTTCGTTCGTGCTGCCATTGATCGATATCTTTCTGTTGAACATCACGTGGCGATACTTTGGTGGAAGAAGTATTACCGCTACACCGCCACGACTCTCAGATACAGGTTTCCACAAAAAGCCGCCGCCTTCGCCCTTTACGATTGTACCATCGCCACCGCCGATTTCGCCGGGAACAGGGGCTTTGCTTTCGATGCCTGGGCCGTTAAGTGACAGATGGGCCTCTGCCCGTCCAAAATTACCTGATAGATTGAGAATTACCTTGTCGCCTTTTTTGAGGCTGAGTCGAGTTTTTTGTGTCGTTGGCGTAAAATCGCCGCCGCCGACATCAACATTTGATTCGCTGATCTCCTTGCCTCTTACCATAAGTTTTGCAGGATCTCTATCACTGCTGCGTGCCCAGCTGATAACCTTTTCATCGTTAACGGTAACAGAAAGCTCGGCGTTGCCATAGGTCTGCAGGCATGAGCTTATTATTACCTCGCAGTCGGCAGCCGCAACATAGGTTTTGCTGCCTGGGCTGCCAGAACTCAGGGCTATGGTTCCGTTTTTGTCTTTGGCGGTACTGTTACCGAGCACTTCGTCAATAGACGCCATCTGCCCGTTATCGCCTGCTTCCTGGCACCATGCATGGTTTGCAGCTGCAAAAGTCAGTAAAAGAAACATCAAAACGATGAGTTGCGAAATCCTGCTGATAGTTCTCATGTTAATTCCTTTTCTTTCTATTTTGGACTTGAGAATTTATTCTTAATTGGTAACGTTCGTTTTGTTAAATTTGTCATATAAATATATCACTTTTTTGACTGATGAAATGGCGATAAAAGATCTCGCAGATCAGTGCATGCTTCTATATTCAGAAGTCTGAAAATGTCGGCGACAGGCAATGTTGCTTGTAACAGTCACAAATCTGTATTATCGCTGACGCAGATCAAACCTGATAGTGCCGTCAAACAGGTCGATCTGATTAACTTTGACGCCGACCTTCTGACCGACGACAACGTCGAATGAGGGGCGGCGACAGTGTTTGAAAGAGCATAAAAAATCGACGTAAAACACAACGTCGTTCACACTGCCGGTATCAACGACAGTGCCGTCAAAAACAACTTCTTCGCTTTTCTGGCGCGTTTTGATGTGTTTATGCAAAAAGTAACGTTCGCGGTCACGCATTATTTCGTCAGCCCGACTGACCGCTGAATCGGAAATGAGAACGGCCTGTGCCAGCTCGTTCTGGCTGTATAGCGGCGGCTGTCCATTGATGGCGGCTTTGATCTGGCGGTGAATGAGCAGATCAGAGTAGCGACGCAACGGAGAAGTCGCCTGGGTATAGGCACTCAGGCCAAGCGAATAGTGGCGCCCGGCTTCCTGACTGACCGTGGTTTTGCGAAAGGTTCTGATTGCACTGAAAAACAGCACGGGGTCAAAGCTGTTGCCAAACTCGGGCTTGTTGTCGTCGCCTTCCTGTACGCGATACAGACACGGAATTGAGTTCTTGCGACAAAATTCAGCGGCCGCGTGATTGGCCCAGATCATAAATTCGGCGATCATACCCTGCGTCAGGTCTTCGCGATTGCGCTGTTCAATGACAATTTCACCATCGCGCACCTTTATCGAAAGCTCGGGTTGCCGTGGAAACATTACCGCGCCCATTTTTTCGCGCCGGCCTTTGAGTTGTTCCGCAAAGGTGAGCGCCTGTCTAAGCCATTCATTATCGGGCAGCATGCTGTCTGCTGTGTCGTAATCAATGGTCTTTTCGATATGAATTATTGACTCAAAAATTTCAATCTGCGAAAGCTCGCAGTCTGAAGAAAATGTCAGCGAAAAGGTCAGTGCCAGTCGTGTTTCGCCGCTGTTCAAACTGAGCAGTTCTTCAGATATAGCTGCCGGAAGCATGTTTATGCGCTGATCAGGCATGTATACCGAACTGCCGCGCCGTGCTGCTTCTTTATCAAGTATGCTGTCGGGTTTGATAAGTTCTGCCGGGTCGGCGACATGAACCTGCAGCAGAAAGCTGCCACCATCGAGAAGTTCAAATGAAAAGGCGTCGTCACGGTCGCGGGTGTCAGGCGTATCAATAGCCCAGATGCGTTGTGACCTCAGATCACGTCGCCGCGAAGTATCGGGTGTCTCTTTGCTGAGAGCTTCGGCTTCGGCAAGTATCTCGGGCGCAAATGCCAATGGCAGCTTATATCTGATTATGGCAAGGTTCTCATCGGCGTTGAATACGCCGGCTTTTACCAGCGCCTGAAACACTTTGCGCGGGTCGTTAAGACTGGCACGGTCGAGCGCGTTGCCGAGTCGTTTCGAGATTTTTGCCTCTTCGCCACAGGCGGCCAGGTTTTTAAGATCGTTAAGCTGGTCTTTAAGCAGATCTGAAACATTGCCAGTTCTTTCGAGTTGTCTGAGAGCTTCGGTAAGATTGTTTTCTTCTTCTTCCTGAGCCTGTTTTCGGGCGAGTTGTTCGCGCGCTGCCGCCAGCTCTTCGCTCGAAACCGGCTGATAGCAATCATTTTTGTTTTTAAAATAGAGCTTGTCAGCGCAGAGCTGTCTGAGAAGTGCTGCCGCCGAGTTGTCGTCATCTGGCGCGAATAAAAATTCGGCGAGTTCCTTGAGGTTGAACATGCGCTGTTCTTCGCTTAAAAGCTCATGTAGTTCCCCGAGATCAAGGCTTTCTGCAATGCTCTTGCGCTGCTCGTTCGCGTTGATAAGATTCTGCCGACACGCTTCGCGGTCAGCAATACTGATCGCCGGGCGACTGGTCGCATGCATGATCTTTTTCTCGGTCACAGTTGTTTCTTTGCCGTTGAGCAGGTAGAGTCTGACGTTTCCGCCGGCAGCGCTTAACACTGCGGCTATTTCCGGCTGACTGCCTTTGGCTGAAAATTCGACGATATAACCGGCTGCGAGATTCATTCAGCTTCTCCAGATATTTTGACTGCTATTGTAAAATCAGGTTCGAAATTTTTAAGCCTTGCGCTGTTCAGTCACAAGAATTTCTCTGTTGCTCCAACCCTTGCTCAGGTCTGTTTGCGTAATCAGGCTGCTTTTATGGCTTCAGTCATTAGAGCGGCACATCGCTTGCCAGGTTGGTCAACGCTTCAGCTGACGGCACAACACCCTGCTATCGCCAGAATTTAAGCTCAACTGTGACAAACTGCTATTGCCTCTGGCTGTAGATATTGTTCTGATTATACCCGGTTTTGGCATTTATTTCAGCAGAGTTTTTATTCATTGACAACGTTGCAAACCAGCAGCTCACTTCACTGGCGACCTGCTCAAAAAGCTTCTCTGTTGCCTGATCTGCCGCTACGCTGACGGGATCATTCCAGTCGCTGGCTGTTTCGTCGGCAACGTTGTCGATGCTTTCGGGTTTGCCGATCAGTTGCAGCAGAATGTCGGGCTCGTCGCCATATGGTGCTGCTTCTTCGCCGGCAATAAAGCACTTTTTCAGGTCGCGCCGCCTATTTTTCATGTTGTTGAGAACTTTGTCGGCCAGTTCGAGGTTGTGAAGAGATTGCGGTTGGCGGCGGTCGATGTTTTCGCGCCATTCGGCAAGGATTTGTCGCTCAGATTCAAGCGTTTCGTCGATTTCGGCCGGAGCGATGTTGATGATTCGCCAGGCAAGATGACTGCGTTCACCGCTGCTCCAGTTAACTAATTCTTTAAGCTCGCCACTTTGCATTCGCTCAAAAGCTGCACGCAGATTGCGATTGAATGTCTGGTGGCGTTTCTTGTCGGCCTCGACCTGGGTGTTCTCATCATTGCCGTTTTTTTGCGCCAGCAATCGGCTTATCCAGCGCACTTCCGGGTAAATGTGAACGAAAAGAAATTCGAGTTGTGTCACAGCCGGGTCAGCGTGGCCAAGCAGATAGCATCGCAGAGTAACAAATATCTCTTCAGCAAACTGCTGGCGGCTGGCGGTAAAATTACAGCGGCCACTGTCGAGAAGATCGCAGTCTTCAACGAGAACAATGCTTCTTTTGCGATACGGTCGTGTAAGCCGCATAATCTTATTTTGCAGGTAAGAAAACACTGAGTTTGGATGACTGACTTTACCCGGCTCAAAATCCTCGAGAAGTATTAACAGCATTTCGCTCATGATTTCGCGCATTTTGCCGCCAAGCGACAGTGAAGGTTCGCGCCAGCGCATAGCCTGCCGGTGTATGAAATCGCGGCAACTGCTGATCATCGCGAAGGCCGAATCGGCCGCCGGCTTTTGCACAAAACGTTTTAAAGCGCTGGCAAATTCATCGCTGCTCAATTTTCCACTCCTTCGAGATGCGGGCTTTTGCCCTGCTGGTCACGAAAACGTTGTTCATTCTGGTGCAGACCCTCATCTGCATCTTTACTTGCGGGCTGATCGATTATCGAATCAGGTTTTTCGCTACCTTCTTTTGACAGCATAGCAGCAGGCAACATGAAAATTCTATGAAAATAGTGAAAATAATTTTCCCCAAAAGGTGTTCGGTTTTGATTAACAGTTGAGATCAAAAAAAGAGGTGAACTTTATGATGTGTTGCAAAAAGTGTCCGTTTAATCCAATTTCAGGCAGTGCGGAAGAACGTTGCCGTCAGGCCCTGTGCGGCAGCATCCGGTCTGGTTGCGCTGATGGTTTCTGTGCGGCAAACATCGGCAGCCGCTGTTATCAGGACTACTATGTTGTTAATCGCCTGTACCAGCAGGATCCTCTCGCTGAATCTCTGGTGCAGCATACTCTCAAAACGGCTATTATCGGGCGTGACCGGGCATTGCTGCTCTCGTTGTTTCACGCTGCCAGCGATAATATAAGATTGCAGCTCTGGCGCTGGCTTGAGGTTTATGAGCCGCGCAGTCTCTGGCTGCTCAACCCGATTTTTGCTTCTGTGGGCCTGACGCCGCTTGACAGCATGATCGGTATGGGCTCTCGCCGCGCTAAATATCTCGACGCCATCATGGAAAACCCTTATAGCGGCCGGCTTTATAAGTCTGCCCAGGCCGCCTGAACAAGGAGCAGAAGTATGAAATGCAACCGATGTCCGCTCAATATCGCTTCAGAAAGTTTCAACCCGAAAATGTATGAACCCCTGCCCATGCACGCGCGTTCGCTTTTTGTCTGCAGGAACGCAGCAAAAACAGGTGTCTGTGGTGATCTTTTTGCTGCCAGGCAACTTTGCGCGCGCGACTTGTGGGTGCTGGCCTTTATTGGGCGCCGCGACTGCTTCGCCAGCGCCAGTGCCGGCGACACGCTTGACCGTCTGGTCGGCGGTGGCCACTCAGAACTGCTCTGCCACCTTTTTGAAAATGCGGACTACGAGACCCGTCGTGATCTGTGGGCACGCATGACCAGCAACCACCCCGACCGGCTGTACATGTTTGATGCGATGTTCGAAAAAGAATGTCTGGCGCCGGTTGCGTCGGGTGAACTGCCTGAAGACCTTCATGTTTACCGGCATCATCTGCTGTATGCCGGAACCGCTACCAATCAGCTCCTGAAAGATTTATAATGATTAGAGAGCAAGAACAAGGCCGATTACGACGCGCAGGATGCGCTAGTGCCAGGGCACCCGAGGATTTGGCTGCTCTTATGGCTTCAGCCGTTAGAGCAGCCTATCCCGAAGGGCTCCCCGGGGCGGCGCGCCCAGGTGCGCGCACGAGCACGATTATGAGAAGGATATGGAAAAGAAATACGAACTGGCGATGCTGATTTCGGGCGGGCAGACCGGGGTTGACCGGGCTGCGCTCGACTTTGCCATGCAGAATGGACTTGCGCATGCCGGCTGGTGCCCGCTTGGGCGCAAAGCTGAAGATGGGGTGATTCCGCGGCGCTATCTGCTCAAAGAAGCCTCGACGCCACTTTATCAGCAGAGAACGCAACTGAACGTGCGAGATTCGCAGGCAACACTGATTATCAGAGATGAGTTTCGGCGCTCGCGTGGCACTGCGCTTACCGAAAAACTGGCCGCAAAGTTGAAAAAGCCTTGCATGTTAGTTAATGCTGGCGATTATGACTGCGAAGCAATCAAAAAGTGGCTCAGCCGGGTGCGGCCACAGATTCTAAACATTGCCGGCCCAAGGTTGAGTGAGAGCCCCGCCGCGGCTGTTGCTGTTTCAATAATACTTGCCGCCGTAATTTGTCGAGATCAGCAGACCATTGTAAAGTGGCCGCCGACAAAGCCTTTTACCCGAAGTCTCTTTTAAAATGGTTGCGCAAAAAAAGCACCGGCACCGCTTGAGGCGATGCCGGTGTCAGAAAATATCAGAAAAAATGATCAGTAGTGGTATTGCAGCAGGCCCTGCAGGCGATAGTCATAACCGAAGAACATATCGTTGCTCAAAGCGATAGGTGTTGCAAGAGTCAGTGACATGCCAGGTTTTACATGATAGCGCATGCCGAGAACGAGGTCGGTGCTGCGACCGTTATTAATACGGTTGTAGAAGTTTAATTCTCCCATGAAGGTGAATGAGTCATTCGGGTCATACTCAAAGCCGGCGTTAACAAATATTCCTTCATGGTTGGTGTTGCCGTCGCCGGCCTGGTAGCCACCATTCAGGTGAAAGTTGCCGCCCTCTTTGCGTTTGCTCGACAGGCCGGCAAATACTTCCCAGGCGTTGTTGGTCTCGGTATTACCGATCGAGATATCGCTGGTGGGAAAGATTGCGCCAAGCCCGAGGCTTGATGCCATGTCGTCATTCTGCGAGCTGAACTTGAGGCGAAGCTGCGCATCGCCCATGCCGGAGTCGCTACCGTCACGAAAGTTGTAAGTCAGCGGAGCAAAAACATCATAAGACTCAAAAGGCAGTTTGAATGCAACTTCAAAATTTTCGCCGGCATAGGTCAGCAGTATCGGAAATTCCCAGTAATCGCCATCTTCGCCGTTTTGCAGGCGTTGGCCATCGCGCCGGGTGATTTTGTTCCAGGTCATGCCGAAGGCAGTTGAAAACAGGTTTTCGCCGAGCGGATACGAAGCAAATGTGTTTACCAGACCGGTCAAACCGTTAAATGTTACATGATTATCGTCTGTTCTGCTTCTTTTGCGCACATCACCCGGCAGAATTATCTGCGGCAGACCGGATTCAGAATACAATACGGCATCGTTACTCTGTGTAACCGGCGGCAGAGGCAGAGAAGTCATTGGTGCCGGCGCGGTTGACGGTGGCGAAGAGATGTATCTGGTGCGCTGGCGATAAGTAACACCCTGACCTTTGTCATGATTGGTGGTCGGAATTTCGAGTACCTGCCCGATCTTGATTTTGGTAGCGTCAGTGATGCGGTTTGCTGAAGCGATTTTTTTCCATTGCTGAGTGGAACCGAAGAATTTTTTCGAGATAGAACCGAGGGTATCACCCTTTTTGATGGTATAAGTCTGATACCCTGTGGTTGTATCTTCTTCGACCCAGCTGCTGTCAGCGTCGACAGATGTTTCTGAGTAGAGATGCTCCTGCATGGGCGGAGCCATGGAGTATCCTTCGGGTGCAAGGTTTTGATAGTATTGCCCGGCCGCGGTCGAAGCCAGAGCCAGAACCAGAAAACCAGTCAGAAGGTATGAATGATGCCGTTTATTCATGGAACTTCTGTTCCTTTCATTATTAGAAGAAACTCGTGTTTCTTTAGAATCGGGTAGTTACACTTTCCCGTAGTCAGTTATCGGATGATTTCTGCAAATCTTTAATCAAGCAAAAAAAAAAGGATGATCCGGCGGCGGGACTTTTATGCCGGTCATTAGTTTTGCCACCGTTTATAACCGCGAATAAATTTATGGTTTGCGTTTGCCGTGAGTTTGACACATTTTTGTGCCTGTGCTAAGTTCGTTGCGTTATAGCTTAATTTTAAGGCAGGAAACTTGTTGATGAAAAAAACCTTCGTGGTTGATACCAATGTTATTCTTCACAGCCATCAGGCGTTGTTCTCATTTAAGGAACATGATGTGGTGATACCACTGGGAGTAATCGAGGAGCTTGACCGCTTTAAGGGGTTCAACGATGAGCGTGGCCGCGAAGCCCGCCAGGCATCACGCGAACTCGACCGTCTGCGCACTCGCGGTACTCTTGCCGTGGGCGTGCCTCTCGACAGCGGTGGTACGTTGCAGATCATGATTGATTCAGAAAATGATATTCCACTTGGTTTCGGGCTTGATTCACACAAGGTAGATAATCGTATTCTTGCCTGCGCTATGAGCCTGAAAAAGCAGAACCGAAATGTAGTATTGATCAGCAAAGATATCAACTGCCGTATTAAGGCCGATGCTCTCGGTATCAACACCGAAGATTTCGAAACCAACAAGGTTGATATCGATGAACTCTATTCGGGCTGGCGTGAAATGGTAATGCCAGTCAGCCGGATCGAAACCTTTTTGCGCGAAGAGGGTGTTGCCTACCCGGAAGAGGATCTGTTCAAAAATGAGTTTTTGCTGCTCAAAGCCGCCGAGAACGAAAATAAAACAGCGCTGGCCAAATATGATGGCGAGCAAAAACGTCTGTTGCCATTATATCATTACAACTCACGTCCATGGGGCGTTGAGGCGCTGAATCTGCAACAGAAGTTCGCCATCGAACTGCTGCTGTGCAACGAAATCCAGCTGGTTACTCTGGTTGGCCGTGCCGGTACCGGCAAGACACTGCTTGCTCTGGCGTGCGGGTTGCAGAAAACAATCGATGAGCATCTTTTCCGCAAGCTACTGGTCAGTAGACCGATTATGCCGCTGGGCAAAGATATTGGTTATCTGCCTGGTTCAAAAGATGAAAAGCTGAGTCACTGGATGCAGCCGATTTTTGACAACCTTGAATTTGTTATGGACCGCCTTTACAAGAATTCAGACGACGTCGACAAGAAGATCAGGTTTCTCATCGAGTCACAGAAGGTGCAGATTGAGGCTATCACCTACATCAGGGGTCGCAGCATACCAAAACAGTTTCTGATCGTTGATGAAGCGCAGAACCTGACGCCACATGAAGTCAAAACCATCATAAGCCGCGCCGGTGAAGGTACCAAGGTGGTATTGACCGGTGACCCATACCAGATTGACAATCCATACCTCGACAGTTCTTCGAACGGTCTGAATTTTGTAATCGAAAAATTCAAAGATCATCAGCTGTTCGGGCACATAATTCTACACAAATCTGAACGTTCGTCACTCTCGGCACTTGCTTCTGAATTGCTGCAAAGCTGATTTTTCGAGGTATAACCGATGGCATTTACGAATCGCAGGGCGGTAACTTTTATCGAAATCGTTATTGCTGTAGGTATTCTGGCTGTTGCCATGATACCACTCTTCGGGCTGATGAGCCGGCAGACGGTAGATACAGATCGCAATGCTTCGCAGGCTTTTGCGATGAACAAGGCTTCAGAAATTCTGAATGCTATTCTCGATAATGTTCCGTTCGCGGCTCTGCGCCAGGGTAATCCGGGGTTCATCAAGGTCGACGATATTGCGACCCGTGCCAAGTATCAGCGCTATAACGAAGACTGGGCGCGCAAGATGGTGCCTGTGCTTTTCCCGGGGTCAGATAACCAGAGCGCAGGTTGGCCCTGCCGCGGAGTCTTTACCGATTCACGTGGAATAAGTTATCTCGTGCATCTGCGTGTCGAAGACGTAACATCTGAGCAAAAGCCGCCGCGTCCTGAGCGCGTCAAAATTGGTCCCAGCTTTCCTGCCGGTTCTCCGACGAGTTTTGCTGAGACCCGCGAGATGACATTCGCATTTTTGCGCAATCCCGCTATATTGTCTGACGGCAGCTGGTTGCAGGAATACAGCCGAGACCCGGCGCAGCGCCCTTATGCCGAGGTTGATCTGGGTTCTGGTCGTGGAGTAGCAGAGTCGCCGAATGATATTTATCGCGACGAAGGCATGGAAGGCGCTTCTGCTGACGAACCGCGTTATCTTGATCCTACGGCTGAGCGCTATACCACAAAAATGGTTACCGAGAAGGTTCCTTATGATGTCTCAGACAAGTATGGCTGGTGCGTCATGAAAAAGCTGCTGGTTCAGGTACAATGGAATCTTGATCAGCGCTATTTTAACAACCCCGAAGCTACTGAGGGGCGTGTGCAGCGTATTCACCTGATGACGATCAAGGGGGATATCGACTGATGAAAAGATACAAGCGAAGTAACAGCGGTATTGCCATTGTTGTAGCGGTCTTTTTTGCCTTTTGTATGCTGGTTCTGTTCGTTGCCATGATGTTCAGGCAGTCGAGCACGGCGCATCACAACCAGTTGACCATTGATGAGCGCCAGGCGTTTTTTGCGGCGCGTGCAGCAATGCAGCATTTTCTGGTCAAGGCTAAGCTGTTTCCGACCGAGCTGTATGATGCTGTAGAAATCGCTCAGGGCAAGAACCCGCTCTGCAATTTTGCCGAGTTCGACGGCAGCGTCGATTCAGGGCAAGCAGCTTTTGAGCCAGTGTCATCGCGCCCCGATCTATTTGTGCGCGTTCGGCCAGAGCGTGAACTTGATATGAACCAGCAGGCAAAGTATTTTTATCATCCGTTACCCGGTAAAAATGCCTATATCAGGCTGGGCAGTTATCACAACCCTGATTATCGCTATCTGGCGCCCGGGTTGTCGAAGAGTGATCCCGAAGAGCGCTATACCATGCCGAACTCGCCCCCGGCCTCGGCCAAACCAGAAAAATATCTTGCATATTATATTCGCGACTGCACCAATATGCTCATGGATAACGCGCGCACGCAACCCTCTCTCGAAATCGTGCTGTCTCCCGACGTGAAAAATATTCACGAATGGGATGCCGCAAGCATGGATGGTTACCCGTATACCATGAGCTACAAAGTTACCGAAGTAAAAATTCAATCGATTAAAGGCCTGCGTAAATACGGGGAAGAGGCAATCGAAGTCAGCGTCGAAGGCGCGGTCAAGAATTTTCAGGGCAAGCTTATACCTCAGACGCAGAAGAGAGTTCAGCGAATCACTCGCAAAGGGGCTGTAGATTGAGACAATTCAAAACGGTAAAGGGCGCTTTTACCCTGGTCGAAGTTGTTGTGGCCTGCGGCGTTATGGCAATGTTCATGGTTGGTGTTTATCAGCTGTTTATCGGCGGCAGCAAAACTGCCGGCAAGGCGCAGTGGATAAGCGGAACAGTCGATCAGATGCGCAACGCACTGCAATTGATCAGCCGTGATATCAGAAGCGCAACTTACCCGACAACGTTGTTTTCAGACACCTTTTTCGACCCATGTGACAACGCAAACATCACGGTGCCGGCCCAGTTTTATCTGAGAATTCTCAAAGACGGCGAAGTTATAAACGCCCCGTCAAGCGGAGAAGTCAAAGTGATGAGCTGGGTAATGTGCGAACCTGAAAAACCGCCGCAGCAGCCAGGCAAGATGATCAGAAACGAAGTTTATCTTGTTCACGCCATGGAGACACCAGGTGGGCCGGTGGCGAATCTTCGTATCAAGACCGAAGCTTTCAAATATACTACCAGTGCGCAAAATTCTTACGCGAAATCAGGCACTCTCAGTTTGAGCCCGATTCCAGAAGAGTCGCGTGATCGCGTCTATGTTAATGACGTGCAATTCATTGAGTTTTCGGTCGCTGGAACAATACCACCTGAAAAACCTGTGGACTTTTTCCCGATTTCCGTTAAAATACGTACCCTGTATCCCAAAGACGAAAAGGTCTTTAAAGAAAATTCGATTATGGCGACTCCGCAAGTCGGTATTGCCACATTTTGAAAATAACTGTATAGTGTTACACCATGTCTAAAAAGTGGCATCAACTAGAGAAACTTGATCACAAGGCTCTCAAAAAGCTTCAGGCCGAGCGCGAAAAGGCTGCGAAGCAGATACAGGATGCTGAAGAGAAAAAGCGTCGAATGGTAATCGGCGTGGCTGTTCTTTTCGGCATTGTTGTGTTGCTGATTTTTGTCTCGGTCATGCGCAGCCGTTCGGCATCTCTTGCCCGCCAGGAAGAGAGAGCCAAGATGCTGTTTTCGCGGGTTTCTGATTTCAGCGGCAAGGTTGAACACCGCAATATCGGCACCTGGGACAAACTCACCGAAAAGTTTGAATTTGACAAGGAATATACCTACAAGACGGCTGAAGAATCGACGATTACCGTGCAGATGCAGCTTGATAACCAGGTTAAACTGTTTCCCCTTTCAGAGATGACGGTTATGCCGCCAACCCTGAACGAAACCGAGAACAAAATCGAAAAAGAGCCAGTTATTCTCAGGCGTGGCGAACTGACAGCCGCAATATCTCTCGATGGCCGCGGCGTTCTCGAAATAGAGGTTGCCGACGTGGTTGTGATTGGCGCTTCTGGCCTGTTTAAAGTAATTTATGACGAAAAGAAATCATCAGGCGAGGTCGTTGTTAAGAACGGCCTGGTCGAAGTTGGCAAAAAACGTGGTGGCGGCCGCCCGGTAAAGGTTTCCGGTTTTTATAAGGTTACTTTTGGCGAAGGCGAAATAAGCACCCCGACACAGGCGAGCGTTATTCAATACGACTGGCGCTGATATTAACTCATGATCAAGATTGTTAAAGCCCGGGTGCATAACCTGAAAGATCTCAGTATTAATATTCCTGCCGGAAAGCTGACGGTCATTACCGGTGTTTCAGGCTCAGGCAAGTCTTCTCTGGCTTTTGATACCATTCACGCCGAAGGCCAGCGCCGCTACATGGAATCGCTGTCTTCTTATGCCCGACAGTTTCTGCAGCAGATGGAAAAGCCCGATGTCGAGAGCATCGAAGGGCTGTCGCCGACGATTGCCATTCAGCAGAAGTCGACTTCACGCAACCCGCGCTCAACTGTCGGAACCATTACCGAACTTTATGATTATTTCCGTTTGCTTTTTGCTGCGATTGGCCAGCCGCACTGCCCGCAATGCGCGCAGCCAGTCGAGAGTGCGAGCGCTGCTCAGATTGTTGAAGCGCTGCTGAAAAATCCTGACGGCACGCGCCTTACTTTACTGGCGCCGGTTGTACGCAGTCGCAAGGGCGAATACTCCAAGGTTTTCGAAGAGCTGCAGCGCGAGGGAATGTCGCGCGTTCGTGTCGATGGCGACATGTGGTCTCTCGATGACGAATTGCCCACACTTGACCGCAATAAAAAGCACAACATCGAAGTGGCTGTCGACCGCGTAAAGCTGTCTGACGCCGATCAAGATCAAACCTCAGCGCGGGTGAACGAAGCAGTTGAGCTTTGTTTTAAGCTCGCCGATGGTCAGCTGCTGGTATTGATCGAAAAAGATGGTGGCAAAGCAGTCGAAAAGCTGTTCAGCGAAAACCTGCGCTGCTCGCGTTGCGATATTTCTCTGCCTGAAATCAAGCCACGACTGTTTTCTTTCAACGCGCCTTATGGCTCATGCCAGGCGTGCTCAGGTCTCGGGTTTCAGCTGATTGTTGATCCCGACCTGGTCATACCAGATTCCGATCTGTCTATTTCTGAGGGTGCAATCACTTCAGAAAATTTTATGGAAGCAACCTTCTCGCGACAGTGGATGGAAGGCCTGGCGGAGCATTACAAGTTTTCGCTTAACGCGCCGTTTAAAACATTGTCAGAAGAGGTCAGGCAGATAATTCTGCATGGCTCAGGCAATAAGGTTCTCAAGGTAAATTACAAAGGCCGCACCATGGCAGGCTCTTTGACCAAGGCTTTCGAAGGTGTTATTCCAACTCTTTCGCGGCGTTACCGCGAGACGAGATCAGAAGGCGCGCGCGCTTTTTATGAGCGTTTCATGCGCACTCTGCCGTGCCCTGAATGTCAGGGGCGCCGGCTCAACCCGATTGCGCTTTCGGTTAGAATCGAAAAAGAAAATATTCATGAACTGTCGCAGCACTCAGTTGGCGAGCTTGTCAGCTTTTTTGCCCGACTCAAACTCACTGACCGCGAGCATTTTATCTGCAAAAAAATTCTCGAACAGATAACTAATCGCTTGAAGTTTCTTAAAGATGTTGGTCTCGACTATCTTGATCTTTCGCGTGCCGCGCACACGCTTTCAGGTGGCGAAGCGCAGCGAATCAGGCTGGCGAGCCAGATCGGCTCTGCTCTGGTCGGTATCACCTACGTGCTCGACGAACCGAGCATTGGTTTGCACCCGCGTGATAACCGACGTTTAATCGACACCCTCAAGATGTTGCGCGATATTGGCAACACTGTTCTGGTCGTCGAGCATGATCGTGAGATCATGGAAGAAGCCGACAACCTTATCGACCTTGGCCCCGGTGCCGGTGTCGAGGGCGGCCGACTGGTTTCAGCCGGGCCACCGGCAACAGTAATTGCCGATAAGCAGAGCATGACCGGGCGATTTTTGAGTGGCAGCGAATTTATTCCGACTCCATTGGTGCGGCGTGAAGGAAGCGGTAAATGGCTTACACTTCGCGGCGCTACTCATAACAACCTGAAAGATATTGATGTCGCGTTGCCACTCGGCAAGCTGATTGTAGTAACCGGGGTCTCTGGTTCTGGAAAATCAAGCCTGGTTTCTGACACGCTGTACCCGCTGCTCAACAATGTCATTAACCGATCGCGTCTCGATGTTGGCGCGCACCGTAAAATTGAGGGCCTCGAATTTATCGATAAGGTCGTGAACATCGATCAAGACCCGATTGGGCGCTCGCCGCGTTCTAACCCGGCAACATATACCGGCATTTTTACGCCAATACGCGATCTTTTCTCGCAGACAGTTGAGGCCAAGACCCGCGGTTATGCGGCCGGCCGTTTCAGTTTTAACGTTAAGGGCGGTCGCTGCGATATTTGCGAGGGTTCTGGCCAGATTCAGATTGAGATGCACTTTCTGCCTGACGTTTATGTGACCTGCGAACAATGCAAGGGCCGCCGTTTCAACGACGAAACTCTCAAGGTAAAGTTCAAGGGGCTTAATATTGCTCAGGTTCTTGATTTGAGCGTTACCGACGCTTTGCCGTTCTTCGAGGCGTTCACTGCCATAAGACGCCGCCTGCAGACTCTTGTTGACGTCGGACTGGGCTACATAACGCTTGGTCAGCCGAGTACGACGCTTTCGGGTGGCGAGGCGCAGCGTGTCAAACTCGCGACCGAACTGGCAAAAGTGGCGACTGGCTCGACTTTTTATCTGCTCGACGAACCGACTACCGGCCTGCATTTTCAAGATGTTCGCTGTCTGCTCGATGTTCTGGCGCGCCTCGTCGACAAGGGCAACACGGTGCTGGTGGTTGAGCACAATCTCGACGTTATTAAAACAGCTGATTATATTATTGATCTTGGTCCGGAAGGCGGCGATCGCGGCGGTGCAATTGTCGCGACCGGCACCCCCGAAGAGATTGTCGCCGTCAAAGATTCACTGACCGGCAAATTTCTTGCAGAAGATATGCAGAAGACGACCAGTTTGAGTAAAAACGGCAAAGGCAGCAGGAGACGCTAATATGGCTAAGGCGCGCAGCCGCTTCGTATGCCAGTCATGCGGACAGATTTTTCCCAAGTGGCAGGGACAGTGCACTGCCTGCCAGGAATGGAATACGGTCGCGCAGGAGGCAGAACCTGGCGAAGCTCGCCGTGTACCAATGCAGACTGGTGGCAGTCTGGCGATTATCCAGACGCTTGAAGAAGTGACCATGGAAAGATCGGCACGCTGGCCGACTGGCGTCGATGTTTTTGATGAGCTGATTGGTGGCGGGCTGGTTCCGGGCGGTATCACGCTTATTGGCGGTGAACCAGGAGTTGGCAAGTCTACTTTCATGTTGCAACTGGTTTCGCGGCTTGGCGTCAAAATAAAGCCGCTTGCCTATATTTCGGGCGAAGAATCGGCGACACAGATAAAGCTGCGTGCCGAGCGCCTGCGTATTGGCAATGGCAGCGACATTATTCTGGTATCTGAACAGAACATCGATTCGGCGCTGAATGGCCTGGCTTCATATCTGCCGCGCCTTCTGGTTGTCGATTCAATTCAGACGGTTTATACGCAGCAGATGGATGCCACGCCAGGCTCAGTTACCCAGATCCGCGAATGCGCCGCGATACTCACCAAGTTTGGTAAAGACCGTGATCTGCCAATTTTTATCATTGGCCATGTCACCAAAGATGGCGCTATTGCCGGGCCGAAGATACTCGAACACATGGTTGATACGGTTCTTTATTTTGAGGGTGATGTTAATTCGAATTTCAGAATTTTGCGGGTATTCAAGAACCGCTATGGCGCTACCGGCGAGGTTGCGGTTTTTCAGATGACCGACAAGGGCCTCAGCCCGATTATCAACCCGTCAGATCTCTTTATCAGCCGTAAACGCACCGATGCGCCCGGAGTCGTTGTGGTGCCGATAATGCAGGGCAGCCGCTGCATTCTCAGCGAGCTGCAGGCACTGGTGACCCAGTCTTTTCTGACTATGCCTCGGCGTGTTGCCTCAGGCGTCGATTCTAGCCGGCTCAGCCTGGTTGTGGCGGTGCTCGAAAAGCATGCAGGTCTGAAGTTTTATAACCGTGACATTTTTGTAAACGTTGCCGGTGGCCTTAAACTCAGTGAGCCGGGTGGCGATCTTGGTCTGGCCATGGCGCTCTCTGGCAGCTTGAATGATCGGCCGGTGCCGACCGACATGCTGCTGGTCGGTGAACTGACTCTGGCTGGTGAAGTCAGGCCGGTGTCGCAGATGGCAAGACGTATTAACGAAGGACGCCGCTTTGGCTTCAGCCGTTTTGTTGTTGCGGACGGCTGCGAACTGCCAGACGAAAAAGGTGTTGTTCGAGTTGCTACTGTTAGAGATGCACTCAAAGCTGTGTTTGGCTGATTGTTGGTATTCTGCTGACAATGTGATAATATTTTGTGACACTTTTCGGAGGTTATTCTGTTGAAAAAGGCTGATACCGTAACTTTTAAAGTTGACCCAAATCTGCTCGAAATTTTGCAGAGCATGCCCAACCGCTCAGAATTTATACGCAGCGCTATTCTGCACGCTCTCGATCACGTTTGCCCGCTGTGCAGCGGCGTTGGCGTTCTCTCTCCGGCTATGAAAAAATGCTGGGATAAATTTGCTGAAAAGCACGAGATCAAAAAATGTGCCAAGGGCGATGAAATCGAGTTGCTCTGCAACTTTGAAGCAGATCACTGAGTATTCGATGAGAACACAATCGCGTTTTGCTCTTATGCTGTTGATTTTGCTGGCAGTTGCTGCTGTCGGTCCTCTTCTTTATGCTGAAGAACAGTCGCGAATAAAGGTTTTTACCAGTATTCTGCCGCAAAAATATTTTGTCGAGAAGATCGCCAGTGGTCTTGTCGATGTTGAGGTGCTGGTTGGGTCTGGCATGTCACCACATACCTTTGAGCCGTTGCCGCAGCAGATGAGTCGCCTGTCACGTGCCAGCATATTTTTTCTGGTCGGGGTTCCGTTTGAGCAGTCTCTGACGCAGCGCTTGTCGGCAATATGCCCTGATCTCAAGCTTGTTAACACTGACAAAGGTGTAACGCGCCGTTTGATGAGCAGCAATGACGGCGGGCATGAACATGGCGAAGACTGTGTTCATGAGCCAGGGGCTCCTGATCCGCATATCTGGCTCGACCCGGTGCTGGTGATAATTCAGGCAGAAAACATTGCGGCCGCGCTCAGTGAAGCTTTGCCAGATCATAAAGAAAGGCTTGCCGCTGGCCTGCAAAATTTTACTGATGAACTGCGGGCTCTCGATGAGGAGTTGACTGCTAAACTTGCACCAGTGAAGGGTGAGACCATACTGGTTTTTCACCCGGCATTTGGCTATTTTGCTGACAGATATGGGCTTGAACAGCAGGCCGTCGAAATTGAAGGCAAAGAGCCTGGCCCGCGTCAGCTTGCTGACCTAATTCGGCAGTGTCGTCGCCAGAATATTCATACTGTTTTTGTGCAGAAGCAGTTTCCGGTTGCTGCTGCTCAGACGATTGCCAGAGCCATCAACGGGACTGTGATGCCTATCGACCCGCTGGCTGAAGACTACGTTGATAATCTTCGCCAGTTCGGTGAAGCGCTGCTGGCTGGTGCAAAGTGAAAGTTGACAGCCCGGCACCGGTAGTGCAGTTTTCGGATGTCAATTTTGCCTACGAAGACGGTTTTACGGTTCTCGAAAATATTAATTTTTCTCTCGAATATGGTGAATTTGCCTGCCTTGTTGGCCCCAACGGCGGCGGAAAAACAACTCTGCTCAAGCTGATGCTTGGCCTGCTCAAGCCGGCTTCTGGCTCAATAAAGGTTCTTGGCGAGACGCCCGGCCGGCGCCAGGCTAATATCGGCTATGTTCCACAGTTTTCAAAATTCGACGCTGCGTTTCCGGTAAGCGTTCTTGACGTGGTATTGATGGGCTGTCTGCAGCGTTCATTTTTCTGGGGCCGTTATTCAGATGAGCAGGTCGCCATGGCGCACCGCGCCATCAACGAAGTTGGTCTGCAGGGCAAAGAACATCGTGGCTTTGCCGGCCTGTCGGGAGGGCAGAAGCAGAGAGCGCTTATTGCCCGCGCCCTGGTTTCTGAACCTCGCCTGTTGCTGCTGGACGAACCTACCGCCAGTGTCGACGTTCACGGTACCGAGCAGTTTTATAACATGTTCGAAGAACTCAATCAGAAGTTCACAATACTTATGGTGTCGCATGACATAGGCTTTGTTTCACGACAGGTAAGAAGCGTGTTGTGTGTAAGAAAGACTCTGCAGATTCACCCGGTTTCTGAGTTGACCGGTGAAGCGCTGCAACAGATGTATGGTCTTGACGTGCATCTGATCAGGCATGACCATCGCTGCAGTGACAAGGGGCACATATGTCCGCATTTATAAAAGATCTGCTCGAACTGCAGTTTCTGCAGAACGCAGTTATTGCAGGCATTTTCTGCAGTATTGCCAGCGGTGTGGTCGGTACTTATGTTGTTTTAAAGCGCATAACCTATATTGCCGCCGCAATTGCGCACTGCATTCTGGGCGGTCTTGGTGTTGCCCGTTATTTTTCGGTTGTTTACGATCTGCCATGGCTGCGCCCGGTTTATGGTGCGGTTTTTACTGCGCTCGCTTCGGCATTGCTGATCGGTTTTATCAGTCTGCGCGCCAAAGAGCGTGAAGATACCGTGATCAGCGCTCTCTGGTCGATCGGCATGGCGATTGGAGTATTGTTCATCTTCAAGACACCAGGTTATAACGAAGATCTCATGAGTTACCTGTTTGGCAATATTCTCATGGTCTCGCGCGAAGATCTTTACCTGATTGGCGCGCTCGATCTTGTTGTGGTTGGCCTCACAGTCACTTTCTACAACCAGACGGTTGCGGTGTGCTTCGATGAAGAATTTGCCCGCACGCGCGGTGTGGCGGTTGAGTTTTATTATCTTCTTCTTCTTTGCTTAACCGCCTTGACCGTTGTTCTTACGGTTTCGGTTGTCGGCATAGTCATGGTTATCGCGCTGTTGAGCCTGCCAGTTGCCATTGCCAGCCGATTTTTTGACAGTGTCTGGAAAGTGATGATCGCTGCTGTGCTGCTGGGCATGCTTTTTACCCTGAGCGGGCTGGTGTTGAGTTACTCGCCAAATCTGCCCTCGGGCGCTCTGACCATCGTCATTGCCGGCGCTGCCTATTTTCTTACTCTCGCCTGGTCTTCATTGCGCAGGTCAAAGGTCCAGAACAGCTCGCCCGCAGCCGCCAGCTGAGCGTTCCTGATTCACAGGTCGAAAGCAGGCGCCGCAACATCGCCCGCTCTGCCAGCAGCCTTCCCCGGCGCCCGAACAGCAACGCAACATCAAAGTCGGTCAGGCGACCGCAGGCCCGCTTTGGTTTAATGAAAAATACTTTATTGAGCCGTTTAAGCTCAGTTGCGGCTCAGTGGAAGGGGAAATGGCGGTTTCGGGGCATGATACGGTCATAAGCTGTTTATAGAACAGTTCATCAAATGTTTTGCCGCGCACTGGATGATAATCTGGCCAATATGCTAAACTGATTCCAGAATGCTCTAAGAGAAAAAAATGGGAGGAAATATGACAGATACTACATCCAGCAGGTTGATTAACTGTGGTTTGTTTGTTCTGCGTGTTGGACTTGGGATAGTAATGATGATGCACGGGGTTCCCAAATTAATGGCCGGGCCGGAGTTGTGGGGAAAGCTTGGCATGGCCATGGGCGTGTTTGGTATTAATTTTGCCCCCGCATTCTGGGGCTTCATGGCAGCCGTTTCTGAGGGAATTGGCGGCCTGTTTCTGCTTCTCGGAGTCGGCGTGCGCATATTTGCTGCCCTGATGTCTTTCACCATGCTGGTGGCAACTTTGATGCACTATGGGAAGGGTGACAGTTTCGGCGTGTATTCGCACGCGTTATCGCTGGCCATAGTTTTCTTTTCGCTGATGTTCTGTGGTGGCGGAGACTGGAGCGTTGGGGCCAGGATAAAGGCTTTGTCAGGTCGTTGGTACCAGTAGGAAAAATTCGAATGGGCAAAATTGTGATAATTGGCGGTGGATTTGCCGGACTGGCGGCGGCGGAAGGCCTCGCATGGCAGCGCCATTCCCATGATGTCGCACTTATTGATACCCGGGCGACAAGCCAGTTTTTGCCTCTGCTTCCCGATATCATTGGACATTCACTGTCCCCGGGCATTCTTGGCTATTCCCTGAAAACCGCAGCTCAACGCTGGGGTTTTCACTTCTGCCAGGCGCGGGTTATCAGTGTAGACCTTCTTCGCAGGATCGTAATCACCGACCAGGAAGCAGTTCCATACGATGGCCTGATCATTGCATGCGGCTCAGAAACCAGTTTTAAGGCTTGCGAATCCTGGCCAGAAAAGCCGCTGTTGATGGATTCAATCGACGACGCTGTTCGCTTGCGCGATCTGGCCGAGATTGATGATAACGGTCATTACGTCGTCTGCGGCGGTGGTTACACTGGTGTGGAACTGGCTTCAAATCTGAATTACCTCTTTAAGCGCAGAAAAAGCCGGAACAGAGTCAGCATAGTCGAACACGGTCCCAATCTCTGCAAGGCTCTTTCCGCAAAACAGATTGCTTTTATCGAGAATGCTGTTCGCCGCGCGGGGATCGATGTAAAGGTCGGAACAACAGTGGTCGATTCTGACCAGGACAGGTTATGTCTTGCTGACGGAACAGTAATCTCTCGTGCCCGTGCGATATGGACCGCCGGGGTTTGTACCGCACCGTTCGTTCAAGATCTGCCGTTTTCGAAAAGTCGGCAGGGGCGTCTGCAGGTGAATTCATGCCTGGCGCTGGAAAACGGCGTCTTTGCAGCGGGTGACGCAGGTGGTTTCAGATCCGGAAAAGATGAGCTGCGCATGAGCGTTCAATTCGCTCTAACCCAGGGGTGGCACGCAGCCAGCAACATTCTCAGGTATTTCGAAGGTCGAAATCTGCTTCCTTATCGCCCGATGGATCCGGGCTGGGTCGTCCCCCTTGCCAATGGTCGCGGGTGCGGCAACATTCTGGGTCTGGAGATGTTTGGCCGCCTGCCATATGCGCTTCATACGCTGATATGCATGGCGCGTTCCTTCGGCCTCAATAATCGCCTGCAACTGGCCAGACACTACGGCAAATTCGACAGATAACAGTTAGAACTGCAAATATGAGCCTTTGAGATTATAGACTGCAGTTGCTCGCAAGAAGTGTTGATCAATGCTTTATTGGCCTCAGCCAGAAGATGCAAGATGAAGTTCGTTAACTAAGATAAAGAGTGTGCTGTTACAATTAGTTCATGAGCACCCGGGTTAGAACGTTTTTTACTGCCAACTCTGGCTTTGGTTGCCATTGATAGTGCCCATTCTCGCCTGAAAACTGAATTGTTACAAAACCGCTGCGCGGGATATTGATTAAAACAGGGCTTCGTGGTATTCTCTTTTGCTGTGGAGTTTACCTGATGATTTTTCAATTTTTAAGAGCCCTTCTTGTTCTGACCGGTACCATTGTTGGTGTCGCGGTTGGCTACGCTGTCGCGACTGAATACACCAATATCATTGAAGTCGAGAACCCACAACTGACACTGGCCGCTCTGCTTGGTTTCATCGGCTACCTTTTCTGCTCAATCGCCGGCCGCGAGCTGCATCTGTGGCTCGAAGACCAGATCGAACACAACAACAGCTACGATCTCGCCTGGGGCGCTATTGGCCTGCTGCTTGGTCTGGTCAGCGCCAATCTGTTGTTTGTACCGGCATACTTTCTTATGTACAAAGGCTTCGGCGACGTACAGTTTAATAATAAGTATCTCGATGGTCTGGTGCCTTTGTTTCACCTGGTGGTTCCGCTGTCGTTCAGCCTTCTACTGGCCTATCTTGGCGTCAAGATTGTGTTGCGATACCGTCGCTATCAGGCGAAAATCAACACCGACGGAGTTGCCGCCCGCCACAAGATTATCGATACCAGCGCGATTATTGATGGGCGCTTTGCCGATCTGTTCCGGCTCGGCTTTTTAGAGGGTAATATTATAATTCCGCGCTTTGTGGTCAATGAACTGCAGTTTCTCGCAGATTCTTCTGACGAAATCAAGCGCAGCAAGGGACGCAAAGGTCTGGTCAGTCTGAATCAGCTGAAAAGCGAGTTTCCTGACCTGATCGTTATTGCCGAAAACGATTACGCAGATGTCAACGAAGTAGATGCCAAGCTGGTCAAGCTTGCTTCCGAACTAAAAGCGATTATGATAACTCAGGACTACAACCTCAAGAAGGTTGCCGAGCTTGATCGCATCACAGTTCTGAACGTTAATGATCTGGTGAATGCCCTCAAGCCGATTTTTGTCAGCGGTGAGGATATCGAAGTTAAAGTTGTAAAAAAGGGTAAGGAGCCGTGTCAAGGCGTTGGGTTCTTATCAGATGGCACCATGGTAGTAATAGAGGATGGCGGCGACCATGTGGGCGAGACGGTTAAAACCACGGTCAGCAACATTTTGCAGACTGGCGCCGGTAGAATGATTTTTTGCCGCATAGGTAACCAGAAATGACAGCCCTTTTTGCAGAGGAGAAGTAAATGGGTATACGTGTAAAAGAGATAATGGATCGCAACCCGGTTATCGTCGATGCAAGCCAGACCGTGTTTGGCCTGCGTGAGCTGGTAATTCTCAGACAGCCCGAATGTGTGCTGGTAACCGACGCCGAAAAGCGCCTGGTCGGTATCATGACGCCGTCGCATCTCGCGACTATTCCGGATGTCGATATCGAAGAAAAAGTTACCGCGGTGATGGAAACCAAGTTCCGCCGGGTCAACTGCAACATGTCGGTGCGCGAAGCCGCAGCCATGCTGTCAGCCAGCGAACTCGAAGCCTTGCCGGTCGTTGATAACAACGACGAACTCGTAGGTGTCGTCACTTATAAAGATATTGTCAAAGACCTCGTCGTAGATCGCGAAGACCAGCTGCTTACGCCTGAGAGCGCGGTAATCTACCTGTCGATGACCAAAGATTCCGAACAGGAAGAATACTGGCTGCAAAAGGTAAACAACAAGGGTTATCGCGCTGCGATCACCCAGGTCGGTGCCACTGCTGAAAAGCTGCCGATCAAGCTGCGCGAAGCGACTATCGTCGCTGCCATCGCGCGCTCGGTTATCAAAGAAGATTCACGCGAGAAATTCTCGGTCAGCAATGCGGTAAGAGATATTTTCAGTCAGCTTTACACCATCAACCCGGGTCTGGGTGGTGGTTTCAAGGTTGCCATTGTCCGTGGCGAAGGTAGAATTGCGGTAGCGGCTTTTGGTCGCTGCGGCCATGCCCTGTCGAATGGCAACGAGCAGATTTTCATGGGGAGCAACATCATTTAATCATGTCACAGCAGGTTCGTGTGCGCTTTGCGCCTTCTCCAACTGGTTATCTTCACGTCGGTGGAGCCCGTACGGCTCTTTTTAACTGGCTTTTTGCCCGTAAGACCGGTGGCACTTTCGTGCTGCGCATCGAAGATACCGATGTTGAGCGCTCGACCCAGGAGTCAGTTGACGGCCTGCTGCGCGACATGAAATGGCTCGGCATGACCTGGGATGAAGGCCCCGAAGTCGGCGGCCCGCACGGCCCTTATTATCAGTCGCAGCGCCTCGAAATTTATCAGAAGTACGCGCGCCGCCTGCTCGATAACGGCGCGGCCTATCCCTGTTTCTGTAAAGAAGAAGAGCTCGAAGCCAAGCGCCAGAAGGCCGAAGAAGAGCATCGTTCGCTGCATTACGACGGAACCTGCCGCAATCTTGCAAAAGAAGAAGTCGCGCGGCGCATCGCTGCCGGCGAAACTTATGTTGTGCGTGTACGCGTTCCCGAAAAAGACTATGTGCTTGAAGATCTCGTGCGGGGCCGGGTTGAATGGAAATCCGAAACGCTCGGCGACTTTATCGTTCTGCGCTCAAGCGGTATGCCGGTTTATAATTTCTGCGTCGTCGTTGATGATGCAGATATGCAGATAACGCACGTGGTACGGGCCGAAGAACATCTTACCAATACTCATCGTCAGCTGATTCTGTATGATGCGCTTGGTATCAAGCCGCCGACTTTCGCGCATGCTTCGCTGATTCTCGGCGAAGACAAGTCGAAGCTGTCAAAGCGCCATGGCGCTACAGCGGTCGGTCAGTATGCCGAAGACGGTTTTCTGCGCGAAGCAATGATTAACTTTCTCGCGCTTCTCGGCTGGAACGATGGCACTGATCGTGAGATCTACAGTGTCGCCGATTTGACCGAGTGTTTTTCGCTCGAGCGCATCAGCAAGTCGCCCGGCGTTTTCGATCATAACAAGCTGATCTGGATGAACGGTCAGCACCTGCGTGCGCTGACTGTCGACCAGCTGCTGCCACTGGTGATGCCATTCCTTAAAAAGGCCATGCCTGATGACGCGCGCCTCGATAATCCAGAGGTGTTGCGCAAGCTGGTTGAGCTGATTCAGATCAAGATGAACACTTTGCTTGATGCTGTGCCGGTTGCCGAATCAATTTTGCGTGCCAGTCAGCCCGAAGATGAAGAGTCTATTGCCCTGGTCGGCACCGAAAAATCAAAGGTGCTTTTTGCCGCATTGGCCAAAGAATTCGCAACCTGCGAATGGGTTAAAGACGGCTATAATGCCGCGATCAAGGCCGCCGGCAAAACTGCCGAAGCCAAGGGCAAGGACCTGTTCATGGCTATCCGCGCCAGGATCACTGGTTCCTGCCACGGCCCCGAACTCGTCGGCATTCTCGACGTCCTCGGCCGCGAAGAAGTAATCAACCGCCTCAACAGCTGACTCGTCATTGCGAGCGGAGCGAAGCGGTATGCCAAAGGCAGCACATTTGCGCGTCATTCCTGTGGCGCAAATGTATAAGGCCATCCTTGGCCAAAAAGCTGGCTCTGAGCTAATCTCATTTTTATCGAATTTTGCAAGTTGCTCTAATGGCTTATAGTTTAATTGTCTCTCTGGAAATCTTTTTCCAGAAACTTACCCCTGCCTCCATGTAACGGAAATCTGGCTGAAATAAACAGTCTCCAGCTGGCACTAAGAACGTGCCGACTGGAGACTGGCTTCGCTTCTTACTTTGTCTGGGGTTCCTGTATCGTCATTTCGTTTTTAACCGTTGTGACGCCATGAATGTCTGTTGCAAGTTTGGTTACAAGAGTCTTTTCTGCCTCGTTTTTTGCAGTTCCAGTGACAGTAACCTCACCCTCACGTGCCACCACTTTGGTGTCAAGGTTGCTGGTTGATCGATGAGTTCGCAACGCAGTCTTTACCTGAGCTACGACCGATGCGTCATCAATCTTTTCAGCCGGTGTTCTTTCTTCAACCTTGGGAGCTGCCGCCAGAGTCATCAAGTTTGTCACATCCTTCACCCCGTCGACATCCTTGGCGTATGCAGTGGTCAAATCTTTCTGAGCAGCGGTTGCAGCTTCACCTCTGAGTGTGACGATCCCATCTCTTACAGAAACCTTTGTTTTTCCGGCATTAACATGGCGATGAAAATAGAGGTTCAGCTTCACCTTTTTTCCGATCCAGTAATCGGCTTTATCAGTCGCAACTTCAGCGACAGTAACAAGTTTGTTGTTAACGCTGGTCACGCCGGGAACGTTTTCTGCGGTTTCCTGTGCCAGAAGACGCTGTGAATCAACGGCGACTGTTCCAGTCAGGGTGATAGCCCCATCTTTGGCCTCAGTGCTTATAGCCTCATCGCTGAGAAAAGCCCTGAAAACATAAGTTTTCTCGAAGTTCTCGACAATCAAATCATCACTTGCCGATGCATAAGCCGGAGCGCCGGCAAGACAAATAACGACAGCCGCAGAAAAACCAAATAAACACTTCAACATTTTATTCATTATGATTCCTTTTTAAATCAGTTTAGATAGAGAGCATGCCTCTTTTAATATGAGCCTCTTTCAAAAGACCATCCCTGCGAAGATTCCCCCTCCTTTCGGCCGGGTTGCAAAGCCACTACCCGACCTCCCCGGCAAGCAGCATGCAGAAAATTTTCGCCAGACCTGCATGACAGTTAAAAGATACTCCTGCTCTTAGCGCCGCGAAATCCATGGTTAACCCCGGAAAAATGGTTATAACAAACCAATTGCCGGAAATAGTTGTACGGGATAATTATGTCTTTGCGGCGGAAGCAGGTTTGCAGGTGAGTGGCAAAATCTCAAGCGCCCACCGGGGCAATGAAGATTCTCTCAGGCTGATGGCGGCAAAAAGAGCGGAAAAAGGCCTTTTAAACGGTTTTCAAGGCAGAACGCCGTCTGCGAGGTTTGTGGGGCTGGATTGTGGACTCTGTGGCCGCAGGCAGGAGTTTCAAGAGGTTTCGGACGGCTAAAAAGCCAAAACGGCCATGGAGCTTCATTGACGGTGGGCTGAAATGATGAGTGATGAGATCATGACATCGCCAATATGTCACTTAAGCAGATCCTTCATCATTTCATCAACATCTGTATATGACTTGCCTTTGGCAGGTTTTTTCTTCATTTTCTGCACTTCTTCAATAGCGGCTATTGTTTCGGCACTGGGATTCAACTTCAATTCAAACGGAATTCTACGCTCTCTGATTGCCTGTCTCAAAAACATGTTTACCGCTGTCGTCATATCCAGCCCAAACTCGGCAAAAAGATGCTGTGCCTGCTGTTTTATTTTGCTATCCATGCGAATGTTCATACTGGTGTTTGTCATAAAAACTCCTTTTGCTATTATTATAGCATAAGTATGCTTAATGTAACTACAATAGGCATATTTTTTAATTGTTCTCTATTCGCGAATAGCGCAAATAGTTTTATAAAGAGATTCTGGCGTTCCAAAAACGACTGTTTATGCAATGGTCACTTTGTTGGCGCATACTGGATCATTGTTTCAGAGCATAGGCGGTGCTGCGACTACCGCCAGGGAGTTTCTTCAGGATTTGTTTTTCCAGCAGATCCTTGATGTCACGAAGAGCTGTGTCCTGGGAACATTTGCATATTTTAGCCCATTTTGAAGATGTCAGCGTACCTTCAAAACCCTCCAACAGCTTGTTGAGCATTTTCTGCTGTCTTTCATTCTCAAGTTTTGAGGCGTTATGCAGCCAGAAGTTATGTTTGAAAATTACCTTCTCAAGCATTGTTTCGGATGCTTTTATGGCATTCAGCAAACAATTTAAAAACCATTCCAGCCAGCATGTAACATCGAGCGAACTTTTCTGAGTTTTCTCCAAAACCTCGTAATATTGTTTTCTTTCGCTTCGGATTTGTGAAGACATGCTATAAAAGCGATAAGATTGGCCGTCTGATTGAGCCAGGATCATATCTGCCAAAGCACGAGCAATTCTGCCATTGCCATCGTCAAAAGGATGGAGGGTAACAAACCATAGATGAGCCAAAGCAGATTTTATTACCAGATCGATATTCTGTTTGTTATTGAACCAGTGCAGAAAAGCTGTCATTTCGCTTTCCAGGAGTTCTGCTGCGGGTGCCTGATAATGAACTTTTTCTTTGCCGATTGAACCAGAGACAACCTGCATCGGGCCTGATGAATCATCTCTGAATTTACCAACCTGGACTTTAAACATGCCACTATATCCTGTTGGGAAAAGGGTGTTGTGCCAACCAGAAATTCTTTCTCTGGTCAAAGGTTGATTGAAGTTATTAGTGGCATCAATCATCACTTCGACAACTGCATCAACGTTTCTGTCTGATGAAACAAGACCGGAAACATTTAAGCCAAGTCGCCTGGCAATTGAAGATCTAACCTGATTTATATCAAGAATCTCCCCTTCAATTCCAGTAGAATTTAAAACATCTTGGGTCAGAATTTCAAGGTTTGCCTGGTTTTTTAGGGCGAACCCTAAAACGCTCATTTTTCCGACGATGCGACCCTGCAGATTTCTAACTTCAGTTAGTAGAGTCAGCAGTTTTTCTGTTTCCCAGAAAAAGTTGGGCCAGTCTGGCTTTTGGTAAATATATTTTTCTATTCGCCGCATAATTTAATGAGAATATAATGATTTTTCACCGCATAGTCAAGTTTTAAGCCAAATGCGATTCATTGAAGCAGGTTTATTCTTATGCAGAGCCAGTTTCAAGAGTTGAGGAATGCTTGATAAAGAACCTTGAGTTACTTGATGCAGCGTGAGAAAATTATGGAAAGAGACGATTTAAGGCAAGACAGAGTATTGTTTTGAACAGGTAGTTCAAAGAGGGAGGACTTATGAGTAATACAAGAATTGACCGGATAGGGTTCGCGGGGCAGCTGCAGAAGGTGATCGAGCAGTTGCGCGAAGAGAGTCAGGGCGTGGTCGGGCGGTTGCCGACGCTCAAAAAGAGTTTTGAAGAGGCTGAAGATATCATCAGGGGCTTTGTCAAAGATCTCGAAGAGCTGCCGCGCGTCTGCGTTGTCGGGTCGACGGGCATGGGCAAAAGCACGCTGATCAATCACATTCTCGATATGCCGGTTGCAGCTACTGATGCGGTTTTTTCGACGACCCGGCATGCGCAGTCGTATTTTTATCCTGAAAACGCGCCGGTGTGCGAAATTGTCGATACGCGCGGGCTGAACGAGGTTTTTAACCAGGTCGAAGCCGAAAAGCAGCTTATCGAAGAACTCGCTTCACGGCGTCCGCACCTGATTCTTTTCGTCTGTGATGCGGTCGGGCGGGCTGGTATCGACCGTGAACTGACCTTTCTCAAGCATTTGCTTGACCATTGTTCGAACCTGTTTCATCGCGAAGTCGGCTGCCTGATTCTTGCCAATCGCTGCGACGGCATTGCGCCGTCCGGCTTTGGCAATCTGCCCGGGCATCCATGGCAGGTCTCGCAGAAAAGCGACAACCCGCGCATGGTCGAAAAGCGCAAATACATAAAAGAAAAGCTTGAACTGATCAAAAAGGTGGTTGCCAGCACTGGTTTCAGGCGCGTGCCGGAAGTACTGCCCGCCGCCATGCTGTGGCAGCCCGAAAAAAAATTCTGGAACCGGGAAGAGATAATGGCCGAAGTTTTCCGGCAGTCACCAACCAACGTGCTGTTCGCTTTTGGCCAGCTTGAGCAGATGTCTGCCAATATCAACAAAACCCTCGAACTGATCGCGCAGGAAATCATCATCAAATTTTCGATCGTCAGCGCCACCATCTGCTGGAACCCTTTTCCGGTGCCCGATGCTTTTGTGCTGATGCCGATTCAGGTTGCCATGATCAACGCTGTAAAGGCGATGAAAATGACCGGCACCCTTGATGCAGCTGGGATAATGAAGATCGTCGGCCTCGCTTCGCAGGCGGGTAGAATGGCCGCCAACGCCATTCTCAAGATTGTGCCCGGGGTTGGCCAGGCAATTAACTCCACGGTTGCCGCTACTGTCACCTACGGTCTCGGCCGCATCGCGATAGCACACTATATCTACGGCTGGGGTCCCGACAAACTGGCCGCTCTCGCCGACTTTGCGCAGTTCCGCGAAGAAGTCGAAAAGTTTCTTGCCGGCCGTTTTAAGAAGTAAGGCCATTTCTGGTGCCCAGCTGGCTGCCGGCTATCTGGTTTCACGGTGAAACCTGATCTCGCTGGCCAGGCGCCCGGCGGTCATCTTTTCGCGTGCCCTGACAAAGATTTCGAGGCTCTTTACAAGGTTTTTGCGGTTTTCTTTTTCGGTTTCGAGTTTTGCCTGCAGGTTGTAGACGGTCTGCGCGAAAAGGCGCTCGACGTCGATAACCTTCTGACGGCATGCCGGGTTGCTTTTGGCGAGCTTGAGCAGAAGCCGGTATGACTGCAGCATCTTTGCCGCATTCATCATCGCTGTGCCGGCGTTGACAGTTGAAGCCATGTAGGAGATGGCAATGCCGCTGCTGGCACCGGCGAGTAGCCCGGCTGAACCGACGAGAACCAGAGTTCCTCCGAAAATGCCGAAGCCACCGGCTGCCAGCGAACCAAGCCCCAGCCAGGCGAGACCGGCGTTGGCGGCTGCAGCACCTTTGAGCCCGAACAGGGTAGCACCGATCCAGCCGCCGACGGCCGGAGCCAGCCACCACATGCCGAGTCCGGCCAGAGTGCCAAAAATGCTGATTTTAAACAGGTTTTTCCAGCTGAACCATGAGCTCTGCAGCTCTTTTCCCAGAGCAGCGAATTCTTTCTGAAAGCTTTTGATTTCGTCGGCATTAAAGCTGAAATAGCTGATCAGCACTTCCTGCATGCTGTTGTTTAAGCGGTTCTGGTCAAATTTGATGGTTTCCTTGTCGTCGGCAGAAAACGGTATATATGGCGCAAAAGTCAGCAGATTCTGCAGTATGATCTGTCTCTGCAATGGTTCGGTCGGCAGGTTGCCGATACTGTTGAAATCGAGCGGCCGGTACTTGACCTGCCCACGAAACTGTTCGAGCCAGCGCCGCTTCTTCTGCTGCAGTTCAGGCTTGTCTGCATCGGCAGCGATGTCGTTTTCTATCGCCCTGACCTGTATTGCCACGACTTTCTGGAACATGTCGAGGCTGAGGCTGAGGTCACGCAGAATCTGGTCGGGATTGCCCGAAAAGTCGTCGTTAAGGCACTCTTTAATGACGTCGAGATTCCATGGTTCGGCGCCTTTATACCATTCCAGACAGGTCGGCTCGACCAGTCGCAGTTCGGCGCGGCACATGCGCGGAAACAGGCTGATAATCTGACTGAGGCGGTTGTTGATGTTTTTGCCCTTGTCGCTGCGCAGGTTAGGCCATGTTTCGGGCAAATTCTCAAAGCCGGCCGGTTCGATCAGATCCATTTTGTTGGCAATGATGCAGATTTTGGGGTCGAGCCGGGTTTTTTCGAATATTTCGGCGAGCATCTGCTCGAGCGCGGCAAACTGCGTGTCGAGTTCTTTGCGCAGTGAGCCATCCATGCACCAGATAATGATGCCGGGCGCGAGGTCCAGTATCAGCTGCCTGACATTCTGCCAGGTTTCGGTGACAGCGCCGATTTCGTCGGTGCCGCGGGTGTCGATGATGATAAGATGCTCGCCGATTTTGTAGCCGGTAGTATCCTGAGTGCCAGCACTGACATGGCTGACACCGGCGACTTCATGGCTGGCGAGGTGGTTGATCAGAGATGATTTTCCGGCTCCTGAGCTGCCGATAACCAGCGCCAGGTTCTGTTCGCTGCGACTTGCCAGCAACTGCTTGAGGTTAAATGAATCCATTTTCTCAATCCTCGACGGGGCAGATGTAACGCCTGACTATGTGGTTTTATATAAACAGCATGCCACAACCATGACCCGATATTCAAGGAAACTGCCATGCTAAAGTTGGCCCCGAAATGGTATGTCTCTGTCAACAATGACCGATAATTTGCAAATGCATATTTGCCAGAGGGCTTGCTGCTGTTAAAAAGTCATTCGTAGGAATGCTTAATCGAAGCCTTTAAACCCTGTTCGGCAAGTTCCCTTTCAACTTCGCCGACGACAAAAGTGCCCAGCTTGATTTTAACTTTTTCAACAATTTTGCTGTCGACCATTTCTTTAAGAGTGCTTTCGGGCATCATTGCAACCAGCGCTTCCGGCATGTTGTGACGGCTGGCGTAAATTTTCGCAACTTCGTTATAGTTCCCAATTTCAATATCGAGGCAAAGTTTGATTTTCGGCATAAACACCTCATTCTACAATTGTTTGTTAGCATAGTCCGGCTGATAAATTATCATAACCCGTCGTAAAAGTCATTGATGATCGGGAAGGCGGCGAAGACAGGCCATAGTTGTGCACAGAAGCTGATCAGATTTCGTGGCGGGCGTGTCCTGGATGAAAGATTAGGCGCTGTCTGCCGGCGTTGCGATGTCCTGAAAATCTGACTGCTGCCGCGCCAGCAGGTAATGGCGGGCGGCGATGAAGGCGGCTGACAGTTCGAGTATGACAAGCACTCGCATGCTTGGCTGCACGGTTTTTCCTGACAACCAGGCTGTGAGAAGAATCAGGGTGAACCAGGCCGGCATCGCCAGCCGGGCGCATCGCGTCGAAGAAGGTTGCGTTCCGGTCGATAAGGCGCCGAAGACTGCAGATAGAATTATCAGCGCTCCTTCCATCCAGGAGCAGCCGTGCTGAACATGCATGTAAGCGCCGGCAAGGCAGGCAATGAGCATCACTAAAGCAGCTGCCGCCGTATAAAATTCGTTGCGCATGTTCGTGTGAAACCGGGCGGATATTATTGAGCAGAGCCATATTGCCAGAACAGTCGCGAACAATCCTTCTGCTGAGCCGATAGAAAGGGCATATACCGAAAGGCACAACAGTGACCCGATATGGCCGATATCAGCAGCTCGCGCGTCTGTATTTCTGTTTCTGAAGAGAGCCCATATAGAGAGAACCGACACGCTCAGTGCCAGCGGTAGTCCTGGCCAGTCAAATTCAGCCGGTCGCCATGATACCGGGCCTTCCGCCAGCATGTATTCAATCATCCAGCCGCCGGGTTCACCAGAATAACGAAACACCATGGCGAGAGCAAACAGGCTTATTTGCAGCAGCCAGGCTGAGATGGCAGCCAGCTGGCTGGACACACTTCCGGCCGCCTCGGTATTACAATCTTTGTTGTCAGCTGAACCCAGTTCCGTCATATCTTTCTCTTTTCACTGTGCAGTTAAATATACCACAATCAAGTATCACTCAACGCCTCTGTGAATTTTTGGCCGGGCAAACCTTTGCGCGCACTGACTTGTGAGCATGTTGCTTCGCAATTGTGTTATAGTGAGAACCAGATTTTTTTAACTGACCGAACAGGAGCAAGTTATGCGAGCTGGTATTCTGGTGTTTGTCTGTTTGCTTGGCGTTTCCTTCGCAAGTGGTTGCTGCAATGCATCCCAAAAGCGCGACGAGGCGTATGCGAGAGCCTGCGCGGCCAATATGAGGGTAATGACTGGCGCAATCGAACTTTACAACATGGATCATTCTGAAATGTTGAAAGATGTTGATTTCAGCATGTTTCAAGACGGCGGGTTGATGATGAAGTCCGGTGTTTTGAAGCAGCCGATTCAACTACCCACTGACAAATGCTCATACTCATTTACTGGTAATTTTGCAGAGGTTGATGCCGGAGTCATTTCCTGCGCCGCGCATGGAACGATAAAGGAAATAGACGATAAATACCCGCGAAAATAAGAGTTCATGCTGAAAAGCGTCTGCAGTTCGCTGCGAGTAAACTCAGGGTGAGAGTTCAATATGAAAATCTGTCCGAAATGTAATAAGTCGTTTCCTGATGGGGTTAAATTGTGCCCTTTCGATCGAATTGCCCTGATCGGGGAAAATGCCGCAGCGGCTGCTGCAGCTGATTCTGGTCGCCCGGGCGCGGCGAAGTCTGCACGAATTGACATGCCAGCCGCCGGCGAGATTGCAGCGCTAAGCATCATGCAGGACGGGCCAAATCGGCTGCTTTTCGAGACCCAGGCTTTTTATCACGCGCCAATACAGGGTCTCATGGTGTTTGGCGGCGGGGTTCTCTTTATGGTTTTTGCCTCGCTTACCGGGCTGGGGCCCAAAGGCGGTTCGGCGGCGCCAAGCATGGAAAACGAGACCGCGGTCATGCTGACGGTTGCCGGCATTCTGGCACTGGCTGCCGGCATCGCTCTGCAGAATATTTTCAGGCATTACACCGTTTTTGACGTGCGCAGTGGGGCTATTTTGCGGCAGGCGCGCGCTTTTGGCAAAACCCTCTGGGAAGGCCAGCTTACCCGCGTTGATCAGCTGGTAGCACTTGGAACCACCACGCGCGCGGCCGGCATTTCTGCTGAAAATCTTAAGATGATAATCATCGGAAATTTCAGTAAAAGTGATAATCGCAAGCTTCCGTATGATGTTTCACTGGTAATGCTGGGCAAAGATTCCAAAACACATGAGATAACTGCCTTCCGAAACGGCACGCGGCAGGCTTCTCTGGCGGCCGGGCGTGCTGATCTTGTCAGCCGGCTGCTGAACCTTCCCTGCCATATCTGCAATGAAGGCGAAATGCTGGAAGTAGTTCGCAAGCCTGGCAAGCCACTGAATTTTCAGGCTGTATCGCATAGCGCAGTTGCCAAAAGGTCAGAAAACGTTGCTAACAAGGTGCTGGTATGGGTATTTCTGCTCATTGTATTGATTGGCGGCTGGTTTTTGCTGATGGCCTGGTCAGGTGTCTGGAGATAGTTCGCGGCCGGCTGCAAAGCAAAATTTAGGGTATTTACATTCGCCATTTGTTCGCCTATAATTGGAACAAAAGAGGCGAACAAATGGCGAACACCGTTGGTTGCATTGATAAATGTTCTGATCAGCCGCAGGAGCGGTTGTCTGGCATATTCGACAAACTCAGAATATTGTCGGCAGCGGCGCGCTATGATGTTTCGTGCGCTTCAAGCGGCAGTTCGCGCAAAAGCGCGCCAGGCAGTCTCGGCAATGTTGCAGCCAGCGGCATCTGCCACAGCTGGGCGGCTGATGGGCGCTGCATTTCGCTGCTCAAGGTGCTTTTCACTAATTACTGCACTTACGACTGTGCCTACTGCCTTAACCGTCGCAGCAACGACGTTGAGCGCGCAGCTTTTACCCCCGAAGAACTCGCCGAACTGACGATTTCGTTTTATCGGCGCAATTACATCGAAGGTCTTTTCTTGAGCTCAGGCGTGCTTGGCAATCCCGATTACACCATGGAGCTGCTGATCAGGTCGGTGCGCCTGCTGCGCGAGGTGCATCGTTTTGGCGGTTATATTCATTTAAAGGCTATTCCCGGGGCTGATCCCGCTCTGCTTTTTGAGGCGGGAACCCTGGTCGACCGCATGAGTATTAACCTTGAACTGCCGAGCCAGAGCAGTTTGCAGCTGCTCGCTCCCGATAAATCCAAGGAGCAGATTTTGCTGCCGATGACGCGCATTCGCGACTGGCACCGCGAGCACAACCCGCAACAGAACCGGCAGCCTCTGCTGACCTCGCAAAAAGCTATTTCTGGCCCAATGCAGCCGTGCAAACCGGCTGCTGCCGGCTTGAATTTTGTGCCGGGCGGGCAGAGCACCCAGATGATCATCGGTGCCAGCCCCGAAGATGACCGCCATATTCTGACTTTATCAGAGAGCCTGTATAAAAAAATGCAGCTCAAACGTGTGTATTATTCGGCCTATATACCGGTTAATCATGACAATCGTCTGCCCGAGCCGCCGCAACCACCGCTGTTGCGTGAGCATCGCCTGTATCAGGCTGACTGGTTGCTGCGTTTTTATCGCTTTTCGGTTGATGAGCTGTTTGAGAATGGCCCGCCGAGCCTCGATACTGATTTTGATCCGAAAATTATGTGGGCTTTGCGGCATCCTGAGGTGTTTCCGGTCGATGTGAACCGCGCCGATTTTGGCCTGTTGCTGCGGGTGCCCGGCCTGGGAATGATCTCTGCGCAGCGCATTGTGCGGGCGCGCCGGGTTGGCAAGCTGAGTTATGACGATCTGGTAAAACTCGGCGTGGTGCTCAAGAGGGCGCGTTTTTTTCTGATAGCGCCGGGTTCGGCTTCTGGCGATCTTGGCCTTGACCCGCAGCTGCTGCGCCGCCGGCTTCTGGCGAACGAGCCGGGGGTTATCAAACCAAAACAGCTTTCGTTGAACGACTTTCCGGGTTTTCAGCCTGAAATCTGGAAGGAGGCCGTTACCGGGCAATTCTGATGAATATTCTGCGCTACGATGGTTCTTTTTATGGTCTGATCTGTGTTATGGCGCCGTATCTGAAGCGCCGCCAGCTGCCCGATGGCATTGAACGCGAAAATTCCCGACAGCCACTGCTGTTCGCTCTCGAAGAAGAAAAATCCGCGCCGGTTACCGATTTGTCAGCAGATCTTGCCTGCGATCCGCAGGCGTTTCGGCTGCCCGGCGTATCACAGGAATCATGGCAGAATGTCTGGCACGCCTTTCTGTCAGAAGCGCCCGGCATCGAACTGGCGATGGCGCGTTACCTGTTGCTGGCCATTGAAAAGCGCGCCGGCATCGACTCTTTTATGGCCGATGAGCGTGTGCGGCTTATTCAGCGCCTGGCCAGAAAGGTTACTTTCGAACGGCATCGTTTCATGGGGTTGCTGCGCTTTCGCAGCATCGGCGACAATCTTTATTATGCGGCGATCAGCTCAGATAACTTTATTCTGCCGATCCTGGCGCCGTTTTTCGTTGAACGTCTGGCTGACCAGAAATGGATCATTCACGACCGCAAACGTGAAGTAGCGGCAATGTACGACATGCGCGCCTGGACAATAATCGAACGGGCGGCTGCTGATCTGCCGGCCGATTCCCCCGAAGAAGGCGCAACACAGCAATTATGGCAATGCTTTTTTGACAGCATTGCGGTGCGTGAACGTCTGAATCTGGCTCTGCAGCAGAAATTCATTCCGAAAAAATACTGGCAGGACCTGATCGAGAAGCCCGGCCAATGAAAATAAATACAATCTTATGTCGGAGTCTGGAAGAGCACCCAGGTGTAGCCGAGGTATGCTCCGATCAGGATCAGCCCTTCCAGTCGCGTTATTTTAAGGTCGCTGCGCATGATCGGCAGGCAGCCAAGACTGATGACAAACATCAGCGGGCAGTCGAGTTGTGCCATGTGGTCAGAGACTTTGAGAGGCAGAATCATGCCGGCAACCCCGAGAATGCCGAGGATATTGAAGAGATTTGAGCCGACGACGTTGCCGATGGCGATGTCTGATTGGCCTTTGCGCGCGGCAACAATCGAGGTAGCCAGCTCAGGAAGTGAAGTGCCTGCCGCAATGAGCGTCAGGCCTATTACTTCGTCAGAGATTCCACCGGCTTTGGCGAGTGCAACCGAACCCTGCAGCAGAAGTTTGGAGCCGGCAATCATGGCAATGAGGCCTGCGACGATCAACCTGATCTCTGTTGCCAGTGTTGTCGATTCGCTGGCCGGAGTCTCGTCGGTCGTTTCAGGTTGAGGTTCTTTGCGGGCTTTTAGGTATGAATAGAGGGTGTAGGCGACAAGAATGGCAAACAGAATAATGGCTTCGCTTCGCGATATCAGCCGGTCTAGCGAAAAATACCACATGAGGCCGGTGGCACTTATCATTATCGGAACGTCGCGGCGGATGACGTTCTTATTGCATGAGATCGGGTGAATCAGCGCGGCAATGCCAAGAATCAAGGCAATGTTGAAAATGTTTGAGCCGACAACGTTGCCGACAGCTATGCCGGGGTTTCCGGCCATGCTGGCATCGACACTCACCGCCAGTTCAGGCATTGATGTGCCGAAAGCAACGACTGTCAGTCCGATGACCAGAGAAGAGACACCAATTCTTTTTGCCAGGTTGCTGGCGCCGCCAACCAGCCAGTCGGCAGCGATCGTAAGCAGATACAGGCCGGCACCGATCATCGCGGCAATTTCCAGAATACCGAGTTCGAGTTTGAAAATCATGTTTTAGCCTCGTGGAATGGGTAAAATAGAGCGAACAGAATGAAAGGGGCCACAAAAACTGCGGTGGTCCCTTTCATTGAGGTCGTTGAGTGGTGATGGTTATCAGATCAGGCCTGAATACATTACCAGTCCGCCAATGGCAAGAGTGGCAAGCGTTTTGATAATGATATCAATGACAACGTTCGAAGGTTTTTCGCTGTTGTCGGTGTTTTCGGGAGCAGTCGGAGGAGTTTTTCTGTTTTTCATGATGAAATCCTTTTGAGTTACCAGCTGACGGCTTTTTCACAAGAGAAAGCCGCGTGTAAGCAAACGATCTTGTTTTGGGCTGGTGAATGAAGGATTACCCGTCGCTACGGGGAAAAAGCGAGACAGTGATACCCCATTCCTCAGGGGTTATCGACTCGTCCAGGTGACGGCTATGCCTGCCGGCGCAGAAAAAAAGCGCCGTTGCAGTCTGTTGCCGTGTTTTTTGCTGGTGCGACTGTATCTGAGCTGGCTGTTGCCGGCATGATACAAACAGCTGGCCGAAGCGGAGAGCTGGTCTTGGACTGCTAAGGGTGCCGCCAGAGGCAACCGACTCCTGGAGGCCATGGTTTTCATCGCTTAACCGGTACAGCAACAATTCGCGATCTTCAAACCAGAAACCCTGGCAAAGACCGAGAATTAATAGAATTACCAGTAATGTGCGTCGCATATCCCTATTATACCACATTTTGAGACAGGGTGAAAAAACAGCAGCGCCCAAAATGGGCGCTGCGACTGGAGCCTGTATAAAAGTCAGGGCTGGTTGGCGAAGCCTTTGGCTGCAGGGCCGGTGTCGGCGGGAGTGCCGGCGATGCGTGCCAGAAAGGTGTCACCGAGGTTTTCGAGGTGGTCTTTGATATTGTCGAAGTAGTTGTAGTGAGCCTGTTCTTCGACAATGATCTGTTCGAACAGTTTCATCGAAATGCTGTCACCATTTTCACGGCAGACGAGCAGAAACTGGTTGTAATCATCGATAGTATCGTCTTCAACCTTGGCATCGAAAGGAAAAATCTGTTTAACGGTCTGGCCTTTTTTAACCTTGTCGGCGCTATCGGTAGTTGGTTCGCCGCCGAGTTCCTTGATTCTTTCGGCAAATGCTTCGGCGTGCCGCATTTCATCGATGGCGATAAGTTTGACATTGGCGGCCAGTTCGCCGTAGTCAGAGTTATCGAGACCATAATGCTGATTCATGTATTGGTGAATCGCATAGAGTTCCATCGATCTGGCTTTATTGAGAACTTCAATTACTTTTGCTTTACGTTCCTTCTGCATGGTGACCTCCGTGAATTATTTATAAAAATTGCCTACTCATTTTACTACAGATTTTTGTGCTGTGCATGTTTGCTATTATTTCCGCAAGACGAATGCGTGCGCCAGCGAACTACATTTTGCGTCCGTTATGAAAAGCATTGTCTGGACAGATTATACTGGTATGCACCTTGCTTCATAGTATACTATTCATTCAACTTTCATGATCAGAAGGGATAAATTATGAGCGAGACTGCCAATTATTCGTCTGTTTTTCAGCATAAACGTAATCTTGCCGTCATATTTGGCTTTTCAGCACTGTTCTACACTTTTAAAATGCTGATGATCAAATTTGGTGGTTACTTTGCCAGGGTGGACGACTGGTGTTTCAGTAATTCGTATTCCCTGGAAAACTGGTTTGTATACCAGTATTTTTTGCTGGCTGGTGCTTTATATCTGGCTTTGCTGGTCATCTATAAAGTTGGTAAATTTTTTTTCACCCACGGCGGAGGACTTTTCAAACTGATGCTTGTCATAGCCATTATCGGATTTATGGCGGCGGCAGCGATTCCAAATTTTCGCAAAGCCAGAATGGGCATGTCAGCGGGTGGCGCCAAGAATATTGATGCTTTTAGACTTAATATTAAGCATAATATGCTGCCCGATTCTTCTGCTATTACTTTTGAAGGTCTTTTTTATGACTACTATTTTGATACCGGGCTTGGTGAGAATAATCCTGAATGGCTGTTCACGCCATCATATTCTGTTGCCAGGGCTGCCAATCCGATAACTGGTGAGATTGAGAATTTCATGTCGGTTGGTCTTAATTCAAATCTCGACGAGAGCAAATTCGCCCGTAAGCGTTTGAATCTGGTCATTGTTCTCGATATTTCCGGCTCAATGGGAAGTCGTTTTTATAATTATTACTACGATTCCTCAAAAGAAAAAGAAATGGAAGACGAGGATGCGCTTAGTGACAAGATGCGCGTAGCTACGCGTTCTATTGTAAAGCTTCTTGATCATCTCAAGGAAGACGATCGGCTCGGAATAGTTCTCTTCAGCCACAACGCCTACCTCGGCAAGCCTTTGCGCGAATTGGGTCATACAGATATGGCTGCCATCAAAAACCATATTCTGGCTATCAGGCCGCAGGGCGGAACAGACATGGAGGCCGGTTTGTTAATGGGCGAAGAACTCTTTGCCGCTATTGATGATTTTGATTCAGAAAAGTTTGAGAATCGCATAATTTTCCTGACCGATGCGATGCCTAACCATGGAATGACCGGGGAAGCTCCTTTGTTAAATATAGCCAGAGGCATGGCCGAAAAGAGAATTTTCACAACATTTCTTGGTATCGGTATAGATTTTAATACTCAACTGGTTGAGGCGATCACCAAGGTAAAAGGCGCAAATTATTATGCGATTAATTCCGCATGGGAATTCAAAAAGCGTATGGATACAGAGTTTAAATACATGGTTACCCCTCTGGTTTTTGATCTTGAGCTACGACTTAAATCAAGTGGTTACAAAATCGACAAGGTTATGGGATCTCCGGAAGCCAATGAAGCAACTGGTGAGTTGATGAAGGTGCGCACTCTTTTTCCGTCACCTTCAGAAGATGGCAAAGCCAAAGGTGGCATTATTCTGCTGAAAATGAGTGAGCTTACTGCTGATCCAGAGATGGTGCTGGAAGTTCAGTATGAAGATCGTGCCGGCAGGAAGTTTGCCCATGAGCAGAAAATCGCCTATGCTCCGCCCGCTGCCGATTACTACGCAAATAACGGAATCAGAAAGGCAGTAGCTCTTTCCAATTACATTCGTCTATTTCACAAATGGATCAACGAGAATAACCCGCCTGATGAGAAAGAAGAAACACAGGCACGCTACGGCTGGGAGCGGCCTTCTATGGCTTTAAAGGTTTCTTCCACTGAAGCGGAAGAATTCTTGAAAATGAAAACCTACCTGACCGGCGAAATCACCGAACTGGAAGATGCAAGCATGAATAGAGAGCTTGAAGTTCTCGAAAGAATATTGCAGAGCGCACCAAAATAGACGGTTGTTAGGTGTATCATTAGCGTCAGAGTTTGTAATCCCGGAGGAAATTATGAAGAGCGTTTTCATGCTTTTGTCTTTTGTTTGCCTGTTTGGATTTATTTTTCCGCTTGCCGGCGAGAGTGTTCAGCCGGGGAAAAATATTGTCCTGATTCCGATGTATGGCGGCGTAGAGAAGACAGAAGCTCAGCTTGCGCTGGATAAGAAATTTATCAAGGAAATCACAGCGGCTACGGGCAGCAGAGAAAAGGGTTCGCAGGAATTCGTGAAAATTGGCTGGAAGATGTTTCTGGTTGAGCGCAATCCGGCAACTGCCATGATGAGATTTAACCAGGCCTGGTTGCTTGATCCTGACAATCCCGATGTTTTGTGGGGATTCGGTTCTGTTTCTGGAGCGATGGGAAAGACCGCAGATTCGGTAAAGTTTCTGCGGCAGGCTGCCGAGAAACTCGGTGATAACGCGATGGTGCTCACTGATCTTGGATTTTCGCTGACAATATATGCCAATGAACCCGAAAATGCTGAAACAGCGCAGACAGTCATTTCAGAAGCAATTTCCTGTTTTGAAAGGGCCGAAAAGATAAAGCCTGAATACGAGCCGTTATATTCCAACTGGGCGGTAACACTTTTCTCAAACAAAGATTACGCCGGTGCCTGGGACAAAATAGGCAAGGCCGAAGCGCTTGGCGGCAAGACAGTTAATCCGATGTTTGTCAAAGATCTTGAGTCCAAAATGCCAAGGCCGGCCAGATAAGGTGCTATCAGAAGAATCTCGAAATTCGGAGAGGTTCAGACAACTACGATCGGGAGGGTCACTTCAAAGCGGCTTCCCTGGTCTGGGGCGCTTTCTAGGCTTATGCTGCCATTGAGCCAGGTCACCAGTTTTTTTACGATGCTCAGGCCAAGACCGATTCCACCGTATTTTCTTTTGGTGCCGAGGCTGACCTGGTAAAAAGCATCAAAGATCTTTTGCTGATGATCCTCTGATATTCCGATACCTTTGTCTGATACAACTATCATCAGATTGTTGGCAGACTGTTTAATTTCAAGAGTTACACTGCTCTGATTGCAAAACTTGAATGCATTGACCAGAAGATTGGTGATGATTTGTTGCATAACCAGTCTGTTTGCTTCGATTTTAACCGATTCATCGGGTATGATTTCTGTGTATTGGCAACTGCAGGCTCTTTGCTGGGTATTGCTGATCGACCTGATATAGTGCAGAATTTCATTCAAAGAAAAAATCTCTTTTTCGTATTTTAAATTGCCGCTTTCGAGCTGGGAAAATTCGAGCAGATCGTTGACCATCTGTTCGAGATGATGCGAATTAACTTCGATCTCACTGGCAACGCCGGTAATTTTTTGAGATTCTATGAGCTTTTCAAGGGTATTTCCCTTTAACAGGGCGCTGTAACCTTTGATTGCCGTTAATGGCGTTTTGAGCTCATGACTCATCAGTGCGAGAAACTCTGATTTGGCACGACTGGCATCTTCGGCGCGTTCTTTTGCAATCAGCAGTTCATGCTCGGTTTCTTTTCTGAGAAAGATTTCATGTTCGAGCAAGCCGATTTCTTCCTGTTTGAGCTGCGTTTCTTCGCGAGACTTCGTCAGTTCCAGCAGGGCAGCTCTAATGTTGTTCTCAAGACTTTTGTAAACTGCCAGTCCTTCAGTTTCTCCAAAAATTTCAGTGAGTGTCACCACTGGCGGCAGCCGATCTGTTTCCATGTGTAAAAGTGCCTGGATCGTGTTCTGGGTTCGTCTGAGGCCGAGTGCTACCAGCACATAGCCAAGGGCGATGAGAACGTGAACCGGATTTCCGGGAATATGCAGCAATGGTACTGATGGGAAAAGCCCGGCGTAGATTGCGCAGCTGAAGCTGAAAATAATGGTGCCGACTCCGATCAATCGTGCTGAACGAACGAGGCGTCCCTTTCCCGTCTGCCAGATAAAAAGGCTAACGGAAGAAATATACCCGCTTACCAGCGAATAAAAGACGCCGAAAAGAAATTCTTTGAGATTGGGAATTTTGCTTATATTCTCGAAATTGCCTGCATTGAATATGCTTCTAAGCATTTCAAGATTCATATATATCGGAATAATCGCAAAAATTATGACAAGGGGCAGGGAATAGAGGAATGGCTGCCTGGTAATCTTCACCTGGCAGACCTGGGCAAGAAAATAAATGCCTGGAAAAGAGAGTATCAGAGAAAAAACGAAAATCAGATTCGTCAGCATGTTTTGCTTGAACAGGTTTGTTTCGCTTACCCAGAGCAGGTAATCGATCGAGTTGCCGAGTGCCGCGCCGGTAAAGGCCGCTGCCCAAAAAAACATATAATCACGGGCAACGCTTTTGCTGGAGAGAACTGCCCAGCTGTAAAATGCCTGGCCGGCCGCGTAGACGTTGAAAGATACAAAGACAGCATAAAGGATTTTGCCGTGTAGAAAGCTGCCATACTCAAGACCAGCCAGATAGCTGAGAAGGTAGCCCAGAGCAAAACAAATCAATAAGGTGCTTACAACTGCGATTTCCTGTAAAAGGCAGCGGGTCGAAAAATCGCGGTACCGGGCGACCTGTTCTTTGGTATCAACTTTTCCCTGATCGCTGAACCCGGCAAATGAAAGTGCTTCTTCATTTTGAAGCTGAAGGGTTTCCGGGTGGCACGCTCTCTCGATATCCATTTTCTCACCACTCTGCTCTTGCTTAATCTGATAAGATCAAATCAGTTTTATATCTGTTTCTGGTTAGATTCTACCAAAAAATCAGCGAAACCCTAAATCCTTTTTTTCGCTGTAAATGCAACTGTCGATTCTCAGACGCTTTTGCGGCAAGAAAATCAGCAAGCATGAGTGCCGCCAAGACAGAACCATCGCCACCAGCTTGGTAGAACCCGGGCCTTTTCATCACGTATACTGCCGACAGCTGAATCTATGTCGGCAATACTGGTGATTCAGCAGTTATTTAGATGATCGATAAGAACATCTCTCCAGGCAGGGCGAGAGCATTTTTACCTCAACAGGCCGGCGAGATGACCGCTGGAAAAGGCCCATTGCAGGTTAAAGCCGCCGCAGGGGCCGTCGAGGTCGACGATTTCGCCGCAAAAATAGAGGCCTTTTACCAGTCGGCTTTCGAGAGTTTCCGGCTTGATCTGCTTTAACGAGATGCCACCGCGGGTGACCATTGCGGCCGCAAAGCCGTCGTGTCCGGTCACCGTAAGCGGCGTGGCGGCCAGCAGCTTTATAAGATTGTCACGTTGCTGTCCGGGAAGCCTGACAAAAGCGGTTTCGGGGTCGATATTGGCAAGCTTGCACAGCTCGCCGGCGAGCGGGCGGTTGATAAAAGTTGCCAGCAGATCTGCGATGCTGCTGGTTTTCTGGCTGGCAAACGCCTTTTTCAGACGCTCTCTGATCTGCTCTTCGTTCATGCCCTGCGTAAGGTTTACCAGCAGTGGCACTTCTCTGTGTTTTTTGAGCAATGGCGTGATTTCGCGGGCGAAGTCGAGCACGACCGGACCGCGAATGCCGTTTTCGGTAAAGATCAGGTCGCCTTTTGCCTGCAGTTTTTTGGCTTCGGGCAGATTTATGCGCATTTCGACCTTGCCGACAGTGTCGGCGCGGCACTTTCTGACCCAGGTTTCGCGTGTTTTGAGCGGCAACATAGCCGGAAACAGCTCGTTGATTTGATGTCCGAGCATTGCAGCTAAGTCGTAGCCGCTGGCATCGGCGCCGAGCGACGGGTAGCCTGGTCCGCCGCTGGCGATGATGACTTTGCTGGCTGAAAAGCTTTTTGAGTATGTGCTGACACCCATTATTGCACCGTCATTATGGTTGATCTGTTTGACTGTCTGATTGCACAGAAGCTCGACAGCAAGGCGCTGCATTTCGGTTTCGAGTGCGCTGACAACCGTGTCAGACCGGTGGGTTGCCGGAAAAATACGATAGCCATCGGCGGCGCTACATGCAACGCCGATACCGGCAAAGAACTCAACCAACGCGACGCGGTCAAACGCCTGCAGTGCAGGTATCATGAACTTGCCTTCGCGCCCGAAATGAGAAATGAAACGGTCATTGCTGAGAGTATTGGCCAGATTGCAGCGCCCGCCGCCGCTGGCGCGGAGCTTTGCTCCCGGTCGATCCTGCTTTTCGAGCAGCAGCACCCTGCTTCCGCGCCGGGCAGCGGTTATCGCGGCCATCATTCCAGCCGCTCCGGCTCCGATTATTATCAGGTCGTATATCATGAAGTGATTATTCTGCAGTTTCTATTGAGAAACTTTCTTTAACATAGGCGCGCTCAAGATCGGTCAGGGCAAGGCCCAGGCGTCGTTTAGGGCTATTTCATGAATTTCTGCGCAATCATCTGATATGCGTCTCTAAATGGAATGCCTTCCTGCACCAGTTTATAGGCTTGTTCGGTGGCAAAAAGCTCCTCGGTCATCGCGGCGGCGCATTTTTCCTGGTTAACCGATAGATTGGCGAATAACAGTTCAGCAATGCCAAGTGTTTGAACGGTAGCTTCAAATGCCTTGATCAACGGTTCTTTCGTTATCTGAATATCTCTGTTATAACCTGAAATGAGATTTGCGGTGCAACTTCTGATTGTGTGCTCGTAGCCGTTAAGCTCATGAAGCTTTGCTCTCATCAGCTCAAGAATGTCAGGATTCTTCTTTTGTGGCATTATCGAACTGCCAGTTTTAAAGGCGTCAGGGAGCTTGAACAGGTCAAACTCAGGCAGAGTAAACATGATAAGGTCGGTGGCAAGACGATTCAGATCGAACATGATCTGAACGAGCGTGTTTACCGCAAATATGTCAAATTTGCTTCGGCTGTGTTGGGCATGGATCGGGTTTTTCTGCACCCTGGAAAACCCCAGCTCATGTGCAACGAATTCGCGATCCAGCGGCAAAGGTATTCCATAACCGGCGCCTGTGCCGAGAGGCGATTGATCGATAAGCTTTATAGCGCAATCGATAATGATCAGATCGTCTTCGAGAGAGCACTTAAACGATTCAGCCCACATTTTTGTCGATGAGGGCATTGCCTTTCTGGTATGAGTAAAGCCTGGTATTGGCAGTTCGCCGACTCTTTCCACGAACTCGGCAATAGCATCAATAACCCGTTTTGTTAAGGCAAGCGTTTTTTCAAGCTGAGTCTTTGTATAGAGTCTGATAGCTGTCAGAACCTGATCATTGCGCGACCGCCCGGTGTGGATTTTTTTTCCTGTATCGCCGAGTTTGCTGGTTAAATACATTTCGATTGCCGTGTGGCAGTCTTCCTGATCTGGCGCTATGCTGAATTCGCCTGATCTGACCAGCTCGATCAGGTTGTTCAATTCGCCTACCAGTTCGGCAGCTTCATGCTGGCTGATCAGGCCGATGTTGCCGAGCATGCGTGCGTGCGCCTGACTGGCAATGCAGTCAAATTCGATCAGACGCATGTCGAGAAGATAATCAATGCCAGTTGTAAAGCGCTCTACTTCGTGGTTTAGCTCGTAACCTTTCTGCCAGAGTTTCATTCCTCTTCTCTCCAGCTGTAAGGTTGGGTTTTCTTGAGAACCAGATTGTGAGCCTTCAGCCGCATGCCATTTATATTGATGAAGCCCTTGCAGTCAACTGAATTGTAGCCGCCTTCAATGTCCATGCTCGATAACTCCTGATTGTAGAGAGAGGCCGACGACTCGCGGGCTATAACATTGACGTTGCCCTTGTAAAGAGCAATGGTTACGTTGCCGTCAATGTTTTCCTGGCTTTTGTAGAAAGCGCACATCAAGAAGTCCATTTCAGGCGAGAACCAGAGCCCGTTATAAATGAGTTCTGCAAACTTAGGCATAAGACCATCTCTGAGGTGCATCACTTCCTTGTCCATGGCAATTCCTTCAAGGTCGCGATGAGCTTTCCAGAGAATCGTTCCGCCGGGCGTTTCATATACGCCTCGTGATTTGATGCCAACATAGCGGTTTTCAACCATGTCGACGCGGCCAACCGCATTTTCTCCGCCGATTTTGTTCAGATAAAGGAAAAGTTCAAGCGGATCTTTTATGCTGATTGCTGTCTCTGCATTTTCAACAAGAGTGGGTAGACCATTTTTGAAGTGAATTTTAATGATTGTTTCTTTATCAGGAGCTGTTTGGGGAGATTTTGTCAGGCTGTAAATATCTTCGGGGCAGCGCATTGCTGGATTCTCAAGTATTCCTGCTTCATGGCTTATGTGCAGAAGATTTTCGTCTTCGCTGTAAGACTTGCTGATAGAGGCTTTTATCGGTATGCCGTATTTCTCAGCATAATTGATCATGTCAGTGCGGCCCTTGAATTCATTGAGAAATTCCTGGTTTTTCCAGGGTGAAATGATTTCGACATTCGGCATTAAAGCATAATATGCAAATTCGAATCTGACCTGATCGTTTCCTTTGCCTGTTGCACCATGCGAGACTATGTTGGTGCCTTCGCGCATGGCAATCTCTATCTGGCGTTTGGCGATGATGGGCCTTGCAACAGCCGTTCCGAGCAGATAGGTGCCTTCATAAACAGCATTGCCCTGCATGGTCGGAAAAATGTAGTCGGTGACGAATTCTCGGCGCAGGTCTTCAACATACACTTTTGTTGCACCGGTGGCGATTGCTTTGGCCTTGATTGCTTCGAAATCTTCATTCTGGCCAACATCTGCGACATAGGCGATTACTTCATAGCCTTTGTTTTCGAGCCATTTAAGAATCACGGAGGTATCAAGTCCACCACTGTAAGCGAGAACAACTTTCTTTTTCATATTAATCCTGTGTCTGGGGTTAGAGATGGATCTTTAATCCGAGTTCCGGGAGTTTTTCCAAAAGCTCTGCACGTAATTGATTGCGGCTGATTCCCTCGCGCAGAACCAGAAGAATTGTGTCGTCGCCGGCGACACTGCCTATAAAACCGTCAAGCCGCAGTCCATCTATGGTCGAGGCAAGTCCCGGAGCAAAACCCGGGAGAGTCTTTACCACCGCAATGTTTGAGCTGAATTCGACCTGCAGAAAAGCGTTTCCTGCAATCAAAGGTATTTTTTTCACGGCCCGCGCCGGGATATCCTCAACCATCGAGTAAATATAAGTTCCGTCTGTGAGTGCCTGTCTGGCGACTCCAAGCGTTTTCAGATCTCGTGACAGCGTTGCCTGGGTCAGTGAAATGCCTGTTTTCGCCATTTCTTCAAGGAGCATCTGCTGACTGTTGACTTTGAGATTGCGAATTATTCTGATTATGGCGTCTTGTCTTTGTTGTTTATTCATTATTGTTACCGGCTGCATAAATATTCAAAAATGTTGCATATTTATACGAAAATCTTTCATTGATGTCAATAGAAAAATGTCAATCCCTGTAGTTGAGCCGTTCCCGGACAATAGTCCTTTGCGCGGTTGAGTTGCGGGCTTGAATTAATCTGTGTGACAGAGGACTAGAACAGAAATTTCAATATGGACTTTCTCTCAACAAGGCCTTTGTTGCAGCAATATTGCTTGTTAATCACATGCCATTGCTAAAGCTTGTTCGTCAGCAAAAGCCGGAGGTGCTGTTGACTTTGTTGGCTGGTAAAACTATTATAGGCGCTGACAAATCAATGATACGGAGCAAAATCATGGCAGAACGTTATGACCCGCAGGCAGTTCAGGCAAAGTGGCAGCCGAAATGGCGCGAAATGGAACTGTACCGGACTTCTGAAGACCGCAACAAGCCGAAATTTTATTGCCTCGACTTTTTTCCATACCCGTCGGGAAATGGCCTTTCGGTAGGTCATCTGCGCAACTATGTGCCTACCGACGTGGTGTCGCGCATGAAGAGAATGCAGGGTTGGAACGTGCTGCACCCGATGGGCTGGGATGCCTTTGGCCTTCCCGCCGAAAACTTTGCGATCAAAATGGGCGTGCATCCGGCGATTACAACTGAAAAGAATGCCGGCAACTACCGGCGCCAGCTCAGCCTGGTTGAATGCGGTTACGACTGGGAGCGCGAAATCAACTCGACTGATCCCGGTTACTATAGATGGACACAATGGTTCTTTCTGTTGTTGCACAAACGCGGCCTGGCTTATAAAGCCACCGGCGCTCAGTGGTGGTGCCCGGATTGCCGTACTATTCTCGCCAACGAGCAGGTCGAACAGGGTTTGTGCTGGCGCTGTGAATCGCAGGTCGAGAAGAAAGACCTCAACCAGTGGTTCTTTAAGATCACTGAGTATGCCGACCGCCTGATCGAGGACCTCAAGACTGTCGAATGGCCGGATCGTATCAAAAAAATGCAGGAACACTGGATCGGCAAAAGTATTGGCGCCGAAGCCATTTTTAAAGGCATCAGCCCGGTAAATGGCGAACAGTATGATATTCCGATTTTTACGACCCGCGTCGACACGATATTTGGCGTTACCTTCATGACGCTGGCTCCCGAGCACCCGCTCGTCGAAAAGCTCACGCATCCTGATCGTAAAGCGGCGGTTGCTGCTTATATTGCCGATTCGCGCAAGAAATCAGAGATCGACCGTCTCTCTACCGAGAAAGAAAAGACCGGCATTGATCTCGGCAGTTTCGCGATTAACCCGTTCAACGGCGAAAAGGTTCCGGTATTTATCGGCGATTACGTTCTTTATGGCTATGGCACCGGTGCGGTTATGGCGGTTCCGGCTCATGACGAGCGTGATTTCGCGTTTGCCCGCAAATACGGTATTGCTGTTAAAGAGGTCATCACGCCAAACGGCATTGCGCAGGGCGACCTGACGCAAGCCTTTACCGAGTATGGCGCACTGATTGAATCCGGTCAGTTCAGCGGATTAAGCAGTGAAGAAGCAATACACAAAATGATTGGCTGGCTCGAAGTCAACAAGCTGGGAGCCGGTCGGGTCAATTACAAACTGCGCGACTGGCTTATTTCGCGACAGCGCTACTGGGGTGCGCCGATTCCGATAATTCATTGCGACAGCTGCGGCGAAGTGCCGGTGCCAGAAGACCAGCTGCCGGTTAAATTGCCCGATATCAAAGAATTCAAGCCGGGTTCAGATGGCAAGTCGCCGCTGGCTTCGATCAGCGAGTGGGTAAACACGACCTGCCCGAAATGCGGCAAGCCCGGTCGTCGCGAAACAGATACCATGGACGGCTTTGCCTGTTCATCGTGGTATTTTCTGCGCTTTATCAGCCCCAAGCTCGATAGCGCTCCGTTCGACGCTGAATCTGCGAAGTTCTGGCTGCCGGTCGACCTCTATGTTGGCGGCGCCGAACATGCGGTTATGCATCTGCTCTACGCGCGTTTCTGGACCAAGGTAATGTACGATGCCGGTCTGGTTAACTTCATCGAACCGTTCAAGCAGCTGCGCAACCAGGGCATGATGCTGGCTGGCGATGGCAGCAAGATGAGCAAGTCGAAGAACAACATAATCACGCCCGACGAAATGGTCGAAAAATACGGTGCTGACGCGCTGCGTGCCTTTATACTGTTTCTCGGTACTTTTGAACTGGAAGTTGCCTGGTCTGACGAGGGCATGCGTGGCATGCACCGCTTTGTCAGCCGAGTTTACGACCTGATCAGCGAAAACCCGGGTGGCGGCAATGGTAAAGCCGAAGGCAAAGAGGCCGAAGATCTCTACCGCATCATGCATCGCACGATTCGGGCGGTCAGCAACGATCTCAATAATTTCAGCTTTAACACCGCGATTGCGCGCCTGATGGAACTGACCAACGCAATGATCGATGCCGCCAAAAAGACGCAGCTGGCTTCGACGACGCTCTGGCGTGAAGTGGCACAAACTCTGCTTAAGCTGCTGGCGCCGATTACGCCCTTCCTTGCCGAAGAATTGTGGCAGACGGTTGGCGGTGAAGGTTCTGTGCATAAGCAGGCCTGGCCTGTGCATGACGAGACCGCGCTGGTTGAATCAGTAATAACCTTGCCGGTGCAGGTGAATGGCAAGTTGCGCGACCAGATTGAGCTGGCGGTCGATGTCGACGAGGCCGGCGCCCGCGCTGCGGCTGAGGCCAGCGAAAAGGTGCAGAAGCATCTCGAAGGCAAGCAGATTGTAAAATTTATTTTTGTGCCAAAGCGCATGATAAGCTTTGTGGTCAAGTGATCAAATAGCAAGTGAGTTATGAAAAGTCAGCCGGGTTGACCGGCTGCTTTTTTTTGAGCGTCAGGTGAGAATGTGATACAATCTGATCAGAGATGCAAAGTAAGTGAATGATTGCAGTGTTTGCTTTAAAGAGTCAGCAGTTTGACGCGTGCGGGTCGTAAGCCTGTGCTTCGGCTTTGTGCCAGAAAAAGGGGGCCAGATGGGCCAGAATGAACGGAAAATGAAGGTATTGATTGTCGAAGACGACACGTTTTCGCGACAGTACATGAGTTCGCTTGTTCGTCTGGGCGATTATGAAGTGCTTGAAGCCCGCGATGGTGCTGAAGGTCTGCTTATGTTCGAAACACACGCTCCCGACCTCATTTTTTCAGATATTTCGATGCCGATAATGGACGGGTTGGAGATGCTCGAGCGCATTCGGCGCAAGTCACACGATACTATCGTCGTTATGACGACGGCTTTTGGCAACCCTGAGTTTACTCTCAAGGCGCTTCGCTTGCGGGCTAATGATTATCTGGTAAAGCCGGTCATTCCGAAAGATATCATTGCCAACCTCAAAAAGTATGCAGCCGTACTCGCGGCGCGTTCGGTTGAGCGCGAGGTGATCGGCTTTATTCTTGAGCGTTACCTCAAGTTGAGTCTCGACAACCGACTCGAGGTTCTTGGCATCGTTGCTGACCGTCTGATGCAGGAGACAGAGGGACACATTCTGCCTGCCGATCGCATGGGTGTTCGGCTTGGCCTGCTTGAAATCATTATCAATGCAATAGAACATGGCAATCTTGGTATCACCTACTGTGACAAGACAGCGGCGATAGAAAGCAAGAGTATTGACCTGGGTGATCTCGTCGCGCAACGAACGAGCCAGGAACCATATCGCAGTCGTCGCGTGCAGATTCAGTTTCAGATGAATGCCGAAATGTGCGAATGGGTGATTACTGACGAAGGCGAAGGCTTTGACTGGCGCAGTGTTCCTGACCCGAATGATCCTGCCAATCTTATGTCTATGCATGGCCGCGGCATATTGCTGGCGCGTCTAAACTTCGATGAGGTGCTGTTTCTAGAACGTGGCAATAAGGTCGTTCTGCGCAAGAAGCTTATTCAGCCGGGCTAACTCTTCTGCTTGGCTAAGCAGATGGCTGCTGTTATAATTACCTCTATGAAAAAAAATATCACCGCAACAATATGTCTGTTGTTTTTTTTGCTTATACATGCCGGCGTTCTTGCGCAGACTGGTGGTTGGAGCGGCCCTTCTTCTAAAGAAGCGTTCGATAAACCCAATCTGCACACGGCAAAAGATTTGTATCGCATGGCCCGCGAAGCGATGGCCTCGGGGTATCTCGACGATTCCCGTCTGTTTGCTCTGCGTCTGTTTTTTGATGGTAACCGCAGTCAAGATCTTCTGAATCTTCTTGGTGTCATCGAATTACAGGCCGAGCAGCCACTGCTGGCTTCTGAATGGCTCCGGCGCGCCAGCGCTTTGTCAATCAGCAACAAGGTTGGTCAGCGTTACCTGACCCGTCTGCCTTCACGACCACGGCCGATCCCGGTAGATCAGACCAAACTTGCTGACCATTTCAGCGAAATTTCTGAAGCCTTGCCCCGGTTGCAGGATCGTCTTGCCAACCCAAAACTGCATTTTGGCTCTATCATGAAGGCTCTTGAACGCGGCCAGGTTTATCTGGCACTGGCGTTATCAGAAGAATACGAAAAAAAGTACCCCGGCCCCGATGGCTCGGCTTTAACGGCTTTGTGTGCATGGTATCTTGGCCGCAATCGTGATGCCCTGAATATCATTCAGAACCAGCAGCAGAAAGCGCCGCATCACAGCATACTGCTGTTTGTTAAGGCAATGATCGAAGACAAAAATCCTGGCAGTTCGTCAGGCAGCTTTTTCAGGGCCCTTTACGATCTCGACCAGTGGACACGTGCTCTTTCGCTGGTAGATCAATTCAGCAAAGCCAACCCGTCATCTCCTGATGCTTACATTACTCAGGCGCGTATCATGCTTGATCTTAACAAAGTCCGCGAAGCTGGCCAGGCGTTGCAGGATGCCGGCGTTCGTGACCCCGGAAATCCCGAGATCGACCTGCTGTGGGTTGCTTACCTGCTTCAGCGCAACGAAAAAGATAAAGCGGCGACCCGTCTGGCGCGCGCTTTCAGGCGTGGCTACAATATGCCTTCTGTCAGCCTTACTGCTGCTCTGTTTGCTCTGCAAAATGGCCGAATGAATGAAGTTAATGTGATAATTTCTGATGCCATGAGTTCGCGCCCGTTTACCGATCCTGAAGCATATTCAATCTACATAACATTGCTGCTGATGACTGATAGAACAGCTGATGCGCGCAACGCCCTCGATGAGTGGAAAAACCGCGTTGCCGAACGCAGCATGCTGTGCTATCTCGAAGCATTCTATTTTTTCAAGACGGGTGACAATCAGCACGCGCTCGAATGGCTGCGCAAAGGCTTTCAGATGAACCCGAACCGTATCGGCATTCTGCAGTTTCTTGCGGGATTTCCGGCCCTTGGCGATGATCCCAGGCTGTTTGCCGAGGTAAACAATCGACTCGCCGCTGCTTCTTTGCCAGGCTATTCAGAAATTCCGGTGCCTGAATCGCTGCCAGCGACAGTGCCAGCAGTTGCCGCTGCGGCCTCGTCGCAGGGTTCAACCGAAATATCGGGTGACGGCAAGTTTCAGATCACACTGGGGCCTGGCATAGACTCGTCTGCCCGCAACATTCTTGGCTCTGAACTGGCAAGAATGTATGAGCGCATTGCTTCGCGCATTGGCACTTTGACTGTGCCAATTTTCATCAACTTTATATCGGCCGAAGGTCTCGGCCCTACCATTGCGCTGTATGAATCGGCAAACATGGTGGTGACTGTGACCACTGTTTATTACGACGGCGAAATGATCAGAAACATCATTCTCGCCAACTTTGACGCGCTTGGTGACGATGAACTGGGCACTCTCATCGAAGAGCTGCCTGGGCATCTACTGGCCGGCGAGGTGACCAGGCTGATCATACAGATTCTGATTCCCGAAGCCAAGACCAACCGCACGGCGACCGCCTGGATGCAGCATGGCCTTGCCGAGATTCTTGCGGCCAGTTCGATGGCGCAGCGCTACCGTCTGCTGGTAGCTCAGAAGAGCCTAAATTCAGAAGTCGCTAAACTAGCCTCTTCGAATATGCTCAACAGCATTTTTTCTGAGGGTTATACCTCGCCGGCAGTATTCGAAACTGCGACCGCGCAGGCATATCTGATGACGGCATTTTTGATCAAGCGTTCAGGCAGTCTGGAAAAGGGCTGTCGCGATATGATGCGCCTGATCGAGCTGGTCAGCAAGGGCGGAGCTTTCGCCGACGCGCTGAATCAAACCTTCAAGATCAGCGAGGCAGATTTCGACAAGGGCTGGAAAGAATCGGCATACTGGGCTCTCAAACAGGGTGCACCCTACGAGTGGTGATCCCGATCACGGCAGTTTGCAGAACTCTTCGAGACTTCTCGCGTTCATTGTCGGGTTTAGCCGTTTTTCTTCGCCAAGCGTGCGCGTTGCTGCCGGGCCGTAATTGTGGCCGGAGCAGACAATCAGATGGTCTGGCAGCGTTTTCAGGCGTTGCAGACTGTCGAATAATTTCTGGGGATCGCTTCCATCAAGATCGGCGCGGCCACAGTCGTTAATAAATAGTGTGTCGCCGCTGACCAGCCATTTATCATCGACAAGCAGGCAGATCGCGCCCGGAGCGTGGCCGGGAGTGTGTATGCAGACAACTTTGCGGCCGCCGACCTTGAACGTGTACCCGTCGTCAATAAGTCGGTCATAAGATGCGGCGCCATGCAGCAGCGGCGCGGTTTCGCGGTGGCATATTATTTCGGCGCCGCTCTGTGCTTTTACCGGGTTGGCGGCGTTTATGTGATCAAAATGATGGTGGGTAAAGATGATTCTGGTCAGGTTGATTTTGAGCCGCTTTACCGCTTCCATAATTTTAACATGGTCGAAGCCGGGGTCGACGACAAAGCCTTCATGGCTCTGCGAATCGGCAAAAAGGTAGCAGAAGTTTTTCATGTTCCCGAGGCTGAGCTGTTCAAAAATCATCCTGCTGTTTCCTCCATAATCGTCATTGTTTCATGTTACCATACTCGGAGTTCAAGATCTTTGTCTACATTGAAACAGCCGGCGTTGCCGGGTAGCAGGCGGCAATGAATATTATTACACATGCTTTTATCGGTTGGAGCGCGGGTGTGCGAATCAGCACCCGGGCCGGCGATATTGCTCTGATAACCGCGGCATCGCTGCTGCCTGATATCGATGCTTTTGGCGCGGTCATCGACATTATTAACGGCGGCGAAGCCGTTTATTTTAGCAGCTTTCATCATAAATTCGGGCATTGCCTGCCGTTCTGCCTGCTGTTGCTGCCAGTTGTATACTGGCTCAGTCGCAGAAATCTGCGTCTGACAGCGTGGTTTGCCGGCGTTTTTCATCTGCATCTGCTCTGCGACATCATTGGCGCGCGCGGGCCTGATGGTTATCAGTGGCCGGTTTACTATCTGTGGCCATTTTCTGAAACTGGCCTGACCTGGTCAGGACAGTGGCATATCAATGCCTGGCCAAACATTCTGATAACCTGCCTGCTGCTTGTTGATTTTCTCAGGCAGGCGGCTCAGATTGGTTTCACGCCTCTTCGTCTTGTTTCACGTGAAGCGGACAGTGTACTGGTGAGCACATTACAGAAGCGATTTGGCGGGCGTAATGAACCATAATATCGCAGCCGAAAACGGGTCTGTGTTCGAAAGTGGTCTCTACGTGCATGTTCCATTCTGTCTGCACAAGTGCGATTATTGCGGGTTTTACTCGCAGGTTCCGGGGCAGTTTTCGATCGACCGTTATCTTGACAGACTTTCAGTTGAGGCGGCCGAGCGGATAGATCTGCAGCGTCATGTGTTCAAGACCGTTTTTGTCGGCGGCGGTAACCCGACCTGCATCGGACTGGAACATCTGAAGCGTCTCGTCGACACTATTATGTCTTATCTGCCAGACAAGCAGGCGCTGCAGGAGTGGACCTTTGAAAGCAACCCGGAAACCCTGACCCGCGAAATGGTAGATTTTCTTGCCACGTTGCCGTCGATAAGGCTCAGTATTGGCATACAGCGGCTTAGAGACGATGAATTGTCGGTTCTCGGCCGGCGCGCCAGCATGGATTCGGTTAACCGGGCTCTCGATACTGTTTTTTCGCGCATTAAAAACGTTGGCGGCGATTTTATCATGGGTGTGCCGGGATGCCTGTCATTGGCTGAAGACCTGCACGTTCTTGTTAAAAAATACCCGTTCAGTCACATTTCTGCTTACTTTCTTACGGTTGAGGCGAACACCCCACTGCAGAAAGCTGTGGCCAGCGGTCTATTGCCTGATCCTGCCGATATTGACGCGAGCGAACTTTATGAAATCAGAGACGCGCTGCTAGCCTGTGGTTTTGAGCATTACGAGATATCTAATTACGCGCGGCCGGGCTTGCGCTGCCTGCATAACCTCAATTACTGGCAGGCTGGCGGTTATATCGGGCTCGGGCCGGCGGCGGTTTCAAGTGGCTCTGACACACGTCTGGCCAATGTTGCTGATCTGGCGCGCTGGTTGCAGGGCAAGGCCCCTTCGCTTGAACGGTTGTCGCAAAAAGACCGTCGCAATGAACATCTGATGTTAAGCTTGCGTTTACTGCGCGACGGACTCGATACTGTTGATTTTGAGCGACATTTTGGCCGCCAGGCAGATGAATTTTACACAACTCTGGCCGGTCATATCGCCTCTGGCAATCTTTTGCGTTATGATAATCGTGTCAGACTTACTGACCAGGGGTTGAGAATTGCCGATGAAATAATGGCAAGCCTGTTTATATGACGCTTATGGAGGCCAGTTTTGCTTAACCGGGGATTGAGAATCTGTGTTCTGCTTCTGCTGTGCCTGTGCGTAGGAGTGCCGGCCGCGTCGAACAATATTGATGCGGTAATGCGTTCTGTTGTTGCGCTGAGCGGTCAGAGCAGCGGTGGTGAGACGGTTTTTGCCAGCGCTTTTATGGTTGAAGCGCGCGAACGCAACCGGGTCTGGCTGGTCAGCAGCGCGCACAGTTTTGCTTCAATCACCGGAGACTTCGCGCGAGTTAGTCTGCGACGTTTTGAGCGTAATATTTATCGGCCACTGCCTTTTCAGGTGCGTATTCGCGCCGGTGGTCGCGCGCTGTATTTCACTCACCAGAATTTTGACCTCGCCGCGATAAAGATAGAGCTTCCGGCTGAGGCTGATTACTGCGTGCTTTCGCGCGATTTTATCGCTGATGAAAAACAGTTAAAACGTGTTGCCGCCGGTGCCGGCACACAGGTGCTTATTCCCGGGTTCCCATACGGAGAGTCCTGTAATGATGCAGGCTTTGCTTTTGCCCGCAGCGGTGTTATCTCCAGTTTTCCGCTGTGTCCGGCGAGTATCTACCCGATATTTCATGTTGATTTCGAAGTTTTTGCCGGCTACAGTGGCGCTCCGGTAATATTTGCCGGTTCTGGTGGCGCTTTGCTTCTGGGCATGGTGCTCGAAGAGGTTTTTCTCGAAGAGTTGCGGTCGCAGAAAGGCAAAAAACAGCTGCGCACACGCAGAGGTCTCGGTCTGGCACGGGTATTGAGCGCTCCGTTGCTGGGCGATTTTATCGCCAGTCTGCGCTGATTTCGGCCTGTACAGCATCGGCAAAGCTTACCAGATCAATCAGTCGGTCTTCACTGTTGATTACCTGAATCTTGCGGCTGGCAAAAAGCTTTTGCGCGGTTTCTATTTCGCTTTGCGCCTGTTCAGCCTGGTTTTTCAGCTTAAAAGCCCTGATTCTATAGAGATACATGTGCGGCGCCAATATGCCCTCGGGGCTGGTTTTAAGATACTCGGCTGTCCAGTATAGTGCCTGGTCAGGGTTGTTGAGCTTGTCGAACGACAGTCGCACCAGGCTGGCAATGGCCTCGTCTGACCAGACATTCGTTCTGCCAAAACGCTCGATAAAAGCCACATAGCTTTCTTTTGCCTTATCATATTCATTGAGGCGGCGATCGAGAATCCATGCCATGCGATAGGTGACTGAGTCGAGGTAGCGGTAATTGGGGAAGCGTTCTGTGAGGTGTCTGAGAGTCTCATAGGCTGCGGCCGGCTCAAGAAAGGTGCGCAGCTGAATTTCGGCGCGGTAATACAGAATAAGTGCGGGTCTGAAAAACACCACCCAACCAGAAAAGGCCAGACTCAAAATAAACACACACAACAAAGCCATACGGTTAAGCCTGGTAGCGCGCACTCGGTTGTTTCTTATCTGCTCGCCGTCATAGCGAAGCGATTCGAGCGTACTGCCAAGACTCGAAGGTGATTCCTTAACGTTTTTCATCAGCTCTGAGCTGAATCGCTGCACGTTGCCGCGCGAAATTTCTAGAATCCAGTTGAAAACGTGAATGAGTGAAGAAGCGAATTGTAGAGTCACTGCTACCAGCATCGAAGCAAAGCAGGCGAAGAAAAATGAAGTGGTATCCTGGCCGGTCAGGCCCAGCCAGGCGTTCCAGAAGCCGCGGCCGAGAATCTGGTTAGACAAACCAAGAAACAGCCAGGCGCACGCGGTAATCGTGCTGACAACCGTCATCGGGTAGCACCAGAGAATAAAGGTCGGGTAAGCAATCCGCATGGCCGTAGCCAGTTTGTCAGTAAGATAGCCGGCAGTCTGGCAGATGAGAATAAAGAATAAAAAAAAGACGGTGACCATTGCTGCTGGCCCGGGCAGGCGCAACAGCAGCTTTTGTGAGCCAAGCAGCAAAACCGCGACAAAAACGCACGCCGAAAAAGGCACCAGCCATTTAAGGCGTAGTTCAAAAATATTCGCTGTTAACAGATTTTCCTGCTGCATGCCTCAAAAATACAACAGAACCACCCTCATTGCCAATCCCCGCTGTGCATTAGAACAGCAAACTTTACCAGGGCAAATAATGAAAGTGTTGCGTGCATAAAATCGCAGATTGAATTTTGCACTTATAAATTCTGCTGAATCTGTCGATAAAGGAGTTGAGCATTCATATTCCCTAAGGAAAAAGATAAGAAAAGAATGAGGCAAACAAAGAATAATAGCGTGTTTTCCCTGCTCAGGGGTTTACTGGTAACGCTTCTGTGCCTTGTGCTGCCCGCAGCTGCCATGGCTCAGTCCGCGGCTTTTCAGGATTTGCCGCGCGATCACTGGGCCTATTCAGATGTCGAATTTCTTATCAGCCAGGGCTATATGGAAGGCTATCCCGACGGCACCTTTAAAGGGCGAAAAGTCACTACCCGTTACGATGTTGCCTTGATGCTCGCGCGCATTCTCAAGCGCATGGAAGAAAAGAAAGCAAATATCGACGCGGCCAGCGAAGAAGAACGCGCCGCCCTTACCCGTCTCACCAAAGAATTCAGAGATGAACTTGGTCTGCTTGATGTTCGCGTTGATTCGCTTGAACGCCGTATGGTCGACAGCGAAAACAAGATGAAAACATTTGAAGATCAGTTGCCCAAGGTAAAAATCACCGGGACTTATCGTGGTCGGGGCCAATACATCATCGATCCTGATACTGTTGGCAGAGACGATTATGGCGATGAAAGAACGTTCAGCGAAGCGGGCCTGGTAACTTTCTATCAGGATGTTTACCTGCGTTTTACCGGTAAACCTCTCGGCGAAAAAATCGAAACATTCTATGAACTCTATGGCTATATTGCCGGCAGAACCTGGAACAAAGCAGTGTATAACAATGTCGGAAATTCGACGCCTAATCCATTCGACAAAATCGACGACTATGTGCGCTATATTCAGAACGACAACTATGTTCGCTCAAACAAGCTTCACCTGGTCAGCAAGGCCAAGTCGATGAAGGTCAGGGTCTTTGCTGGTGAATCTGCTACTGGTCTTGATGATCCGATGAATATCATGACCGAGAACACCAACATAGTCAGGCCTTACCAGGGTGTTGAACTTTCTGGTTCGGAGAGTGGCGTTTCTTACCAGGGCGCACTGTATAAGAGTGACATCCGCACTTCTTATGAGAACACCAACAATATTATTACCGGCAGAATGATCTGGAAGCTGCCGGAAAAGTTCAGCGAAGACAGTTTCTCAGTGGGCACTTCTTACGCTGAGAAAATTTATGATTACAAAACCGTTGGCAATTCAAATACTGTGCGCGGTGTTGATATGAATTACTCTACTGATCGTGCCGGCAAGATTCAGGCAACTGCCGAGTTTCTTACTTCAACCGATTATCTCACTGACACCTCTGACAAACAGAAGCGCAACCTTGGTGACGAAGGCAGCCGCTTTGATATCAGTGTTCAGAACGGCGGCCTTACCGGTACGGTAAAACACTATGATTATGGCCGCTATTTCAGGGCCTGGATGGCGCCAATATGGGCTTATGATGTTGGCGATGACAATTACCCGAATGATCTGACGGTAAGCAACTATGGTCGCCCGGACTTTGCTGGCGAGAAACTCACCCGTTTTGGTATGAACTATGACTTTGGTAACAAGTTGCTGGCGATTGCCAACAATCTGTCTGTTGAAGCTACTTATCTTTCGAAGACCTGGGAAGCTGACCAGTATAATCCTCATGAAACAGATGGTTACTCAGGCCGCAAATTTACCTTTCAGCTGCTTTCTGATTTTACCGACAGCACAACCCTCAAATATGATTTTACTCAAAAGTGGGATGCGCTTGAGGGTGAACAGGGCTGGAAATCAAATGCTGTCGAACTTAACCTGAAATTGAGTGATTCGGTCAGTGCGAAGGGCAAGATGTTTGTGCTCGGAGATCCTGACGATGTGTTTGAACAGAATGGCAGCACTTATGACTACAACGAGCGCATCGGTTACTTTGAAGTCAACTCGAATATCAATCCGAGGGTTTACGCCAAGGGCAGCGTTGAGCATCAGGTACGCTGGGTGACCACTCCCAAGGAAAATATCAGAGTCGATTACATCGGTGAAGCCACTTATAATTTTACGCCAACCACCAGCTTTACCGGTGGCATTCAGCATGTTGATTACGTCGACAGTTTTGATGGCACCAGATCGAGCCTGGCAAATGCAGTGCTGGCTGAGCTCAAAAAGAACTTTACCAACAAGTTCAGAGGCCGTGCCTTTTATTCTCGTGGTGTTATCGACTTTAAAGATGGCAAAAAAGACTCACTTGATCGCGAAAACATTTATGGTGAGCTGATTTACGATGTCAGCAAAGACTCTACGATCAAATTCAGATTTGGTTATGATTATCCTTCTGAGTGGCGCTGGGCAGTTACCAGCACCGACAATGGCAGGGATTATATAGATATTCACACCATGAAGATGCTTATCTTCGAGGCCAGATCAAATTTTTAGGAATCGAATGATGAAAAAGACATTGATGGCAATACTTCTGTTCTGCGTGGCAGTGATGTCCGGCGGTTGCGTTCAGGAAGCACTGGTAGTGCCCGTTGCAGTCGTAAATGGAAAAATTGTTGTGCCGCCAGGTCAGGTTCCGCTTGGTGTCAAGATTACCGTTGCCGGCATGTCAAGCGCGGTTGCGTATGCTGGCGATTCTGGTAAATATTCTATCGAACTCCGCAAGAGTGGTCGTTTTTTGCTGATCGCCCGCGGTCGTGATTTTGATGTGGGATACACCTGGGTAGATGTCGAACTCGAAAAGACTGTCGATGCGCCCAATATTTCGCTTTCCGGCAAAATTGTTGGTGAAGCATTGTGGGTCGCTTCGATTGTTGATTTCCCCGATGCTACCGATTTCAGTATCAAGTCTGTAGACCCTGTCTGGCAGCCTGTAAGCGCAAAGATGTATGATGATGGGAGTCATGGCGACCTGCTGGCCAACGATGGCATTTTTACCTTGCGCGTCAATAATCTCACTACCGGCTCGCAGCAGTATTCACTTGAATACACAAAAGCTGATGGCAAGACCGAAACCAAGATGGATCCACATAGAGAAAATACCAGAAACGGCTATTCAGAGCAGTATGTTCTTGAATCAACAGTTAAACTGGCGCGCGGTTACGTGACCAGCGATCTTAACAGCACCGACTATTCAAAGGTTAAACTGGCTACCAAAAAGGGTTCGCGTTCGATGTTCCTGAACACCGATGGTGGTTACAGTTTTGCGATGGAAGGCAATGGTCGTGAATATCTGGTGTTCCGAAGCACGGATTTCCACATCAGAGCGATTCCGATCGACCTTTCTACTGTGACTCTATATGATGTGCCAACCATCGCTATTTCTTCAAAACGCCCTGGTGAGCTGAAAGTCGTGCTTGTTGCATCTGACTTTGCTGATGTCAAAGATCCGACAGTGGTGGGTACTTTTAAAGGCTGGAACCAACCGCAGCAACTTTATGACGATGGTACGAATGGCGATGATGCTGCCGGCGATGGTGTTTATACTCGCCTGTTCACCGGCATTGCGCCGGGCACTTATGAATATGCCTTTAACATCAATAAAGACAACCAGGTTAAAGATCCTTATCAGGAATCAGGCAACTCGACCTATTCGATGATCGGGGTTAAATAATGATGAGAATCAGCAGCAAAGCCATTGTTATAACTGTATTGTTGATGATGCTTTGCGCTGCCACAACTTTTGTGCAGGCCCAGGATGCAGTCAACTACTATTACGAAGAGGGCGCCTGGCTTGATATCGCCGATAACATCGGCGATGACAAGGGGCCTGGCTATTATCAGTATCCGTTAGATAAAAGGCTGCGTCGTGGCACGTTTGATCTCAAGCGTTTTAGAGTATATGAAGAAGGTTCGGTTGTGGTTTTTGAGATTCAGATGCGCAACTACATCATGCGTGAATGGCCAGATACGCGAAAGAGCGAAGATCAGGGGTTTGTGGCGAACATGTGGGATATCTACATCGATATCGATGGTCGCGAAAACTCCGGCTACCAGATGGCTCTGCCCGGCCGCGATCTGATGTTTTCGGGCAACCTTGGCTGGGAAAAGGTTGTTATCATCACACCTCTTTCGGAATTCGAAGTATTCGATATTCTGCGCAATAAAACCGACGAACTTGACTTTCAAAATCGTGTCGATGACGTTGTTTATCCTGATTACGTAAGAGTGGAGCGCGACAAGATGATCGTCAAGATTGCCAAAAGCAAACTGCCTGGCATATCGGAGCGATCTGGTTATCAATGTCTGGCTATGGGTTACAACAGAATCGTTTCGCCGAATCGTCTTTTGAATCGTGATGTAAGAGGGTTTCCAACTTTTGACGATTTTGGTGGCGGCCATGATTCTTACGGTGATCCGCCAGTGATGGATATTATCGTGCCGGAAGGCGAAGATCAGTATAAGCTTTTGCGCGATTTCAGATCTGAGCCGTATCGTGAGAACATCAGATACGCATCTGTGCCATTTGTTTTTGCCGGCGGCAAAAAGCATGCTCCGGGCATGAAACCCGTGGTTAAAGAGCCTGCCGCAACACTGGGCATCAACATCCCCCCGCCGGCGATTATTCCGCCGCCGACTGCGCCGACTGCGCCGACTGCGCCACTCAAGCCAATTTTAACTCCCAGGCCAACTGCGCCAGTTAAACCGGCTCCGATAGCCACTCAGAATTCATCAGGCTTTGTTCCCTTAAAACCTGTGGCATCAAGCAAGCCCAAAGAAGGCTTTAAGCCGATACCAAAGGCGCCAGATGGTTTTATCCCGGTCAAAAAGAAAGATTAAACATGCAACACGGCAAAAAATTCAAGCGAATCTCATATTTTGCTATTGAAATGACGATTAAGATACAAGCACACAAATCAGTTACCGTTTCCTCAAGGAGGGCTCGCCCATGATTCGACAAAAATTATCTTCAAAAGCAGGTTTATTGCTGCTGCTCAGCCTGTTTATTGTCGTTTCGACCAGTGATCTGTCGGCGCAGTCTGCGCGATCACGCGGCATGGGCGGTGCCTTTATCGGTATTTCCGATGATGAATCGGCAACTTTCTACAATCCCGCCGGCTTGTCACAGATTCAGGGGCGTGAAGCCTCTGTTCAGGCAAAAGTTAACGAGCGCGATGTCTTTGACTGGACAAGCCTCGCTTTTACCGGCCACATTTATGAAGATCATGTCGAAGACAAGTTTTCGATCACCGATTATCTCGAACACAACATTCTTGAAGAGCCTGTTCCACGCCGGCCCAAATACAGCTACGGGGTGGCTTACACCGAAGACAACCGTTCTGTAGAGTTTGGCAGACTGGTTGGCGGTGAATATCTCGGAACCAGCCGCAAGGTTAAAGATCTGCAGCTGGCTTTTGGCACCAGGTTTCCGATTGCGCGCCGTATGCTCGCCCGTGAACAACTTTATGGCGGCATCAAGCTCAGGCATTACAGCGTTGACCGCTGGATCAGAAGTTTGCAGCAGCACAGCAAGAAAGATTCGACCTCAATGGGCGTCGGTCTTATGTATCACTATAACGATAGAGTCACTGGTGGTCTCACTATTGATAATCTGGTTGAAGAAGTCAGCGGAGCCAATGACCGCCGCGATGGAGTCAGTCTTAACCTGGGTGCGGCCGTAAAAATCACCAAGGGAACTACTATTTCGGCTGACGCGATCAACTTAACCAACACCGCCCGCGCTAACGACCAGCAGTACCGCATAGGTGTCGAAAAGAAGTTCATCGAAAATGATCTGACCATGCGCATGGGTTCGCTTAACGGCACTCTTACTCTTGGGTTTGGCATGTATGTTCTGCCACATATCAGAATGGATTACTCTTTCTATGATGGCGATATCGTGAGTGAGCACCATGTTGGAGCACACGTGACTTTTGACTGATCGGAGAAACACTCTGATGAAATTTGCCGCGAAGTTGGCACTTATTATATGCTTTTTCTCCGCCTGCAGTTTGCGGGCGGATACTTTTATCGAGCCAGAAGTTTTTATCGGTCAGAAGATCGAAGTCTACGGCCTTGCCGGGATTCCATGGGACAGCGAATATTCTCAAGACGAAGAGAGATCGCGTGCCTGGATGGATGCTCTGCACCATGCCTACGAGAAGGCTCTGAGCCTGCCACTGATGGAAGGCAAGCTGGTTAGACACGTTATGCAGACCAACGCTGCCTTAAAAGAGCGTCTCGGGCTGGTATTGATGTCGGCCCCCAAGTTTTTTCAACAGGCAGATGCTTCTGGTCTGATTCGTTGTCGGGTAGAATTGCCCTTGACCGGCAAACTCAGTGTCAGGTCAGCGCTTTATCTGGCAGCCATGCGGCAGCAACCGCTTGAACCATTGAGCTTTCTTGCTTCGTGGAGTGCCGGTCTGAATATTGACGAAAAGGCGCCTGCGCCGAAATTTAAGCGTGCAATTGTCGACCTGCGTGCTTTTGCCTATGAACCTTCGCTTTTTCCGAGATTCTTCGACACCTCAGGCATGTTGATTTTTCAGGAGTCGATGGTGCCGGCGGGAGAGCGTTTCAGTCGGCCGGCAGTGCGTTTTGAGACAGACATCAGGCGTGCGCGCGCCAGCCTCAAAGAAGAAGAAACCATGACGATTTCTGCTCATATCAGCAAGCTGGCCTTGCGTGATATAAGTATAGAGCATAGCGATGTTGATGTTTTTGCCAGATTCTGTCGTGAACTGGTACGTAATCCGCTGCAGGATCGTGAAATAGTGGTGGTTTTTAACCCGAAAATACCGCGTCAGCGCGGCAGTCTTGGCAAAACTGAAGCTAAGGCCGAAACCGAAGAAAAGTCAAAATAGCAGACAGGAGGCAAATACAATGAAACCAACCCGAATACTCTGTGCAGTTATAATGCTTTGCTCGCTCGTCAGCACCGTCTGGGCCTCTTCAGACGTTGCCCGTGATCAGGAGAAAAAATTGAGTCGCCTTGAGCGTTACATATACGGAGATGAGCAGAAAGGTGGTGAAGCCGAGCGTCTGCGTCAGATCGAAGAAGACCTTTTTGGTCGCAATACCGGCCGTAAAGACGCTGAAAAAACGAGTTACCTGCACGACTTTGTTTTTAAAGGCTCGCCCGCCAACCCTTCTCTTGATATGAAGTTGAGTTTTCTTGAGTGGCGTCTCTTTAATCGAACAGGCGAAGGCAATCTCGAAACAAGACTGGCTGATATCGACAAGCAGGTTATCGGCAGCGTGTCGATGGAACCGCTTGCTTTCAGACTTGAGCAGCAGATTCATCTGATCATTGAGAATGGCCTGATTTCTTTGCATCAGGTTACCATTCCGCGTGGAACCGAGATCAAAATGCGCCTCAAGAAGGATATTTCAAGCCGCATTGCCAAAAAGAACGACATAATTCCGATGGTTCTGTCTCATGATGTTTTTATCGACAACAACATTCTGGTTATGACCAATGGCGGCATTGTGACATCTTCGGTCAAATCTGTGCGCCGTGGTGGCCGCTTTGGCCGCACCGGCTATGTAAATCTTGATGTAACCAAAATTGAAAGTATGGATTCAACTGAACTGCCGATTCAGATCGATGCTGCCGGCGAAAAATTCGACAAGCGCAAGATTGGCATGGCCGCCGGCGCTTCAACACTTGGCTATCTGGTGCTTGGCCCGATTGGGCTCGCCGGTGGCGCGTTTATCAAAGGTGGCGAAGTCGAAGTTCCGGCTGGCACCGAGATAACGGTGCGCACTACCGAAGACTGCAAGGTTATCGGTGTCCTGGTTAACCGCAAGTGATTTGCTGAAAAGACTTTGCAGCTGATGAGCAAACAGCTGCTAACATAGCATTATTGAGGCAGGCTGGGCAAAAGCACGGCCTGCTTTTTTATTGGTCTTGTCGATAGTAACTCAGTGTGATACCATCGCTGACATGTATCCATATCTCTTTTCAATAGGCCCGCTGACGATAGGCTCTTATGGCGTGACTCTGGCCATAGCTTTTTTCACGGCCTTCATGGTCATCAACTGGCAGTTTCGCAAATACGGTTGTGATGAAGAACTGGCCTGGGATCTGCATTTTCTCGCCATTTTTGGTGGCATGGTCGGTTCGCGGCTGATGCACATTTTCGAGAATTTCACAGATTTTCTCGCTGACCCGATGTCGATGATTTTTTCGACCACCGGGTTTTCGGTGCTGGGTGGGTATGTGTTGGCGCTGGTGCTTTGCATTGTGCGGGTCCGCTACTCCGGTCAGCCGTTTTTTAAAATTGCCGATATTTATGTGCCGGGAATGGCGGTTGGCTATGCCATCGGGCGTCTCGGTTGCATCGCTGCCGGCGACGGTTGCTACGGTTTGCCCTGCAAACTGCCGTGGGCAATGAGTTTTCCGCAGGGGCTGGTGCCTACTCTCAGCGCGAAAAATAACACTCTGGCTGAAACTTACGCTCGCCTGTTTCCCGGCGAGGCGGTACCGACCGATATCAGCGTGCATCCGACGCCTCTGTATGAATCGTTGTCGACGCTAATACTTATCGGCTTTCTACTGTTTGTCGGCTGGCGCATTGGTGGCGGCCGCCGCTTTGCTTTCTTTCTGATCTGGTTTGGTGTCTCGCGCTTTCTGGTAGAGATCATCAGGCTCAATCCCTTTATTTACTGGGGCCTTTCGTCGAGTCAGCTGCTGTCGATATTTTTTATTATCGCCGGTATCGTAATCATGCTTGGATCAAAAGGCCGCCTGGAGAATTTGCCGAACATCAGTCAACAACCTGCTGGAGATTGAAAACATTCTCTAACTGTTATATGCTGGTGCCGTAAAATTACAGGGAAAGGTCAGAAATAAGAATATGGCTCTGATTCTGGTCAAAGAGATTGTACAAGATCAGGGACTGACGGTTGTTGCCGGCAAAGAAGGGCTCGACCGCAAGGTTATTTCATCGGAAGTACATCGCCCGGGTCTTGAGCTGGCTGGCTTTTTTGAGCATTTTGGCTATGAGCGCATAATCGTGCTGGGTCGAACTGAGCTGGCCTATCTTGGCGAGCAAAGCGCCGAGACGCGCAAAGTTCGCTTGCGCCAGCTGCTGTTCTTCAATATTCCCTGTATTATCATAACTGATGATCTGCTGGTGCTCGACGAACTGCTTGAGCTTTGCGATCAGAAAAAGATACCGCTGTTGCGCACTTCGGCGCGCACTGGCGAGTTCATTTACCAGCTTTCGCGTTATCTGCACAACCGCTTTGCCCCGCGCAAAAGTGTGCATGGCGTGTTTGTCGAGGTATATGGTGTCGGCATTCTGATCATGGGCACTTCTGGAATAGGCAAGAGCGAGTGCGCGCTTGAACTGATCAAGCGCGGCCATCGGCTGGTTGCCGATGATGCCGTGCAACTCATGAAGATCAGCGACACCAAAGTTGTTGGCTCGCCTGACGAGATGATACGTCATCACATGGAAATCCGTGGCCTCGGCATAATTGATATCCGCTCGCTGTTCGGTATTGCTGCCACCGCTGACGAAAAGCCGGTTGATATGGTGATTAACCTTGAAAAATGGGATGACCAGAAAGAATACGACCGTCTAGGCATATTTCAGAGAACGGTCAAGTTTTTGAAAGTTGAAGTTCCCAGCACAACCATACCGGTTCGTGAAGGTCGCAACCTCGCAGTTGTTATCGAAACCGCGGCGATGAATTTCTATCTGCGCCGCATGGGCGTTCTCAGCGCCGAAAAATTCTCAAAACAGCTGCGGGCAAAGATGAGCGGTGACTTTTAATGCTGCTGTCGTTGCGGCGCAGGTTTGGACATGAGCTGAGAGCCCGGCGCTGGGTTCTTTTTCTGCTGCTTGGCCTGCTGATGATGTGTTTTGGCTTTGTTTTTACCGCTTTGTCGACAATAGTTCTCGCGCCGGCGAGCATCGAGACGGTTCGCAGCTTTCACCCGGCAGCTCTTGCTCTTTCCGGGCTCTCAGCACTGCTGTTAAGTTTTTTCTGGTTGTATCGTGGATTTAGAACTGCATTCAGACTGCTTGACAGCAAGGATTTTGGCTTATCTACACGCCTGCGCGAATTCGTCTTTCAAAAGACCCAGGTTTCGGCAAAGCTTTTTTCAATGGTTGCTCTCGGCGGCGGAACCGGCTTGAGCTCTCTGTTAAAGGGCCTTAAAGAACTGCCGGTAGATTTAACCGCAATAGTAACCGTCACTGACGACGGCGGCTCATCAGGCCGTCTGCGCAAAGAACTGCAGATTCTGCCTCCGGGCGATATCAGAAACTGTCTGGTAGCTTTATCGCGTTCTGAAAGCCTTTTGTCGCGCCTTTTTCAATACCGTTTCGGCGATGGCGGCGAAATAGAAGGGCATAGCTTCGGCAATCTTTTTATTGCGGCCATGACCGGCGTTATTGGCGACTTTGGCAGTGCCGTACGCGAGGCCAGCAACATTCTGGCGATCAAGGGCCATGTTATTCCAGTTACCAATGACAATGTCCAGCTGATTGCCCAGTTTGACGACGGCAGCGAGATCACCGGCGAAACGGCGATCTGCGAGGCCCGCAAGCGCATAACGAAGATGGATCTGCTTCCGGCTTCACCAAAGGCCAATCAGGAAGCGCTCAGCGCCATTGACGATGCCAATATGATAGTAATGGGGCCTGGTAGCCTGTTTACCAGCATCATTCCGAATCTGCTGGTGCCCGGCGTTGCTGAGCATATTAACAGCAGCGATGCGAAAGTGGTTTACATCTGCAACGTCATGACACAGCCTGGTGAAACCGATGGTTTCAGTGCGTCTGATCATGTTAATGCCATTCTCGAAAAGACGCAGCTCAAGCGAATTGATATTGTTGTGGTCAACTCAAGGCGCGCTTCTCGAACGCTTATGGAACGCTACGAAACTAAAGGGCAGTTCTGGGTAGCACCTACCGTCAAGAAGATTGAAGATCTTGGAATAAGGGTTCTCGCCGCTGATATGCTTTTGCAATCAGACCTGCTGCGCCATAACCCGAATCTGCTGGCGGCGATACTGATTGCTCTCGTTAACGAAAATCGTGGTGTTGAGCCGGTTCCGCAAGACGAAGAAGAAGATGATGAAAGCATATTCGATGACTGAGCTGACGCATGGCTCCAGTTGATTACGGTAGCGAACTCAAGCGCGAAATCTTTTCGATTGCCCGGCAACAGCTGCCATGCTGTCTGCAGTCTTTTCTCGCCGGTCTGCTGCGTGGCTCTGCCCATCAACCGCAGATTAAGGTGCGCAGATCTCTGAATCGCCATCTGCAGCTGTTTTTTCGTGATGTTCTGCCGCCAGATGCAACAATCGAAGACGGAGGCACCGAAATTCTGGTCGAGAAAAACTTTGATCAGCTCGAGCTCAGGCAGAAATTTGTTGAGCGCATAAGACGCACTGACGACACTGCCTCGGCCAAGCACTGCCAGCGCGCTTTTTTGCATGGACTGTTTATCGCCCGAGGCTACATTCAAAATCCGGGTCGCGGTTATCATCTTGAATTCAGATTGCCGGGACGCTGGTTGCCGGCGGCATTCAGAGCGGTTTGCCGCCAGCTGCGCATGCGGTTTGCCGAATACAAGACCGAAGCTGGAACCTGCTTTTATCTTAAAAGTATTCGCCGTATCATCAAGTTTCTCAATCGCCTCGGCTTGTTTGAGAAGTCGCTCGAATTGTCTGATTTAAAGGCTACGCGCAGTCTGCTGTCAATGGTAAACCGCCAGGTAAATTTTGAAACAGCCAACATCAATAGACTTATTGGCGCCGCCGAAGAGTCGATCAACCAGATCAGAGAACTGCTTGCCTTTGAAGATCAGGAAATCTGGACCGAAAGCCTGCGCCAGTTGTCGATGATGCGCCTCAAATACCCACATGACAGTTTAGAAGCCCTTGGTCAACGCTTCGTGCCGCCTCTTAGTAAGTCAGCGGTAAATCACCGTTTGCGCCGCATCAAAAGCCTGCATACCAAAGTGTTCGGCAAAGAACGCGACAGGTCTGATTGTTGAATCTGGCAAAGACAAAATAGATAATAGTCTTTTGTAATCTGTTAGAGAATGTAATTCGAGATAGCAGACTCAGTAATATCCCATTTGATTACTGAAGAGTGTTCTGGGGTTTTTCGTTTTAACTTTCCATGCATTTTTCCACAGTCGCCCACAGGATGTGGGTGGTACTTGGGCGCATCAGGATAGAACGCCCGGGTGATTCACGCAGATTGCGCAGATGGATTCTGGATAACTGCAAAAAAGCATATAAAAAACTCCTGAGTAATCTGCGATAATCCTTTAATCCGTGGATAACTCTTCAAAAGAGCCAGTATAATTATCGTGATTAGCTTGTCAGACAAATGTCCAAGCGAAATTTCTCGTAAACTCCTCATAGACAGGCAAATGGAGAATTACTGTAGCAGATTCTTTAACGGTCTGTATTCTCTTCTGGCAGCCTATGAGCAAAGATCAGCAGGCCGGCCATGTTGAGCGCCAACGCTGTGCATAACAGGGCAAAACAACCGCGCATGCCAATTGCCGGCAGCAGCCAGAGACCGCTCAGCGCACCAGTCACCAGGGCGCCGGTATTGTCGGCGAAGATCAGCAGGCCGGCACTGTCAGCCGCCTTTCGCCCCGCGCTGCGCAATATGCTGTCTGATACGGGAAACTCGATGCCATCAAGAAAAGCAATGGTAAAGACCATAAGGCCGATTACCGCAGCCGAATGCAGTTGTGTCTGCTCAACAAAAAATATGCAGAAAACGACGAAAAGTATCTGCAGCAGTTTGACGGTTTTAAGCCTGTAAACAGCGGTTTTGCGCAGTTGAATGCGGCCAAATAACATGGCGCCGGCAGCCAGACCTAGCATATAGAGCCCAAAAAACAGCGCGGTCATCTGATAGGCCGCGCCATAACGGTTCTGATACAGCAGGATCAAAATGATTTCTGACAGAATCCCGGTGGCGCCGCTTATGGCCACGCCGCCGGCAATAACACTTTTTACTGCCAGGCCGGTGCTCAGAAATGCGGGCAGCAACATTACCAGGAAACCGATTGCCAGAAACCCGGCAAGCAGCTTTGCCAGAGGCAACTGCTGCAGCGCCTGCAGCCAGGCATTAATGCCCGTGCCGCTGTAGATGTTCCACAACTCAATCTGCTGCATAAAACTGACCGGGTGCACGTCAGTATTTAGCCTGACGTCTATCTCGCGTTTAAGCCAGTCATCAAGCTCCTTTACGCGATGTGGCATGAGCAGATTGTAAAAACTCATCGGAAAAAAAGTTGTCGTGACTATCTGCCGCGCTGCCAGCCGATCTGAGAATTCGCGCGCGTTGCGCGGCAAGACCTGGTCTGAATTGCTGGCAAAAAAGGTGATCACTCCGCCGGGAACAGCCAGACAGTGGGCAAACTCATGCTGCAGGCCACGCCATGCTGTAATAATTATTCTGCCGAGAGTGGCGTCGAGATAGTTCTCGGTGCCCTGAACCTGCAGCGAGATGACGCCTTCGGGGTTAAGCATCCTGCCTGCGGACCTGAAAGATTCGAGGGTAAAAAGCCGGTTGCCGGCAAGGGTTACCGGTGAAATTGCATAAAACATTATGCCGTCAAATTTTTCTGCGGCCTGGTTGAGGTAAAAACGCGGGTCTACATTGATTACCTCGATTCTGTCGTGTTTTTGCGGGTAGGCAAACATGGCAACCAGCTCACTGTCACTCTCGACAATGGTTAATCTGAGATCATCGTATTTGACCAGCTCATCGACCAGATCAGGAGTTGGCGCACCAATCACCAGAACGCGGCGGTAACTTTTCAGCGCACTCACAAAAGTGTGAACTCGGCTCTCGGCAGACTCGGCAAGCGGCCATGAGTCTGCGAGCATGCCATTTGAAAACAGGCTCTTCTGTTCCCAGTAGCTGCTGAGCTGGAGCTTCTGATAAGGCGTTTCGACCGTTGCTTCGAGCGTTCTGGTTTTACCATGCATTTTAAGCCAGTAGGCCTGCTCTATTCTCTCAGCTGCCATTGGTGCCAGCAGGGAAACCGCCGGCGCAGCCGCCAGTAAAAGCAGCGCTGGCAAAGCTTTGCGCCGTGCCAGAATGAAAACGCCTGTCAGCGCTGGTATCGCGAGGCTGAGCAGGCAGATAATCGAATTGGCTTTTCCGCCAATCAGCAGCGAAAAGAATACGCCGCCGATAAAGCCGCCAACTGCTTCGAGGCTGTAAAAATAGCCGATGCTTCGGTTGGTAAGCCTTATCATTGCGGGTATGAACAAGCCTGACAAGATGGCGGTCGGGGTAACCGTGAACAGCATGAACAGAGCGGCCGGCGCGAAGGATATGAACCTGCCATTAGGGTTGGGAAGCAGGCCGACAGCGAAATAGATCAGGGCTGTCAGCAGAACTGGCATGAGCACCAGCATTTTAAGCAGGGTGGCCGGTTGAATTCTGATTTTGCCGCCGATGAGGCCGCCCAATGCTATGCCCAGCAGCCAGACGCTCAAAAACAGTCCAAGATGAATCTCGGTGCCATAAAACTGCCCCATAAAAAACCTGAACAGGGCCACCTGGCTCAGGTTGGCAGCAAAGCCGGCAATTGCAGAAATGGTTGCCAGCTGATATCTCGCGGCAGAACCCTCAGTCATCGACGTGGCGGCCAGTTCTGGTTATCTTGCGAACCTGCTGAATTTTTTTGCTGGCCGGAATTTCCTGAAAATCAATGACATTGCCTTCGCACTCAATTTCGATCGCTTCTTCATTATAGCGCCTAAGCCCTTGTATCGCCCTTATTGCCACATCTTTAATCTGGTAATTCATGGTATAAGGGTAACCTTCGTCGTTGATTCCCCAGCTTTGTTCAGTTTCAAGCCCGCTTGCCTTCTGGGTGACCAGTGCCGGCTGCAGTATGATGCCATTGACCACGTCGTTGGTGCAGTCTCTGAAAAAGTAGGTGAGGAACTTTGCCGGCGCGTGTTGCGAGTTTGCCGAGTTGTCGGGGCTGATGTATTTTTCTGGCAGATTATTTGGCGCCAGGCCAGGAGCGAGATAGCGATAGTTCGGGTTGTAAAAACTCGCGATTCTTATCAGTATTTCTGGGTCTGAACCGCTCATTTTGAGCGGCGTGTAGAAGAATCTGATGCGACCGCTCGAATCTGACTCTTCAGGAATAATGCGCTTATAGACGCCAGAGAGGCTTTGTATTTTTTGAAAAGCAGGCTGCCCGCTTTCACTGCGAAACGGAAACTCAGCAAAATCAAAATATGGGTTCTTTCCCTGTTTAAACTCAACGGCATCATAGAGTTCAGTCGGAAAAAGCCGCGCTTTGAGCAGAAAGTGCTGCATGGCCGCGCGCGCGGCAAAGAAAGCCTGCTGATCGCGCAGATTAAGCTTATTACGCCCTGCGACGCTGCGGTGCTGAAATGACATCGAGGTAAAAAGAACCATGAGACACAAAGAAAAAACGGCGACAATAACGATTGCCATGCCTTTTTTGTTGGTTGTCAGGTTTTTAAACATCTATATCTGCCTTGATGGTCATCAGATGAATTCGTCGCTGGCCGGTGCCCGGCTGATCAGGGTTTTTCAGATAGGCCTTTTCGATGTTCCATTGCACCTCGATGATCAGGCGCTTAAGACCGCAATACTTAAAGTTTTCATCATTGGTGTAACTGACCATGCTCTTGGCCATGCGCTGACTCAAGCGGGTTGCAGTCGGGTTTACAAACCTGAACGCGTTGGCCTGATATTTTTCGTAGCCCTCGTCGCGGTAAAAATTTTCGTGGTTTTCAGAAACTTTTTTGGGCAGTTCGGTTTCAAACAGGAAATTTGTGCCGTCAGACATCTGACTGACCGGGTTAGGCACATATTTGATCTGATGCCAGGCCTGGCTCATCAGCTTTGCCGGATTTTTCAGAAAGCTGAATGTCGGCTCTACTGCCGGAAAAGCCGCAAAATCTGCTGGTGCCGTGTCAGGGTAGTCGGCGCCGATCATCTTCATTTCTGGTTTGAGATTGGCTGAAGTCGCCAGTGACGGAATATCTTCGACGCGCAGGGTGATTTTGTAATGCTGCCCACGCGGGTCGTTAACGATATTCTGACACGGCCAGCCAGCGGCAGTCTTTTCGCTGCCAGGAAAAACAGTGGTAATGAACTTTTCGGCCCAGGCCTCGTTAAACTTTTCGTAACCTTCGGCACTGGTCAGGTCGTCAATGCGTATAAAGCCGGGGATTCCGGCTCTTAACGCCTGAAAAGGCACATTGTCGAGCATGGCGTTGAGCGTTTCTGAGGCGCGACTTATCGCATACATGCGCGATACATTGAAATCAGTGTCAGATGCTCCCTTTGACATAAAATAAAAAACTGGCACCATGGTGGCAGCAAGTATTGCCATGGCGAGAATTATCTCCAGCATCGTAAAGGCGCTGCGCCGGAGAGTTATTTTACTTTGACGCATTTTGTGCGGTGACATATATTAGATTAAGTTAACAGAATTCTGACGCCGGATGCAAACTAATAGTAACACCGGACCGTTGTGAGCCGTATAGAAAGTATACGCGATATAAGGGCGAAAAGTAATGGAAAGAGAACGTAACTTCTGGTCGATCAGCCGCCGCTCTTTTTTACAGACGTCAGCTCTAATTGCCGGAATCTGCACGTTTAACAATGGCACCCGGCTTCTGGCTGGCAGCGAGAGTGATTTTGCGGCTGAATATGTTTTGCGGTTGCCTGATGGGCGTTTGCAGTGCCAGCTGTGCCCGAACATGTGTATTCCTGCCGAAGGTGAGAATGGCACTTGCCGCGCGCGTGGCATCAGAAACGGTCAGTTTACCAGCCTGGTCTACGGTTTGCCATGCGTTATCGCTGTTGATCCGGTCGAAAAGATGCCACTGTTTCATTATCACGTGCATGGTCCGGCACTGGCTATCTCTACTGCCGGCTGTAATCTCGTCTGCCAATATTGCCAGAACTGGCAATTCTCGCAAAAATCGCCGGCTGAGACAGCGAATTTTGCCATGAGCCCTTCTGATATTGTCATGCGCGCCATTGATATGCAGTTGCGCACAATCGGCTTCTTTTACACCGAACCGACGATTTATATCGAGTATATGAAGGATGTCGCGCGTCTGGCGAAAAAGAACAACATCAAAACGGTAATGGTTACAGCGGGTTATATCAACGCTGCGCCGCTTAAGGATCTGTTCGAACTGATTGACATCTTCGTTGTGGGTTACAAAGGCTTTACCGAAGAATTCTACGCTGACGCGATTGCTGGCAAACTTGATCCGGTAAAAAAGGCTCTGCTGGCGATAAAAGAGTCTGGTCGCCATCTTGAGGTCGTCTCTTTGCTTGTTCCCGGCAAGAACGATGATATGGAAGTCTTTAAGACCGGTGCTGAGTGGTTTGTCAAAAACCTGGGGCCAGATGTGCCCTGGCATTTTTCGCGTTTTGTGCCTGAATTTATGCTTAAGAATCTGCCGCCAACGCCTAACGGGGTTCTCGAAACTGCCCGCAAACTGGCGCTCAAGGCCGGGGTAAGATACGCTTATACCGGCAACAACCCGGGGCAGGAAGGTAATCACACCTATTGTCCTGGTTGCAGCAAAAAAGTTGTCGAGCGGCTTGGCTTTAAGGTTTTGCGCAGTTTTTTGTCGGCCGGCAAGTGCCCGGATTGCGGTTGTCAGATTCCCGGTGTCTGGCTTGACGACCTGCCGAATGGCAATATCTGATGTTCAGGAGAATACATACTATGAAAAGGGCAGTGCTTGGGATAATGATTTTGTTGTTCGCTACAGCTGCAGTGGCTGCGCCTGATAACTACATAAACGATATGGGAGCTGTGGTCGAAGAAATATCATTGCTTAACCTGTTGCGCGGGCTCTATTTAAGCGAAGAACAGGCCAAAAAGATCATGGCACTGGCGCTCGAAGCCGAGACGATTCGCGCCTCTGCCAAAAGCGAGATAGCACAGGTGAATGCGCTGCCTTTGCTCAACCAGCTGCGTGATGAACTTTTTACCGCGCTGGCAGAAGAACCGCCTGCGATTCGCAATGAGGTTGTCAAGCTTGATAACCGGGCGCACGAAATTACCGGCGTGACTCTTGATAAAATCGCCAGGCTCGAAGATGCTGTGCGCAACGTCCTGACGCATGGCCAGCAGAAGATTGTCTGGGAATTCGTGCCTTGCATCGTGCCTGAACTTGATTTTGAAAATCCGGTTAGAACTGGCCAGGCCGAAGCCAGCAGCCGCCTGATGCCTGCGCTTAAGCTGATAAGAGAAACCCCTGAAGATATGTGGAAGAAGCATGGCCAGGATTATCTTGATTATATTCTCAAAGTCACCGAGCAGGAAGTCGGCAAGCTGACCGATGATACCCGCGAAGACCTGCGCCGCCGCCTGGTAAAGCACGCCTGGAAAATCAGAAAGATGAAAGAAGCCGACTTTATGATACACCGCAACAAGCTGGCCGAAGACTTGTTGCTGGTTAATCGCGAACATACTTTGCGCAGCGGTTATCGTATTACCGGCAAAATTTCGCGCTTTCTTCTTTCCCCGCACGCTGCCAGAGTATTGCCGCAGTGGATATCGACACACTTTGACAAAAGCTCTGCCGGGTCGCAGGTCGATGAAATTCCGACTGTTAACGCATCTTCGACAGTTCCGTCAGCCGTTACAAAACCTGTAACAGCGCCTGCAACTTCGGCAGACCCTGCAGCAATGAGTCCTGTTGACACAAAATCGGATCAATCAGCGTTGCCTGCTGACGACAAAGCGATAAGTGATGCAGATTCTCAGTTCTGGTCGGTTCTTGTGCCGAAATCACTGGCCAGATTGGCTGAGACGCCATATTACAATCAGATCTATCACGCTTTTGGCACGACCCACAGCCAGACGTGGTTTGATGAAGAAGACAAATATGTCGATGTCTGCAACATTGTTCTTGGCGCCGGAGAAATACTCAAGGGCAGCCGCCCCGGCTATTACACGCTGACTCCGGGGGAGCCCTGAGGCTTATTTTTGTCTGATTATAATTGCAGCGCCTTGAATCGTGCCGACCAGCAGATTGCCATTTTCATCAAGGCACAATGCCTTGATATGATTTGATGGTAAGCCGTCTGCCTCGGTAAAAAACCGGCCCGGCTGGTTTTCCTGCCAGAGCTGCAGCCCGACGGGACTGCCAATCCATACCTGGTCGCCGACTCTCTGCAGGCAGGTGGCAGGAAGCGCCTTAATGCCGTCAACCTTGCGTTTGATTGACCAGTTTTCGCCGTCAAAGATAGCGAGACCACGGCTGGTGCCGGCAATTATGCGGTCGTCAGTATAATCACAGATGCTGAATACTTCGCGTGCCGGAAACTTTGGAAAGACCCAGGTATCAACATTCAGTTCAACGTTTGATTTAATCTCGGTGCGCAATCTGACAATGCCATTGCTGCTGCCGATCCAAAGATGGGTCAGCTGCATGAACACTGTAAGCAGGCTGTTGTCGTAGAAATGCATGATTTTATAGCTGCGAAAACTCGGATTTACAGTCTCGACAAATCTGCTGACACCATGTTCCCTGTGCCCGAACCAGAGGTAGTCGTCTTTGTCCGCATGCATGCAGACAATGCGGTTATTCAGCAGTCCAGGCGCATCAGGATCTCGCAGGGTTATCCACTTTGAGAAATCATAGCGGCACAGGCCGAATCCGCCATATGTTGAGTTTTGTGCTGCCCATATTTCACCATTGCAGATGCCAACCGATGTTATGTTGCCGGCCGCGTTAAGCGGTGAATTTTCTGGCGTAAATGTTAGAATGCTGCCATCGCTGGTTTCTACAAACAGGCTGTTGTGCAGGCCCCACACGCGAAGTCCCTGCCGCGCTGCGACAGCCCTGATTTCTTCATTTGCCAGAAATGGGTGAGAAACTCGGGTGATTACAAACTCTTCATTCGCTCTGGCATTGGCACTCAGAGACAAAAAAACGATAAGCAACGCCAGCAGCCGGCAAATTCGCATTGTTTGCGACCTCGCATATAAAAAATAAAGCCCCCACGCGGGTATGATACCCACATGGAGGCTTAAGTTCAATCAGTTACGCTATTTTATTTGTTGTCGATAGACCGTGTTCTAAAGCTGGCCGGCAGAACGTTGATGTTGAACTTGAGTTCACGTGCTCCGCCGATGCCGCCGTCTTTGGCGCGGTCGTAAGCCTTGACCCTGAACTGATACCAGCCGGCAGCTCTGAAGATGTGATAAAAGCTGACTTTTGGATCAAATTCATTGAGTTCAAACTTGTTCAAACCGCTGCCATCTTTGACAATCTTGTTGCTGCTGACGATCTGGCCATCCTGTTCGTGCTCGATGTCTTCGAATTTGCCAGTAGGCTGCTGGTTCTCGTTAAGAGCTTCGATTTCGACCTCGGTCTTAAGAATGCCACGAAACGGGGTCAGACTGTCGATGTTGTCATAAGGCGCGATATGAAAGCGCATGCGCTGGTCTTCGACCGGGATGCCGTTTTTATCTGGGCCTTCGGGGTCGGTCGGGAAGGCTGGTAACTTTTCCTGGGTACCATCAACCTTGACTACCATCCAGTCGCTGCCGGTCATATCGATGTCGCCGCCAACACCATCTTCACCATGATTAGTGACGGTGCCGGTCTTGACGTTTTTGCTTACCAGCTGTCCGCCGGCTTCGATTGATTCAACCGGTGGAATGCCGATCTTGTGGGTTACGCCGTTGTTCATATCTTCTGCTTCAACGTTGATTAAAGGCTTGCTGAATGCAGCCACGTCTTCGACCTTGATGACAGAGCCAGCGGGAGCAGCGTTACCACAGCAGTTAGAGACTTCCTGGGTCATCAGACAATCGGGTGGGTGACTCATTGAATCGCCGTAATAGAGTTCTGAGAGGGTCTTGCGATTGCTGTCGTCAACACCGGCGCTGGCAAGAACCTGACGTTCCGTGCCTGAAATCTTTTTGCCGGCAATCGGAGTTGCGCTGTGGTCGTTCCATTCAATCGAGTTGGTGGCAAAGTGTCGTGGCAGAATGACGCGTTTGCCGGCCACTGTCCATGAGCCGCTGGTAACTTCAATAGTCTTGCCGGTTGCGGGGTCAGTCTTGTTGATCGGCTTTTCAGTGTGCTGTGAAGGAATATTTTCGAGTGCGATCGGGCCAACGATGCAGCGGCCAAGATGCACTTCGAAACCGATTGGCGCAAACCTGGTTGCTTCGCGGGTGCCTTCGCTTGAGCTGTCGATAAAGTTCTTGAGTTCCTGCATGGCGGTTCTCGCCTCGACCGCAGCTGGCGTGGTCTTGCCGGCAAGCTCGTCCATGATATCTGCATATACTGAGAGCTCAGCCGAGCTCTTCTTTTTCCAGGCTTCGTTAAGCTCGTTGGTGCGTGTGACAGGGTCGCCGTTCTGGTAGAGGCAGTAATAAACTACGCCTTTTTCCCATGGCGTAAGAAATTTTCCGGGCCAGCTGTTGGTGTAACGGTCGGCAATGAATTTGTCGCGTTTATCCTGCGGCTGGTGTTTCCAGTAGGCGTGATGGCTTTCATAGAATTCACGTTCACGCGAACTGTAGGCGCGTCCCAGATATGGGCCATAGGTGCCGTTTGATTTGAGAAAATAAAAGAACATGACGGCTTCGAGATTGCTGGCGCCATCATAAAACGGGTTGGGCAGCTGATATAGTTCATCAGGGCTGAATTGATACTCAAAATTGCTGGTGATTGCTGGGGATGAAGGCTGCAAATCAGAGTTTTCGTTTTCATAGCCAACAGACATGCCGTCTGGTCCGCCATTGTAGCCGAGATATTTGCCAACTACACCAGAATAAACGGAGCCCTGCGGGTCAAGAAAATCTTTACTGACTTCAGGATAAGAGTAGTCTTCGACATAGACCACACTGTAGTCAGTAAACTCATTGTAGGTCTTGCCGTCTACTTCTGCAGTTAGATTCCATGAATCTTTGAGGGAATCCGGGATCGGTTTGGTGGTTTTGTTCGCGCCCTCGGGGCCAAACTTCACAAAGGCATCGTCGCCAGGAAGCGCACCGAGACTGGCAGTGCCTGGTATTTCGCCATCAGGGTTCGCTGTGCCGACTGCTGTTTCCGGGTAGCCGTTGCCAGATGTTGCCGGTGCCGGTATTTCGGCGCGTTCGTAGGTCATGATCATGCCGACCTGCTGCAGAAATTTTGAACCGGCAACGTCTTCGCGGCCGCGAATGCCTGAGTCAAAAGCGGTGGTGTGCTTGTTGACAAACAGCTTTTTGTCTGGCACATCGCTTTCGCTTTTGGCACCAGTAGCCATGTCTTTAAAAAACTGTGCGTTGACCGCATTTGGGCGTAAGAATGGGGTCCAGACTTCGCCGCCAGAAGTGCCGTTTTTATTGCCTTCGGCCAGAACTTTTTTCTTTTCGTCAGGCTGCTCAAAGAACCAGTGATATTTAACCTTGCGGTAAACATAAAACTTGTTGCTCGCCTTGTCTTTGACGATAAAGGGGAACTTGTCTTTGCCGGCGCCGGTGTTGCGATAAATAAGGGTAGCGTCGGTCAACATGTTTGCCTTATTCTTAACCACCGGTCTGGGTTCATACAGAGGCATCCAGATCGCGATCTGCGCTTCTGGTTTGTCAGAGTGGCCTGGCACGCGTTCAATGTTCATGCCGTCGGCGAGTGGGCCATCAGCCTCAAACTTTGAGTCAAACGGTCTGATCAGTGACTGCGGAAAATAGCTTGATTCTTTTCCGGGTGTTACCTCTATTGCGCTCAATGGCACAGTAGCGGTCAGGCCGATCAGTAACAGAAAAACAATACAGAACGGTCTTTGCAGAAAATTTGATCTCATAACTCCTCCTGGGGATTTTATAGACTAATTGGTTTTTAACTGGCTCTGAATAAGAGCCTCAAACTCGCGTGATCTTCTTACACCTTCCTCGTTCTCGTAGATCCAGCTCTTGACTGTTGGCGCGGCTGGTGCATCTGGCATTTTGGCGAGATAGTCCTGAAAGTAGCTGTAAGCGAATTCCTGATTAGCCATGGCGCGGTAGACGCGGCTGAAACGCGGGCGCTCGCGCACCAGCAGATCGCCGGGAAACGACTCGTGGCCTTTGCCCGAATAAAGCTGGCCAAGTCGCAGCTTGGCCCGATAGGCGATTTCGTCTTCGTAAAGCGCCAGCAGACTGTAAATCTGCATTGCTTTTGCCGGATACTCGTCAAGTTCGAGAAACACTGCTTTCCAGAATTCAACGCGTGGGTCGCCGCGCACCATGCTTTCGCATTTTGCGAGGTGCAGGTTGGCACGATAATCAGCACCCTGCGCCAGTATTTCGAGCATGGCGAGATTAACGTCAAAGTTGTCAGGGTTCATTTCATAGGCGAGATTGAACATTACCAGGGCAAAGCCGTTGTTGCCATTTTTAAGATAAGCTTTGCCGAGGCTTATCAGTGGCATAAAGCTTTCTGGCCACATCGCTCTGGCTTTCTGCAGAATTTCGATAGCTTTGGGAAACTGCTGCATGCGCTGAAAAACATCGCCAAGACCTAGATAGGCAGTCATGTTGGCGGCGTCGAGCTTAATAACTCTTTCGTAGTTGCTGACAGCGAGCTGGTATTTTTTGTTCTCAGTGTCGATCTGAGCCGACAGAATAAGCAGTTCAATATTCTCTGGCTCTTTTTTAAGCAACGGAAAAAGAACCGTCTCTGCCAGCGTCAGGTCAGGCTTGCTGGCATAAATGCAGGCGCGTATCCATGCGGTTTGCTGTTTTGGCGACAGTTTTCCCGAGTTGGCTTTGTCGAGTTCCTTATACACGCGTATGGCTCTCTGATAATAACTGCTGCCGACCTGGTCGACGATTTCAGCTGTTTTTTCGAGCAACTCAACGTTTCCGGGTTCAGCGTCAACCGCCAGGAGCAACTCATCTGCGGCATTCTGTGTTTTGCCTGCTTCAAGATGTTTCATGGCCTTCTCGAAGGCTGTTTTTGCCTTTTCGTTTTTGAGCCCGACCAGCTCAGAAGTCTTGCTATTTGTCGCACTGTTTTGATTGCTCGCGGTCACGTTGCCGGCGGGCTGTTTATTGTCAGTTGCCGGTTTGTCGGGCTTTTTATCAGACGTGGTAGTGGTGACCGGCTTATGGTCTGGCGGCAAATTTTTAGCGGTCTGTGTGGCGGCAGGAGTCTCGGTGACCGTTGCGCTAAAATCAGTCTCTGTGGCGTGGCTGTTGTCGGTGGGTGCTGTCTTGACGTTCTGCGAGATCTCGCGCAGCTTGCGCGCGCGTTCCAGTGCCTTGTCTGCCAGATCTATGCGGCCAAGTTTGCGCAATGAAACGCTGAACAGATACCAGGCCTCAGCGTGGCGCGGGTGGTCTTTCAATTCGTCTTTTTTTTGCGTGAGAATCTTGTTGAATAGCTCGGCAGAGCGTTTGAAATTGCCAATCTGCAACAACGCCTTGCCTGACTCTACATCAAGTTCGATATCGTCAGCAGCCTGAACCCCGACCGTAATCAGCAGCAGACAGGCAAATATTGCGCCAGAAAACTTTGCCATCTTCATTTGTTTTGCTCCTCAAGACCGGCTTCGCCGAAACTATACTTCACTTTAAAGTCTGTACCATTGTCAGATATAAAGATTTTACCATCAGTTGTACCAATAAAAAATCTATTTTTTGCATCTACCGCACCGCATTTTGCAAGGGAAACAGATGGTTCCAGTTTTTGCGCTTTGCCATCTGTCAGCTTCCATAGATGCTTCTCTCCGATAACCAGAATGCCGTTGTCAGCAGGCATGCTGGCGTGAATCATTCCGTCTATCGCCGGCACTTTAACCGGTTCGCCGCCGGGTGCAATCGAATAGAGGCCATGGCGCGTTGTCGCAATAAACAGTCTGTCTTCATGCACCAGCAGGTGATTCACGCCGCGGTTTAGCTGCTCAAACTTAGGTTTCCAGTCGCCCAGATCAGCGCTGTTCGAGTAAAGACCCGTTGACGTGCCAAGCCAGAGCCGATTTTGCCATTCAACAATCGAATTGACCCAGGCAAGACTGATTGATTGCTGTTCCTTGACCGGCTGCCAGGCGTTATTCTTTAAAAAAGCGGTGCCGCTGCCAACTGAGCCGATAATAACCTGCCCCGCCGAAGTTCTTGTCAGTGCGTGCAGCTTTTCAAAGCCGGCATGCTGACCAACAGGCTCAATGCGATCGGTAGTGGTGTTAATCTTTATACAACCGCCCCCGGCAGTGGCTACCCATAGACCCTTCACGTCGACGAGCAGGTTATTGATCATTGGATATGGCATCTGAAGAGTTTCGTCATAGAACTTGCTGATGCCCGATTCGTTGACTACCCACAGCCCTCTGCCAAATGTGGCTACCCACATTCGGCCTTGTTGATCGAAAGCGATACTGCGAATTGTGGTGTCTTGAGCCGCAAACTTCGGCTGGGCCGAAGCTTGGATAATGCTGCAGAAAAGCAGCATCAGGCAAGCTGTTGTCAGGACATTGATTCTACGAATGAACATTTCAGATTACTCTCTCTTGCTATGGTTGCGAAGGTCTGGCTCAGACACCACCTTATGCGGGCGATTTCTGCTCTGTACATTCATACGAGTATCTCTGCAATTAAGTTACAATGAAAAATATATCGAGTGTTTTATCATAATGATTCGGTTTTAAGTGAAATTTCTTTGGTAAGGTCGCCGGCAGGTTTTTCTTATCCATTAGCTGCGGCGATGAATGCTCAAGGCAGAGATCTTGAATTTGAAGGCTGTCTGGGATTCTATGGCTGCTGCTTTTTTTTACTCTGACTGACTCAAAATATGAAAACGATGCTGCTAAAATTAAAAGGATTGAGTTTTGCAGATGTTATGGTGTATCTTGACAGCGACGGAGGGGTGTGCTAGTATTTGCTACCCTGATCATATCCGGGGAATAGCGTCTATTCCTCATCATTCGGAGGCATTCTATGCAATTTGTTATCAAAGGAAAGAATCTTCAACTTACTGACGCGCTCAAAGACTACGCAGAAAAGAAGTTGACGACTATTACCAAATACTTCGATCATATCGTCGAAGTTGACGTTACCCTCTCTGTAAAAGACTCAAAAGACATCAGCCGCAGCCGAGTCTGCGAAGTCACTGTATGGGCAAAGTCAATCGGTAACCCGATTCACGGTAAAGCCGCTTCCGAAGACCTTTACGCTTCAATCGACATCGTTGCCGAAAAGATCGAACGCCAGGTCAAGAAGTTTAAAGAAAAAATCACCGGCCGCCGCAGAAACAGCAAAGGTGCCGATAAGCAGGCAACTCACAGCGTTCTCTCGTTTGGTGATGATTTCGCCAGCCGCACTGAAGACGCACCCGAAGACAACAAGCCCAAAATCGTTCGCAGTGGCACTTTCCCAATGCGCCCGATGTTCTCAGACGAAGCTGCTGAACAGCTTGACATGTTTAACCAGGACTTCTTCGTTTTCTCTAACGCCGAAACCAACAGAATCAATGTGATTTATCGTCGCGGCGATGGTAATTTCGGCCTCATTGAGCCCGAGTACTAAATACGAGATCTAGCCCCTGACAGGGATGCAGGAGGAGTTTTGGAACTAAGCGAATTTATATCACCCCAGCTTACCAAGTTGGAATTGAGTTCCACCACCAAGCTCGATGCCATTAAAGAGCTTATTGATATGCTCGATACTGCCGGCTATCTTACCGATGCCGATGCTTTTCTGAAGTCTGTTCTTGAGAGAGAAAAGGTTGGTTCGACCGGAATCGGCAAAGGGATCGCCATACCTCACTCAAGAACTTCCACTGTCAGAGAAGTCGTCGTTGCCATTGGCCGCTCAACTGCCGGCATAGAGTTCGAAGCGCTTGACAACCGTCCGGTGCATCTGGTTTTTCTGATCGCTGCTCCGATAGAGTCTGGCGGCCTTTATCTCAAGGCTCTGGCAAGACTTTCACGGCTTCTGCGCTATCAGGAATTCAGAACCGAGCTCATGGAAGCAGAATCGGTAGACGAGATCATAAAAATTATCTCTGCCGAAGAAAAGTAGTTTTAGTGGCAAAGTTTGAGCCGTAACCGGCTTGGGCAAAGGCTAACCGAATTTATCTGGCGCGTGCCTTAAGTAAGGCCGCGCCTTCTATTTTGAAAGGGGTCAGCATGTTCGACTGGCTGTTTAAATTCATCAGATTTTTCATTCCCGATTTCAACGCGCGTGAATTGGCAAGGCTTGACGATACTCTTGAGGAAGTAAACGCCCTCGAAGACTATTATAAGAACCTTTCTGATGAAGAACTGGCTGGCATGACACTCAAGTTCCGTCAGCAGTTGTTTGACGGCAAAACCATAGATGACATAAAATCAGAAGCCTTCGCGACCGTGCGGGAAACTGCCCGCCGCGTTCTGAACATGAGGCATTACGACGTGCAGATTCTTGGCGGTCTGGCCCTGCATGAAGGTCGCATCGTTGAAATGAAGACTGGTGAAGGTAAAACACTTGTTGCTACGCTGCCCCTGTATCTTAACGCCCTTGAACTGAACCCTGAGTGGCTCAAACTTGCCGAGGTAGAATTCAAAGACAAGCCGGTTGAGTTTAAACCACTTGTTGACAGCAATGATCTCATGGTTCCGGTTGGCCGCGGCGCTTTGCTGGTAACGGTTAACGATTACCTTGCCCGACGTGACTCCGCCTGGATGGGCAAAGTATACAAGTTTCTCGGGTTGACCGTCGGCTTGAACGTACATGGCTTGAGCTCTGAAGAAAAGCGCGAAGCTTATTCATCTGACATTACTTATGGTACCAATAACGAATTTGGCTTCGACTATCTGCGCGATAACATGGCCTTGAGCCTGGCCGAGTGCACTCAGCGCGGCGAATACAACTACTCAATCGTCGATGAAGTTGACTCGATTCTTATTGACGAGGCGCGAACTCCGCTGATCATTTCTGGTCCAGCTGAAAAAGCGACTTCGCTGTATTTTGTCTTTGCAAAAGTTGCCCGTGAACTGCTTAAGCCCGAAGTCGACTACATCGTCGACGAAAAGCACCACGGTGTTTCGGTTACTGAAGAGGGTATTGCCAAGGTTGAAAAGGCTCTGGGCATCGAAAATCTCTATGGTAACACCAATATGGACCACGTGCATCATCTGCAGAATGCTCTTAAGGCCAAGCACTTCTTTCATCGCGATAAAGAATATATCGTCAGGCCGCGTGAAGACGGCAGAGGACAGGAAGTTGTCATCGTCGATGAATTCACCGGCCGCCTGATGTTTGGTCGCCGCTACTCTGATGGCCTGCATCAGGCAATTGAAGCCAAAGAAGGCGTACCGATTCAGCAGGAAAACCAGACACTCGCCTCAATCACCTTTCAGAATTATTTCCGTCTCTACCGCAAACTGGCTGGTATGACCGGTACTGCTGAGACCGAAGCGAAAGAATTCAAAGAGATTTACAAGTGCGAAGTTGTGGTAGTTCCGCCAAACAAGCTGTGTGTTCGCCAGGATCTCGCCGATGTGATCTACAAGACTGTCGCCGAAAAGTTCGAAGCGATAGTTGACAATATTATCGAAATCAACGAGCGGCGCCAACCCGTTCTGGTAGGCACTATCTCGATCGAAAAGAGTGAACTGATTGCGGCAATGCTGCGTAAACGCGGCACTGAATGCCAGGTTCTCAATGCCAAGTATCATGAACGCGAAGCTGATATTGTCGCTCAGGCCGGTCGTGAGGGCAGTATTACCATTGCTACCAATATGGCTGGTCGTGGTACCGATATTCTGCTGGGTGGTAATCCCGAGATGCTTGCCAGAGACGAGACTGGGCAGGCCGAAGGCGATGAATACGCTGCAGCACTGGCTAAATACCGCCAGCTCTGCGAAGCTGAAAAAAAGAGGGTAATTGAAGCTGGTGGTTTGTTTATTCTTGGCACTGAGCGTCATGAATCAAGGCGTATCGATAACCAGTTGCGCGGTCGTGCCGGCCGTCAGGGCGACCCTGGCGCCAGCCAGTTCTATCTCTCACTCGAAGACGATCTTATGCGCCTGTTTGGCTCGGTTAACATCGCCGGCTGGATGGAAAAACTTGGCTGGGAAAAGGGCGAGCCGATCGAACACCCCTGGATTTCAAAGTCAATCGAAAGCGCGCAGCGCAAGGTTGAAGCCTATCATTTTGATGTGCGAAAACACGTTCTCAAATATGACGACGTCATGAACCAGCAGCGCACCGTGGTTTATCAGGAACGCCGCAAGGCGCTGGAACAAGAGCTCATTTATGACGATATTCTTTCGATGATCGACGAGGTCGTTGAAGATGCTGTGGCCAGCGCACTTAATCCAGAAGTTGACCCCGACGACTATGATTACAATGCTCTTGCCGACCAGCTCAAGAAGGTTTTTCCAATTGATGCCGAGGGCGGCGATCCACGTAAGGCACAGCCAGGCCAGCTTTGCAGTTATTCGCGCGATGAACTGGTCGTTGAACTCCGCCGTCGTGCTCTTGATAAACTCGCTGCCAAAAGAGCTGAGCTTGGTGAACATGACTTTTTCCAGATGCAGAAGTTTTTGTTGCTGCAGATCGTCGACAGCAAATGGAAAGACCACCTGCACAACATGGATAACCTTCAGGACGGCATTCACCTGCGTTCATGGGGGCAGCGCGATCCGCTGGTAGAGTATAAGATAGAAGGCTTTCAGATGTTTCAGAACATGATCGACAGCATCAAGGAAGACCTGCTCTATTATCTCTACCGCGTGTCATATTCGCGCCAGGAAGAGATAGAAGCCCAGGAAAAGAAAGAACAGGAAGTCTACTACAATCGTGGCGGCGAAGAAGAAGCCAAGCCAAAAGCTCCTGTTCGTGCCGAAGAATCGGTTGATCGCAACGCAGCCTGTCCCTGTGGCAGCGGCAAGAAATACAAAAAGTGCTGCGGCCGCTAGTTCTTTATCACTCTTAAACAGCAGGTTTGTAAGCCGTCATTCTGCGCGCAGAATGCCAGAGAGAAGTCAATAGAATCCTCAAACAAGGATTCGTTGTGCCTGCGCCCGGGTGATTCACTCAGATTGCGCAGATGGTTTTCGGATAACTGCAAAAAAACATATAAATAAACTTCTGAATAATCTGCGGTAATCCTTTAATCTGTGGATAACTCTTCAAAAGAGCCTGTATAATTATCATGATTAGCTTGACTGACAAATAGTTCAAACGAGATTTCTTGTAGTCCCCATAGACAGGCAAATGGAGAATTACTGGTTGTATTTCTGCCATGATGCAATTTTGCCGGGCAGGTTGTATAATGTCTGTACATCTTGTTTTTAAGGTAAGCTGAATGTTGCGCATCTGGCAAAAGCGGGCGGCAATCTCTCTCGTCGAAGTCATGTTCGCCATGGCGATACTTTCGACGCTGGCGTTGCCAATGGGAATGTTCCTGGTTGAGCAGACGCGCGGCAGTTCGCAGCTTGGCGATTATTATCAGATACTGAATCTGCTCGAAGAAAAACTCGAAACAGTTCTTGATATGCGCTTTCATGATATCCCGCCCGGGGAAACCCGTGATTTGCTGGTTGAATCAGAGGGCGAGCGTGCGCTAGACCTTCGTCCTGCTGAGGTGGCCCGCAATCTGGTGAGTTTTCGCATGCGCGTAGAACTTTTGCCAGTGAGCTTTTCGGCGCTAAAAGATGCGGCGTCGAGCGAGCTGCAGTCTGTTGTCGCCGAAGACGGCATGAAAAGAATCGAGATCATCGCAGAATGGGGCGAAAAGGGACGGCATAATCTCAATCTTGTCGCTTACCGGTCTAACCTATGATGCAGACAAGATCGTTTATGAGCATATTCAACAACAAAAGAGGGCTGGCTCTGCCGATAATACTTGCGCTGGTGCTGCTGTTGGCGATCTGGATAGGTTCGCTCGCGTGGTCGATGACCAACGCGCGCAGCCGGTTTCAGCAGGTTCATAAGGCGCGCAAGGCCTATTTTATGGCACGTTCCGGCTTGCAGCATTTTCTTTTAAAGCTCAAAATGTTGCAGAGACATGGCGTTGAATCAATGCGTGCTCTCGAACAGGCTAACGAGGATGAAAAAAAAGTTCTCTATTCCGTGTTCGTACAGGATATAATGGTACCGCCAGACGATTCTTATTCAGGCGAAAAGTATGAATACCGGGTCAATGAGTTCAATATTGAGTCGGTAGATTATGAAAACGCCAGAATTACTCTTCAGATCGGCGCTGAAGGCCGTTTCGGCGGGCAGAAGAACAGTATCAGCAGGCTTGTCCGTATTAGTAGATAAGCAATTAATTCAGGAGGTATAGACCGTGGATTTCGATATAGTCGAAAGATTACGTAGCATGAAAACTCGGCTCTCCGGTATCGGGAGCCATCTTTGACCTGCCCAACAAAAGGCGGGAAATCGAAGAGCTTGAATCATCAACCCTGAACCCCAACTTCTGGAACGACCGCAATCGTGCGCAGTCGATCAGCCAGAAGATTGCCGAGCTCAAGAAGTCTTGTGACACCTATGAATCGGTGCAGAAAGAGTTCAGCGACACAGTTGAACTGCTCGAACTGGCTGAGGCTGAAGATGACGACCAGATGTTCCAGCAGCTGCTTGCGCAACTGGACCCGATTACCAGGCATATAGACGCCCTTGAATTGACAACATTTTTGTCGGAGCCGTATGACAATTCTGACACTTACCTGTCGATCAAGCCGGGCGCTGGTGGCACCGAGTCAAGTGACTGGGCTTCTATGCTCTATCGCATGTATTTGCGTTACATTGAGCGTGCTGGTTTTAAATACGAAGTTCTCGATCTGCAGGAAGAAGAAACCGGCATAAAAGCTGCTACCGTAAAGGTTAAGGGGCCTTATGCCTATGGTTACATGAAGGGCGAGAAGGGGGTGCATCGACTGGTGCGCATTTCGCCGTTTGACTCGAATGCGCGGCGGCATACCAGCTTTACCGCAGTTGATGTGCTGCCGGTGTTGCCTGATGACATCGATGTTGAAGTAAGAGACGACGATCTCAAACTCGATTTCTTCAGAAGCTCTGGCGCTGGTGGTCAGCACGTTAACAAGACGAGCAGTGCGGTGCGTATAACCCATCTGCCAACCGGTATTGTCGTTGCCTGTCAAATTGAGCGCAGTCAGCATCAGAACCGTGAGGTTGCACTTGGTATGCTCAAGGCCAAACTTTACGAACAGCAGCAGCGAGATAAGCAGAAAGAAATAAAGAACCTGCAGGGCGACCAGAAAAATATTTCATGGGGCAGCCAGATTCGTTCTTACGTTTTTTGTCCTTACACTCTGGTTAAAGATATGCGAACCGGAGAACAGACTTCTGATGTGCGTAAAGTCATGGATGGCGATCTCGAGCCTTTTATCAAGGCTTATCTTAACTGGCACGCCAATGGTGAGAAATCTCTTAACGTAGGCGAAGCCGAGTAGGAGCTGATTATGAAGCTTGGCAGGCGAATTTTTAACAGCATGCGCAGAGGCAGTGCAATGTTTCTGCTGATGACTGTTGTTGGCGTTCTTTACATTTTCGGCATGATGCTGATCAACTACATGACGCAGGAACGCACACAAACCGCCAAGCTCGGTGAAAACCTGCAGGCATTCTATCTGGCCGAAGCCGCTGTTGAAAAGGCCATGATCAAAATGCGCGAGCTTTTTAATGAGAAGCTTCTATCTGATGATGGCGAGGTCAACGACCGCATTCTCGCCCTGCTCGACATTGACCGCGCCGAAAACTTTAATCTGCGTATCAGAATCGCTGATGGCGAAGTCGTTGATGGCGGCTCAGCTGAAGTGCTGGTCGAAGTTAATAATCTGCGGCTGACCCCGTTTAAGACCTACATTGATGAATACGAAGACGTGCCGCCCTCTCTGAAGGTTTATCGCAAGGAAAACCGCGACACTTATTCTGATAAGGCTCTTGGCGGCTGGGAAGGCCTGCTGCGCTTTGAAGCAGTTGGCAAATACCGCAATGCCGAGAAAAAACTCGAAATAATTCGCGACCTCAAGGTGACCGATCTCACGCCCCCGGCCGAGAACTACACATTGTTCGTTGCGAGCCGCAAAGACGAATATCTGCGCCATGGCGAATTCAGATGTCGTAACTGGAGCGTGGTTCGCGACCTCAAGGCGCTGATCGACGATCTGGCGGCCAAGACCAAAAACGCTTTTCAAGAGACACTTGGCACCACGGCCAGCGATTTTTTCTGGGAGCCTAACATGGCCAGCAACGTGAGCTTTGAAGGCGAGATCAAGGTTAAGACCCTCAAGGTTATCCGCAAGCTTGTCATGTCGGTGTCAGACCTCAAAATCAAGGATTTTGTCGATCTCTCGATTCAGAAACTGCACCCGTATCTTTGGGGCAAAGTTCGCACTAATGGCCGTTTGCACGTATATCTGCCATTTTTTGCGGCCGATGACATTGTTAATTATTTCGAAGACAATTCGATATTTTCCCATCAGAGACCGGAAATCGGCTATCTGTTCTGCAACAATCAGCTGCATGACCCGTATTTGAGCAAGTATACCTATTACGAAGGTGAGATTATCAGGTATTACCAGAAGCTCAAGCCATACGTGCTGGGTATTACCGAAACGCCATACCCGAGCTCAGATCCTTATACCATCAACACCAAGTTTGATTTTGTGTCGCGTAATCCCTCTAAGTTGGAGCCAATGCAGCTTGACCGCATTAAAAAAAATGCCAAGGATTACTGCCACGAGTTCATCGAGCGTGACCTCACCCTGCAGGGCACCTACTCAAAGCCGGCGACGGTAATGGGCCTGGTCTATGTGCAGGGTAACCTGATGATTGGCGGCCGAATCTCCGGTCAGGCCATGATCGTAACCGAAGGCGATATCATTATTACCGAAGATCTGGTTCAAGACAGCGCTGCCGCATTCTTGTCGCTGGTCGCGCTGAATGGCTCGGTTAAGTTTGCGCGCGAACTTAAAAGTGCCAAGATCGAGTCGGCAATTTACGCTAAAGAAAGCATTGTCGGTGGTGATCAGATAAACATTTTCGGCAATCTGGTTGTCGATTCGCTCAATCGTCAGAAAGGCGAAGAGGGCACGCTTATCATGCCCAAGAAGGTTATGATCAACTATGATTCAAAGCTCAAAAGCGAAGTTGGCAGCAATGTCTGCTTTAACATTTCAGATCTGATCACTACCATGCGTGATCTCTGACAATCAGTCAGGGTAGGCCGAGATAAATTCAAACGACGGCAGGCGCACAGTTTCGCCAAGATCATTGATGATATCGTAGAACTTCCAGTCTGTGGTGCCGTTAAATGTGATCATCTGCCCTTCGCGTGCAAATGGCGGAAAGCCGCCGCGCCGGGTGGCCAGCAGAAACGAGGGCTGATTGTTAAAATGACTGTTTAAGCGATAATCATTACGGTCGCGGTTCATGCTGTCGAGCTCGTCCTGACCGAGTTCCTTGATCATCAGCAGAAAATCACGACCATGCCGAGTGAGCTTTCTGGCAACATAGCCGCGCCATTCTACGGTGATCGGGCCGGTAAAGCGGGTCTTAAAGTTTATGTCGCTGAGTTGCCAGTATTTCAGATTGGTGCCGGCAAAATTCTGGCGCGTCTCGGTAAAGCCTTCTCTTGCCGGTCTGCGCTTTTCTTCACCTTCACGAACCTTGAAACGGGCAACCTCCAGCTTGCGCACGGCGTCGCGTCGCGAGCTTTCGATAAGGTTGCCGGTTTCGAGAGCCTGACTGAAAAGATTGGCCGCTTCTTCAAACTTGTTGGTAGTGAACGCATGATTGCCACGCAGATAAAGATCGTTGGCCAGGTTGCCGGCTGACTCGGTCAGCCGCAGCTGCAGGTTTGGGTTGCCTGGATTCATGGCGTTGGCGCGTGAGTAATATTCTTTTGCTTTTTCCGGGCTGCCCATTGTCTCGTAGACTCTGGCCATTTCGAGAGCAACCGAAGCCTGAGGTTTTACCACATAATAGATCTGGTAATTTTTAACCGCGTCTTCAAGCAGATTCACCCGCGCATAATTACGCCCGAGCAGGTAGTAAGCGTCATAAAACTTTTCGTCGACACGCAGGCATTCTTCAAGATGCTTGATCGAGGCGAATAGATCGCCCTTTACGCTCAGCGCTTTGCCCAGCAGAAAATGGGCGCGTGGGCTGTCGGGGTTGCTCTGAAGAACCTTTTCAAGAGCACTTATCGCTTCGTCGGTTTTGCCACTGTCGAGAAGTACTTCCGCCCGTTGCTCACCGGCGGGCCTGGATGCCTGAACCGTTGCCTGCAATGGTAGCGGTGGTAGTTTGAGTTCCTGTGTTCTGGCTCGGGCAGCAGGTTGCTGCATGGGTGGCAGTGCGGTTATTCCGGGCTGACTTATTACCCGGGCCGGTTGAGATGGTTGCTGATATACTGGGGCTTGTTGTTGCTGAGCGGATTGTTGCGTGATTACGCGGGCCGTCTGCTGCGTCTGCGGCGGTGGGTCATATCTCACGACCGGTGCTGGTGCTGATGTCTGTGTCTGTTGCGCCTCGACCGCCCTTACCCGTTTCATTTCAACTGTGCATCTGGCAATGCCGCGGCGGGCGGCGACCATCGAAGTGTCGAGAGATGCCGCGAGACGGTATTCTTTCAGGGCTTCTTCGAAATTACCGGTCAGCTCAAAGAGCCTGCCAAGGTTAAAATGCACGCCGGGGTGACGTGGAGATTGCTCGTAGGCCTGTTTTAGCGCCTGGTGTGCCTGTTTATAGCGCTGCTGATAAATGTGATTGACTGCTTCTTCGACCAGGATGTTGGTGTTGTCGAATGCAAGAATAGGCAGACTGCCAGCAGTCGCCAGAATGGCTGATAACATGAGGGTTTTCAGCTTGCCGGTTTTTTTCATTGGCAACCTTCCTTTAACTTAAGGCTTTTTTGACTAGCCTTCAGATTATATGCTATTATCGTTTTTGAAACAAACCTGATGGAGGTCGGCATGTCTATTTTTCGTTTTATCTGGTGGGCAGTTATAATAAGTATTTGCGCTTTTGCAGGCTATATCTACGGCTATCTCGCAGAATAAACTGCACTGAAAAAAGGCCCGGTCTGCCCGAAATGCTCAGCAATCTGGGCATGCGCGGCGCTGTACCGGGTCATTCTTTTTTGATCAGATGATTGAATCTGCCGTGTTTTTTAAGCAGTTCAACATATTCGGCCTGCAGTTCTGCCACGCCAAACAAAGCAGCAGTGACAAAATCCTTGCGACTGTAGCCATGTTTGCTGGTAAGCTCACTGAAACTCTGGCCCTCAGCGAGCATGTCGAGGATTTTTTCTGAGGTAGTCAAAGTTTGAGCCATATTTTTTCTCCTGCTTAATAATTCATAATTAAAATATCGGCAACATGCAACCATTTGCCGTGTATTTTTAAGTTATTATTAGCCTTCCTTATGATATTATCAGAACCTGAAATACTAAACCATGCATGGAGGAACCCATGACAATAACACTCTATAATTCAATGAGCCGACAGAAAGAAGAATTCGTGCCAATCGAACCCGGGCATGTCGGAATCTACGTCTGTGGTCCCACGGTTTATGGCCCGCCGCACCTTGGCCATGCCAAGAGCTATGTCACCTTTGACGTCCTGGTTAAGCATCTTCGCCAGTCAGGCCTAAAAGTGCGCTATGTACAGAATATCACCGACGTCGGCCATCTCACTGACGACGCTGATGCCGGCGAAGACAAAATTCAGCGCCAGGCTCGTATCGATCAGGTACATCCGTATGAGGTCGTCGACAAGTGGACTCGGCAATACATGAATGATATGGAAAAATTGCGCGTTGCTCACCCGAGCTTCTATGTGCGCGCCAGTCAGCATATCGGCGAGCAGATCGAAGCGGTACAGAGTCTCGTCGAAAAAGGTCATGCCTACGTAGTCGATGGCAACGTTTATTACAATGTCGAGTCGTTTCCCGAATATGGCAAGCTGTCCGGGCGTCGTCTCGAAGAACAGAAAGAAGGCGTCAGGGTAGAGACGCGCGGCGACAAAAGAAATCCCCGCGATTTCGCACTCTGGAAAAAAGCTGACCCCGGCCACATTCTCAAATGGAACTCGCCCTGGGGCGAGGGCTACCCGGGCTGGCACATTGAATGCTCAGTCATGGCGACTAAATACCTTGGTAAGACTTTTGATATTCACGGTGGTGGCCTTGAGAACAAGTTTCCGCATCACGAGTGCGAGATAGCCCAGTCGGAATCTCTTAATGATGCTCCTTTCTGCCGCTACTGGGTTCATAACAACATGGTTACCGTAGATGGTATCAAAATGGGCAAGTCGCTTGGCAATTTCAGGACCTGCGAAGACCTTCTGGCCAGACACTCGCCCGAAGCCTTGCGCGCCTTCGTTTTGTCTACTCACTATCGCTCGCCATCCAATTACACTGAAGAGGCAATTACGGCTGCAGCAAGCGGTCTTACCCGTCTTACTCAACTGCAGACCGCTTTGCTGGAAATTGTTGAAAAGAATGTCAGTGCCGGTGCTTCCGACAACGAGGCTGAGAAGCTCAGCGGCGAAGTAGATGCAAAAATTCGCGAGCGCCTCGACGATGATATCGACTCACCAGGCGCCATTGCTACACTTTACAGCTTTGTAACCGAAGTTAACCGCTTCATTGGTGCCAGCGCATTATCAGCTCGCGTTGCCGCACTAATTCTGGCAGTAGTTCAGAAATGGGGCGGTGATGTTCTCGGTATATTGCCGGCGATTTCAGGTAAAGAGAGCGAGGTCGATATCGCGCCAATAATGCAGATGCTGATTGAGCTGCGCCAGGAAATGAAGGCCGCTAAAAAATTCGATGTTGCCGATGCGATTCGTAATCGGCTCAAAGACGCAGGCGTGCTGATCGAAGATACTCGCGATGGAGCCCGCTGGAAGCGGATTTAGTCAGGTGGAAGTCAACAAGAAGCATTTTGGTGGTTCTGACAGCTTCAATCTTGAGGCGCCATGGAACGCAGAAGAGGTAGTTCGACTGCCGGCTCGCACGCTTGCTTATATTGGCGATGCAGTTTACGAGCTGGGTCTTCGCCTTGCCCATGTTCGCAGCGGCATAGACAATGCTGGTCGCCTGCATGATTCTCTGGTCGGGCATGTTAATGCTCCGGCTCAGGCTAAAATTTTCGATTCTGTTTTTGCCGGTCTCGACGAGACCGAGCAGCAACTCCTGAAAAATTGGCGCAACGCCAAGAATCCTTCGCGATATGGTTCTGGTACTCGCGGCGAATACGCGCGCGCAACGGCTCTCGAGGCCTGGGTGGCCTGGCTGTTTTTAACCGGCCAGAAAGAACGGCTGAATCAGCTGTTTGATGGCATAGTTACACAGTCACTGGCTGGCAGTGACGCAGATGAAAGTGGAAAAAACAAAGATGAATAAAAAAGCTGGCGGTTCAAAAGATTTTGGTAAACGTGGAAATTTTTCAAAGAAGCCGGGTGCTGCGCCAAAACGCTCAGACCGGCCTGATCGACCGGCTCGCACTGACCGGCCGGCAAGGGGGCCAAAGACTGATCGCCCCGAACGACAGGATCGACCTGATCGGACGGATCGACCAGCTCGGGGGCCGCAGTCAGACCGTCCGGCCCGTCGCGATCAGTCAGGTGGCGGCGCGAAGTCAAATGGCTTCGGACGCCCGGATCGTCCAGCCAGAGGACCAAGGACAGATCGCTTTGAACGACCAGATCGTTCTGACCGGCCAGAGCGCCCTTCTGAGAGACCAGATCGTTCTGATCGACCTCTTAAAGACGGCAAGCCCGGAAATCCCGGACGTTACGAGCACAAAGGCCCTAGAGACAATGCTGATCGCAAAGACTATAGAGGCGGCAAAGGCCCTCGTGATGGTGCTGGCCGCAAAGATTATAGAGGTGGCAAAGGCTCTAAGGATGGTGCAGAGCGCAAAGATTACAAAGGTCGTAAAGATCACAAGGAATTCTCTGACCGTTCCCCTGAACAGCCGCGCCGCGACCCTCCTGTTCGCCCGCCGCAATCTGACTGGAAAAAGCGTCCGCCGCAACAGGTTGAGCGCCCATCTGGCGATCGTGACCGCGATCGCGAACCAGTGGGTTCTCCGGCCGACGATGAACATCTGGTGATCAAGGGCCGGCACGAAGTTGTTCAGGCTCTCGAAAGCGGTCAGAATATCGAAGCGGTGGTTATCTCGACCGCGGTCAAGGGGCCGGTTGGCGGCCAGTTGCGAGAACTCGCGGTCTCGCGGCAGATTCCGGTAAAGGAAATGAACCCTGACCTGTTTGAACGCAAATTTGGCGCGAAAAGTCAGGGTGTGGCGGCTCTGGCCGGCGCTTTCGACTACTGTTCGCTCGAAGAACTGGTGGCGCGTGTTAAGGCAGACCGCAAAGTTCTTGTTGCTCTCAATCATGTCGAAGACCCCCGCAATCTGGGCGCTATAGTTCGCACTGTCGAGGCTTCAGGCTGTGGCGGTGTCATTATACCGAAACATCGTGCTGCCGGCATGACGGAGTGGGCGATTCGCACTGCTCAGGGAGCTGCCTCATATCTGCCGGTTGCCAGGGTGAACAACATGGGTTCTGCTCTCGAGCAGCTTAAAGAAATGGGTTACTGGATTGTCGGTCTTGAAGGTAAAGCAGATAAACGATACGACGAAGTTATGTACAATAACGATGTTGTGATTGTTGCTGGTGGCGAAGATGCGGGACTTGGCGAAAGAATTCAGCGGGTTTGCGATGATGTTGTGGCGATTCCACTTATCGGAAAAACCCCCTCTTTAAACGTCTCAGTCAGCACTGCCGTGGTCTTGTACGAAATTTTGCGCCAGCGCCGGTTTTTTCAAAAATAATTCAAAAAGTAGTTGACATTAAATCGGAGCTGCTTTATAATCGCTCAATACCGTTAGCACGGTACAGTTCTTTTTGAACTGAAGCCGCCGGCGTAGCTCAATTGGCAGAGCAGCTGACTTGTAATCAGCAGGTTGCGGGTTCGAGTCCCATCGCCGGCTGCAGACGGAGAGATGCCCGAGTGGTTAAAGGGGGCAGACTGTAAATCTGTTGGCTAGCGCCTACGCTGGTTCAAATCCAGCTCTCTCCAGTGAAAAGTGCCCGTGTAGCTCAGACGGTAGAGCACTTGCATGGTAAGCAAGAGGTCACCGGTTCAATCCCGGTCGCGGGCTTTTAATTGTGTTTTGGGTTGCGTTACGATTTCCCATAATTTCTCAGGAGGACAGCCAAATGGCAAAGGAAACTTTTTCTAGAACCAAACCGCACGTTAACGTTGGAACCATCGGTCACATTGACCATGGCAAAACTACGCTTACCGCCGCAATCACCATGACATCAGCTCAGGCTGGTGGAGCTAAAGTTATGAACTATGCAGACATCGACTCAGCTCCTGAAGAAAAAGCACGTGGTATCACAATCAACACCGCACACGTTGAATATGAGAGCCCCAAACGCCATTATGCTCACGTTGATTGTCCAGGCCACGCTGACTATATCAAGAACATGATTACCGGCGCAGCTCAGATGGACGGCGCGATTCTCGTTGTTGCCGCTACTGATGGTCCGATGCCACAGACTCGTGAACACATCCTCCTGGCCCGCCAGGTTGGCGTTCCCAAGATTTTGGTCTTTTTGAACAAGTGTGACCTGGTTGACGACGAAGAATTGCTCGACCTGGTAGAACTCGAAGTTCGCGACCTGCTCAGCAAATACGAATTCCCCGGCGACGACACACCGATCATCCGCGGTTCAGCGACTAAGGCTGTTTCTGCTGGTGGCGTTGGCCCAGATTGCGAGTGCATTAAAAAGCTTCTTGACACCCTTGATGAATACATTCCGCAGCCGGAACGCGCTCTTGACAAGCCATTCCTGCTCCCGATCGAAGACGTGTTCACCATCACCGGTCGCGGCACTGTTGTAACTGGTCGTATCGAACGCGGCATGATCAAGGTCGGCGAAAAGGCTGAACTGGTTGGTATTCATGCCACCCGTGAAACCACCGTTACCGGCGTTGAAATGTTCCGCAAGCTTCTTGACCAGGGTCAGGCCGGCGACAACGTTGGTCTTCTCCTCCGCGGCATTGAAAAGAACGATGTAGAACGCGGCATGGTTCTTGCCAAACCGGGCAGCATCAAGCCACACACCAAGTTCCATTCACAGGTTTACGTTCTGAGCAAAGAAGAAGGCGGTCGTCATAAACCATTCTTCTCAGGATACAGACCCCAGTTCTATTTCAGAACCACCGACGTGACTGGCGTTGTTCAGCTCGGCGAAGGTAAAGAAATGATCATGCCAGGCGACCGCGCTGAATTCCAGTGCGAACTCATCGCCCCGATCGCCTGCGAAGAAGGTCTCCGCTTCGCAATCCGCGAAGGTGGCCGCACCATCGGCGCCGGCGTTGTTACCAAGATCATCGAATAATCTCTGTAATTCCGGGGGCGGAATCTTCCGCCCCCAGACAATTCTTTAACAAGCCGACCCTGTCGGCTTTTTTAAGCGAGGTACTGTTATGCGTGAAAAGATCACCCTGGTTTGCAGCAGTTGCAAACGCAAAAACTACATGTCTATGAAAAACAAGCGTAACGATCCCGACCGCATCGAACTGAGCAAGTATTGCAGCACTGAACGCAAGCATACTGTTCACAAAGAAGGCAAGTAAGGATTAGCTGGTTTTTTCTTAGGCCAATAGCTCAATTGGCAGAGCACCGGTCTCCAAAACCGGGGGTTGGGGGTTCGACTCCCTCTTGGCCTGATTGAATACCCCACAGGAAGAACGAGGGTCACAATGAGCAAAATCGCATCTTGGTGGAAAGAAACCTCCCGCTTCTTACGAGAAGTCTGGATTGAAGTGCGGCCAACCAATGGTCGTGTTTCCTGGCCGACTTACGAGAACGTGAAAGTATCGACCAAAGTGGTCATAGTTTCATCTGTCGGTCTTGGGCTTTTTATTGGTCTGCTTGATATCTTGTTTGGCAAGGTATTGACCATGATCATCGGTGGCGGAACGGTATAAGGGCTAATCGTGGATATTTTAAAAGCAAAATGGTATGTCATCCATACTAACTCCGGTTCAGAATACAAGGTTAAAAAGAACCTCGAAAACCGTATTGAGCTCCTCGGCAAAAAGGAAAGCATCTTTCAGGTGATGGTCCCCGAGGAAAGCGCAGAGCGGGTGCAGGATGGCGAGCGTGTCACGCAGACCCGCAAGATTTATCCTGGTTATGTTCTGGTCCAGATGGACATGGACGACGACACCTGGACAGTCGTAAAGAATACTCCAGGCGTAACTGGCTTTGTCGGGCTCGGCAGCAAACCGACCCCGCTACATGACAAAGAAGTGCAGACTGTTCTTAGAGCAGCCGGCATAGGCCCACAGCGCTCTGCAGCGATGACCCCGATCGGGTTCACCGAAGGGCAGACAGTCAAGATCATTGACGGGCCGTTCACTGATTTTATCGGTGTTATCAAGGAAATCAATCAGGAAAAACGCAAGGCCAAGGTTCTCGTGTTCATATTTGGTCGTGATACTGCTATCGAAGTTGATCTTATTCAGCTCGAAGAAGCCTGATAATTGTAGAATAAGTTCTCAGAAGGAGATCAAAGGTTATGGCCAAGAAATTAGTAGCTATGGTTAAATTGCAGATTCCGGCTGGTAAAGCAAATCCGGCCCCCCCGGTTGGTCCCGCTCTTGGCCAGCATGGTGTTAACATCATGGACTTCTGTAAGAATTTCAACTATCGGACGGCAAAAGAAGGCGATTCAATCATACCAGTCGAAATTTCAATTTTCGCTGATAGATCTTACACCTTCATAACCAAAACGCCCCCGGTAGCATTCTTGCTGAAGAAAGCCGCTGGCATTGCCAAAGGCAACCAGACCCCTGGTCGCACCAAGCTTGGTATGGTGACTATGGCTCAGGTAAAAGAGATCGCTGAAAAGAAGATGCCCGACCTGACAGCCGCTTCCATCGAAGCTGCTATCAACGTTGTTAAAGGCACTGCCCGCAGCATGGGCATGGAAGTTGTTGATTAATCCAACCCGTAAATGGTTGGTTGACCTCTAAAGAAAGGAGGAAGCAAAAAGATGCCGAAACACTCCAAAAGATTCACTGGTCTTAGCAAAGACCTGGTTCACCTCAAGGTTTATAATGTAGATGAGGCTCTCGACAGAGTTAAGAAGACCGCCACTGCTAAATTCGATGAGTCAATCGATATAGCCGTCTGCACCGGACTTGATCCGAAATATGCAGATCAGCAGTTGCGTGGCAGCGTGGTTCTCCCACACGGAACAGGTAAAACTACCCGTGTTGTAGTATTCGCCGCCGGTCAGAAAGCTGAAGAAGCCAGAAGCGCTGGAGCAGACTTCGTAGGTGCCGAAGACCTCGTTACCAAGATCGAAGGAGGCTGGGTTGATTTTGATGCCGCCGTTGCTACACCCGACATGATGAGATTTGTCGGTAAGCTTGGTAGAATTCTTGGTCCCCGCAACCTGATGCCCAACCCCAAAGTTGGAACAGTCACTCAGGACGTGGCCAAAGTTATTACCGAACTTAAAGCCGGTAAGGTTCAATACCGTGTTGAAAAAGCAGGTATTATTCATTCAACCCTTGGGAAAGCTTCATTTGATGCCAAAAAGCTCAAAGAAAATTTTCTCGCCTTCTTCCAAGCTATTACGAAAGCTAAACCAGCCGGTGCCAAGGGCACCTATATCAAGAGTGCTACCGTCAGCTCAACCATGGGCCCAGGGTTTATGGTCGACGTTAACGAGTCACGAGTAGAATCAGAGAAGACCGCTTCCTGATACTGATTACTGGTCGAAGACCGCAGGTCTTAATTAATTGGCTTAACAAGCCTCCCTGCCTAGACTGGATACAGAACGATTGTAATAATCGAACCGTTTCCGGTTAAGGCGCCGGAAACGGTTTTTTTATTCCTCTGAAGGAGGTGAAAACATTGAAGGATTTATCTAACAAAGAAGCTTACGTAAAAGAATTTGCAGAAAAACTGGCAAAGTCGCAGGTTGTCGTTCTCGCCAACTGTGAAGGTGTTAAGGTTTCTGAAATGACCGCTCTGCGCAAGTCTGTGCGTGAAACTGGCTCTGAGCTGCGTGTTGTTAAAAACACTCTGCTGTGCCGCGCTCTGCACAACACCCCGATGAAGGACCTCGAAGGTCACATGAAGGGTTCGACCGCTGTAACCTTTGGTTACAATGATCCGATAGCTCCGGTCAAAGCACTGTTTGAATTCGCCGAAAAAGCCAAGAAGTTTACGTTCAAAGCCGGTTTTATGGATGGCCAGTCACTTAATGTAAATCAACTGACTGTTCTCTCCAAGATTCCTGGCCGAAAAGAACTTTATGGCATGCTGGCATCAGCAGTACAGGGTCCGATCCGCAAGTTCGCCTGTGTTATCGACTCTCTTCGCAAGAAAAGAGAAGAAGCGGCAGCCCCTGCAGCACCTGCAGAAGCTCCAGCAGAAGCACCAGCCGTCTGAACTTAACATCTGCCGGGCATGGTGCCCGCAGTTTAAATTTGCATAAGACTTATTAAGGAGTTGTTAAAATGAATAAAGAGCAGATTCTCGAGAGCATCGAAAAGATGACCGTTCTCGAACTTTCCGAACTCGTAAAAGCTATCGAAGAAAAATTCGATGTTACCGCTAACGCCCCGGTTATGATGGCTGCTGGTCCAGTTGCTGTCGCTGAAAAAGAAGAATTTGACGTTGTTATCGAAAGCAACGGCGCCAACAAAATTAACGTTATCAAAGCCGTTCGCGAACTGACCGGTCTCGGCCTCAAAGAAGCCAAAGACCTGGTTGACGCAGTTCCGAAGACCCTCAAAGAAGGCGTTTCAAAGGCTGATGCCGAAGCCATGAAGAAAAAGCTCGTTGATGCAGGCGCAACTGTTTCTCTGAAGTAATTTCATCGCTGATAAAGCATTAAAGGCTGCTCCGTTCGCGGGGCAGCTTTTTGTTTTGTCCGGTGATGCAGCTACTATTTTATTGCTGCAGGCATTCGACAATGATATCGTAAACAGACATGCCAGCGTCTGCAAATAACAGTAAAAGATTCATTATCAGCCTGCTGCTGATAATGGTATCGTTTGTTCTGCTGTTCGTGATTTCTTACCAGAGCCTCAGATTTCAGGAACAGGTGTTGACCAGTCAGAATCGCCGCGAAAAGCTGAGCCGGCTTGATCAGATCAGCAGCGACTTTTTTGCGCGTCTGGCAAGCGTGCCGGTTCTGGGAAGCGCGATTCCGCTGCCGTTTGCCCGGCCGACTTTTCCGATGCTGCAAGCTCCAGAGAGCAGTCGCGCCCGCCAGACCTTTTTAAAAATGGCGATTTTACCAGAACAGAGGCCGGCTCTTCTTATCGAGGCTGAGCTGAATGCAACCGCCGAAGAACAGAGTTTCTGGCGCTATCTTCTGGTGAGCGAGTATTTTAAAGGGGGCAGTTACTTTGAAATGCGGCGCACAGCCTTTCAGCTCATTGACTCAAGTTTTGATTTTCTGCTTGATAGCGGAAGAACGCTGAAAACCGAAGCTACGATAAAGGTTGCTGAATCATTTTTGCGTGAGAACAATCCTGAAGCCGCCAGACTCTGGCTAAGCCGCTTGCGCACCATGCCAGCCCCAGCCGTGTTGCCTGAGAAGCCAGAGGACTGGTTTGCTGCACGTCTGCCGGCCGAATCAGGATCATGGTTGCGATTGCTGTTCAGTTGTTATCAGCTTTCATATTCTGAGCAGATTGTGCCGGGCTGGCGCGGCTCTGGCGATCATGATGCATTGATTCTGAGGCATAAGGATGGTTTGTTTGCTTTCTCGGCCGGGATGGTCATTTCAGCGTTGCAGCAACGTTTTTCGGAAAACGGTTTTGCTGACGTGTCGAGGCTCAGCTTCACAAACGCTGATGATTCTGACCATCTCCTGGCAAACTCTAACGGGTTGCGCGTCGCATTGCGTAACGAGCTTCCGGCCGCGATTCCTGGTGGCTTTCTTCTGCTTCTGCTGTTGACTTCAATCGGTATCTCCGGGCTCTTTATTTTTGCACTCCACGAATGGCAACTGCTGCAGAAGGCGCGACTGCTCGACGAAGAAGAGCAATTTTTCAGGCAGACAGCGCATGACCTGAAGACCCCGATTACCATTGTCAGCTTTCTTGCCGAAACACTGGCGCTTAAGCGCTATAAGAACGAAGATCAACAGAATCGTTACCTCAGTCAACTGCAGGCTGAGACACAAAAAGCCGCCGAACTCTTCGATCGTCTGCTGCTTTCAGTGCGCTTGCGCAAAAGGGCAGTCAGTGCCGATCTGAAAAATGTCATAGTTTGTGATGCGCTTAAGAGCTTGTTGATGCGCTTTAATACACGCATGTCAGGCTGGGAAATCAGCGAACAATATGATGAGGTTGCGCAGATAATGGCTGACCCGGACATGTTTGAGCGCGTGATGATCAACCTGGTTGAAAACGTAATCAGGCACGCCGCTGCGGGCCGGCAGCTTGCTTTGCGTGTCTGCTCGCACAAAACTGGCGCTGGCGCTGAAATAGCCGTGATGGTAGGCGACCGCGGCAGCACTTTTCCAATCGACATAAAAAACGAAAAGCTCGACCTGCTTAACAATGGTCTGCCTTATCGCCAGGAGCGCGGCGGCAGTGGCACCGGGCTGTTTCTGGTCAGGCAGATCATGCAGACGCACGGCGGACAATTTCATGCCACCAGAAGAGATGGCGGCGGAATTTGGATGATTACCACCTGGAGGGCGGCTGATGACGAGAATTCTGGTAATTGAGGACGAGCAGGTTATTCGCGAACTGCTTTGTGACAATCTCGAATTCGATGGTTTTGAACCTGTCGCTGCCGCCAGCCTTGCCGAAGGCGAAGAGGCGCTCAAGCTGAAGCTGCCCGATATGGTGCTGCTTGACTTGAATCTGCCTGATGGCAATGGTTCTGACCGCCTCAAGGTGTGGCGCGGTGCTGGCATGAGTTTGCCGGTTATTATCTGCACGGTGCGTGACCGTGAGATCGATATCATCAAGGCCCTCGACGCTGGCGCCGATGATTATATAACCAAGCCGTTCCGGATACGTGAACTGATCGCCAGAGTCAGGGCGGTTCTGCGTAGAGCGTGCAATGGTAACGAAAGTCGGCCGCCCAGAATCGGTCGCCTCGATGTTGATTTTGCCGCGCGCGTTGCCAGTTGTGCTGAAGAGCGGGTTAATCTGACGACGACAGAGTGGCAGATGCTTGAATACCTGTGGAACAACAAGAATCAGGTGCTGAGCCGCGAACAGATTATTGATCGCATCTGGGGCATCAGCGAGCTGGAAGACAGCCGCGCTGTTGATGTGCATATCGGCCGCCTGCGCCGGAAAATCGAAGCCCACACCGAGCCGGAAACATTGCTGACCGTGCGCGGTTTTGGTTACACCCTGAAAATATGAATTGTTACCAACTTGTTACATGATCGACATCTGACTGCAACATCAGAACCAGATAATAACGATAGCGAAGAACAAAAAAGGAGTTCAACTATGAAGAAACTTATTGCTACCATGTTATTGCTGTCGCTGTTATTGATGTGCCAGTCCCTCGGAGCCCAGGAGACAGAGCTTGACGGTGCTATTACCCGCTTGTGGTCAACCGGCCCGGATGAGAAAATTGAGCAGGTTCTCATAACTTGCAGCGAAAGTAATGTGCCGGCAGTAGCCACCAGAGCCAGTTTTCATCTTTCCTGTCTGCGTGCGCTTAAAGACAGCGCCAATGCTGAACCAATTCTGGCGCAGCTCGAAATAGCCGCTCAGAACGAAACAGAGAAAGCAACCATCAAGACGCTCAGAGAAATGTTGCAGGCTCGCGCTAACAAGCTTCCTGACAGCTTTCAGCAGAAAATTTCACTTGATTTCAAAGATGTTGATCTGGCTGTCGTGGCGCAAATCATCGCCAAACAATCTAATACCAACATTGTTGTGCATTCAAAGATTAAGAAATTGATTTCGATCACCCTTACTGAAGCAACCATCGCGCAAGCCCTCGATCTGATCTGTGAAATGACTGACCTGCGCTACGAAAACCGCAACGGCGTTTTTGTGATTTTACCAATGCAGGAAGACAGTAAAAACTATGTCAAAAGCTCATATCGTTTGTCGTCGCTTTCACCGACCAAAGCGATCAAACTTCTGGAATTGCATGCCAGTCCGGAAACCGGTGGCAATGCGCCGGCCAACTTTGCCGATAACTCCGGCAAAACTGAGCCAGATTTGCCGCCCGGCGTTACCACCAAAGTTGATGATAACAAGATAATTTTTGAAGGCGAGCCTGAGGCCGTTGCCAGATATCGTAGTTTTATTGAAAGCGCGGATTTAAAAGATCGTGCCCACAAGATATCGTTCAGAGTCTGGCAGCTTAATCCGGGTTCTTCACTCGACATCGCGGCATTTGCCGCTCTCGATGAAAATGAGCGCGGCAAGGTGGCAAAAATAGTCTCAGCACCGGCGATAATTGCCCTTCCCAATAAACAGTCCAGGATCGCAGTCGACAACGCTGACAGCGAAAAAACCGATCCCCCGAAAGAGTCACTTGATTATTCTATTTCCTGCAGGTTCAATGATACCGATTCGCCGGATCATCTTAGCATCAGCTTTGAAATCCAGGTTTACGGCACTTCTGTCATTCATGGCAAGCCTCTTAAGACTACCAAAGCTTACAACACCAGAATAAAAGTTAAACGCAATGAATGGGTAATGTTGCCCTTCTATCAGGGCGCAAACCTGGTTTATCTCGAAACACAGGCGACCAGTCATACCGACTAACTGTTGTTGAATTAATCGTCTAATCCGAGATTTTCCTGACATCATCTGTTTTGTCAGGAAAATCTTTGGTCGCATCTTTGCCAAGGATTTTGGCAAGTATCTGGCTTAACTCTGCCATTCTGAATGGTTTGCGTAAAAAACCGCAAATACCCATATTTTTCATTTCTGCCAGCTCCTCTTCTTTTGCAAAGCCAGATGCCACAAGGACAAGGCAGTTCGGTTTCCGCTTTTTCAGTCTGATCAGTGCCTCTTTGCCACTCATAACTGGCATAATCATATCGAGAATCACCAGTGCAATTTCGTCTGCCTCTTTTTCGAAAATTTCTACTGCTTCGCGGCCATCAGCTGCGATAATGGCCTCATAGCCAAGCGTCTCAAGTATCGTCTGGCCAACTGACCTCAAAAAAGCTTCGTCATCTACGAGCAGAATTTTTCCTGAGCCGAGGATAAGTTTTTGTTCGTCTGCCGGTTTAACGCTTGCATGTTCAGCAAGCGGTAAATAGATGTGAAAAACTGTGCCGACACCGACTTCACTGTAAACATTTATGGCACCGCCATGGTCTTTAATCGCGCCATAAGCCATGGCCAAACCAAGACCAGTGCCCTTACCCAGTTCTTTTGTAGAAAAAAATGGCTCAAAGATTCTTTTCTGGATCTCCACCGGCATGCCGCAACCATTATCTCTGACTTCAATTTCAACAAAGCTGCCAGGCTTCAGATCAAAAGGGCTCTTTTGGCAGTAGCTGCTGTCAAGGGAGATATTTTGCATCAGGAAACTCAAGTTTCCGCCATCGGGCATTGCGTGACTGGCGTTAATACCAAGATTCATAAAAACACTTTGCAGCAGAGACCCGTCGCCAACTACAATGCTTGAATCAGCCATGTTTTTATAGTCAAGAGAGATGTTGCGGTTGAGAGTTCTCTTGAAAATCTCAATTGAATCTGCAATTACTTTGGAAACATCAACAGGATTATTGTCTTTTCCCCTTTTGCGGGCAAAAGTCAGTAATTTTTTGGTAAGATCTGCGGCTTTGTTTGAAGCGGTTAAGATCATTTCAAGAAGTGTGTCATGCTTTTGAGGACTCACATCTGGTCTCTTAAGAAGCTCGGCAGCACCCATGATTCCAGCTAGAACATTATTGAAGTCATGAGCAACCCCGCCGGCAAGCTGCCCGAACGCATCCATTTTCTGCGACTGCAACAATTGTTCCTGCAGCTTTTGCTTCTCCTGTTCGGCTTTTTTATAACTCGTAATATCGCGCCATGTCATGTGAAGCATGGGACTGCCAACTATAGCAACAGGCATCAGGGCCATATCTACGAAAAAAGTCGATCCGTCGGCCTTTTTAAAAAGCCATTCAAATCGGCTGTAGCCCTCTTCAACAGCCTGTTGCATCTTGTGGCTCATTTTCTCTGACGATAGAAGTCCATCAGGCTGAAGATCTGGCGCAATATCTGTTGTAGTTAATCCTAGAAGCTGCTCTTTGGCTGTCATGCCGATAAGATTCAATGTTGCCCGGTTACACTCAACAAAATGCCCTTCTTTAAGGAGTAGAATCGCATCCGAAGAGTTTTCAAACAGGCGTCGAAAGGTTTCTTCGCTCTCTTTAAGACGATTTTCGGCGATATGTCTTTCTGTGTTATCCCTGAAAAATGAGCAGATCAAGGAGTTTTTTCCATTTCCGTTTCTGGCAATCGGAAACTTGCTGATCTGCCAGAAAGTCGGCTTATCATGGTCATTCGAGATTTCGAGCTCTGTTTCAACATAGCCATCGCTGGCAAAACTTGTCTTTTCGAGGTCATTGAGCTTTTCGGCCAGACCTGGTTCGCTACGAGATGAATTCAATTTGTTTACCGTCTTTGCCTGCCCGGCTTCTGGAAACAGGCTTGCAGTTTCTCTGCTCGCCATGGCAATGCTTCCGTCTGCCTTACTTATAACCAGGCCCATTGGAGCGTGATCAAGAATTCCCTGCAGCTGGTCTGCAAGATATCTGACGCTCCTGCCAAAATATCTGCTCAGCTTGTAAGCCAGCAATATTGAAATACATGTCAGAATCGCAATCAAAACCAGCAGTTTTGAAAAATTGTCATTCTGGCGTTTGTGAAGATCGGTAAAATCTATACCAATTCTGACAGTTCCCATTATGTCATCATCAATCCCGCCCCGAAATGGAATGATAACTTCGTTAATGGTGAGATCATTCAGCCTTTTCCCGGTTACAAAAGGTGCTTGTCTCGACAGACATTGGCGATTTTCTTCCTGGGCCAAAGTCTGGATCATCTTATCATTTCTGGTATGATCGCTATGAGCAAACACTTTGTTATCAAGACTTTCCACAGAGATGTAAGCCAGTTCACTTACTTTTGAAATTAGTTCTGTGACCAGTTTTCTGGTATGAAATTTGCCAGAAAAGCTTATGCGATTGATTGATTCGCTTATGGTAACGGCTATTGCGATCGAAAGTCGGTCATTGTAGTCATTTTGCAGACGATTAAATAGATGATTCGATGCAACAAGCACGATCATCATTAAAACAAGGAGAATGAAGCCCATGAAAGCAGCCAGTGTCTTGTCAACCGCCTCCAGCTTGTAACTTCCATTCTCTCCCAAGCTAAGTTCCCCCTGATTCTGTCTGAATAAATCTACTTATCTCAAACTCTCTGGCGACTCACTCTTTCACTACAATCAGATTGCCTGACCAGTTGTCGCCGAGAGATTCCCAGCTTTTCTCAATGACCAGTGGAATCGGGCCGGTCCACCCTGGATATTGCGAGAGCGTTTCGCGGGTAATCGGAAAAACGGGTAATTGCGCATGATATGGCACTTTTTTTCCAAGCAATATGTTGTAGCCGGTCTGCATGGCTTCTTCGCCAAGAGGCCCACAGAATTGCGCAGAATCAATTACCGTGATTTTTCCTTCTCTGATGTTCTCTATTGATTTCGGGTCGCCATCAATTGTTGCGTGCAGCACTTCTGTGCGCCCGGCCTTAAACAAAGCTTCTGCAATGGCCAGACCACCACCGTCATTGACTGTAAAAACAACGTCGAAACTGTCAGGCTGAGGAAAATCCTTAAGGATTCTTTCAGCAGCCAGTTTGCCGGAGACAGGCTCAACAGCCTGATAGGTTTGAAGAATCTGGTAGTCAATCTCTGCTTTTGACAGGGCATCAAGAAAACCGTTCAGTCTCTCCACTGTTGAAGATACATGCGGGTAGTCAACCAGGATCAGTCGCATTTTTCTTTCTTTTGAAAAAAGCGATGCAATATACTCGCCGTCTAACCACCCAGCCTGGTAATTGTGCGAGGTTCGATAAGCTGTGAGTTTGCCAGAACTGATATACTGATCATAGGCAACGACCGGAATGTTCTCTCTATTGGCTCGCTGAAGGCCTTCAGAAAGCGCAACATTATCTGTGGGCTGGACAATCAACAGATCTACTTTCAGATCGATCAATTCGTTCATCTGTCCGATTTGATTGATAATTCCGGCCTCACCATCACCGGCAATGCGCCAGATCAGTTCAACAGTTCTGGTTCCTGAGGCTGCTGCCACTCTGTTGATCTGTTCGGCCTTTGCCTCAAGTCCAGTTCGCATAGCAACCTGTCCGGGAATATTCATTGACCAGTAAAGTACGCCGACACGATACGGAGCGAGTTGTTTAGCTGAAATAAGCCCATAACAACAGGAAAGAAAAATGACCAGAAGGATTGGTACAACAGTCTGCCATGTTTTTTTCATCCGGCACCTCAAGCCTCATAAAACAACCTATTACAAAGCTTTATATTATCTACATTACAATTCTACCACAAAATTTGCGGGCCAATGAATTTGGACTGCCGGATCAACATCTTAAAATAAAGAATGGGGTGTGGCAGTATGACCTGGGCTCTCGTCCGAAGCTTGAACTCGCAAGTTCATTGCAAATTATTCTTAACGTTATATACCATCTTTCGGGTAGAAGTTACTTTGCCGGTTTGTTAAAATAGCTGTGCAAAGTCTATTTTTATTGGAGAGAAAAACATGGCTGCAGTGGCGGGTTCTGAAAGAGTAGAGATTTTTGCGCCGCTTTCCGGTTATATTCTGCCTCTCGAAATGGTGCCCGACCCGGTTTTTGCGCAAAAACTTGTTGGCGACGGCGTTTCGATTGATCCGACCAGTAATATCCTGACAGCACCAGTTGGTGGCGAGATCATTCAACTGCACGCCGCCGCGCACGCTTTGACCATTAAAACTGCTGGCGGCGCTGAAATTCTCGTTCACATTGGTCTCGACACCGTCAAGCTTGGCGGCAAAGGCTTCGAAGCCCTGGTTCACAAAGGCGACAGCGTAACTGTTGGTCAGCCTCTGATAAAGTTTAACGCTGATTTTGTCGCTACCAATGCCCGCAGTCTGCTGACTCAGATTCTCGTTGCCAACATGGAAGCAGTGCAGAACATCAAACGCGAGACAGGCGTAGTCGAAGAAGGCACCGATGTGATTTTTTCATTTGAGCCGGTCAAAGTGTCAGCTGCAACAGTTGCTGCCGTCTCTGCCGCTTCTCAGCGAGTTGTGTCTGAAACGATCGTTATTGTTAACCCTGCAGGACTCCACGCCAGGCCGGCTTCTGTTCTTGCCGGGCTGGCACGACAGTTTAATTGTGAACTGCACATACAAATGGGCGACAAAAGCGCTAATGCCCGTAGCGTTTCAGCCCTGATGGCTCTTGAAGTTGCGAAAGACAACAAGGTTGTGCTGGTCGCAACCGGCGAAGATGCTGAAAAAGCTGTCGAACATATTGCACCACGTCTGGCTGAAGGGCTCGGCGAGAACCTCGAAGCCGCCGCTGCCGAACTGACAGAAGAATACGTAAAAGCTGAGACAACCAGAGCCGGGCAAATGGCCGGAATTGGCGCTTCGCGTGGTGTTGCCATCGGTAAGGTGCTCAAGCTTCGCAGTGAAAAGTATGAGATTCCCGAGGCCGGCCGCGGCCACAAATACGAACAGTCAGAATTCACCAACGCGGCTAAACGTGCAACTCTGCAGCTATCTTCTTTGCAGGACAAACTCAAGCGCGCTGGCAACCCTGAGCGCGCCGCAATTTTCGTGGCTCACGCAGAGCTTCTCGACGACCCGGAACTGATGGAACTCGTCGAACGCGGCATAATGACCGGCAAAAGCGCTGCTTTTGCCTGGCACGCTGCTTTTACAACGCATGCTGCCAGACTGCAGGGCCTCAACAACCAGTTGCTGGCTGCGCGCGCCAACGATCTAAAAGATCTTGGTTACCGGGTTCTGCGCGTGTTGCTGTCAATCGAAGAAAAAAACTACAGTCTCGCTGACAAGCAGGTAATCGTCGCAGAAGACCTTACGCCATCTAACATTGTCAATATCGACAAGGATCTTGTTGTTGCCTGCTGCACCGTTTCAGGCGGCGCGACATCGCATGTTGCCATTCTTGCAAGATCTATGGGGTTGCCGGCAATTGTTGGTCTCGACCCGGCTGCGCTTGAGCTCGAAGACGGCACCCTGGTTGTCGTCGATGGCAATCGTGGCATTCTAACTGTTGAGCCAGATGATAACGAAGTAAAGATCGTCGAAAACACCATGCAGCAGGAAGAAAAGACCCGCGACGAAGAAAAATCGCATGCTGCAGAAACAGCTGTTACCACTGATGGCGTTGAGATTCGAGTTGTTGCCAATCTTGGCGACGTCGGTTCGGCTGATCAGGCTGTAGAACTTGGCGCCGAAGGTGTCGGGTTGCTGCGTTCCGAATTTTTGTTCATGAATCGCGCGGTTGCCCCTTCTGAAGATGAGCAGTATACGGCATATCTCGCTGTTGCCGCCAGAATGGGGAAAGAGCGGCCGATAATCATCAGAACGCTTGATGTCGGCGGCGACAAGCCGCTTCCTTACCTGCCGATCCCGCAGGAAGAAAACCCCTTTCTCGGTGAGCGCGGAATCAGAGTTTGCCTTAACCGCCCCGAAATTTTTATAACCCAGCTGCGCGCCATTTTGCGGGTTGCGCAGGAATACGATATCAGAGTGATGTTTCCGATGATTGCCGACATCGAAGAATGGCGCCAGGCACGCAAGATTTTGCACGAAACCGCTGCCAGCATGAAACTGCCGATGATCAAGACCGGCATCATGATTGAGGTGCCGTCTGCGGCTATGCTCGCTGACAACTTTGCCGCTGAGACCGACTTTTTCTCGATCGGCACCAATGATTTGAGCCAGTATGTTCTGGCCATGGATCGCGGTCATCCGAAAATGGCCGGCAAGATCGATGCGATGCACCCGTCGATTTTGCGAATGATGAGCATCGTGGCCGAAGCCGGGCGCAAACATAAAATTGAAGTTGGTGTCTGCGGCGGTCTGGCCAGCGATATCGAAGGTATCGCCGCGCTGATCGGACTAGGTATTAACAAATTGAGTGTCGATATTCCGGTAATTGCCACGGTTAAAGCGGCTGTGCGCCGGCTGTCGGCCAGTAAGTGTGCCGAACTGGTGCGCGAAGCGATAAGAATGAGCGATGCCAGAACCGTGCGCCAGGCCTTTAAAAAGCTCATGGAAAGTGGACGAGGTGAACAGAAATGAAAAGACTTATGCAAAGCGCTTTTGCTACGCTGCAGAAGATAGGCAAGTCTATGATGCTGCCAGTGTCGGTTTTGCCGGTTGCCGGCATTCTTCTCGGTGTTGGCAGTTCAAATTTCAGTGTTATTCCTCCGCTTGTTTCCAAGGTAATGGCACAGGCCGGCGGCGCAATTTTCGGCAATCTGCCGTTGATCTGTGCGCTTGGCGTGTGTCTTGGTCTTACCAATAATGATGGTGTTGCCGCGCTGGCCGGCCTGGTCGGTTACGCGGTGATGGTAGCGACCATGGGGGTCATGGCGGTTTTTTACGGATATCCGACCAGCAACGTAATGGGAATGCAGTCAATAGATACCGGTGTTCTCGGTGGCATTCTTGTTGGTCTAATTGCCGCCTGGCTGTTCAACCGTTACTATCGCGTGCAGTTGCCGCCCTATCTCGGTTTCTTTTCGGGCAAGCGGCTGGTGCCGATTCTCACTTCTTTCGCCACTATTGGCCTGGGCCTTGTTCTTAGTCTGGTCTGGCCGCCGATTGGCAGCTTGATCGGCCGATTTTCGCGCTGGGCTGCTTCCGAAGATCCCGCGACGGCATTTGCCATTTATGGCGTCGTTGAGCGCGCACTTTTGCCGTTTGGCCTGCATCATATCTGGAACGCGCCGTTCTTTTTTGAGGTTGGCGAGTTTGTAACCGCAACTGGCGAAACGATCAGGGGCGAACTGCATCGTTTTGTTGCCGGTGATCCGACTGCTGGCAACATGGCCGGCGGTTACCTGTTCAAGATGTTTGGGCTGCCTGCCGGCGCTTTTGCCATATGGTATACAGCCAAACCCGAGCACAAGGCCCGCGTTGGCGGTATTATGGGGTCGGCAGCGTTGACTTCTTTTCTTACCGGCATCACCGAGCCGATTGAATTTTCATTTCTGTTTCTGGCTCCGTTGCTTTATGGCGTTCACGCAGTAATGACTGCCGGAGCCTATCACCTGTGCATCGTTATGGGCATCAAGCATGGCATGACCTTCTCGCACGGCTTTATCGATTATGTTATCCTGTTTTCCAAGTCTAGCAACGGCTTAGGCATACTTTATCTGGGCGCGTTATGGGCATTTCTGTATTTTTTCGTGTTTCGCTTTGTCATTGTCAAATTCGATCTCAAAACGCCGGGGCGTGAAGACGTGCCCGAAGTCGACGTTGCCAGCGTTGCCGAAAACGAGTTTTCACACCAGCTGGTGCTGGCATTTGGTGGCAAAAGCAATATTGTCAGCCTCGACGCCTGTATTACCCGCCTGCGCATGGAGTTGAAAGACACAAAACGCGCGAATCCCGAGCGTCTCAAACAGCTTGGTGCGGTTGGCGTTGTTGATGTTGGAACCGGCTTGCAGGCAATATTCGGCACCAGATCAGAAATTCTCAAAACTGAGATGGAGGAGTATCTTGCTGTTGCAGGCGAAGAGGCTGAACTAGAAATTGTCAGCGCTACCGGCCCGGCGCGGCAGGCAGAAGCGGCCGCGGGTTTCCCGACTGTACCAGCAGATCCCAATGCCCGCGCCAAATGCGAGAAGTGGCTGATTGCCATTGGCGGCAGCGAGAATCTGCTTGCTGTGACTGCCTGTGCCGAAACCCGCCTGCGCCTGCAGTTGCGTGAGCCCGACTGGATAGACCGCGAAGAACTTTTGAGCACTGGCATCAAAGGTGTAATGATTCTCGAAGAGGGCATAGTTCATCTGCTGACCGGTCTTGGCGCGCATCAGTACGCGATCGAAATGAAAGGCGTTCTTGCCAGTGATGACGATACAGGGGATCAGCAGAATGTCTGACAACGATGAGCAGTTAGAGAAGTTGCCGGTAATGGTGCCCAACCGCGAGGTTTTCGAAATCACGCGCATGGGTTTGCCGCTGAAATTGAATGATAATCTGTTGTGCGGACTGGTGATCGTTTTGGCCATTGCTCTGCAGATCAGGCTGAGCAAAACTTTCCTGGCTGAAGGTTTGATCGCGTTTGGCGGTTTTATCGGTTATGTGGCGATGCGTTACTGGGTTTTGACCAGGCGTTACCCCGAACCCGGTGATATGATAATCGAAGACGGCATGCTGCGTGTTCCGGCCAGTGTTAATGGTGGTATTGCCACAACGTTTGAACTGTCGAACTGCATCGTGAAGATGTATTTGCACAAAGGAAAAAGCGGCGATATTCCTTCTTCAATCTCTTTCAGACTGGGTGCCAAAGAGGTCAAGGTGAACAGTTTTGCCATCGATCTCTACAAGTTTGAGAAGACTTTGCTCGCGCGCGGCGTTTTTATTCAGAAAGATTACTGGAGCATGGGAGTCTATGCCCTCGCATTAATGATTATAGGATCGCTGGCTGTGTTGCTCTATCTTGCCATGGCCGGCGACCTGGGCTGATTTGTGATGGGCGTGTTATGCAGTGTGCCCTGTCGGGCGGTTCATTGAGCCTTTTTGATAGCCACCGATATCGATGCAGATATGCTTGTAGCCGAGCGATTTCAACTGTGGCGAAAGACACGCAATAATGTCGATGGCGCGGTGAATCTGGTCTGGCGCGACTTCGATGCGTGCAATATTATTGTGGTGGCGCAGACGGCAATACTGTAACCCGTTGTTGCGAAGTAATTCCTCAGCCTTTTCGATCTGCTGTAAAATCGCTTTATCGATCGCGGTGTCAGTTTCAATGCGGGTTGCCAGACAGCTTTGTGCCGGCCTGACCAGGTTGCCCGCGCCCCAATGCCGCAATGCTTCGCCAACCATTGCCTTACTGAAGCCGCATTCAAGCAGAGGGCTGACAACGCCAAGCTCTTTGATGGCCTGTTTGCCAGGTCGGTAATCATCGTTGTCGTCAGTTACCGCGCCTTCGTAAATGGTCTGGCCGGCCTGAGCCAGCGCGAGAATATTTGTAAAAATCGCTTTTTTGCAGTGATAACAGCGTAGCGGCGGGTTGGCCGCTACCAGCGGTTCAGCGAGGGCGCAGACAGTTATTTCTTTGAGCCGGAGTTGATGTTTTTGCGCAATGGCCCGCGCAATGCGCATTTCGTTGGCAGACATGAATTCGGAATTTACCAGTATGGCCAGGTAACTGTCAGGAATGTAACGCTGCGCCGCGAGAGCGAGCAGTGAGCTGTCCATGCCGCCCGAAAAGGCGACGACAGCTTGCTGGTGCGCGATCATAAGTTTTTGCAGCCGCGCAAGTGCCTGCGCCGTTTCTGGCGAAAGATTCGTGTTGCCTGTATGTATAGTAATTCTCCAGTTTCGCTTTCAGTTGTGATTTTAACAGATTTGCTTCGTCGCACCAACACAGATAAGAGAATCCCGCAGCAAATTATAACTTCAGTAATAATTCATTTGATAGCTGAAGAGGTTTTTTGAATAACTGTAAAAAAACATAAAACAACTCCTGATAATCTGCGACAATCCTTTAATCTGTGGATAACTCTGCGAAGTGGCCTGTATGATTATCATGGTAAGCTTGTCCGAGAAATAGTCCAAACCAGATATCGCGTAAAGTCCTCATGAATAGGCAAATGGACTGTTGCTATTATATTTTTTGAGGTATTGCTTGCTTGAACATATTTGATGTATATATTGAAGAGAGCTGTTTCTTGCAGCTTTGCAGATTTACCTGGTTTTGAAATTTCCGGGTAACAACTACGATTTATTATCAGGAGCAAAAAAAATGGGTAAAGAACTGAAAACCAAAAAAGAAGTGAAGAAGCAACCAACCAAGAGTCCGAAAGAAAAAAAAGAAGAGAAGAGACTCAAAAAAGAATCAAAATAGCTGTTGAATTCTTATGAAAAACTACCCGCCGGGAAAAATCCCGGCGGAGTTTTTTTATGGGCCGGGCGCGAATCATAGTTGTCAGTCTGGGTTCTGGCGAGCCCGAATAATGGGTATATTTGCGGGTCGATTCTGTTTTTGCAGGACTCGATAAGAAAGGTGATTTTGTTATGACAGCTGTGCTGACGAAGAATTTTTATTGTCAGGCATTGGCGCAGATTGCAGTTGGAGCGCCGGTTGCGAAGCTGTCTTCTGGCAACGGATTTGATCTTGCGCAAACAGTCTGGCAGACTGCTCTCGAAAAAGCCATTCCTGACCAGATAGCGCAGATCAGACATGCATGCCTCGCTGGCGATGGGTCGTGGCGTCTGCACGTTGCCGAAATTTCAGACAGAGTCACCTGTCATGTGCATGAATACGGCTATGAAGTTTACGAGATTGTGTCTGGTTCTGGCGCTCTTTATTCAGGCCCCACCGCGAAGTCTTCTACGGGAGCGCGTCTGTTGAGCTGTCATTCTCTCCAGGTATCTACCGGTGATGTGTTTATTGTTCCCGAGGGATACGCGCATCAGCTGGTGAAAAGAGGTGGTGCGCCGCTGGTGATAATTTTTGCATGCCCCGACAGCCATCTTGCCGAAGACCGGGCAGTAATGGCAGACATCTGTGAAGAACATCCTAAGCTTTTCGTTGATGCCGATGCCCTGCCGGGTGCCGCCCGCGACATACTTTTTCGCGCCGCGCAGCGGGTAAAAATCACAACGCATTTTGTTGCCAACAAGCCTTTGCGCATGCCTGAATCAGAATATATCAGCTTTGAGCTGGCCGGGCAGGGTTTTGATGTCGCCGATGCCAGAATTGTCGAACTCGTCAGCGCTGGAGACATCGTTGTAACCGCAGATATTCCTCTTGCCGCCGCAGTAGTAGAAAAAGGTGCGCTGGCAGTTGACCCGCGCGGAGAGCTTTATAGCGACGAAAATATCAAAGAGCGTCTGTTTGTGCGCGATTTTATGGATACCCTGCGCAAATCCGGCGCGACAACCGGTGGGCCGCCGCCTTATGGTATAAAAGATAGCCGCGCTTTTGCTGCACAGCTCGACCGACTGCTGGCCAGGATTCAGCAGGCGCGAAAAACCGCTTGAATAGTCGAAGTCTGTAGATAAAGAACCAGTTGCTCATTGTTTAACAAAAGTCTGCCCTGCGTGAGCGACTTATGGTGCCCGGCGATTTGGCTCTGGCAAAGCAGACATGCTCTTGTTGTTGTTTTGCTGGCAGCTTTATCTGAAAGTTTCTGTCAGCGGCGTTTTATGCTATTATGCAAAAAAACATCACTGGCGGGAGTTAAAGCATGAGTCTCGACAACATTCATTTTAAGGCTGGATACAACTTTCTGGGACTGGCAGAAGAAGACAGCAGATACGAAGATGCGCACGCGGTCATCATTCCAGTGCCGTATGACAGCACAACCTCTTATCGAGCCGGAACCCGCGAAGGCCCGTTTGCGATTCTGACCGCTTCTCGTCAGGTTGAACTTTACGACCTCGATCTGCAGTGCGAGCCTTTGTTGAGTGGCGTTCACACGCTGCCAGAGCTTGAGCCAGATATGCAGGGCCCGGCCGCGACTTTGCAGAATATCGAAAGTGCGGTCAGCGCAGTAGTCAACGATGGCAAGTTTCCCGTAATACTGGGCGGTGAACACAGCATTACTTCGGCTCCGGTCAAGGCGATCAGAAAGAAATACGGCGAAGGCCTGTCAGTGTTGCAGCTCGATGCGCATTCTGATTTGCGCGATTCATATGAAAACACGCCTTATAACCATGCTGCCGTGATGCGCCGTGTCTTTGACCTTGCGAAACTCACTCAGGTTGGCATTCGCAATACCTGCCGTGACGAGATTGAATTCATCAAAAAGAGCGGCCACGATGGCATAATCTGGGCCAGCGAAATGACCGGCAGCGACAACGCCTGGATTGACCGGGTAATGAAGCGTTTGACGGACAATGTTTATATTACTATTGATCTCGATGCCTTCGATCCGTCGATCATGCCAGCTACCGGCACGCCTGAGCCGGGCGGCATGCTGTGGTATCCAACGTTACAACTGCTAAATCGGGTTATTGACGAGAAAAACGTCGTTGGCTTCGACGTGGTCGAGCTCTGCCCGATACCAGGCAACATCGCTTCTGATTTTATGGCCGCCAAACTGGTGTTCAAGATGCTTGGCCGCATTTTCAAGAAAAACGGCTGGATTGGTGAGGAAGGCTGATGCCAGATTTTCAGATACATCTTGTTTTGATAGCTGCTGTGCTGGGCGCTCTGGCCGGCCGTCGCATCGGCTGGGCAATTCGTGCCTGGCCCGGGCACGAAGAATTTCACTGCGATTACCTTTATTGCGCTGATTGTGCCGGCGGCGCGCGGCGCGGCTGTTACAACGCTGGTCGCACTCAGGATCGCCTGTATATTTTGTTCTCGGTTCTGGTGGCGGCAGCTTCGGTTGCCTGGTGGGGAGCTTCAACCCGGGCGCTGGTCTCGTGGATTTTTTCAGTAAGCTGTCTGATCGTTACAATCGTGGATATTCGCTATTTGATCATTCCCGACACCCTTTCCATAAAAGGTTGCTGGGTCGGGTTGCTTTACTCAGCCGGGTGCTGGGCCTGGATAAAAGCTGGTTATGCGCCGCCTTCGTATCATGTTGAGCTGACCGATTCGTTGATCGGCTTTGCAGTTGGCGGTGGTTTCCTGTGGCTGTTGGGCCAGATGGCGCTGTTGCTGTTCAAAAAAGAGGGAATGGGCGGCGGTGACGTAAAGCTTCTCGCTGCTTTTGGTGCCTGGGCCGGTTGGCAGACCGTTCTGGCTACTCTTGTCGTCGCCAGTTTTCTTGGCTCCCTTGGCGGCATTCTTGGCATTCTATATCAGAGGATTCGCTATGGTAAGCAATACAAGCCGCTGACCCATATGATTCCATTCGGACCATATCTTTGCATAGGCTTTTTGTTTGTGTTTTATTTTGGCATTGAGCCATTGACCAACCTTCTAAAGGCTTATGAAGCCTGGCTCAACAGCGGCGGGTATTAGGCCACAACCGGCAATGTCAGTCAGGCCCGGCCATCTCGTTTGTCTCAGTTAATAATATTTGACAATTTTGTATGCAGTTGATAAACTCAATCACTCGAAGTTATGTACCGAACATGAAGGAGTGTGCAGCCTATGCTCGCCGGTTTTATTCAATTAATTCATATTCTCGTATGTGTTGGTTTGATTGTTGTGGTTCTTCTGCAGGCTGATAAAGGCGAAGGCCTGGCTGGAGCATTTGGCGGTGGCGCTTCTTCAACCGTATTTGGCGAACGTGGCAGCGGTGGTTTCATGTCAAAGTTGACTACTACTATGGCTATTGTTTTTATGATCACTTCTTTGATCATCGCCGTTTATGTTCCCCGCTGGGAAGACTCACAGCCGGTCGTTAACTATTCACAGGGCGCCACCTCCATGCCAATGACTATCCCTGGCATGCCTGCTGTAGACGTTCCGGTAACTCCAGCTCCGATGGTTGCTGAACCGGTTGCTGCTCCGACAGCCGCACCGATGGTTGCTGAACCGGTTGCCGCTCCAACTCCCGCTCCGGTTGCACCTGTTGCGCCAGTGGGCGAAATCCCGTCAGGCAACTGATCGCGTATAACTTTTTTGACTTTTAAAAAGCTGCCGAAAGGCAGCTTTTTTGTTAAGGCGTGCGCTCCACTTCGTTTTTGCGCTGGTTATCTGGCAAAATAGATCGCACGAATTGAAAGGTCTGTGTCCTCCAGTAATCTGCTGTGTCTGGTATCTGGCGGCCGGTGGAGCTTGCGATCTGCACTGGCTGGCGATCTGCTCTGCTCATTGACGAACCTGGCTCAGTATGTATAATAAAAAAATACGGTCGATGTTTTCTTGTTCTGGAGTTTGACCGGCTGTTCAGGCCAGCTTTGGTCTGTTGCTATAAAGGAGTTTTCTATGTTTAAAAAAAGTCTTCTGCTGCTGGTTCTGTTTGTCGGGCTGGCCGGGCAACTGTTTGCGCAGAGCTACGAGTTTATTCTCTATTCGTTCCCGCCGGCAACGCCGCTGAACTGGTCGTCGCCGCTTAAATTGGCTTATGGTGCAGGCCTTAAAGGTCGTCTGGTTTTTGAGCACGGCAAAAACAAACACACAATCGGCCACGCATTCATGGAACTGCGCAAAGATGGAAAGCGTATCGAACTGACCGGTTCAACCACTGCCGCCGACGCGCCTTCAGATGCAGATTTTATAACAAAGCACGGTTACGGGCTTGGCGTATTGTTTGCGCCGATGAAAGGCGCTCTCGACAGCAGCGACAAGCTTGATGGTGAGCTTATCGACCGCTACAAAACCGGTAAAGTAATGTATATTCGCTTTTTGATCAATGAGCAGGCGTATCGGCGCATGAAAACTTATATCGATGAATATCGTGCGCGAGGCTACGACAATATTTATAACGGCAGCAATGAGCCGCGCAAAGGAACTGGTGCCGGCTGCTCGGCTTTTGCCATGAGTTTTCTCGATATCTGTGGCTACATTGACCCCGCATTCACCAAAGAATGGATTCGCCGCGTGAACCTGCCAAAGAGTCTGGTTGGTGGTCCGGTTACCGGCAATCATGTTTCACTGGCGAAAACATTGTTCAAGGCGCATTGGGCAAAGCCTGGTGAAGAAGCTGTTCCTCTCGCCCTCTGGGACCCGGAACTGATGTATAACTGGCTTAAAAATACGCACAAACAGGCTTTTCAGCTTTATAAAGAAAAGGGTAATTATAAAGAAATGAAGGTGCTTGGCAAGAATTTCAGGTTTGACCAGCGTGGCAAGGCTACTGGTCTCATCGTTGATATTACTGATCTGCCGCCGGCAACTGACCCAATCTGGCAGAACTGAAGATTCAATAAAACTGTTTTATAGGTTAAGGGGCTGTCTCATAGGAATATGAAACAGCTCTTTTCATATCCTTTTGCCCTTAAACAATGCGATAACAAGGCATCGAATTGTAGCAGAAGATAAAAATTGGGACTATGAGACAGCCCCTTCATTTTCAGAAAAATGCAACAGAAACCCGCAAATTCAGCGGCTACTGCCAGTTGAGTTTTTTGACAGTGCAAGTTCGATTGAAATTGCTTTATCGATGTCGAGTTCGACGTTGCGTTTGCGAGCTTCTTCGAGAGCGGCGACCACTCTCATGACATTCCCGCCACCGATATCTATACTACAGGCATCTTTGAAAGCCAGGCTGATTTTGCGCTTTTTTGCTTCGATCAGGCCATTTGCCACCTGATCGGGGTTGCCGCCGGCAAGTTGATGAGCTTCGAGTCGATGCAGGGTCGGTGGATTATGGTAAAACGCTTCAATCCGTATCAAGTCCAGCATTTCTTCATCATTGCCATCGTATTTTTCCGGTTGGGGTTGGTTGCCGGGTTTGTCGGGCTCGGGTTCTATGCCGGCCTGTTTCAACCTTATGACCGCCTTTACAACAGTGTGCGGATTGACGCCTCTGAATCGCATGCCAATCAGGTCTAAGGGCGTAACCTGAACTTTTGCAGCAGCTGCCGAGATTATCAGCGATACCGGCATCAGCCAGCCGAACAGTATGAGCAGAAAGATCACTGGAATCAGCAGCGCAAATGCCAGGATAGTAATTTCCATATTCCCTCCGTTAAACAGAGAATTTGCTGCATTCAAAAGAACGACCGGCTGACAAACAGGGTTTGACAGCCGGTCGGGATTAAGCGGGCGATCGTATATTACTTGCGCTTGATATTGTAGAAGCTGTCGAGACCCATGAATTTGGCATCACAGCCAAGTTCGTCTTCGATCTTGAGCAGGCGGTTATATTTGCAGATACGGTCAGTTCTTGAAGCTGAACCGGTTTTGATCTGGCCGGCGTTAGTTGCAACGGCAAGGTCGGCAAGGGTTGTGTCTTCGGTTTCGCCTGAGCGATGAGAAATAACACAGGTGTAGCCGGCGCGCTTGGCCATTTCAATGGTTTCGAGAGTTTCGGTAAGGGTGCCAATCTGGTTGAGCTTGATCAGAATCGAGTTGGCAACACCTTTGTCGATGCCCATTTTCAGGCGTTCAACATTGGTTACGAACAGATCGTCGCCAACCAGCTGCAATTTGCCGGCGGCTTTCTTGGTGAGGTATTCCCAGCCTTTCCAGTCATCTTCGGCCATACCATCTTCGAGAGAGATAATCGGGTATTTTTTTGCCCATGCCAGCCAGTAGTCAGCCATTTCTTCCGGGGTTTTCTTGGATTTGTCTGACTTCTTGAACACGTAGTGACCCTTGTCAAAAAATTCGCTGGCAGCGGGGTCAAGCGCAATGAAGATGTCTTTACCGGCTTTATAGCCAGCTTTGCCGATTGCTTCGATGCACAGTTCAATCGCTTCTTCGTTCGATTTGAGGTTCGGGGCAAAGCCGCCTTCGTCGCCTACGGCAGTGTTGTAGCCCTTTGCTTTAAGAACGCCTTTGAGAGCGTGGAAAGTTTCGATGCCCATCTGCAGTGCTTCGCTGAAGCTTTTCGCGCCGGCGGGCATTACCATGAATTCCTGAAAATCAACGTTGTTGTCAGCGTGTGAGCCACCGTTGAGAATGTTCATCATCGGTACCGGAAGTGTGCAGGCATTAACGCCGCCGATATAGCGATAAAGCGGCAGGCCGGCAAATTCGGCTGCTGCCTTGGCGACTGCCAGTGACGCGCCGAGAATAGCGTTGGCGCCCAATTTGGCTTTGTTTTTGCTGCCGTCCATAGCGATCATGGTAGCATCGACTGCGCGCTGTTCAACGGCATCCATACCTTCGAGTTCGCCAGAAATAATTTCGTTAACGTTTGCTACCGCTTTCAGAACGCCTTTGCCGCCATAGCGCTTCTTGTCACCGTCGCGAAGCTCAACTGCTTCGTGTTCGCCGGTAGAGGCACCTGATGGAACAGCTGCGCAACCATAAGCGCCGCTTTCAAGTATAACTTCTACTTCGATAGTGGGGTTGCCACGGCTGTCGATGATTTCACGCGCCTGAATAGCATCAATAATAGACATTTGAGCCTCCTGAAAAAGTTTAATGCATGGCATTCATGCTGCGTCAGTCTAGCACAAAACCAACAGGTTGCGAAAGATTCACGCAGAGCTTGACTTTTTTGCTGCATTGTGGCATAAAATTTTTGCAATGCAAAATAATTCTATTGATACAACTAATCAGGAGCATTCTATATGAGCAGACATGCAAAAATCGTTGGCAGCGGCGCTTACATACCGAAAGAAGAACATTCTAACGAGGAATTCAGGAGAAAATTCGGCGATGAAATCATTAACAAAAATGAAGAGGCAACCGGTATCCTTACCAGATTTCGCGCCCCAGCAGACTGGGCAACTTCTGATCTGGCGGTGGAAGCCTGCCGGGCAGCCCTGGCAGATGCCAGGCTGCAGCCTGAAGATATTGATCTGATCGTTCTTGGAACCGACACACCTGATTATATTACCCCGGCAACTTCTGTTGTGGTGCAGCATAAACTTGGCGCCAAAAATGCGGGTACATTTGATGTTGGCTGCGCCTGCGCGTCTTTTCCAACCGGCCTGTCGATTGCTTCTGGCATGATGGCAAATCAGCACAACATTCGACGCGCCCTGGTGATCGGAGTTTACATGATGCATCGCCTGGCTGATCTTGACAACGATCCAATGAGTTTTTACTACGGAGATGGCGCTGGCGCAGTAGTTCTTGAAGCAGGCGACAAACCAGGCTTTATTTCTTCAGCCCTCGCTGCCGACGGCTCATACAATGAGTGCTGGGGCATCTATTCAAGCGGCACCAAGGAACCACCCACCGCTGAGTCGCTCAAGGCTGGTCGCACGCAGGTTCGCTTCGTTACGCCTTTCCCGTCAAGTGTGAATCGAGAAGGCTGGCCAAAGCGTGTGCGCGAAGTGGCTGCCAACGGCGGTTTTAAAGTAGAAGACATTGATCACATTGTATTTACCCAGGTGCGAAGCAAGACGATCACCCAGGTTATGGAAGACCTCGGCTTGCCAGAATCGAAGGCAATCAAGATCATGCACGAATATGGTTATATGGGCTCAGCATGCCTGCCGGTAGCCTTTGACGTCGCGCGCCGCCGTGGTCTGGTTAAGGAAGGCAATCTCGTTGTGTTTGTCGGGTCAGGTGTCGGCTACAATCAGTGCGCAGTTGCCATGCATCTTTGATCGTAAAAAACTAATCGTAAAAAACAAATCGCAAAAACGAATCCCCGCTCTCAGAAAAATCACTGATCGCGGGGATTTGTCTTTTCTAACTTATGAGTTGATCGCGCGGCTTAGAAGCCCGAATCATAAGAGTCACCGCGGCTGCCTTTGGGCAGATCCGGCAATGCCGGCAACAGAGCCGGGATAGCTGGTGAGCCGTATTGAGCCGAAGAGCCCTGGTCGCCGCCCATCGAATTCATATGATCGATGAGTTTTTGCTTGATTTCGTTGGCGCGAAGTTCACTGCCAGCGTGCAGGCCACGGGCTCGGGCTCGGTAAACCATTCCGTTCATCCGGTTCTGGGCATCTGCCGGCAGCATGCCAGTGCTTTCATATACTGCTTGAGGACCAATCGGAGTAAGTTGCAGCGGCATCGGGCTTGTCGGCAGCATTCCAGGCCCTGACATGGGAACTGGATATACCATTGGGATTGGCGGTTCTTGCGGCGGCGCCAGCTGCGCCAGTCGTTTGCGGTGTTCTGCCATGGCCAGTTCCCAGGTGTAGACATCAGGTTCATAGATGTGCGGGGCATTGCTTTCTTTTATACCGCGCACAAACTTTTTCTGGTCGCGATTGAATATCGCCCGGCCGCTCGTAGCATACAGGCCCTGTCTGATCATGTTTTCAGAGAAGTCGAGGTATTCAAACCGGTCGCGGTTTGAACCTTCGAGGATAGCATGAGCCGGCAACCCGGTAGCAAGGCAGAACATACCGGCCAGCGCGATCCCTTTGACAGCATTTTTAACGGTTAACATGATACCCTCCAGTTGAACAGAAACTTACTTACAAAGATGACAATCTGTTTAAAGCACTATGCTTTGTCAAGGATAAAAATGAACCTTTGTTAGCATACAGTTACAGGTGAAAATTCGTCTGAATAAATTTTGCCACCTTTTTTTTGCTCACGGGATTGCGGCAAAATCGTATATCTCATGGCTTTCCAATAAGATTTCATTTAAAACTTAATCTTTGCGAGCCTTGCGTAGGGTTTGAATTTGTCTGCTGAAAAAAAATGCCCCGCTTTGCGGGGCAAAGTCGGGGCAGTCAGTTAACAGAGGCTGGTAACGTCAGTTGATTTTAACTTCGATAGTGCGTGGTTTGAGGGCTTCAGCGCGGGGCAGAAAGATCGACAGAACGCCATTCTTCATTTCCGCGTTGATCTTTTCCTGATCGACGCTTTCGCTGAGTTCGAACTGCCTGAAGTAGTTGGCTGGTTCAAACTCGCGCAGCAGATAGCTGGTATCGTTAGTTGAATCTACGTGGCCCTCAATGGTAAGAATGCCATTTTCTACCTTGATTCTCAGACCTTCTTTGTTAACGCCGGGCAGGTCACACATCACATAGAGCCCGTTTTCTTCTTCGTATATGTCGGTCAGTGGCGTTACATAAGCCTCCGGATGTCTTGTAATTTCGCGTTTTACCACCTGGTTTTCATTGTTCTGGGTTGCGGGTATAGTTTTTTCGGCCATGGTAATCTCTCCTTTCATTCTTGCCTGTAATCAGTTGACTTTGATTTCGATCTGGCGCGGCTTGGCTTCTTCGGCCTTGGGCAGCGTGATCTTGAGAATGCCGCTGTTGTATTCAGCTGCGACCTGGTCAGGATTGATCTGGGTCGGAAGCTCAATTGTGCGGGTAAACTTGCCGGCTGAGCGTTCGTTGCGGTGAAACTTTTCGCTGGCAACCTTGGTTGTTGCTTTCTCGCCGCTTATGGTCAGCTTGTCGCGCACAGCGGTGACCTTGAGGCTCTGACTGTCAAGACCGGGAGCCAGTGCTTCAACGTATATGTTCTGATCGTCAGCCGAAATATTCATCATCGGGTAATGTCGTGAAGATACTCCCGGCAGAAACGACATGCGCGGCCATCCGGCAACAGAATTCAGCCTGGCCAGCTCACCGATCTGAGACTGCAGTTGATCCATTTCTTTCAAAAAATTCCAGATAGACATATTTTTATTCCTCCTGTTTGAGTTTTGCGTTGCTTGATTTCACGCTAACTTATATTGCAAGAGGTATGCCAACTTTTAGAATTCGCTTCTGGAAAGGGTTTTGGCCGATTTTGCGCTGGCGCCAGGCCGTCGCGTGCAACGTCGCGCGGCGTCGCTGCAACGCTTCAACACCAGGCTGTCAGTGAATAAAGAGTTCGGGTGAAATAACAGTCGGCCCCGGCCGGTGTGCTTCAAAGCTGTGAATGGTAAGGTAGCCATAATAGCCATAGCGCCCGGGATCACGCATAATGATCATACCCGGGTCTTCCCAGATGCCAGTATTGGCGAAATCTTTGAATCTATCTGCGATCAGCGCGGTTACGTCGATAATGGTTTCTCTCTCGCCTTCTTCGCCAAGAATAGCCACAGCAGAAGGTTTTTCGGCATAATCACCGCCTTCGCGTTGCCACACAACCAATGGCATCGAATGATACCAGTCGCAGCCGTCGCTTTCTTTCTCTCGTATTGTGACTTTTCCACTGCCCGCCTGAAAAGGTCTGGTGAGTGGGTATATGCGTATAGGAAGCCCATTGTGGCGGCCGCCGTCGGCAATTCGCAGTTTTAGCAGGGCTCGGGTTGGCTTGAAGGCTTTCAAGCTGACATGCGCATTGGCAAAGGCTTGCGGTATGTCAAATCTGAGCAGGTAGCGCAGGGTCGTCGGCCCGCCCCATGACCCGATATGGCCGACAAGATCGCCGCCGCTGTTGCGGTCATCGCGGTAAAGGCGAATGCGCGCGTGCGGATGCCTGATGAAAGCGTCGTTGCCTGTTCTTACGATAACTCTGGCGCTGCGGCTACGCTCTGGCACAACCGGCCATTGCAGTTTGCGCAGGCACTTCGGGCAGGTGAGAGCATCCGAGTTCACTGAATATTTACAAAATGTGCATCGTGTCAGAGCCTGTGCCGAAGAAGTAATCAAAAACATGATCAGCAGAATTGCCAGCCCAAGCTTTAATGACCTGCCAGCTGGTTTTGCAGTTGCGCTTACCGCCTGCGTGTTCGCAAAACATGCTATTAATAGTTGTCTGCTCATAACACGATCATACCAGTCACTCACCAGCTTCGCACAGTGAGTGGACTGGTTTATGTCGCCGGCATTGCCGGCAAAGGCTGTTCACTCCGGTTTGGCGGCTGGTGCTACATTCTGCCGCGCTTCGATGTTGATGCGCGCCAGCATTTTGCTGGCATATTGACCCTGCTGGCTCTTGGGTCCGGCAGATTTGGCGACCTTGCCAAAAACCTGCGCGGCTTCGCGATAGGCGCGGCGCCGATAGTAAACCATGCCCAGATTGAGTTTGAGCGTGATGTCTTCGGGGCTGATGCTGGTAGCCATTACGTAAGCCTTGGTGGCATCGATGAGTTTGCCGGTTTTATAATAAAGGTTACCCAGCGCCGAATAGACGTAGGCGGCGCGCGGGCTGATCTTGATGGCTTCTTTGAGATACTTCTCAGCTTCCCGCATGGCGCCAAGCCGCATCTGTTTCATGCCTTCGTTGAACGCTTTCTGGAAAAGTTCCTGCTGTTTGCGCGCTGCGGCAATCGCTTTTTCGGTCTTCTTGAATTCTTCGGCAGGAAGAATTGCTTCGAGTGCTGCCAGTGCTTCGCGGCTGATTACGGGATCCTTATCTTTCAGCGCCTGAATAAGAACGTTTCGGGCATTAACCACGCGCATTATGCCCAGCGCTCTTATGGCTGCCCGCCGTTCGTCCCAGTTGTCGTTGTTCTGTGCCATTTTGACAAACTCAGCTACTATTGCCGGGTTGCCAAGTTCTGCCAGAGCTTCAATGTAAGCGAGACGAGCTTCACTGTCGCTTTCTTTGTCGAAGCGCCTTTTGAGCTCTTCGTAGCAGCGCGGGTGGCTGATTCTGGCGAGCGCTCTGACTACATGTATTTTAAGATCAAGTGTGTCTTCGTCAAGAAGCTTGAGCAGGTCGATAAATGCTCGATTAACCCGCATTTCGCCGAGAATTTTGATGGCCTGAAACTTCAACGCCCATGATTCTCGTTGCAGCGTCGACAGCAACCCGGGAACCGCACGTTCATCACCTATTTTACCAAGTGAAATAATCGCGGCCATTGCCAGGTCTTCATCTTCGTCTTCAAGTGCCTCGATGAGCGGGTTTACTGCCGAAGTGTCAGCAAGTTTGCCCAGGGTTTCGGCTGCAGCAATGCGGGCCGGCCAGTATTCGTCTTTAAGGTGGGATTGAACGGCTTCACTGTCGCTGTGCTTGCCTATCTGCCCGAGACTTAATATCGCCTGCCGCCTGATTTCTTCTGATTTGCTCTGCAACAGAACGGTTACGTGTGGTCTGGCCTCGTTGCCAAAGCTGGTCAAAGATTTTCGTATCCAGTAGTTAACATGCTCGTCAAACTTGCCCAGATTGCGGCAGAGCTTGGGAACCATAAGCGCCGGCCCGATTCGCGTAAAAGTCGCGCAGACACTTTCAAGCAGCATTCGCTTTTCGCTTTTTAACAATGCAAAAAGGTCATCGATGATTTCGCTGCCGTAATTGGCCAGCGCTTTCTGTGCGGCATCGCGAATTGACTCTGAAGGGTCTTCAAGAGCCCTGAACAGCAAAGGCAGCGACATGCCGGCGCGAATTCTGCCGAGAGAACGCAAGACCCAGTAGCGCGCCTCAGAATCAGTCGAATCTGTGGCCAGCGCGGTAAGTTCCATCAACGCGTCTTCGCCATAGCCACCCAACACATCAGAAGTTGTTTTGCGAATAGTCCAGGAACGGTCTTTGAAAAGCTTGATCAGATGCGGGTAAATGCCGCGTGGCTTGATCTCGCCGATTGAGCGGAGCGCCCAGTAGCGAACGTCTTCTTCTATAGAATTCAGCGCTTTAAGCAGATTCGGAACCGCTTTGACACCAAACTTGATGATAGCTCTACAGGCGTGTTTGCGCACAACCCAGGCCGGATCAAGAAAACGCTCGATCATCGCCGGAACCGCGTCGGGGTTAAGGTAAAAGCCCATAGATTCTAGCGCTGCCATGCGGATCTCAGAATCGGGGTCTGATAAAAACTTTTTTATTTCAGCATAAGCAGTCTGCTCGTGCATTTTACCGAGAATTCTGATTGCCCAGTAACGGCGTTCTTTATCCTGGCTCTCAAGCGCAGATACCAGCGGGAAAACCGCTTCGCTGCCCATGTCGGTGAGAGCCTGCGCGGCCAGAGACCTGCCCATCCAGTATTCGCTCGATAGTGAGTCCATCAGGTATGGAATTGAGTGGGTGCCGAAATCTTTGAGAATTTCATAAATCAGATCGCGAATCTGCTCTGAAGGCTGAGAAAGAGCCTCAAAAAGTTTGGCTGCCACATTGGGGTCGCCTATCTCGCGCAGGGCGCGCAGAGCGGCGATTCGCACGCCTATGTCGCGATCCTGCAGCTTTTCAAGCAGGATTTTAGTGTAAGAGCGGTCGCGCAGATGGCCAAGGCAGATGGCTGCCCAGAATCTGATGTTGGAATCGTTGTCTTCTACTGCAACTTTTAGCGCTTCAACCGCGCTTTTGCCCATTCTGGTAATAGCTGAAGCCGCTCTTGAGCGAATTTTCCATGATTTGTCGCCGAACTGTCTGATCAGCATGGCAAGGCTGCCACGAGGGTTTTTGGCAAGGCTTCTCGCGGCCATTCCGGCAACTTCGTCGCGCTGGTCGCGCATAAGCGTCATCAGGTTTTCGGTTGCTTCGTCGCTTGCGCTTATTCCAAGAGAGTGGGCAACGCGAAGCCGCACGTCGGCCGATTTGTCTCTGACCAGTGGCTGCAGAATTTCCGCAAGATTTGACGGGTTGATCATGGTCAAAGCTTCTATGGCCGCGCATCTTACTTCGCGCGAGCGGTCGGTGAGAACTTTGCTGAGAGGCTCGACTGCAATTGGAGTTTTAAGCCGGCCAAGTGATTTTACTGCTTTAAGCCGTTTGGTTATCAGCGTTGAACGCAGTTCGGTAACCAGGTCTTCGAGCTCATTTTGAATCGCCATGTCGATTTTAATCTGACTTTTCGCGGCCATAAAACCCCTCGCACAATAACTTTGATACTGGTGAGCGTTCGCCCTGATCAAATAAGATAACACTAATTACACTATTTTGCTCAGATGAATTTAATGTTGCCTGGTCTGCACGACATGAGTCTGGCGTGATGAGTTGACCAAAATCGCTTTAGCTTATATCATGAAGCTATCTGAATCTGACGGAGTAGGCTATGAAAAAGGTGTTGTCGGTAGCTTTGCTGCTTGTATTTGCTTGTCTGTTCGCGGTTGTTTCGCTGCAGGCTGAAGAAAAGATCATCGTACCGGGTGAGCCGCCAATAACCGCTTTTGCCGTTGATTGCCACATTCGTCTGCTTGAATTTGTGCTGACAACGCGACTTACTGTTGCGCAAAAAGAGTCTTTCCTCGCTGCAATTACCGAAGAATGCGCGGCGATGAGCAAAGAAGAAAAGCAGGATTTTCTCGAAGCGGTCGAACTGATCGATGCATTGGCAGAAGCCGATGAGGAAACGCTCGAAGAAATTCAGGGCGACCTCACAGAAGACTTTCAGGTAACAGCCGAAGAAGTGCCAGATGACATCGCTGCTCAATTGTTCATTCGTCTGCAACAGGAAAGCACCCGCAAAGTGCTTGAAGAGGGTGAACTGATTATAACCGTGCAGTCTATTGAAGGTTTTGTCGAATATCTTGCCTTTCTCGCGCAGCCAGATCAGCCGGTCTGGTATGATGCTTCTGCTACTGCCGCCATCAATAATACTCTGACCAGCAATTTTGCTGCTATGAGCAAAGATGATAAGGCGAGTCTCGAAGACTTTCATATTACCTGGTACATGATTCGCGCAGCGTGGCAGAATGTTGAAGATCAGAAGAAGAAAGAAGCGTGGCGCAAAATATTCGCTGGCTGCGGCATCAAGGCCGGCGAGGTTCCTGATATCGCTAAAATTAAAACCGCACTGTCTGACAAGGTTTACGGCGAAATGCTTGATGAAGCGAGCGGTTTTGGTGTCGAACCTTTTGAATGGGCCGCTGAAGTAGCGGTCAGGGTCTGGTAGAGGAGTAACACATGGCTGCCATAACTATGAAAAACAAATATATTGTCAAAGAACTGGTCGGCGCGACTAAACTTTGTGAGTCATATCTGATAATTGACCCGCAAAATGGCGCGATGCTTGGCAGTATCGACGAAGAAACTTCGACGCTGCATTCTATTGCCCGCGCTTTTCTCGACAAGGCTTTTCTGTCAGTAAAGCTTGTCATGCGTGATCCGCAGGGCGAACCGGTTCTTGATATTTCGCGGCCACCGGCGCTTGGAAAATCAGTATTCACCGTGCGTGGCGCGGATGGTAAAGTTTTGTGCCTGCTTAAACAGCATTTTTCGCTGCTGAGACCGGGTATCGCGGTCGAAGATGGCAATGGGCAGAGTCTCGGAACTATCAGCGGTGGCTGGCATTTCAGAAATTTTCAATTCAAGGATAACAATGGTAATCCGGTTGCAACTATCAGGCACAAATCAGAGGGCATTCTGAGAGAACTTCTGACCACCGCCGACACCTACGAAGTTGAAATTCACACCGACACATCGATGAGCCTGATCAGCCTCGCCGCAACCGTCTGCATCGATTTTATCTTCCACGAAGATTGACCCCGATCTTACTTTCTTTTAAGAACCTTTTCAGCCCGCATTCAGATTTATTCACTCAGAATGCGGGTCAGTCTTTTTCGGGCCCAGATATGGGCGATTTTGCCGGCAAGGTTGGCGACTACAAGAGATGTGTTCAGAAACCTGAGCGTGAATGGCTTCAGATAGGCAAGTTTTAGCAACTGCCAGTAGAGCTCGTTCATGCTGTTCGCAGTAAATGTGATCGCATTATTTTCGCCGGCAAGACTCCAGGCTTTTCGTAACTTTTCGGCTGCCATTGGGCCATCGCGCATGGTTAAAGTGGTTTTAAAAGGGCCTGACGGAAGGTATGGCGGCGGCAGTTCGCCGCGGCACGCCTTGTTGAACGCGATTGCTGCTGATTCGGCAAGTCGCTGCCTGACCAAAGCGGGTTCGGCTCTCAACGGCTTTTCTATTGCAAAGACAGAGAGCCCTTTGATTGCCGCCTCAGCTTGCGCGCATGCTGCCGGGCAACCGCTGAAAAAGGCTGGTTTGATGCCGTGGTCCGCGACTGAAGCAGCGAAAAGCTCTGCTTCGCACAGGAGTCTGTCATTGACGCTGATGCCGGCAAACTTCGAGGTGAGAGTGTGTGGCAGAAAGCCGGTTGTGCCTGAGGCTGCATGCATGCCGATCATCATCAGCATGTCAAAGCCTGTGACATCGCCGATGCCGATTGTCGGCCCGGCGGCGTAGCCCTGATCAAGTTCAATTTCGGGATCAAGCACTGCTCTGAAAACATTAAAGCCGGTGCGATGAAAATCCTTGATGCGTATGCGACCAGCGCCGGCTTTTTTGAGTTCTTTGCAAAGAGCGTTAAGATCGCGTGACAGTTCGCGACAGGCGCGTATCCAGCCGTCATTGAAGAGTTGCGCGTCTTCGCGCCGGTTGCAGCCGGTCGAGCCTTCGATGTCAGCGAGTATGAGTATTGCCGCCATAATCAGCGAAACATGCGGCCTTCGAGCACACGATAAACCTGCCTGTTGATGAAAACATCGACAATTTCGCGGTTTATGTGGTTTTGATCGACATCCATACGAAGAATGTCGAGAGCTTTCTGTAGCGGCACGGCTGGCTTGTATGGCCTATCCTGTGCGGTCAACGCGTCAAAAATATCGGCGACGCACAGCATCTGTGCTTCTATGGGAATCTCTTCGCGCGAAAGGTGGTTGGGATACCCGCGTCCATTAAGCTTTTCGTGATGTGCGTAGGCAATTTCGGGTATGCGGTTCAGGTCTTTGATCCAGGGAATTTTGGAAAGAAATTTGAAAGTATGACGAACATGCGATTCGATCTCGATTCTCTCGGCTTCAGAAAGCGAACCACGGCGTATCGACAGAACATGCGTTTCGCGTTCAGTCAGCATTGGCGTCAAAAGACCGTCTCTGCCGAGATGATTCTCTTTGCCAAGCTCAAGCAGCTTGTTAAAGCTGCCATCTTCTAAAAAAGTCGGCTCGTTTGCCCTGATCAGAAAGTCCAGGGTTTCCTGAACGTCCTGGCTGCGGGCTCTGAATGCAGCTTCTATCGAAGGTCTGATCAGCTGAAAACGCTCGATGCCGTTTTCTACGGCATATTCGAGGCATTCACGATAAAAGTCAGACTCAAGAGATTTTTGAATATAGCGGTAGCGATCTTTAAGACCGTCTAACTCGTATGGAAAAAGTTTCTTTGCCTTGACCAGAACCTCTTCGCGGACGCCGACCTTGCCAAAATCGTGTAGCAGCGAGGCATATCGCAGCTCGGTGAGTCTTTTATGGTCAAAATGCAATTCAGCCAGTTCGCCGCTATGTATGTTGTTTATCTCATGGGCCAGAGCGATAGTGAGTTCGGCCACGCGCTCAGAATGTCCGTGCGTAGTCGGGTCTCGCGATTCAATAGCAAAGATTGATGCTTTGACAAAACCTTCGAACAGCCGTTTGATATCCTGATAAAGTCGCGAGTTCTCAAGGGCTACAGCAGCTTGTGATGCAAGACTGTTGAGCAGTTCAACATCGTCATGGTCGAAAGGCCTTATCATTTCAAGCGCGAGAGTTTGTCCGGCTGTTTTGCTCTCGTAGTCGGCGCGCTTATTGATCAGTTGAATAACGCCGAGAACCTCGCCGCTCTTGTTGCGCATTGGCACGGCCAGCATTGATTTCGAGCGGTAGCCCGATTTCTGATCGTAACTTTTGTTGAAGGTAAATGGAAAAGTTGCCGGGATATCATAAGCGTCGAGCAGACTGACTGCAACTTTAGAGCCTGCTGTATAGCCGCAGATACTGTGCCCGTTGATTGGTAAAGCTGAGTTTTCTTTTACTGACCAGTCGAGCGAGACATTTTGCGAAAGTTTGAAACGAAGCTGGTCTTCGCCTTCAAGCAGATAGAGGCTGCCGGCATCAGCACCGGCTATGTTGCGGCTTTGCGTCAAAATCAGTTCGAGCAGCTTGTCAGGATCTTTTTCAGAGGAAAGTGCCATGCCTATTTTGTGCAGTGATTCGATGTTCTCTCGCGCCGTCTGCAATTCTTTTGCATAGTCGTGTTCTGGCAAAAAACTGGCTTGCCCGGCGCGAACTTTAAGTACTGTCTCGTAGAGTTCTGTTTCGCCGATTGCAGGTTTCACATGCGTGAAAGGCCGGTTCGCGAACAGATGTTCGAGATAACTCTGTTCAAACTTGTCACCGGCAATAACCAAAGGCAGATTTTTGCCGGTTTTGTCAAAATAGCCAAGAAATCGCAGCAGATTCGAGGTGAAAGCGGTTTCGTGGACAAAGAATATTGCATGTTCGTCAGGCGCTTTAAGCTCAAAAAAGTTTGAGTTTTTGAGAAAGACGGTTTTTACGTCGGGGCGCCGGAAAAACGAAACAAAGGGTTCGTTCTCGGGAAATTCGGAAGCATATAGCTTGATAATGCGTTGCGCCATTGTTCCTCCCGTGAAACATGTTTCAGAACATTATAAATTATTTCTGACGCAGGAGAAACTCTAATCTTTTTCGCGCCTGATTTCGTCGCCAAGCTTGACAAAGCCATGGCCCAAAACCTGGCGGGCATCTCCGACAATTACAAAAGCATCAGGGTCATATTCGTAAATGATCTGGCGCAGAATCGGCATTTCTTTGCGGCGAACTGCAGTGAGAAGTACGCTGGTAGGTTTGGCCGAATAAACGCCGACGCCGTTGAGGCAGGTAACGCCGCGATGCAGGTCTTCGATGATTGCCCAGCTGATCTCGTCGGGAAATTTCGAGATGATGAGTACTGAGCGAAAGACCGACATGCCTTCGAGAACAGAGTCGATAACCTTGCTGCTGAAAAATACGGTGATGAGGCCATAGAGTGCAAGCTCAGGGCCAAAAGCGTAGCCGGCCAGCGAGGTTACGATGACATTCGAAAATAGCAATACATCACCGACCGGTATGTGGTAACGATTATGCAAAATCTGACTGATAATATCGACGCCGCCGGTAGTTCCGCCAACCCGAAAGGTAAGGCCGACTCCGACGCCAGTTATAAGGCCGCCGTAAAGGCAGGCAAGAATGGGATCTGTGGTCAGCGCTGGCATGCCATAAACATTCATCATCAATTCGACACCGGCAGAAGTGACGATTATTGACAACAGGGTTTTCCAGGCAGAACGGTGGCCGATAAGCCAGGCCTGCAGAGATATCAGAATCAGGTTTCCGCCAAAAACCACGGCACCGATCGGAAGTCCTATCGAATAATAAAGAATAGTGGCTATGCCGGTAAGCCCGCCGGAAGCGATTTTATTGGGAACAGTAAATGCTGCGAGGCTGAATGCAACAAGAAGTGAACCAATGATGACGTAGATAATGTCTTTGGCTCTGACAGCCGATTGTACTGGTCTGGCCATGGAATCTCCGTAAAAAAAGTTGAGATAAAATTCCACGCATTCTAGCACAGTGGCGGCGGTTAAACAATCTGCCGAATCAGTATTCTTGCTTTATCGGCAGGGTTGATTTAGCATTCTGCCATGCGACCGATGTGGTAAAATAATCAAAGGTCAGATGTCTTTACTGTAAGCTGATACTATTTACTCTTCGTTGTTGAAGTTGCCGCGATAAAAAATTACGAATTTGCAGTGGGCGCAGTTGAGTGTAAAGTAAGGGCTCTGGCGTCCGGTATGAGATTTTCTGACCATCGGAGCGCTGCATTGTGGGCAAAGCATTATGGGCCTCCTTAAGTAATTTCGAACTTGAATAATTTTTATGCTCTAGGAATACTATCGGCAGTTTTATATGAAAACATTAGAGTCGGCAGCAAAAAAGTCAGGATTTTTGCCTGTGATAATGGGCAAAGCTGTGGCAGTGGCAGGAATCGTATTGTCGATCGCTGTCTTTTTTCTGGCGGCATGGTTATACCGGTTGCCTGAGAGGTTGGTGCTCGCACAGGCGCAGCAGAATGCGGCTGGAATCGTCAGCCTTGCGGCAGAGGTTGCTGCCCGCCCGTCTCAGCAGATTCGCAACTCGTTAGCACTGATGGCGAGAAATCCTGAAGTAAGAAAGCTGCAGAGCACAAGTGTTGTGCGCGCCTGGCAACTGGGACTGCAAAACAGTCTGTCTCTGCTGCTGGATTCTTATGAGCCGTTGCTCGGACATGCTTATGAAAAAATTCTTCTGTTTGCCCATGACGTAGATTATTTAAAGGAATTACCGCAGGCCCTGTTTCGTCGCTTTGCTCTGAGCGCTGGTTTATTGCCCGGCTTTGACAACAGTTATGACGAGATGATTCTTTTGCCGCCGGCGCGTCTGGCTGACAAAGATCTCGAGAGAATGTATTTGCAGACCAGCTTTGCGCGAGAAAAAACGGCTGGTATACGTCAGTTTTTTTCAGACAGTTCAGCGTTGTGGCTGGCAATGATTTATCAGTTTGAGGAATTAGCAGGGTTCAGTCGGCAGACTCTTTCAGATATCGCGGCGGTCGAAGATTTTTTCTCAGCAGCTCTCAATGACGAAATTTTTCGGACGATCATGCTCAAAAATCTTGATGGAACTGTTCTGGCTGCGACCGGAGATGTTTCTGGCAATGATTTAAGCCTTGACGCCCGCGATTGTAAGGCGGTTAAGAATGGCAGTATATTTTTTACCGGCCCGGTTGGCTACGATACGCGTCGTCAGAGGCCGTTATGGTGGGTTGCTGTGCCGGTGCGCGATGAGAATCGCAATCCGCTGGCCTGTCTTACCGCATTTGTTGACTCCGGATTTTTAAGTGACGCTGCCGCCAGGATCTCGCAGAACGCTGGTAGCAGACTGATTTTTGCCGACCATACCGGTTCTGTCATCGGCCATGCCGATCGGCAGGTGGTTGCTAAACGGGTAAACATCAGTAAGACGATGCCTCCTTTTGCCAGTGCAACTGAAGAGCGCAATTTTACCAGTCGCTTTGTCAGGCAGGATGGAAAAATTTTGTTGCAGGCAGGCAAAAGCATCAGGCATGATAATGTTCGGCATCTTCCCGACTGGTTTGTCTGTTATGAGCAGGATTTAGGCAAATTTACCGGGCAGAATGAATTTCTTGTCACTGTTTCAGTAATTCTGCTTGCCGCTATGGGTATGTATGTTTTATCCTGTTGCGTTGTACGTTTGTTCTAATTTTATTCGTGGGGATTGTAAAAATGGCACATTGGCGACGGCTGGCAGCTATTGCTCTGCTTGCAGCCGGAATTTTTATCTGCCCTGATTCTGCTGTGGCCTCACGCAAAGCTACTGACCTGATGGGCGAAGCATTGCGTCAGCGTGCTGCTGGAAACATTCATGAGGCGATTTCGAGCTTTGAATACGCTCTTGAAAATGCTTCTACACCGCTACAAAGAAACCTTGCCCGCTTTATGCTGGGTGACTGCCAGATCGAGGCCGGTCGCCACAAAGATGCTGTGCGCACTTTCGATGAACTGCTTGAATCTGTCGATAGCCCCGAAGAACAGGCTGAAGCAATTTATCGGCTTATGCAGGCAGAGTCAGCGCTGGGCAACAGAAACCGGGTTGAGAGCCTTTTTGCCCGCATGCGGCGCAGTCACAGATCGAGCCCATATTTTGAACTTGGCCAGGCCTTTGTGAAATCAGAAGGCTTGCGTATCGAAGCAGATGAGATTCCCGAAAAAGTGCAGGTCGCAGCCAGGCCACGAGTGGATTCAAGCAAAGCGACGTCAGCACAAGAGGTTAGAACGCCGCCAGCAGCAAAACCTGCTCCCCAAAATGACAAACAACCGGCTGTGCCGCAACCCTCTGCTGCGGCAGAGCCATTGCCGCAACCTGCGGTAGCTGACACTGCTGTCGCAAGTTCTGAAAGGCAAGCACCGATTGCCCGGCCTGCTCAGACTTCGAAGACGGAGAAAAAGGTTGAGGCTGTTGCAGCACGCCCCGCTCCTGGCAGCATAAAACTTGGTGATGAGACTTCGCGGTTGTTGCGCAGCGTACTAAGCGTGGCGGCCGTTGCTGATGACGATAAAGACCAGCTGGCAACCAGAATTCTCAGCCTGCAGGACAGTCTTAAAGATGGCATGGATCGCCCGGGCATGGACAAAGTTCTGCTTGAGCTTGCCGAAGCCACTGCTTCTTTTGGCGAACTGCTTGAGGCATGCAAAACCTACGATCAACTGCTCACCAACCACCCGGCTTCGCCGCTGGTAGAGAAAGCTTACTACGAAGCAATTCGTCTGCGCGCTGTTCTTGGTGTGCATGAAGCAGTTATTGGTTGGTCAAAGGCTTTTCTGGCGGCATTTCCGACTTCAGAATTCCGCGGTCGCGTGCGCGCTCTGGTTGAATATGCGCAGGCCGGTGGCAGGGTCGATCTTGGCCAGTCTTCAGGGGCTGCATCAGCAAGTGCTGGTGCAAAGCCGGCAAAGACCGCCAGTTCCAAGTCTGGCAACGAGGGTGCTAACGCGGCATTAAATGCCGATTCAGAGTATGCCGCCGCTTCCAATAAAATGAAAGAAGGCCGCTATAACCTGGCTTTAATCGACTTTAAACGATTGTCAGGCAAACACCCGCAGTCACCACAGATCTGGTGGGATCTCTCGCTGGTCAATGTGCAGCTCGAAGATTTCAGCAGTGCTGAGAAGGCGATTAAGAAAATGATTGCCCTCGACCCCAATAATCAGGATGCAAACTCACTTCTGGGTTATATTCATTATCGGCTTGAAAATTATGAAGAGGCCGCGACAGCTTATGAACAGGCCGGAGAACCCGAAGGTCGCGGAGTTAATTTTTTTGACGCTAAAACAGCTTCTCAACGTATGAAAAAGACGGCCGGGAAAAGACAGGCAGACTAAGGAGATACTATGAACAGTGAAAAATACCGTGAGATTCAGGCGCATGTCAATGACGGTGATGCCCGAAGAAACGTAGGCGAATGGGGCGAAGCCAAGATCAGTTATCTCAAGGCAATTGAGGAATTCAACGCGATTTGTGAAATTGACCCACATGCGCCAATGACTGCTGAGCAGGTTGATCTGCAGAAGACCATAAATGGTCGCATTGAAGATGTTAACAGTCATCTTGCATCTGTGCATCTCGACAAGGGCCGTGCCGCACTTGACAACAAGGCCTGGCAGATAGCTATAGACGAACTCGAAGAAGCTACGCGGCTTGCCAAAGATGACAGCATCGCGTTTCTCGAAGAGGTAAAAGTACTTCTCGACAAGTCGCGCAATGGGCATCGTGACGCTATGATTCGTTCTGAACTGACTCCGTTTGTTGACCGCGGCGATGACTTTAAGCGTTCTGGCAACTTTGGCGAAGCGATTCTCGAGTTTCAGGAAGCCGCAAAAAAAGCAGCCGGCCTGCCCGAACACCACAAATATGTGGTTTACATCAAGAATTCACTTACTGAATGCCGCCGCAGCATCATTCGCCCATATCTCGCCAAAATCAACAAGGCCTGCCATGCCGGCAAATTTGCCATGGCTTCGGGCTTTCTTAAACGCGCTCAGCTGCTGCTCGACAGTACTGATAACGTGTATCACGCATTTCTTGAGCAGCTCAAAGAAAAGATTCAGCTGAATCTCAAAGAAGATGAATTTGTTGAAACCGAAGAATTCGAAGCTCCCGAAGTCTGGGAAAAAGCCGTAAAAGACTACGAAGAAGCTCTTGATCTTTATTCTTCATTCACGGTTACTGATCCCTTTGCACCGGCTTATACCGGCGTAAATGTGTTCGAAGATAAGTTTATCGATTCGCGCCGCAAGCTTGGTAAATTGTATAAGACACGCGCTGACCGGCTCAGAGACCAGGCCAAGATCGAAAAGGCAATTCGCAATTACAAAGAAGCGATCAGGTTGCTGCCACGCTCTGACAAACTTTTCCATGAAGCTTTCAAGGAAATGAAAAAGTTGCGTGCTCAGATAGCTGTTCCCTGATAGACAATGAGTCAGAAGCCGCAATCGCCGGGCTCAGAAGGAATTCTGTGCTCAAGTGAGATAATCAGACTGACTTCAGAAAAGCCGCCAGCAATTGTTCCGCTCTGGGAGCTGCTGGCCGGCTTTGCTTTTGCCCTGCTTTTTTCTCTGCTCTTCTATTATGGACAGCTGAATCATCTTGAAAACGCAACCATCGACTTCAGGTTCAGATTGCGAGGAGCTCTGGCAGAGAATAAAGATATAGTTCTGATCAATATTACCGATGACTGCATAAAGGAATTTGGTCCATGGCCCTGGCCGCGTAAAAAGCATGCCGAACTTCTTTCAGAGCTCAAGAAGGCTGACACCAAAACGGTTGCCTTCGATCTTATTTTCAGCGATGAGTCTTTTTATGGTGAGGCCGATGATCAGGAGTTTGCCCGCGAAATAAAGAATTTCGGTCGGGTTGTCATGCCTTTGATTCTCAAAGAAGAGACGGTAATTGACAAAGACACAGGCGATTTTGTTACGGCAGACGCATCAATCCGGCCGTGCGATGCGCTTATGGAATCAGGTTTGTCGCTGGGTTACATTGATATTGAAATCAGACATCTTAATCCGGATGGTGCAATAATTGCGTCTGATAATCCGGATGGTGTTATTCGAAAACTGCTTTTGTCTCGCATGAATGCGGGCAAAGAGTATTATGTTTTTGGTCTTGCCGCAGCTGCTAATTATCTTGGCAGCAGACCTTCTGTCGAAAAGTATGGCGTCAGACTCGGTAACAGACTTTTACCTTATTACGACAGCTACGAGAAAGTTACAGGCGGCCGGGTCAAGTCATATCTGCTAAATTACTCCGGTGATTCTGGGCGTTTTAGAGAGATAAGTTATTCTGAAGCCATGCGTGTTTTGCTGAACTCTCGGGAAAATTCCAGACTGAAAGCGCAGGCTGAAGATTTTTTTGCCAATCGCCTGGTGCTGGTAGGTACGACAGCTTCCGGTAATTCTGCAGAAGACGTCAAATTCGGGCCATACGGCAAGCTATCCGGTGTACAGATTCATGCCAACCTTCTTCATAATATTTTGAGTCAGAGATTTTTGCACCGTTCGACCGTCGAAACAACAATAATACTGATCTTTGTGTTTGCTCTTGGCATCGCTTATCTGCTCTGGAAAAGCCATGGTTTGCCTGCCAACTTTATTACCCTGGGGCTTGCAGCGGTTTGGGGACTGTCGGGTGTGGCAGTTTTTTATTTTGATATAGTACTTGAGCTGGTGCCGATTTGTCTGCTGGTGCCAATTCAATGGGCGCTTACCAGGCTGATTCAGCAGTTCGTTTCGCTGCGTGAAAAGAATTATTCTCTTGCGTGCAAGGTGCGGGAACTTGCCATAATCAACGAAGTCAGCCAGGCTGTCAGCTATATGGGAGATCTTGGCAAGACTATTGATGCAATTTTGAGTCGCGGTGTGCAGGTGCTCAACGCCGAGCGCGGCTCGCTGTTTCTTCTCGATGACAAATATGAAGAGCTGGTTGAGCGCACAGCCGTTTTTGGTGTTGAGGGCGAAATAACTATTGATGAGCAGCTCAAAGAACAATTTAAGGTCGGCAAGGGTATCGCCGGCGAGGTTTTTAACAGCGGTAAACCGCGCCTGATTCAAAATGTTCGCAAAGACAAGACTTTTGAATTCAGAGATGCTGACCGTGGAAACATGCGTTCGCTGGTTTGCGTGCCGCTTATGATCAAAGACAGCGCGATCGGGGTCATGAACATCGTCAACCGTCGCGATGGTCTGTTCAGCAGTGAAGATCTGCAGACCGCACTCACCATGGCAAATCAGGCGGCGGTGGTGATCGAAAAAGCCAGACTGTTTAATCTGGCAACTGTCGATGGTTTGACCGGGCTGGTTGTTCATCGCCACTTTCAGGCAAAGATGGAAGAAGAATTCAGGCGTGCCCGCCGTTATAGCAAGCCGCTTGCCTACATGATGACTGATATTGACCATTTTAAGAAGTTTAATGATACATGGGGCCATCAGATTGGCGACATGGTATTGCGTGAAGTCGCCAAAATCGTTCGTGACAATGCCAGAGATACCGATATTGCCGCCCGCTACGGTGGCGAAGAGTTTGGCGTAATTCTTCCGGAAACCGATTACGAGGGTGCCATGCTGCTTGCCGAACGTCTGCGCCAGCGCGTCGAGAGTGCCGCCTTTGCCGGGCCAAAAGGCGATCTTAAGGTGACATTGAGCATCGGTGTGTCTACGATGCCTAGATTGCAGCCTGAGACAGCCCTCGAAATGATCAAATTTGCCGATGATGCGCTGTATATCTGCAAACACAATGGCAGAAACCGTGTCGAGCACGCTGTTGCGGGAGAAGGCGGCGAAGCGGCGCCAGCCGCAAGTTCTGTTGCCCCGGTTGTTGAAGCGAAACCCGGGCCGGCTTAGTCGGCCTGGCGCATAAGGTCTTCGCGCTCGAGATTCAGGGTTTTAAGAGTGCGATAAAAAGTGGCCTTATGGATTCCCAGCAGTTCGGCTGCCCTGGTGATATTGCCGTCAGCCATCTGATAAGCTTTGCGCAACTCGGCTTCACTGAGTTTCTTATCGCCATTTGTTGCTGGTAGTGGCGATTTTTCGTGGTCAGGCATACCAAGTCTTATTGGTTGCTGCCACGGCAGTATGGTTACATCACTGTAATTTTTGCCAGGAGCGTATTGGGCCGCGTTCATGCGCTCTTCATACCATTCCCGCAGCGATCTCAGGCCGATTACATCGGTCTGGTTTTCTGCGAAAAGTCGTTCCATGAGGTTGCGAAGCTCTCTGACGTTGCCTGGCCACTGATACTGCTTGAGCAGCTGCACGGCTTCGCGCGTAAGGCATGAAACACTGCGGTTATACTTGCGGTTGAGGTTCTTGATAAAGTGTTGAATCAGCAGTTCGATATCATCTGCCCGTTGCCGCAGAGGGGGCACGATAATCTGCAGAGCGTTGATGCGATAATAGAGGTCAGCCCGAAAACCGCTGCTCTGGCTCGACTTTTCGAGGTTGTGGTTGGTGGCTGCAATTACCCGCACGTCGATTTTAATCGGAGTTTCAGAACCGACTTTTTCGATCTGCGAGGTTTCGAGTACGCGCAGCAGCTTGGCCTGAGAAAGGGCTGGCAGGTCGCCGATTTCGTCGAGAAACAGCGTGCCGCCGTTGGCGCGTTCAAAGCGGCCGCGGTGCGAGCGCATGGCGCCGGTAAAAGACCCCTTTTCGTGCCCGAACAGTTCGCTTTCAAAAAGCGTTTCGGTGATTGCCGAACAGTTCATGGTTACAAACGGTCTGGCGGCGCGATTGCTCATCTGGTGAATCGCGGCGGCAACGCCTTCTTTGCCGGCACCAGTTTCACCAGTTATGAGAACTGCCGCATCAGAGGCCGCATACATTTTGATTTTGTTGAATACCCTCTGCATAGGCTCTGAGCTGCCGACCAGTCCGAAAAATGTCGCCTTTTCCAGAGCCGCCGGCAACTTGTCTGCTACTTCCTGCATCAATATTGTAATCAGTTCCTGATCGCCATTGTCTGCAGGCAACAGCGCGTCAAGCAGCAGCTGGTGGCTCTCGCCATTTTTGTCAGTAAGACTGGCCTTGAAACCATAAAAATTGTGTCTTTGCTGGCTGGTCTGGCGCACCAGCTCGCTCAGGCCCGGTAAAAATGGCTCAAGAAAAGATTCGGCACTTTTCCCGACAATGTTCGCTGCAGGCCTGCCGGTGTAATCGGCCAGCCAGTCAGGAACATCGTCAATCAGCAGGCGATCGCCGGCCAGTCTGATCACCAGATTGCGGCTTGGCGGAAGAAGAAGCATCGGTTGTTTAACAGTATCAGTCATACTTAGTGAATCTTACAATTTAGCTGGTATATTTTTCAATGCTTTCTGTTCATGGTTTGGCGACTTCTGCCGAATATAGATGCGGCAAGTTATATTCAGACAGGTCTTATTCGAAAGAAAACAGCTGATGAACAGAGTTCTAACCATAATCAGGTCAGCGTTGCTACTGGCGATGCTTTTGCTTGTGCTGCAGGCAGATGCCGCCGACGACACTTTTAAACTGGTGCTCGATTATGATTCGCGCAGCGTGCTCGACAGCACAAGGCGCGACTGGTATGAGAGTGTTTATGACCCGGCATCGCTGACCCCGACTATCACCAGAAGACAGTATGACAAGACATTCTATGGCAGTCGCAGTGACCTGTTTCTGGCGGTAAAGGGTGATTTGAACGAAACCCATTTTCTCGACATCAAAGAGCGGCTCAATTACCTGTATTATAACAAAGAAGACTTTCTCAGCCGCGATTACAGCTCTTTCAAATATCGTGAGCTCGATCATTACCTTAATGTGACCTGGGGAATCGCCGCCGGTGATCACGATTATTTTCAGTTCGACTTTCACAATCACTATCTTGATATGCCAGAACTTGAGAATTACAGCTTCAGATCAAATGTTGGAAGCGTGCTGATGAGCCATGAGTTTTCGCAGCGCACCTGCTTTAATCTGCTTGGCAGCTACGAAGAGCGTCAGTTCGAAAACGATCTTGATGCCAACTATCGTGAGGCGCGTGGCGGTTTTGAAATTGTTTCTCTGATTCCCGGGCGTCACAAATACACGGCTGTAGCCAACTCTACCCGTGGTGATCGTGGTTACTTTGCTTCGTTTCCGAATGGCCTGGCAGCTCGCAAAGCGGTTGATTATTACACGCACTACGTGGTTAATCCTCGTGACGACGACCCGAGAGCTAAGTACATGCGTCAGAAAACTCGTGGTGACCTGTTTTTAAAAGTGTTTGCTGACATGGCGGCTCGCGAGCGAACCCGCATCGACAACAGCTATGACCAGGTTGCCGGCGGCTTTGAAGCTGCTTACGAGATTGCCGAAGACCTGACTCTTCGCATGCGCGACACCTACCGCAAGGTAGATTATCAAAGAGAGTCCGGGGCTTATTTTCTTAACGACTACAACGCGAATTTTTTCTCTCTGGCGGCTGATTATGATTACTCAGCGAACATGACCCAGACCTTCACATTTATTGACGAACTTCAGAATCACCCAGCTACAGCTGACCAGGATTTTCGCGTAAATTCGCTTATCTATGAGGGATTTTATCGGCACGGGCGTTCGCGGGCCAGTCTGATGCTCTCTGGTCTGCGTCGGCGTTATGACCAGAAAAGACTGCTGTACCCCGACGAAGATGAGTCTCGCGCCATGGTGGCATGGGACTACCTGATAACTGAGAGTGTCAAATTCAGAATGAAATCAGAATTTATTAACCGCGAATTTATCGACTTTGCAGACGAACTATATTCAAGTCATAATCGAAACAACTGGCGGGTTGGTGTCGAGAAGAGCCTGTCACAGTCGAACTCGCTTGAACTGGCTTTTCAGGTTGGCAGCGAAAAGCATGACACATTTCGCCAGAATAATCTCGAAGAAAAAAGTCTGCACTTCAGCTGGATAAGCCATTATTGAGCATATTCGGCCGCAGACAATACAAATATCACATGCCGAGCGCCAATATGGGGTCAGACCTGACGCGATTTGCACAATCTGTTTGATGCCCTTCTCTTAAGAGCTGTTCAGGATGCATAAATTTTTGCTTGTGCGATTGGCTTCATAGAATCAGGTTTTATTGACGCAAGGGTACACTCCGGGCGCCGGTCGTTCAAAAAAATGTTGGCGCAAACAATGTTTACAAGGAACTTTTGCAGGACTGATCAAATAATACTCTCGTTTTTGTTGTGGTGAGACAGGCTATATGATACAATAAATTGCTTATGTCAGTCATTGCTTTTTTAGGCGTTTTTCAGCACGAAGTGGCTTCAATGCAGCTTCGCAAGCTTGTTGATGCGGTAAGAACAAGGGCTGGCGGCGAGTGCGTTGTCTTGTGCAACGCCAGCGGACTGTTCGCCAACGCCCCCCGGCTTGACGAGCAGATCGAATTGCTCTTTGAAAGTGGAATAGATCTGGTTTTCCCTGGTGAGCAGGCAATAGCTCGTGGCGCGGCGCGAACCGCAGTCGCGGCAGCTCGCTGGCCGATGATAAGACCGCTGAATCTTCCGGCTGGTTCGCCCGGGCGAGGCACTCTGCTTTTTGATAAGCTGTCAGAGCCTTTCTGGGTGGTAAGTCTTCTCGACGGAAGCGGCAGAATCCCGGTGGAGCCTGCGCATGAAGCGCTTGAATTATTTTTCAGGAACAAAAATGACAAGTTTCCCGTATTAATAAATGTACATGGAGACGATTCTGAATATAAGAAGGCCCTCACCTGGAAACATTCAGGCTCAGAGAAGCAAATTCGCTGGTTTGGCAGCGGTTCCGGCTTTTTGTCGGCCGCCTGTGAGATAACGGCAGATGGTTCTTTCAGTCAGCCGGAAGTTGGAGTTGTTGGCTTTGAAAAGTCTATCGGAGGCTTTGCCCCAGACATCTGGTGGCAGCGAAAGATTGACCGGTTGCCGGTATCAACCCAGCCAGGCTGGGGAGCGTGGCGCTGTGACTATACGCTGTTATGGCTTGACACTAATGGAAAACCGCAGAAGTTTATATATGAGACGCTTATCGTCTGACAGATCTACTGATTTCACTTTAACTTATAATTTAATTGCCTCGCAGATTTAAGGAGAACACCGCAAGAGTGGCTGAAATATTGAACGCAACACATCAGCAGCTGCTTTATGAAGCGCAGAAACAGATTCTTTCCTGCGGAAAGAATACTGATAACATTTTGCGTGTTCTCAGCCAGACCTCTTCTTCGATGTTTGGTCGCGCCGGCTTTGGCGTCATCTTTTATGATCCATCCGCACAGCAGACGAGAATACGCTTTAATGACGGGTTTTCCGAAAAGAGCCTTGGCTTTCACTGCGTTGCCTTTACCCGTGAAAAATTGCAGGCAATCACAATCTCGGCGCGGTCTATCGCTGATGAAAATGGTGAAACGCATTACCTGACGCCTCTTGGTTCAGAAGATGATGTGTTTGGTATGTTGGTAATGCCGGAACACCCCTCGGCACACGAGCTTTCTGTCTCGGCGTTCCGCGATCTGGCGCTGACTTCGATTAATACTTTCCTCGAAGTAGAGCTGGTTCAGCTGCGCATGGAAGAAATGGCCGCATTGCTTGAGGTTGGCCGGGTTGTCAGCTCAACCCTTGATCTGCGTGAACTGCTGACCAAGATCATGAGCACGGCGACCAAGGTTATGCGTTGCGAGACTTCAACCGTTTATCTCGTCGATGACCAGACTAACGAGCTGTATTTTCACATTGTGTCGGGCGACCCGAATGTTGGCGCCAAGCTGCAGGAAATCAGACTGCCACTGGGTACTGGCCTGGCCGGATGGTGTGCCCAGAACAACAAACCGATCATTGTTCCTGATACCGAAAAAGACCCGAGATTTTTCAAGGGCGCAGATAAAAAGTCAGGTTTTGTGACGCGCTCGATGATCTGCGTGCCGATGCGCCTTAAAGACAGGGTTATCGGTGTTCTGCAGGTTCTCAATCGCACCGGTACAATTCCTTTTAACGATCACGACCTTGAGATGCTCGAAAATATGGCTAATCAGGCCGTGTCGTCGATCGAAAACGCGCGGTTGTACGAAAATATCCAGAAGGTTTATCTCTCTACCATCGAAGTTCTAGCTACTGCAATTGATGCCAAAGATCCATACACCCAGGGCCATTCTCGGCGGGTAACCCAGTATTCGGTCGCTATTGCCGAAGAAATGAATCTCGCGCCCAAAGACGTCGAAGATATCCGCTACGCCGGTCTTCTGCACGATGTCGGCAAGATTGGTATAAAAGACAGCATTATCAGAAAGCCTGGTCGCCTTACCGACGAAGAATACGCCATAATAAAGAAGCACCCCGCGATAGGCGCTAAAATTTTGCGGCCGGTTGATTTTCTCGCCGAAAAGATTCCCGGCGTTCTGCATCACCATGAATATTACGATGGCCGCGGTTACCCTGACCATCTTACCGGCGAAAACATCCCGCTGGCTGGTCGCATAATCTGCGTTGCTGACGCTTTTGACGCCATGACGACCAATCGCCCCTATCGCAAAGGTCTTACCGTCAAGACCGCGGTTGGCGAGCTTAAAAAGTTTTCTGGCAAGCAGTTCGATCCAGACTGCGTAGAAGCCTTTCTGAAGGCTTTTGACCGCAAGCTTTTTCAGTATTTTGAAAAGGTTGAAGATTCAGACGATATGGTGCTCATCGACGATGGCACCGAAATCAAAGAATCACCTGAGAACTCACATGAACTTGAGGGTCAGCCTTATCCGCCGATGGCTGCGAATGAGATGAAAGACGAAAAGAAGCTCGAAAGCCAGCCTTACCCGCCGGTTATGGCGCATATTGTGGCGCCAGATGGTTCGATAAATCCGCAACCATACCCGCCGGCCAAGGATTCAGAAAGACCATCATCTCAGCCCTATCCGCCAATTTCGGGCGACGACGACAAGAAAAACTGATTTTTGCTGCAGCCTTCAAGTCTGCAGGGCTGCTAGACAAAAGTCTAAAAGCGAGCACCCGTAGCGAGTCCCCCCAAAAAACACATTTTGGCTTGTCTGAGTTCTCGAAGCGATGATGCGATGGCGTCTGCAGGGCACGAGCCAGCCGGTTTAAATAACCCTGAGCTGTGGCTGCTGCGAAACCTGTGCTTTGCTGTCGCGCAATGGTTTTTCGTTGTGTATCATGTCGCGGTTCGGGGCAAACGAAGGCACTATTTCCTGAAAGCCTTTGATGACGCCGCGAATCTTGCCAGCCCGGGCTGAGACCTCGAGTCGCTCAACCTGCGCCATGAGCGCCGCCTCATCTATTTCTTCGGGTCTTGCGATAAAAATTTTGCGGTTGCGGGTCGCGGTGATGCCCTCAGATGCGGTCAGAAGTTCTTCATAGAGCTTTTCGCCAGGTCTGATGCCAGTGAACTTGATTTCAATATCTTTGCCGACTTCAAGCCCGGAGAGTTTTATCAGGTCTTCGGCCAGGTCGACTATGCGCACCGGTTCGCCCATGTCGAGAATGAAAACTTCGCCGCCTTTGCCGTATGAGCCTGCCTGTATAACCAGTTTGCTGGCTTCTGGTATGGTCATGAAGTAGCGAATCATTTTGGGGTGTGTGATCGTGATCGGCCCGCCCTTTTCAATCTGTTGCTTGAACAGCGGGATAACGCTGCCGCGGCTGCCCAGAACGTTGCCAAAACGCACCGCCACGAATCTTGTCTGACTGCGCCTGGCGTAACATTTGAGAATTTTTTCAGCAACACGTTTGCTGGCACCCATGATCGAGGTAGGGTTAACAGCCTTGTCGGTCGAGATCATGACGAATCTTTCAACCTTGGCTTTGTGTGAGGCATCGACCAGGTTGCGCGTGCCAAGAACATTGTTCTTAACCGCTTCTTCGGGGTTTAGTTCCATCAATGGCACATGCTTGTGTGCGGCAGCGTGAAACACGATGTCGGGGCGATAAGCACTGAAAAGTGCGGCGATTTTTTCGCGGTCCTGAATGTCAGCTATTATCGGCACCAAAGAAACGTTGCCGAGATTCTCATCGCCCTGGAGTTCCTGATTGGATTTGAAAATGCTGTTCTCGCCATGTCCGAGCAAAAGCAGTTTTGCCGGCTGGAAAGGCAGGATCTGGCGACAGATTTCGCTGCCGATGCTGCCGCCGGCACCGGTAACCATGACGGTTTTGCCGGTTACGTAGGCGGCTATTTCGGCGAGATTGATTTCAGCAGGCGGTCGGCGCAGCAGATCTTCGATTGCAATGTCGCGCAACTGCAGACTGACCAGCTTGCCGGCAATGATGTCCTGCATCCCGGGCAGGGTTTTGAAGCGCACTCTGGTGTCCTGGCACAGCTTGATGATGCGTCGGAGCTCATGCCCTGAGGCTGATGGAATGGCAATAATGATTTCGTCGACGCCTTGCCCTTTGACCACATTTGCTATCTTTTCGCTGTTGCCAAGCACTGGCACGCCGTGAATGATCTGACTTTCCTTCTTCGGGTTATCATCGATAAGACCGATGACATTTATTGGCAGGTTCACATTGCGCTTAATTTCGCGCAGAATGCTTTCGCCCGCCTGCCCGGCACCAATGATCAAGACTCGTTTCGATTTCTGCAGATTTTTCTGCGACAGCCAGCCGCGCAGAGGGCTGTCTTCAAGAAGGCTCAACGCCACTCTCGGTGCTATTCGACTGCTACCGATAAGCAACAGCGAAATCATCCAGTCGATGACAAATACTGCGCTGAAGTTGGCAAAGCTCTGGGTAAAGAAAAACGCACCCATTTTAAGCATTGAATAAGTCGTAACAGCAGTGAAGACCGCGACCATATCAGGCAGCGATGTGAAACGCAGGGTTCGGTTGTACAGGCCCATGAACCAGAAACATACCAGTCCGACGGGGGTGAGCAGAGGTATTATAAACAGCAGATATTGAACGTGTTGCGGTTCTAACTTGTCAAATTTGAGCCAGATAGCAGCTACCAGCGCAAATGCTATGCAGATGACATCGGTGAGAATGAAAAATACTTTTCTAAAAGGCGTCATGCGCGTTGTGTACCCCGCTCAAAAGTGTGTCAACACTCTAATTCAGAGGATGTTAGCATATTGAAGAAAAATAGTCGACTAAAACCTTCGGCACTTTGCCGCCTTCAATTGATAAGCGTTTTTTGGTGAGTTGTCGATAGATGTTACATGCAGACTATAAGATATCGGTTGAACAGATACTTGCTGGCGGCTTTTGTTTTGTTGCTGCTGTCAGGCGCATTTACCTTTCTGGCGCTGGTGAACAGCAGATCTGCCATGGCGGCCGGCCAGGCTTTCAGCGATATTGCCCTTGACCACCCGGCATATCAAATGTGTCGACAGTTGATTCAGATGGGTGCTGTCAAACCTTATCCTGGTATGGCCCTGGCGCCTTTTGAAAAAATTACAGCTGAAGACTGGAATTACGCTCTGATGATGCTTGGTGAAAAACTCGGCCGCGCTTTTCCTGAGTCGGCGAAGTTCAGTTCTGACAGCGAAATCTCAGGCGAAACAATCTATGCTCGTGTACAGTCGCTGGTCGAAGATGCGGCCTTATTACCTTCAGAATCTACAGGTAATAATAGCTCACGACTTTTTGCGTATTTTACTCTCGAACGTTATCTGGTTGATTACAATGATTAATCTGAAAAAAATTAACCGCCGCCGCATCTATCTTTTTTATCTGATTGTGCTTCTGTCTGCAATGTTCTGGCGGTTGGCTAATGCCGGAGATAGCCGAAAAATGCCTGATTTGCTGAGTATTAACGAGCAGGTCGGCGAAACCGAGGTCACAATATGTTTGCATGCGGCAGATCGGCCGGCGGTATCTTTTTCTGGTGATGATAAGTGTCTTGTTCTTGACTATCAAAAGGTGCTGACCGGCTGGGCGCTCGCGCAAAAAGCTTATGCCAGCCGTGATCTTAGACTTGGCTATGTCACTGAACTGCATGGCCGACCCGGCACCGCGCGTGTACGCCTCTATATTCGCCAGGGTTGTCTTGCTTCTCTGCGTTATCGCGGCAATGATGTCGTGGTCAGAATCGCCGAAAAGACCTCTTTGTCAGCTAATGCGCCAATTACGCCCGGGGTTCTGCTAAGTCCGAACGAAGACAAATATTCTCCGGCGGTTGTCAGCCTGCATGATGCACCACTATGGCCGGTAGTCAAAGAATTGGCAGAACTCGCCGGCGTCGAAGTCGAATCTTCAGGAAGTCTGCCGGAGCGTTTTTCTGCTGAACTGCAGGCCGCCAGCCCGCTCGATGCCTTAAAAGAACTCGCAGCAAGACTGAATCTTGAGCTGGTTCGGCGTGGGCAGAACTGGCTCATCAGCGCCAGTTCACCAGAGAAGCCTCGTATCTATGCCTTTTCTGGAGATCTCCTGCAGTGAAACGCCATTTAGTAAAGTTGCAGAAAACCTTGCGCCGCTTTTTGCCGGCGTCGTTGCGCCGAATTAGGCTCAGTCGGGCCTTGCGCCGCGTCATTATGCCGGGCACGTTGTTATTTCTGCTTGCATCTCTGGTTTTTCTGCCGGCATACCGCTTTGATGATCACGAAAATCGTCTTACCAGGTTTGAGCTTGCCCAGATGTTCGAAACAGTTCTTGAAAGCTGCCGGGTTTCGGCTCAGCCCGATGTTTTGCCTGATTACTCAGATCTCGACGATGAGCAGGTTTTTGCCGTGTACCGCACCGTCTCATGTAATATCATCAAGGGATATCCTGATCTCAGGTTCAGACCTGATGAATATTTGCGCAATATTGAAACCATCGGTTATCTGCAGAAACTGGTTGAATTTCTGCGCCAGGTACGGCCCGGTTCACCGGTGATTCGTCAGCTGGTGCGGGTAATGGCCTATCAGGATTCGCCAGGCGAAGTCATGACCGGAACCATCTCCAGCTTTATGCCAGAACAGTTCGCCGATCCTGCAGGTTTTACCAGTAAAGACGTCATGGCTGATTTTATGCACGCCATCATTGGGCAGCCCCGCGCCAATTATCTACGCGGTCGCATTGTTAACGCACTTACCGGCAAACCTCTTGCAAAAGCTTTCGCCGCCAGCGAAGGAATCGCAGTGGTAACCGATGCGAATGGTTGTTTTAGAATTGATTACGCCGCCCAGAATCTCGAAGAAGTCTCGATTATGGCCGCTGCCGAAAGTTTTCAGCCCATCGAGCTCAAAAAGAACATAAAGTTCGGTTCTGGTATTGTCTTGCGTCTTAAGCCAGAAAAGCCCGTAAACTGATCTAGTCGGTCAGCACCCAGTCGCCATTGCTCGCCTGTTTGATCTTGCCCTGAGCCGCCAGCTCGCCAAGCAGTTCAATGATTTTATCTGGCGCCGAGCTCAACACCTGCTCAAGCTGTTTTTCGCTGCAAGGGTGCCTGAGCAGCAGTTTCAAAATATCTGAAGATACGGCCGGCCGGTTCCAGTTGCTGCCGCGTGGCGGTATGAAGCTGTGCTCAAAGGCCGTGGTGACCGGCACCGACAGGTTCAGTGCCGCTCTAAAGCTGTTGAGCAAACCCTGGTCTGCCGTGGCAATTTCACCTTCCAGGGCTGACCTGACCGCGGTGTTGAGGTAGACTGACTCAAGATTCGGCAGGCTGCGCAGGTAATCACGCAGCCCGGAAATCTCTTCTGGCGTGTCGTTTATACCAGGGCATACAAAAATTTCGACCTCGATTGCCCCGGTGTAGTCACGAGAAAACAGCTGCAACCCTTCAAGAATCGCTTCAAGTCTCAAATCTTCGGTCGGGCGGTGAATGCGCCTAAAACTGCGCTCGTTTACTGTCGAAATTGTCGGCAGCAAACGGTCGGCCAGCATCAGTTCCTGTCTGACCTCTGGAAGATACATGAGCGAAGAGTTGGTAATTACGCATGCCGGCGCGCTTTCTAGTTTTTTTATCTCAGCCAGAATGAGCCCTAGGTCAGAATGCAGCGTCGGTTCGCCGGTTCCTGAGATGGTTATCCAATCAGGCCGGGCTATTTCGCTCAATACTGCTTTAAGTTCTTTCAGCACATCTGCCGGGTCGCAGAACTGTGAGCGCAAAGAAGTGTGAAATCTGGTTTTCGAAAGCTGACAGTAAAGGCAGTCGAACGAGCAGGTTTTGGTGGGCGTCAGATCTACACCAAGCGAAATACCAAGTCTGCGTGACGGCACTGGTCCGAAAATGTAGGTTCTCATTGCATCAGGCTGTCAGCAGTGTTTCAGCGGCATTCTTTCTTGAGAATTTTTGAGAAGTAATAGATGCCAACCAGCGTGAATATAAGAACAAATGGCAGCGCCACCACATAATGGGCGGTAAATGGCCGCGCCGGATTCATTTTTTCACGGGCGCGCAGCAGATTCTTAAGAGTTTTTTCAAGCTCTTTCTTTACCTCGGCATCAGACACGTTGTCTACAGATTTCTTGAGTTCGGCAATTGCAGAATCAAGGCTTTCAAGTGTGGTTTCTTTCGGGGTCATTAGTTATTCTCCTCTGATTTTGGGGCAAGGTTGGTGCCAAGCCTCTGGTCTAGTTTTAACAACTGAGCCTGATTAAGGTTCATGCCCTTAAGCTGGCCGAGAACTCTTTGTGCATCGATATCGCGACCAATCTGACGAAAGCGGTCGGCAATCTCGAACATGCTGTCAGGATCTATAAAGCCAGCTTTCAGCGCTTTGTGATACTCATCAGCCGCACTGGTCTGCTGCCCTGACGCGATAAAAAGATCGCCCATTCTAATATATGGAGTCGGACTCTGTACGTCGCGGTTCAGGGCGGTCTTGTATGATTGCAGTGCTGCATCATATTGACCCTGATTCTTGTAAACATCGCCCTGCAGAAGATGCAGGACAGTCAGGTCGCTCTGCTGTGCCAGTCCGGTATTGACTACTGCCAGGGCTTCGCTAAAGAGTCCCTCGGCAATCATGGCCTTAGACAAGGGTTCATAGGCGCGGGGATTATTGCCTGGCGTGTTTTGCGCGTATTTTGGAAAGCCTTCAAGCTGATCTGGATTAGACAAGCGAACCTGCTGTGTTATTTCAGAGGCAAGACCATGCATGCCGATTTCGGAATAGCCATTTGCGAGCGCCCGCAGGGCAAAAACATTGCGCGGGTCGAGTTTGAGAGATTTCAGATAGTTGGCGCAGGCCATTTCGTTGTTACCGGTCGCCGTGTAAACCTTGCCAAGGTTCATCAGCGCGTTGAAGTTCTCAGGAGATTTCGTCAGAACCTGTTTGAATGCAGCTATCGCTTCATTATAAAAGCCGCCGCGCGCGTATTCCAAAGCTCTTTCGTAATCTGCGTCAGTTGGAACCTCTTCTATAACGTTTGTGGGAACATAATCTGGCACTCTGCTTTCCAGTGAAGGTGTGCCGAGTGATGGCGGTGGCGAAACAAGGCTTACAGCTTGTGTGGTTTGAGCCTGATCTTCGCCAAGTGCCCGCAAGATTCTTGCAGCATAAGGGTCTTCCTGGTTCAAAGAGCTGCGCGATGCTGCCCACAAGCCATGAGCCTGGTCTTTTAGACCGCTCTGGATAAGATTTATGCCGGCAAAATAACGGTATTTATGGTTAAAAGGCTCTTTGCGAATAGCCTTTTCAAAATATTCCTGAGCTTCTTTGTGTTTGCCTGATTCCATTTCAAGCTGCGCGTAATTAAATAACGTGGCAACATGGCCGGGGTCGCTGGTGAGAACCTGCTGCCAGATCTTGCGAGCTTCGTCAAAGTTGCCACTGCGCGCCAGCACCTGACCTTTCTCGGCCATGATTTCAAGCTTGTCGGGGTAGTCCGGTTCTATTTCCTGAATCAGGTTCATGGCGCGAGTATGATCACCAAGCTGATACAGGCATCTGGCCAGTTGTAATCTGCCCGGAAGCGAATCTGGTTCACTGCTCAGATACTTTTCTGCATATTTGTGAGCATCGTCGATCATGCCAAGCTTCTCGCAAACCATGCTCAATCTAAGTAAAGAAACGGTTTCTGAGGGATACAGCGCGACCAGGTTTTCCAGCAGCTTTTTCTGCTCGCTCAGGTTACCGGTGCGCTCAAGCGTTCTCAGACGGGTCTGTATCGTTTCGATGCTGGTAGTGCTTGCGGTAGACCCCGGAGTTGCGCTTGCCGGCAGATCGCGGGCAAAAGAAGCTTTCAGCGCAATCATTTCATTGTTTTCCGGGTCAAGTTTTAGCGCAGTATTTACCATCTCGCCGGCCTTGCGAACCTCGCCCATACGGTGAAGTAACGCGGCGTAAGCTGCCATTCCCGGAGCAAAATCAGGATTTGTCTCGGTTAGCGCGCGCAAAATTCGCTCGCTTTCCATGAGCCGGTCGTTCTGCATCAGCAGACGGGCCAGCTTTACCCGCGTTTCGGGCTGGTCTGGCAGCAGGTTTACCGCTTCCCGCAGCATTGCTTCGGCCTCGGCAAAGTTTTCTGAATCTGCAAGTCTGGTAGCGGTTATATTGTAGGCTTTTGCCAGTCTGGCTTCGGTTTCCTGTGTTTGATAGCCTTCCTGCAGCAGCTTTTTGCCAAGCTCGATAGCTTCGCTGGCCATGTCTTTTTCAAGGGCAACATCAATCATCTTCGCAAGGCATTCATTAAGCGATCTTGAGTAGTTGCGATCTTCGGGAGACAGCTCAACTGCTGTTTCAAAGCTCTTGCGCGCTTGAGCATATTTTTTATCGCCCAGAAGCGCCTGCCCCATGAGATAATGGGCGCGAGCATCAGTCGGACTCTCTGATATTCTGGAAGCAGCGAGCGATTTTGCCGTCGCGTAGTCTTGCGCCTCGATTGCCGCCCTTACTTCTGCGTTATTAGCCCAGGTCGAAAATCCGCTGTCTTTTGCTGCGGCTTCTTCGCTTACTGGCGCTACCGGGTTTTTACTTTTCTTCTTTCCGCCGCAACCTGCCAGATTAAATACCAGAAGCGCACTGCAGGCCGGAACCAGAATTAATTTTGTATAAAAATGCATTGGGCACGTCTCCTCTTTTCTTACAAAAACAGCTCACTGACTGAACGTCTCTCAAAAATGCGGCGAATTGTCTCGCCGATCAGCGGAGCCAGCGACAAGACCGTCAGCCGGCACTTTTCTATTTTTTCAGGGCTGAGCGCCACAGAATTGGTGCAGATAATCTCTTTGACCGGTGAATTATGAATGCGCTCAACTGCCGGTGGCGAAAGAAGCGCGTGGGTGCAGCAGGCCATTACCGATTTGGCACCCTTTTCAATAAGGCTTTCAGCGACGTTAACCAGCGTGCCGGCAGTGTCAATTATATCGTCGATGACAACCGCGTGTTTGCCTTCTACATCACCGATAACATTCATTACTACCGCTCTGTTCTTTTCTGGCCGACGTTTGTCAATGATAGCCATTGGCAGATCGAGTTTTTTGCCAAAGGTGCGCGCACGCAGAACGCCGCCAGTATCAGGAGATACGACAACATGATCAGTGAGGTCGCGCTTTAATATGTGCTCAGAAAGCAGGCGAACTGCCGAAAGATGATCTACCGGAATGTCAAAAAAGCCCTGCAGAGCGGGGTCATGCATGTCAATTGTCATCATGCGGTTGGCGCCGGCAATCGTGATAATATTGGCCACCAGTTTGGCAGTAACCGGTTCGCGGCCCATGGTCTTTTTTTCCTGACGGGAATAGCCAAAATAAGGCACCACTGCAGTAACGCTTGCTGCTGAGGCACGTCTGAGCGCGTCCATGGTGATCAGAAGTTTCATCAGGTTCTCGTTAACCGGGGTGCTGGTCGGCTGGATGATGAACGTGTCGCAGCCGCGGACAGATTCTTCGATGCGACAATATAGTTCGCCGTCAGCAAAGCTGGTGTGATACATGTTTCCTTCAGGAATCATCAGAAATCTGCAGACTTCTGAAAAAAGTTCAGGATTACTGTCGCCTGAGAAGATTTTTACCCGTGAATTAGTGTGCATGACTGCTCCCTGAGTTCAATAATTAACCTTCAATAAAGGAAAATGGCTCTACTTTGCTGTTGTCTGCAATATTTCCTTTGTCGATAACACAGGCCTCAAGCCTGCAGTTGTTGCCAATACTGGCGTTGTTGATGCGGCAATTCGGCCCGATTACGCAATCTCTGCCGATACTGCATTTTCCAGAAATCATGGTGCCCGGGTGAACAGTTGTATCAGGAGAAATGGTGACATCTGGCCCGATAAAAGTGTTTTGCGGGCAGGTAATGGTTACTCCGTCACTCATAAGCCGGTCTAGTATCTGCTGCTGAAGGATGGTGCTCACCTGCGCGAGATGCTGGCGGCTGTTGATGCCAAGCGTCGAAGACTCGTCTTTTTCGATGCAGCTGACTACGGGCAGTTTCTGTGTAACTGCCATTTCGACGAGATCAGTCAGATAATACTCTTTTTGCTGATTGTTGGGGGTCAGCGCGAAAACGTTCTCTGCCAGAAACTTGCCATCGAAGAGATACACGGCAAGATTGACCTCTTTAACCGCGAGTTCGGCCGGCGAACAGTCGCGTGCTTCTCTGATTGCAATGACCTCGCCGTCTTTTCGTAAAATGCGACCGTAGTTGCCAGGGGTTTCCATGTTTAGGGTCATCATGGTAATTGCTGGTTTGCGGCTTTTATGGAGGTCTATCATTTCACGCAGTGTGTCTGCTGAAATCAGTGGCGTGTCGCCGCAGACTACCAGAAGGTTCTCAGGAACGGCGCCAGATTGTTCGGCAAAACACTGTACCGCGTGGCCGGTGCCAAGTTGCTGCGCCTGCTCGACATAAAGAACTTCGGCGCCGGCAAGAGCTTCGCGCACCAGTTCGCTTTTATAACCGGTAACCAGAGTGGTTTTGTCGCAGCCAACCGCTTTGACTGCTTCGATAACATAGGCTACCATCGGCTTACCCAGAATAGGGTGTACCACCTTAGGCAGCTCAGACTTCATTCTGGTGCCTTTGCCCGCTGCCAGAATCAAGGCTTCAAGCTTAACAGTCATATTACACCTCACAGGTTTTTCGCGGTTATTATACACAGATTTGCCCCCGAATGACCATAAATACCTCAAAAAAAAACAAAGCCAGAAAAATTTCTTTCCTGGCCTTGTATAATCAGGGGCGGGAGGATTCGAACCTACGAAATGCCTGCTCCAAAGGCAGGTGCCTTACCGCTTGGCTACGCCCCTTCGCCATTTATTGTGGCTCAAAGAAAATAACACATTTGGGCTGCCTGTGCAAGCGCTGAAAGCGCGATCGCTGTAAAACTTCATTTTTCAATGAAGTATTCTCTGTCAGGGCTCAACCCCGGCTCTTCAAAAATCGTGCTCGTACTCGTTATCGTGAGTCGATGCGCTTGCTGTCCGACTACTAGACACTTGGCCGTCCTTGGCCTGCGTCTTAATCTTAATCGATCGGCCTACGCGGTCGGGCGGTTTTCGGGTTTGCTTATCTCGTCTTCGTAAGCGCGCAGAATCGTCTGCTTTATCTGCTCAGAGAGTTCAGTGCTTATGGCAAAAACAGTTTCGCGCCAGGTTCCGTCGGGCATCTTACGGCTGGGCATGCCGACAAAGCAGCCGTTGGGCGCCGAAAAAATCTGAAAATCCTTGATTACCAAAGCGTCATCAAGGGTCAGACTGGCAAAGGCCATCAGCTTGTTGCGCGGCGCTTTGATGATTTGAATGCGAACTTCAGTGATCTGCATCGGTCAGAATTTTAAAATGAATTCTGTCCAGACCTTGGTGTCTTTACTGGATTTGGTATCGGTGACCTCTGGCCTGACTTCGTTCTTGTAGCCGGCCTTGATCTGTATGTTCTGGTTGGCGTCGACTATACCTTCGACCTGCAGCTTTTCTTCAGATTCATAGGTGTCGATCATCGAGCGCTTGAACGAAACTTTGCCTTTGAGTGTTGGCTTAAAGCTGTATACAGCTTCAAGATAATATCTGGAAGCCAGTGCTGCGCTTTTTTCATGTGGTTCGGGGTTCTGCTGTCCGCCGTTTTCGTTTTCGACAACTGACGCGCGGATCGCGTTGCCGTTGGCCGGGTTGCTGAAAGCTTCGTTGCTTTGTGCGCTGAAGGTTGTTATGTGCTGTTGCTCAAATTGGCCGTAAACACTGAGTCGCCCGGTTTCTCCGCCGATCGAAAGACTGTTTGCTGATGGATCATTGGGGCCAATTGAGTTGTCTTCGTAAGAACTGCTGAGCGTTATTGTTGGCGCGAACCGGCGCTGCTCAGTTGTTCGGTTGGTGCGAAGCTTAAGCTGCGCAGGCGGACGTAGTTGCAGGCGGCTTGCGTTGCTCTCTCCAAAATCAGAGAAGGTTTCGACTATTTCGATACGCGAAATCTCAGATGTGGGCTTTTCTGTTGGTCGCAGACTCTCTTCTTCGGCAAAAAGCTGACTGCCCAGTGAAAGTTTGAATTCTCCGTTGCCCGGCACCGGTTTTGACTTGCGATGGCGGGTTAAGCCGGGGTTGCGATTGAGCTGCAGGCTGAGATCATCGATTTTCTGGGCATAAAGAAGCTCTGCAGGCATGAGTAATGCCAGCACAACTGCAAACACGAGCAAGTTAATCTTTTTCAACATTTTGCTCTCTCTGCCCTAAGTATAACAAATTTACAACTGCAATCAACCAAACAATGTACCGCAAAACCACTCTCTTGACAAGTATATTTTTTCAAAGCCACGGTGGGCCGGAAAATTTTACAGAATTCAGAGAGGGTTGGAGTTCCAGTAGAGATTGTTGTATTTGTGGCCGGCTAACTTTTCTGCATCGGCAAGCTCGTTGTTGGCAAGTGGCCGGTTGATGATTTCCAGCTGCAAATGCTCTGCGTAAGATCTGGCAACTGTCGCCGGCAGTTCGCTGACTTGCTCGGCAGTGCAAAAATCATTCAGCGCTGCCATGATGATATCCTGGCTGATTTTCTGCGCTCCAATAAATATGTGATCCGGCGGAAAACTTGCCAAAACAGGTATCGAGCCATGAACGGTCAGACAATTCTGCCTGAATACACCGGCAGCGCCAACCAGTTTTCGATTGCCGGCGTAAATTGAATGCCCGGCTGCGGTCGCGTAGCAATGCATGCTGCCAGAAGTGTGCTGCATTTCGCGTGATGACGCAAAACGCGCTGGCACGCCACTGCTTTTTAGGCCTTCAACCAATGGTGACACCGCCAGCATGAACATGTCTAGAAATGGTTTGCCGCGACCGATTGCCTGTTCTATGAAGGCACCAGACAGACCAAGCGAAAAAGTAAGTTCATAATTATGAAAAACCATTTTGCCGCCAGTCATGCGGCGAACCAGATCGAACCCGCAGGCCCTGGCAGCTTCGATGTCGATCAGCCGCTCTATCTTCTGGTTGTAGCCAAATGAAATGGTCGCCGGCTGCCACTGATAGAATCTCAGATAAACAGGGGTCGCCAGATCTGTCAGAGTGCTGGCTAGCAGCTCGTCGACAGCCATGTTCATGGCTCCAGTGCTGGTCTGGCAGTCAATAAAGCGAAGTTTGTGCATGTACGAAATATTAACTCTGCGCCTGATAATCTGCAAAATATTCATTAAACAAACTTCATCTTCTGACGACAGAGTTCATGGATTTGTTTGCCTCCTTATTTTCAGGGCCGGTTTAACCGGTCTTTTTTTTTGCCAAAAATTTGCATCGGCACCGCGGCCACAATTTTTTTAAAAAGCTGGTTGTGTGACAGAAATTTCGGTATAAATACTTGAGCGCTTGCAGAATATTTCAAGCAGCTCTACTTAAGACTAAATTACCCGGGTAAAAAAATATGAAGATGGAAAGTTCTCAGCTCGATAAAGTATTTCATGATTTTCTTACGCTTAAAAAGCTGCGCCGCACCGGCTGGCAGCTGCGCGGGATTCGTAATGGTGAATCTATTGCAGACCACTGTTTTGGCGTGGTCCTGCTTACCTATATGCTGGCGGGAAACATGACCAGCGTGCAAATAAACCGCGAGCGGGCTGTGGCGATCGCAATCATCCATGAGCTTGGTGAAAGCAGGGTTGGCGATATTCCATACACCGCCCTCAAGTATTTTCCTGATAAGAGCGAAATCGAAATGCAGGCTGTCGAAGACATTTTGACTCCTCTGGGCGCCGCACTAACCAAAGAGAGTCTCGATCTGTTTAAGGAATTCGAAGAGGGTGGCAGCGCCGAAGCCAGATTTGTAAAGGCGATAGATAAACTTGATATGCTGATTACTGCAGCAGAATACGAAAAGACCGGGTTCGCCGGCCTGTCAGATTTCTGGCACAACAACGCGACCTTCAAGCCGCTCGAAGAATTTCCAGAAATTGCCAAGTATGCCGAGCATCTCAGGTTGTCGCGTGAACGCAGAGTTTCAGGGCATCATGATCAGAATTAATGAACTCAAAAAGAGCTTTAATGAAAAAATCGCAGTCGATGGCATAACTTTTGACGTCGCGCGCGGCGCTGTTTTTGGCTTTCTTGGCCCAAATGGTGCCGGCAAGACGACGACGCTGCGCATTCTGATGGGGCTTCTGCAGCCAGATTCCGGCCGGGTGGAAATTGATGGCATCGATGTCGCAGCGGATCCGATAGCCGTTCGCGCCCGAGTTGGCTATCTGCCTGATGAGATTTTTCTCTATGACTACCTGACCGGATACCAGTTCTTAGATTTTGTCGCCGACGTTCATCAGCTGCCAAAAACCGATAGAAAGGCGCGCATTGAGGAGTTGCTCGCTCAATTCGGCCTGTCTGAAGCTGCCAACGAATACACAGCCAACTACAGTTTCGGCATGAAAAAGAAAATGGCTCTTGCGTCAATAATCATACACGCGCCCAAAGTATTGATTCTCGACGAACCCTTTAATGGTCTCGATCCTCAGGCAACGCGCGATTTTCGCCTGCTGCTCGACAAGATGGTCGAAAACGACACTACGATAATTTTTTCGAGCCACGTTCTCGAGGTAGTCGAAAAGCTGGTTACCCATGTTGGCATTATCGCATCTGGCCGCCTGCGCCTGTCTGAAAGTATCGAAAACGTCACTCAGACCTGGGGCAGTCTCGAAAAAGCCTTCTTCGAACTGACCGACCCAGCAAAACAAACAGCTTAAATCAACTGCCTTTGCTGTTGTTACTCTGGCTTGGGTGGAAGTTTTCTTTTGCGCAGCCTGACCCGACTGGCCTGTTCGAGGTTGTTGTCAGAAAGCCCGGTTATGGTGCGCGATTCAAAGAGCACTTCAAGATCTGGTTTGAGATTCTCAAGAACTTCTTCGGTAAGCGCCGAAAAGGCGAAAAAAACTTCGCGTCCGTCATGAGCTTTTATAATACCCATCCGCTTTTCGACGTCGTAACGCTCGATTTTTCCGGGCATTGATTCTGAAACTTCGCCCTCGCCTATCTTTTCAACCTGTACTGCGATCGGGCTCATTGCGTCTTTGACGATGCCGAATCGCACCTGGTCACCCTTTTTGAGCTCGCTTTCGTTTTCATTCTTTATCGCAGAATAATGCAGCAAAACCTCGGGGTACTCGTTGCAGGTTAAAACTCCCATGCCAGTCTCGGGGTTATACCACTTTACCAGGCCTTCGACATAAGCGTCGGGCGCCGGATCATAAATAATCTCTTCGACAGTTCTGCCGATTTCGGCCCTGATAATCTCGATCTGTTCGATCAGTTGTGTTACTTCTGGCTGATCCGGGCTGTTTTTTAGACTGTCGCGCAAAGTCTGCACGGCCATTCCCAGCAGACGGCGCTTAAAATATGCCAGGCCGAGGTAAAGCAGGGCTGCGGAATCGCCAGGCCCTATTCGCAAAGCTTCGAGCAGGTGCTGTTCTGCTTCTTCAACCATGTCAAGCTCATACATGACTGCGCCAAGGTCGCGATGATAAGCCGCTTCATAGGGAAACCGGCGCAAAAGCTGTTGATAAAGGTCGAGCGATTCGTCGTAAAATTTCATGCGGCTGTAGATGTCGGCCAGTTGCTCAATAGCTCCGATATTCTTGGGGTCGACCTGCAGAATGTTCTTAAATGCTTCGGCAGCTTCGAGATAATGCGTGTCTGAGTTGTCTTCGTCGTGTTTAAGACGGTAGATGTCGCCAAGATTGCGATGAAAAAAGGCTTTGCGCTGGCCGGTCTTGAGCCCCTGCTGGAAGCTGCGCAGCGCGTTGTCAAGATCGTTGGCCAGTCGGTAGGCCAGGCCTATCGTCTCGTAATAGTCAGGCTCGCCAGGATCTTTGCTGATGCACCAGTTGATCTTGTCGACTGCCTTTTGCAAATTGCCGGCAGAAAGGTCACTGACTGCCTCATCATACTTTTCGTGAAGCTCTTCGAGAAAATCCGCGAGTTTTTCGTCGTATGCTGCACGCTTATCGTCGTCAGCCAGCAGATCAAAAGCGTCTTTCAGCTCGCGCAGTTTTGGAATATTGGCCAGCGGCGAGTCTGAAGAAAAAAGTTCGGCATATTTCTGTTTGTAGGCTGCGGCAAGTTCTTCAAGGGTGGCAAAATTCGCAGCGCCAAAGAGCTGATAAAGGTTTTGCATTATTGTTATGATTTTCCCAGGTTGCAAGATTAATGCCGTAAAATTGTAACCTTTCCCGCCTCTAATTGACAAGCACTAATACCAATTCCATTAATTCTTGCTAATTGCAAAACTAAGTGCAGGTCAAACTGCACTTAGTTTTGCAAACTCCTCTTTTTTCGTTTGTAGATATCTTCTGCACTGTCCTGTTGCTTGTGTTTTCGTACTCGTGTGCGCACCTGGGCGCAGCCATAAGATATGCCTGATTATGCCGGGAGTCAGGTATAAGCAGTATGCCATGGATAAAATTCTTGAAGTCAAAAGCGCCAATCGACCGAAGGTGTACCGATATTATTCCAAGCGGATATATGAAAAATACGAAAAGTGCTTGATAGGACTACTCTCTTAGAGTAGGATGCATACTCTATGGCAAGTAAGATCAAGACCGTCGACAAATATATTTTAAAAGAGCTGCTCGAACCATTTCTTTTTGGCATGGCTTTTTTTGTTGCCATCTGGCTGATAGACCTGATGATGGAACTCATCAATCTTATTTTTGCCAAGGGCGTGCCCGCCTCAGTTGTTGGGCTGTTTTTTATCTACAGCTTGCCGCCGACGCTGGTTATAAGCTTTCCGATGGCACTTCTGCTCGCTAATCTGGTCGCCTTTGGGCGTATGTCGTCAGATTCTGAGATTATCGCGCTCAAGGCCGGCGGCTATAGTTTTGCCAGAGTAGTGACACCGGCTATACTGGCCGGTTTGTTCATCACTTTTCTGACGCTGCTGTTTAACGAAAAGCTGGTTCCGGTTGCTAACGAAAAATTCACGCGCCTGTTCAGGCGCGAGGTCACTCTCAAACGCCCTCTGCCAAAGATCGCCGAGAACCGGTTCTTCGAGGCTGGCCCCGGCCGCAAGTTTTTTGTGCGCAAATTCAGCGAAGAGACAAAAGATATGTTTGGTGTCGTTATGTATGAAGGGCAGGCGCGTGGTTTTCCGCGAGTTATCGAGGCGGAGCGTGCCCGTATCGAAGGCGGGGTTTGCTATTTCTGGGATGGCCGTGTTTCTGATATTCACATGAGTGGCGAAGACCGCAATTATACCTATTTTAAAGACATGGAATACCCCATCGACACTCATTACGTGAATCCTGACCATGTGCCAGACTCCAAAAACGCCAGCACGATGAGTCTCGAAGAGCTGTACAACTTCATTCGTGACTCCGAAGCCAAGGGAATTTCACCCGGGGTAATAACCCAGCACTGGATAGAATTCTGGGCGAAGACCTCGATTCCTTTTGCAGCGCTGATTTTTGTGCTGATCGGTGCTCCGCTTGGTTCTCAGACAACGCGTTCCGGCACCGGTATTGGCATCGGCATGTCGGTGGTGATCATATTTTTGTATTATGTTCTTTTTGCCGCCGGTAAAGCTTTTGCAAAGGGAGCTATTTTGACGCCGTTCATTGGTGTCTGGCTTCCCAACTTTCTCATCGGGTCGATAGGTATATGGCTGATCTTCAAATCAAAGGCCTGAACATGGCCATTGTTAAGGGACAATTATGAAAAAGCAGTTAATCTCTCTCATTCACCAACAACTCAAAGAACTTTTTGCCAGCTACGGCATCGAAGATTATGGTTTTATTGATGTTCAGGTCCCGCCTGATAAAGCAAACGGCGACTTCTCGCTGAACGCTGCAATGAAGCTGGCCAAAGCCGCAAAGTGTGCCCCTCAGAAGCTGGCTGCCGAAATGGTTGCCCGTCTCGAAACCGAAAAAGACTGGTTCAGCCGGGTTGAGATGGCCGGGCCTGGTTTCATCAACCTCTATCTGGCTGATCGCGTTATTGAAAACAGCTTTAACGAACTGTCTGCACAGGCAAGCATCGTTGAGCAGGTGTCAGCAGGCGGCGAAAAGACGGTTGTTGACTATTCAAGTGTAAACATTGCCAAGCAGATGCATGTCGGACATCTGCGTTCAACCATAATTGGCGATGTTCTCGCCAGAGTCATCGAAGCGCTCGGTAATCCGGTGGTGCGTCAGAACCACCTTGGTGACTGGGGTCTACCCATGGCCATGGTTATCTGGAAAGCTGAACCGGAAATAGCCGCTATCGAAAAGCGTGGTGCTGACCTGACCAGTGAGCTGACCCTTGCCCGTCTCGAAGAGCTTTATAAGAGCGCTTCAGCTGAATGCAAAGAGAACCCGGCGACGGCGACAGTATGTCATGACTATCTGGTTCGCCTGCAGCAGGGCGACAAAGCGCTGCTCGACCTCTGGCACAAGATCATCAGAATTTCGATGGCCGAAGTTTATCGAATTTACCGGCTTCTCGACGTGAAACTCTTCGAAGAAAACGAGCGCGGTGAGAGTTATTACCGCGACATGCTTGCTGATACCGTTGCTGAAGTAGCTAAAAGCGGCAAGCTTGTCGAATCGCAGGGCGCGCAGTGCGTTTTTCTTGATGAATTCAAGGGCAAAGACGGCAGTCCGTTGCCGGTTATTGTGCAGAAGTCTGATGGTGGTTTCAATTACGGCACCTTTGATCTGGCAGGCCTGCGCTATCGAACGGCAACGCTGGGTGCTCAGCGTATTGTCTATGTCACCGATGCCCGGCAGGCATTGCATTTTAAACAGATTTTCGCGGTAGCCCGGGCTGCCGGGATTCTCGCTGTTCCTGATGTTAAGCTTGAACACGTGCCGTTTGGTACTATTCTTGGCGAAGACAACAAGCCGCTTAAAACCCGCAGTGGCGAGAATGTTAAACTGGCAGACCTGCTTTCTGAGGCGGTCGAACGCGCTTATCAGGTCGTCAATGAAAAGAACCCCGGCCTGAGCGAAGAACAGAAACAGCAGGTTGCAAGGACTGTCGGGATAGGTGCGGTCAAATATGCTGACCTGTCGCAGAACCGCAACAACGACTACGTGTTTTCATTCGACCGCATGCTGGCTCTTAATGGCAATACTGCGCCATATCTGCAATACGCCCATGCCCGTATCTGTTCGATTTTCCGCCGCGCCGGTCTCAACATCGATGAATTCACTGCAGCTGCCGTTATTTCACAGCGCGAAGAACGCGATCTGATGGTTAAACTGATGGAATTCAGCGCGGCAGTGTCGGCGGTGGCAGCTGAACTGCGCCCGCACATTCTGTGTAATTACCTTTATGAACTGGCAGTATGTTTTTCGGCTTTTTACGACAAGTGCCCGGTTCTGAGCTGCGAAGACGAAAAAGTCAAGGCTTCGCGCCTTATGATCAGCAGCTTTACCCGGCGAACTCTCGCAAAAGGTCTTGAACTGCTCGGTATCTCGGCTCCCAGGGAGATGTAAAATATGGCGCTCTGCCCGAAATGTTCTTCTGACTCAGTTGTTGGTCGCTTCTGTGGCAATTGTGGTGCTGTTGTCGACAAGAAAAGCTCTGCCAAACTGGATGTGGCTAAAAAAACTGCGCCGGCTCCGGCGGTCGCTGCGTCGCGGCCCGACATCGAGGCTCTCGAAAAGCTTCTCAGAAAGAAACCGGCAGTGATCGACAACTATCTCAATCTGATAGTGGCACTCAACAGTATCGGGCGATTTGAGCAGTCTTACTCAACTTTCCGCGCCGCCCGGGCCATAGCGCCCGACAACCCTGAAGTGCTCAAGGCCGGTTCGCTGGTTTATGAGCTGATGAATCGCCGCGAAGAGGCGATAGAGTGTCTTGGCGCAGCGCTTGAGCGCAAGCCTGACGACGCTGACGCCGTTTTTCGTCTTGCCGGACTGCTCTATGACAGCGGCAGAAAAGAAGACGCCCTGCTTCGCCTTGAAAGCCTGCTGAATAAGAACCCCCGCAGTCAGGAAGTGCTTATTCGCATGGCGCAGATTCACCTGAGTCTTGGTAACGCTTCTGAGGCCCAGAAATATCTGGCATCTTATAAGGAACTAGCCGGCGCGACTTCTGAGATGTATCTGTTGCTCGGCCAGACGATGCTTGCGCGTCAATTTTATGATGGTGCGGTCAAAAACTTTCGTGAGGCAATCCGCTCTTTCCCGGATGACCCGCAGATGCGCTTCGGGCTTGGTCGTGCCTATCTCGGCATGAACGAAAAAGGTCAGGCGCTGCTCGAATTCGAACAGGCGCTTAATAAAAACGCCGACAACCCCGAGATTATAATTGAACTTGGCAAACTGCAGAATTCAATGGGCATGGAAGAGCAGGCAGACCAGACCTTTGCCCGGGTCGAAAAAAGCAAAAACACCAATGGCGAATGCTTTTTGACGATTGCCCGGCATTTTGGCGAGCGCAACAACCTGCCGCGCGCCATAAAATATCTTGAAATGGCCCACGAACTCAGCCCCTATCACCCAGATATCCAGAAAACGCTGGGTCAGACCCTGGCCCGCCAGAAACGTCATGCTGAGGCACTGGCGATTTTTCAGCAGGCGGTCGACACCTACCCGAACTGCGAATGGGGACACGAAGGCATCGTCAGCAGCGCCGATGCTACCAGTGCTTTTGCGCTCAAAGCCAGTTCTCAGAAAAAACTGCTTGAAATCAAAAAATCAGGCGCGGAAGACTGGTGCGATTACGGCGAAACTCTGATCAGGCTGGGGCGTTTTGATGACTCTCAAGACGCTTTCGAAGCTGCCGCGCGCATTGACCCGACATGTGTGCGTGCTTATCAGGCTCCTGAGCTTATAAAGATTGAAAAGGCCCGCGCCGAGGGCGAAAAAATGGCGTCGCAGGGGCTCGAAGCCCTGCAGAAAAAATTCTTTCTCACTGCGGCTGAGCGGCTAGAGCGAGCTCTTGAACTGGTTCCCAACCAACCCGACTGGATCAGAACACTCGCCGAAGTTTCGCTCAAGACTGCCGAGGTTGACCGCGCATCAGGTCTGCTGGCCCGTGCACGCGCATTTGATTCCACCGATTTCAAGACCAGCTTTAATCTGGCGCGCGTGTATGAATTTGAGAACAAGATACCACTGGCTATTGAGCTCCTGACCACGATAACCCGCGATCACCCTGCCGAGCTGACAGCTCATCTCATGTTGCTCAGGCTCAAACGCAGCCAGATCCGCGGCAATCGCGTTGAGCCTGAGATGCTCGAAGCGCTGGTAAAAAATCTCGAACTCGAACTCGCGCATATCCGTCGCGACTCACCAGTGCCATTGCTGGTAAGAGCCTACGCCAGATATGTTTTTGGCAGCCGCTCCAAGTTTCAGGTCGAAAGTTTTGCCAGTGCCGAAAAGACTTTTAATGATGTACTGGCGAAATTTGGCGAAACTGAAGCGGCAATAAGGGGTCTCGCCCTTGTAGAGCGGGCGCGCGGCAATGTCGAAAAGGCCGTCGAACATACTCGTAGTCTGGTCAAGCTGTCGTCAGACCCACAGCGTCTCTATGAGCTTGCCCGGTTGCACGAAAATTTTCAGCAACACGGCGAGGCGCGCAAGTGTTACTCATCACTGCGCAATCTTTTTCCAGAAAATGGCTACTACCGCCGCAAAAATATTGAAATGACCGCCGAACTCTCGAAGAGCGGCAGTAAAAACGAGCTGCTGAATATGCTTTCAGAGCATCATCAGGCATTGCAAAGTAAAACCGATCAGATCTGGCTTTTGTACGAAACTGCTCTCGGCCAGGAAATGCTGGCCGAATACACGGCCCAGAAAGAAGAATGGGTGAAAAAATCTCTGTTGAACTGGCATAAAGCCGCGAACCATGCTGACACCAATCACTGGATACGCTGGGCTATGTTGCGCTGCCAGTTTGCTCATCTGAAAAGTGCCGACAAACAGCGCGCTGCTGTTAGCAATCTGAAGGCCTGTGAGAAGATTTTGCGCGAGATGCCCGATAATACTCTGGCTTTTCAGGCGGTCGCGCGTTGCTATCTTGCCTTTGGCGATCTTACCAATAGCGACAAGGCTCTGGGATTTCTCGAAAAATCATGGTTTCTGTCGACCGAATACAGTGAGACGGCCGAGTTGCTGGCAAAAACTGCAAGAGAACTTGGTAAGTCAGTTATAGTAGACGCGATTGGCTATAACATGATACTATTGGAACCTGAGCTGGCGACCACAATGTTTCAGCTCTGATGTTTGCGTATTTCCAGATAATTAAGGCAGATAACACGGAAGTAGGCGAAGTTGCACGAAAGAATAAGACAATTGATCGCGGAGTTGCCGGCAGATGCGACATACATGAAAATGCATGTACAGGGCAGCTCAGAGGCGCTGGCGTTGATTCGCCGCGTCATTGCGGCGTGCGTGCAACATCTCAATCTGAGTGCGGCGTTGCTTAATGATATCAAACTGGCCACTACCGAGGCTTGTACGAATGTAATTAAGCATGCTTACAAGTTCAATGATGCGATGACTTTTGATCTCGAAATTGTGACAAGCGGCGAAGTGTTTGTGGTAGACGTTTTTTATTATGATCCGGGGTTTGTTCCGGCCAATATACCGGTTCCGAATCTTAGAGAGATAAAAGAAGGCGGCCTGGGAGTTTTTATAATAAGAAACATCATGGATCATGTGAACTATTCTACTGAAGAAGACAGCGGCCGTGTCAGGCTGCAGATGGTTAAGATACTGAAACTGCGTGACCAGAGTGGAGGCCAATGTGTTTAAAATTGAATGCAAAGTAGATGCTGAAAAAAAGATCAAGATTTTTTATGTTGATGGTGAGCTTGATATACAGAGTGCCAAGTCGCTTAAATCCGAAGTCATGGATTTGATCGAGTCGACCGGCTGGACATATGAGTTGAATATGGATCAGGTTGCCTATCTCGACAGCTCCGGACTGGGTATGCTAGTGTATTTGAAAAAGGAAATCACGAGACATAACGGAAAGCTTAGGATAGTCAAATTGAACGAGCCGGTTCTCAATGTTTTTAAGCTGACCAAACTTGATGATTTTTTTGAAATAAGTTGATTGTTAGGAACTTATTCTGATGGCAAAAGGTTGCTTTATAACTTTTGAAGGGCCCGAGGGTAGCGGCAAAACAACTCAAATTGCCATGCTGCGCGATTTTCTTGCCAGTCGTGGCCTCGAAGTTATCACCACCAGAGAGCCTGGTGGTACTCCGGCCGGAGACCGCATTCGCTCGGTACTTCTCGGTAATGAGATCGGCTGTCTTGAGCCCGAAACCGAACTGTTTTTGATGCTTGCGCAGCGCACCGAGCATTTGCGCAAGGTGATTTTGCCAGCGGTAAGCCAGGGCAAGTTTGTTCTCTGCGACCGCTATTTTGATTCGAGCATGGCTTATCAAGGTTTTGCGCGCGGTCTTGATCCGCAGAAAATCCGCGACATACATGCCCAGTTTTTGCCGGGCTTTCTTCCTGAATGCACCGTTCTGCTGCAGATTGCGCCGGAACAGGGGCTGGAGCGCGCGCGGCATGGCGGACGCAAACAGCATGACCGCATTGAGTCTGAGGCTCTCGACTTTCATCGGCGTGTTTTCGACGGTTACAATTCTCTGGCGCGTAACGAGCCCGAAAGATTTTTGCTGGTGCAGGCTGATGGCGACCCGCTGCAGATCTCGCACAAGATAATCGCCGGCCTCGAAAAGCGAATTCCCGTTCCCGGCGGCAAAGAATGAACAAGCTTAAAGCCAACATAGCTATCAAGCTCGACCTCCTTCTGGTCGTGTTCTGGATCATTGTCTATCTGGCTTTCAGGTTTATGGGCTACGATGTGAATCTCGTGTCAATGGCCGCTGCCGGCATCGGCACCCTGGTTTTCGTGCATCTGAGCATAATGCAAAAAGTGCTCAAGCCGCTGCAGGCCTTTATTGAGATTGCTGACAAAGTAGCTGATGGCGATGTACAAGAGGGTCTTCGCGACCTGCGCATGAGCGATCTCGAAGAGGTGCAGGGAAGTTTTACCAAGATAGTCGGCAGCATGATCGAGTCGCGTGCGGCTATCGAAGACTACATGCAAAAAATCAGCGATATCAATCGTGAGCTTGAACTGAAGGTTGATTCGCTGTCAGCCATTTATTTTGCCAGTCAGGCCATGGGCGGAAGTCTTAACGTTGATACGCTGATTCGCAATTTTATCACGATATTTACCGAGCGACTTTCTTTTATCGGGTCTGGAGTCATGCTCTACAACGATAAGACTGACCTGGTAAGCGTTAAAGATCTCATTGGCATATCGCCTGAGCTGTTTGCCAAGTTCAGGTTCTATTCTGATAACCAGATTCTTGCTCATATTTTTTCCGAAAAAGGCTACTGGATACCGTCTGACCAGGAAAAAAGCCTCATGGTAGCCGAGTTTGAGAGTGACGAAGTGCGCAGTATCAAGATGATATTTCCGATGCGTATTAAGGATCATCTGGTCGGACTTCTGCTATTGACCGATCGCAGGAACGGCAATGGTTTCGAAGAAGCTGATTACCTGATGATTCAGGCGATAGTTGGGCTTGCCAGCACTTCGATCAATAATGCGATGCTGTTTGAAAACTCCGAAACCACGAAAAACGAGCTTGATCACAAGGTTTTCAACCTGATGACCCTGCAGCAGTCCGGCAAAGTGTTGAGTTCAACCCTTGATTTGAACGAACTTATTCAGATCTCAATTGACATGTTTCTCGAAACTGTCTGGGCAAACAAGGGCGTGCTGATGCTTTTCTCTGATGATCGCCCCGAACTCGAGGTCAAGGCTTTCAAAGGCTTGGCAAAAGAAGAGGTCGACGCTCTCAAAAAAGATCCGGCAGAAGCCTGGGCGATGACAACCATAGAAAAAGAGCGAAAACCCATATTTGCCCAGGAACTCTCTGGCAAGGCATCTTACCAGACTTACTCGGCAGTTAATCGCAACCTGCCCTTTGCCGTCTATGTGCCGATGCTCAAAGAGGGCGAACTATACGGCGTGATCAAGGTTGGCCCCAAGATTAACGGTGAACCTTTCAGCGAGAATGACCTCGAATTTTTTGCCACCCTGTCTTCGCAGGCAGTTATTGCCTTCGAAAATGCTCGCCTTTACTCGCTGGCGATTACCGATTCAATCACCAAGCTTTATGTTCACAGGTATTTTCAGTTGCGCCTTGATGAAGAAGTCGCACGTAGCCGCCGCTATAATGCGACGATTTCGCTGCTCATGTGCGATATCGACCATTTTAAGCCGGTAAACGACAATTATGGTCATCAGCAGGGCGACCTTATTCTCAAGGAAGTAAGCAAAATACTGCGCAAGAACGTGCGCAATACTGACATTGCCGCGCGCTATGGCGGCGAAGAATTCGCGATCATCCTTCCCGAAACGACTCAGGCTGACGCCAAAATCGTGGCTGAGCGAATTCGTCGCGATGTTGCGCATTGTGATTTCCCGTCGATCATTCCCGGACAGCCGCCGCTCAAGTGCTCGATTTCGATTGGCGTGGCCGGGTTCCCGCTGAACGCTGACAGCAAGGATCAGCTCATTCAGAAAGCCGACAGCGCCCTGTATAAAGCCAAGGGCAGCGGCCGTAACAAGGTTGTACTCTGTGGTATAGATTGATATGCCGGTAAAAATTGACAATCGCAATCTCAACCCCAAAACAGCAACCGGCAAGCCGGTCTCGGGTGGTCGCTCGGCAGGAACCAGCTTTCAAAGCACCATCAAGGGCGCTCGCGTGGAAATCTTTGATGGTAGCATGCGCGAGCTGATCGGCATGGTTAAAGAGCGTGGCGAGAAGTTTGTAAGATCTCCCGAAGAGGGTTTGTTGAACTCTTACAAAGAGTCGATTCGTCTGTTTCTTAAGAAGCTCAAAGACGAGTTCTTATCACTCAAAGAAGAGTTTGGCTGCAAAAAAGATGGCGAACAGAAGGTCTACCAGCTGGTTGAACGCTCGGAGTCAGAAGTAAACGAACTGACGCGCGAGGCTTTAAACGGCAACAAGGCGATGGATCTGCTGACCAGTCTCGATGATATTCGTGGTCTGGTCCTGGATGTGATGGGATGAGTATGGAACAGTCAGCACCGCTGCAGTTGATAATAATTACCGGCCTTTCAGGGGCCGGCAAGTCTACCGCTACCCATTTCTTTGAAGATTCGGGCTATTTTTGCATGGATAACGTGCCGCCGACTCTGCTTTCCAAGTTTATTCAAATCTGCCTCGAATCAAGTGGCCGGCTTACCCGTGTAGCGGTAGTCATCGATGCCCGTGGTGGCAGCTTTTTTCGCAAGTTTTTCGAAGCTATCGACGAAGTAAAGAAGCTTGGCGTTGAGCTGCGCATGCTGTTTTTAGACGCCACCGACGATATTTTGATCAAACGTTTTTCCGAGACACGCCGCCGGCACCCGCTCAATCACGGTGGTCGTATCAGCGACGATATTCGCGAAGAGCGCTCTCTGCTTGAACAGACGCGTGAACGCGCCGATTACATTATCGATACCAGCAGCCTTAACGGCCGCGAACTTCAAGAAGAGATTCGCCGTTTCACTCAAGGCTTTGTCGGCCCACGCGCCATGTCGGTGGTTGTTGTCAGCTTTGGCTTCAAGCATGGCGTTCCGCTTGACTGCGACCTGGTTTTCGATGTGCGATTTCTGCCGAATCCATTTTATATCGCGCAGCTTAAGACTCTTACCGGTATCAACCACGAAGTCTATGACTATGTCTTTGCATCTGAGCCGGCTAAAGCCTACGCCCGGAAGCTGAAAGAATTCATCGAGTTTCAAATTCCTCTTTTTATCAGCGAACCCAAGACCAGGCTGCAGATCGGTATTGGCTGTACCGGCGGGCGTCATCGCTCAGTTGCTTTTGCCGAGTTCCTTTTTAAAGAGCTCACGCATGAACGTATTACGATCTCCCGCACTCATAGAGATATAAATCTCTGACCCTGTCTTCTCGTGCTCGCACCTGGGCGCGCTGCATCCTCAGGCGCCCTGGCACTAGCGCATCCTGCGCGTCGTAATCGTAATCGATCCCTGGTAAGTATGCAGCATAGCTTGTCGCAATAGGCAAATCCGATAGCTTCCCGCCGCTCATAAATGTAGCTTTTGCAAAAGGTTTGTAGTCATAAACATACTGAAAATGACGTTTAGTAAAAATTTTTTCGCCAGGTACTTGACAAACAAGCGGTTACGAATTATTATCTCGCGGCAAGACATGTGGAAATCGTGTTTTATGGGTGACGCGGAAGGGGGTGCAACTCAATCAGGTAGCCCGGTAAACGCACCACGAGTCTTACGGGTATAAACGCCCGGGGCGAAAGCTCAGATGGTCTCGACAAGCTTTGCAGAACTGACCGCCAGAAATACAGGCAACATGGACACTGAATTGAAAGCGGCCGGAACGACGAAGCGACAAGAGTCGTCAGAACTGGAGTCCCAAAGGTTCGAAAATTTTAATCAAACCTGTATGGGGGAATTTATGAAACGTATTTCTATCCTTCTCGTAGCTGTTATGGTTCTTTCAACCATGGTAGCATTCGCCGAACCATTCAAAGATGTTCCGTTTTCACACTGGTCATATGACGCAGTAAACAAACTGGCTGCCAAAGGCATTCTTCAGGGCTATCCCGATGGAACCTTCAAAGGCAAGCAGACTGTTACCCGCTATGCTCTCGCCATGGTAACTGCCAAGATGCTGGCCAACGTCGAGCAGATGCTCGAAACTGGTATTGGCAGCAACCTGGTAACCAAAGCTGACCTTCAGACTCTTGAAAAACTGACTGTCGAATTCGCAGACGAACTCGCACTCCTTGGTGTTAAAGTTACCGCTCTCGAAGATGACATGCAGGTAGTAAAAGAAGACGTCTCTATGCTCAAGCGCGATGTAGACGGAATCAAAGACTACATGGCCAAGGGTGGCATGGAAAAAGTTAAGCTTTCTGGCGACATGCTGGTAAGACACACCAATCTGATCACCAACCGCGATGGAAATCCGGTAGGCGACAATGATAACACCAGAACTGAAAGCCAGATCCGCTTCAAGTTCAAAGCCAACATCGATGAAAACATCACCGCTGTAGCTCGCTGGCGCTTGTTTGCCAAGGAAGGCGACAGCAACAATCCTTCTGCTAATCCCACCTTCACACGGAACAGTGGTTTTGGTTCTGCTGGTATTGGTAACACTACAACTGCTGACGGCGTTGTTGATGTTGCTTATTTGCAGATCAAAGATATGTTCCGCTTCGGTGGCGACTTTATCTTCGGCCGCAACCTCTATACTCATGGCCATTCTCTCCTCGTAAATAACTACATTGATGCAGTTCGCTATACCAAGCGTGTTGGCGATGTTGACGTAACTTTCCAGGGCATCTATGACCGTCACGTTGGCAGTTACAATGACTCTAACGCTGTTGACTTCCGCAACGTCTGGAACCTCAACCTCGACACCAAGTATCGTGACCACGACCTCTATATGGGCGTTTACATGCAGGATGAACCCAACGCTCTTGGTGTTAACGCTGCAGCCTATGGTCTTGCTGGCGCTCAGATTCTTGATCTTGGCAATATTGCTCCTGTTGCTGCTGGAACTTACCAGAAGAGCGACAATCGCTGGGATGTAGAATTTGGTTCAAAAGGCCCGATCGGCAAAAATGGTCACTGGGACTATGACCTTGGCTTTGCTTACACTAATTACGAACTGGATGTTGTTAATACTGCAGCCACTACCTGGGGCAGCCCCGAAATGCAGGGCTGGATGGGTCATGTTGCAGTAAAATGGGACACCAAAAAAGAATGGGCTGCCAAACTGGCCTACACTTTTGCTGATGACGAATCAATGGGTGGCATTACTCTCAATAACGACCTGAGATATTGCGATGCTATCGAAACTCCTTATGAAGATATCGCCCGCGGCAATAACTATTTCCGCAATGGTCTGATGAACATGGGCGCTCTCAAGCTTCAGGCTGAATATCGCCCCCGCAACACCAAGCATTATTTCCGACTTGCCGGCGACATGCTTGACGAAGTTGAAGACAAAGTGTCTAACGATCTGGCAAGATACCAGGCTGGTCATGGAAATGTAGCCATTCCAGCTGGTGACAAGACTGATAGTGCTTATGACAGATGGAACAACTTCCTTACTTCTGATGCCAAGGCTACTGTGTTCACCTTCGAATATCGCTATCAGCTTGCTGAAAACACCAGAATCAGAATTGGTTACACCAACTTTGATATGGGCGGCAAAGAAACCAGGCTCGGTGCTACAGCAGCTTCCGCTGGTCGGAACGCCAACGGTCGTAACGACTACGATTACAACATGTTCTGGGCTGAAATCTACAGCCAGTTCTAAGCTTGTAATAACCCTGGTCTCATAACCAGGTGTTGAACTGAACTTCAACCCCGCCGGGCACACGCCCGGCGGGGTTTTCATTATTCGTGCTCGTGCGCGTAATTCGTAATCGACTTTTCGATTTACAGGTAATCGCGTAACATCGTTTTTTAGGGTTTCCCCATAATCAGTTTCTTCCTCAGCGGCTTCTTGTCTGCAATCTGCGCAAATCTGAAAAATCTGCGGATCGCCTTTTCCTGAAAATAAAAAATATTTAAAATATTTTCTTGACAAAAAGAAAGCATACAACTATTATCTTGCTACTAAGGTCCTTGGCAAAATTGTATTTAGCAGGTATCACGGAAGGGGGTGTAACTCTAGATAGGTAGCCTGTAAGATACGCCAGAGACTTTGACAGGTGACAAATCACCTGAGGGTAAAGCCAGAAGACAGACCAGATTCTTGAGACAGCCAGAAGCGTTAAAGGCAACATGGACACTGTAATGTGACCGGCAGTCAGCAGAAGACGGAAAATCAGAAGGCAGAACCCCAAAAGATCGAAAATCTCAAATCGAAACCTATATGGGGGAATTTATGAAACGTATTTCAATGCTTCTCATCGCTGTTATGGTTCTTTCAACCGTAGCCGCAAGTGCTAATCCTTTCTCTGATGTTCCATTTTCACACTGGGCTTATGATGCAGTAAACAAACTGGCTGCCAAGGGCATTCTTCAGGGCTATCCTGATGGAACCTACAAAGGCAAACAGACTGTTACCCGCTATGCTCTCGCCATGGTAACTGCCAAAATGGTAGCCAACGTTGAACAGATGCTTGAATCAGGCATCGGCACCAACCTGGTAACCAAATCTGACCTCCAGACCCTCGAAAAACTGACTGTTGAATTCGCAGACGAACTCGCACTCCTGGGTGTTAAAGTTACCGCTCTCGAAGATGACATGCAGGTAGTAAAAGAAGACGTTTCCATGCTTAAGCGTGATGTAGACGGAATCAAAGACTACATGGCCAAGGGTGGAATGGAAAAAGTAAAACTTTCAGGCGACATGCTTGTTAGACACAGCAACCTGACTCACCGCAATGAAGGCCTTCTTGTTGCTGGTAATGGTAATGCCAACGCCACAACCGAAAGCCAGATCCGCTTCAAATTCAAAGCCAACATCGATGAAAATATCCACGCGGTAGCTCGCTGGTATGTTTTCACCAAGGGCGCTGAAGGAAATCCTTCTGTTAATCCATTCGCTAATGCAGCTGCAATGGGTGGTCAGTTCGGTCAGAACGGAATTGGTAACACTACTACTTCTGATAACACCATCGACCTCGCTTACTTGCATATCAAAGATATGTTCCGCTTCGGTGGCGACTTCACTTTCGGTCGCAACTTCTACACTCACGGTCATGCTCTTCTCCTCAACGACTATGTTGATGCTATTCGCTTCTACAAGCGCTCTGGCGATGTTGATGTAGTAATGCAGGCCATCTATGACCGCCACGTTGGTAGCTACAATGACAAGAACCAGCCGGTTGATTTCCGCAACGTGTGGAACCTCAACCTCGGCACCAAGTATCGTGATCACGACCTCTATGTGGGCGTGTATGTTCAGGAAGAACCCAACCTTACTAACTATCGAAATGTTGGTAAAGCATTTACTCTTGGTAATGTAACTCCTGGCGATCAGAAAAACGACAGTCGCTGGGACGTAGAATTCGGTTCAAAAGGCCCGATCGGTAACAATGGTCATTGGGACTATGATCTTGGCTTTGCATACACCAACTATGAACTTGACGTTGTAAGCACTGTAGCTCTTCCTTTCATCAGCCCAGAAATGCAGGGTTGGATGGGTCATGTTGCAGTAAAATGGGACAGCAAAAAAGAATGGGCAGCTAAACTTGCTTATACCTTTGCTGATGAAGAATCAATGGGCGCTCTCGCAATCGACAACGACCAGAGATATCAGGATGGAATCGAAACTCCATATGAAGATATCAGCCGCGGCAACAACTATTTCCGCAATGGTCTGATGAACATGGGCGTTCTCAAACTTCAGGCTGAATTCCGCCCCCGCAACACCAAGCATTACTTCAGAATCGCTGGCGACCTGCTTGATGAATATGAAGATACTACTACTAATGATCTGGCAAGATATGTTGTTGGTGCTGATAAGACCAACTCTGTAATTGGCAACAAGACCAACACCGCCTATGACAGATGGAACAACTTCGGCACTTCCGAAGCTGAAGCTATGGTATTCACCTTCGAATATCGCTATCAGCTGGCTGAAAACACCAGAATCAGACTTGGTTACACCAACTTTGAAATGACTGGCGATGCTCGCAAAGCAGGCTACACTGATGCTGGCGCAGCGAATGCTGCTACTAAGGCTATCGGCGCTGGTGGTGGTTTCCGCGTTAATGACTATGACTACAGCATGCTCTGGACTGAAATCTACAGCCAGTTCTAAGCTTGTAGCAACCCTGGTCTCATAACCAGGTGTGATCTGAACTCTAAACCCGCCGGGCACACGCCCGGCGGGTTTTTATTTTACCGTCATTGCGAGCGTAGCGAAGCAATCTTTCTGTAATCAAACTTTTTTCTTGATCTGGTTTTAGTTGAACGAGTTGCCTGCCGTGTTATAATCATTCATGCCAACATTGCTTGATAAAGATGGTTACAAATTCTTTTTCTATGCGAATGAACATTTGCCAAAGCATGTTCATGTGTTAAAAGGTGAATGGCTATGCCAAAATAGAACTACTCTCGCTAAGGGTTGTCGAGAACTTCATGAAGCCGGCAGAACTAAAGAACGCTTTGGTAATTGTCGAAAAATATCGATTTGAATTCGAGAGAAGGTGGGATGAATATTTCAGCAAAAGGTAAGCAGGTCGGGTTCGATGATCGCTATCTTCGTGTCGAGCTTGAAGATGGGCGCGTGATTCTGACCCCGATTTCCTGGTATCACGAGTTGCTGACAGCTTCGCTGCAGCAGTTGCGAAATTATCGCTTCATCTGCAACAATACCGGCATAGAATGGCCTGAACTCGACTATCACCTCAGCATCGAAAGCATGCTGACCACCCAGATTCATAAAGCTGCCTGATTTTTGATGAGAGAATTTCTCACGGAGACGCAAAGACACGGAAGCACAAAGATGAATGAAAATGATATTGGGCAGATGGTTGTTGACTGCGCCGTTAAATTGCATAAGGCGCTCGGGCCCGGGCTTCTGGAGTCAGTATACGAAAAACTTCTGACACGCTGTCTTGAAAAACGAGGGCTTTCAGTTCAAAGGCAGGTGCCTGTTGCTTTCGAATTTGAGGGTGAGCGATTCGAAGAGGGCTTTCGGGCGGATATGATTGTAAACGAGAAGGTCATGGTTGAACTGAAGTCAGTAGAAAAGGCGCACCCAGCGCACAAAAAGCAGTTGCTGACATATTTGAAGCTTACAGGTTTAAAATTGGGTTATCTATTGAATTTTGGTGAAGCTCTGATGAAAGATGGGATAACCCGCTCAATAAATGGGGAATTATAAGATTCTTAGCGCCTCCGTGTCTTAGTGAGATACAATCCGCTCTTATTAGTATTTTCTCACAAAGTCACAAGGGTGCTGAGAGAAAAGAAAAATAAGAATTCTTAGCGCCTCTGCGGCTTAGTGAGAGAAGTTCCTGCTCAAGATTTTGTGGTTGGGAAAGTTGACATTGTGCCGCGTTGGCCTTATCTTGCAGAGAGAGTTAATTCTGTACCGATTTCTGAGGAGGAACCCATGAAAGCCAGATTTCTACTTGTCGCCGTATTGTTCGTATTCAGCACTATTGCCGCTTATAGCAGCGTGCTTCTGCCGCTAGTTCCGAGTGACGCTTATCTGATCGTTAATTTTGATTTTGCTGCCATCGTAGCGCAGCCCGAAATCAAGGCCCTTGTCGACACCCAGATTCAGACCAACTCGAACGAACTGGTTGATTTCTATAAACGCGCCGGCATCGAACCCGCACGCGACATCAGAAACGTAATGCTTTTTCTCGACAGCAACGAGCGCCCCTGCATTCTCGTTAACGGCACTTTCTCGGCCAAGAAGATATCTGAACTCATTCAGACCGACAAAGACCTGTCAGCGGGCTTTGAAATTACCACAATCGATGGTCTGCAGGCAGTTAAAAACAAACTCAATGCCAGCGGCAACATGATTTTTATCAACGAAACCACCATGGCTTTCGGCACCGAAGAAGTGCTCAAGCAGGTTTCCCAGCTCAGCAGTGGCAAAGCCAAAAATATCACTGCCAACAAAGCCTTCGCCCACCTTATGGAACGCGTCGACACCGACTCCAGACTCTGGGGAGCAGTTGTAACTACTCCTAACTGGCAGAGCCGCGTTGAAATTCCGGTTGCCGGTCTGCAGAACATGAAGACCGCTTTCTTCTCCGTCGACTACGACAAAGAATTCACCATGGATTTCACCGGCCTCGTCGAAAAGAAGACCGAACTGCCGGAATTTGCCGATGCCATGCTCAACCTGCTCGACGCTTTCCGCGGCTGGACAGCATCAGTTCCGGAAATGACCGAGCTGCTCAAGAGCGCCAAGGTCGAAGACAATCAGGAAAACATGGCCAGAATCTTTATCGCTGTTCCCGCCGAACAGTTTAAGACCACCATGGCCAAACTGTCCGAAAGCGCCAACAAAAAGGCTCCCGAGAAGAAATAATCATCTTTTGTATCGCATTAAGAGTCGGGTGGCACGCATTGTGCCACCCGACTCTATATAATTTCGTGTATTCATGTTTTTGAGGGAGATAAAATGATCAGTCGTGATCAACTGAAAAAAGATGTTGATTCCGTTAACGACAATGATCTTGAGACTTTGCATCGAATAATCCAGGCTTCTTCGCAAGCCATTAAGCAAGCCGAAAGACATTGATGCAAACGAAAAGCCTCTCCTGGGAAGTATTATTTTCGAGAAGGATTTGATCTCACCGATATCAGAACCGTGGGACGCAGGTCAATGACCGTTTATGATGTGCAGGCTATGTGGCAGTAGACTGCCGATTCTGTTTTATGAATTTTCCGTATTCCATTTATGGCGCAGGATCTGCAGCACGAATGCCGGAATACCAAGCATGCGCATAAAACGTCGAGGTTCGAGCCAGAGGCGGAAAAGCCACTCAATGGCGAAGCGCTGCATCCAGTAAGGTGCTCTTGGCAAAGTTTGTGATATAACGTCGAAACTGCCTCCTACGCCGACGGCAACGCCACGTTTGAGGCAATTGCGCAGGCGGGCGATAAAATACTCCTGGCGGGGCACACCAAGCGCCACAAATATGATGTCGGGTTTCGCTCGCGCAATTCTTTCGAGAACAGCTTCCTCTTCTTCGGAATCTGGTGCGAAATAGCCGTGTTCGATGCCGCAGATGTTTATCGAATGCTCTTTGTTGAGAGTGTTGGCGGCATGCTCAGCAATTCCCGCTTTGCCGCCGAGAAAAAAGATTTTCCAGCCATTTTTGCCGGCGGCTTCGCAGATCTGCGAAACCAGAGCGACTCCGGGTACCCGACCGGGCAGGGGAGTGCCGAGAAAATCGGCGGCCCAGACCACTCCGGCGCCATCTGGCACGACCAGTGCCGCGCGTTGCATGGCGCTTTTAAAGCGGGTCTCTTCGCCGGCACGAACCAACGCCAGAGAATCAGCGGTAACGATATGAAACAGCGAACTGCCGTCTGTGCTGCTTCTAGCCGTTGCGGAGGCGTCTGCAGCAGATTCAGACGCTGGCGAAGTTTGTTGCAGATAACTCGCGATGCGCTCAATGACATCTGCCGGAAGAACAGCATCAATGGCGATGCCGAGTATCTCGATCTGGCGTGGCACCTGTGTGTTATTGCTGGCGTCTTTGCGGGCAAAAGTGCTGACGAAAACAAACAGTGAGATCACAAAAAGCAGAAACAGCGCAAAATAGGCTGGAGTTGGCGCGTCAATAAGCACCAGCAGCGCCAGAAAGTTCAAGCAGAGAAAAAACAACCCGGCGAAAAGAACGGTTTTTTCGCGGCGCAATGACCATGAATAAATGCGCTCTCGGCTGGTGCCGTGATGCAGACGGTTTCCGAAATATGACGCCACAATCATCGCACTGATCAGCGTAAACGGAAACAAAATAACCATCGAAGGTACGAACAGCCCGAACAAAAGCAATTGCCCGGAACCTTCCAGCAGCGAAACAGCTGCCAACAGGAAACCGGCAGTAAAAATGCCACTGCTGCCAGTCAGAACGCGCCTTCCGCCAGTAGAATAGATAAGCATGAGCACTGAAGAGGTGAGCAACGCCAGATTCACCAGGACTGCGCTTTGCGTGAACTGATGCTGCGAAAAATAGATGAACTGCGTTAAAGCGCTTGTCGTCAGCAGAATAAACGGCATTTCGTAGACGAGCGCGGCAATTTTGAGGCAGACAATTATTAGAATCGCCCATAGAGTGGCCGAGATGACGAAAATGCTGCTGGTTGCCGCGTCGGTTGCCGCAAACAGACTCGTTATGATGATAAGCGCACCCCATGGCAGCAGAGTGAGATATGAGAAACGCTGCCGGTCGCGCAAGAAACCGATGATTGCCAACAGTATTGCGCCCGCCGCCAGGGCCTGAAAGCTTTGTTGCGTGAAAACTCCGCCGGCCAGCCCGGCGCCTATAAAGGCTCCAAGAAAAGGAAACGCGCCGGCATAACGCCCGCGGCCAAGTTCAAAGCGCGTGTTTGCGGTAAGGCGTGCGCCAAGCACCCAGAGCAGAATCGCGCCTGCTGCGGCGGTAATCAAAGGTTCGAGCTGTCCGGTAAAGGGGGTCATGCTTTAACTATAAAAGCCCGCCGCCGTTTTAGCAATACGCTATTTCAGGCTGATTATTGCGGCTCAGGTGTTGCCTGAGAGTTCCCAGTAGACGATGTAATACAGGATTGCTGCAAAATACGCGATCTCGACGCCAATTAAAACGGGAAAAGCCTTGCGCTTTGCATCCCACCAGTCCCAGAAAAAGTTGAGGCGATCAAAAAACCCCAACAAAACGTGTACCAGCAGGTAGCAGAACGCAAAAAGCAGCGTCAGAAAAACCGGAATCGCATAATAATAAGCCATGCGCCAATATTAACACAGCTTTGCCCGCCAGGCAAACAACAAATCGAGTTCTGTGCTATAATGATCCGATAAAATCTGCCGGCAGATGCAGCCACGTCGAGCTCTGCAACAGGAGGGAAAATGAAAGTCGCCAAATTTCTGCTGATAGCTATTGCCGCTGTTTCTCCGCTTCTTTGCGAAGCAGCCGAGATTGTTTTCTGTGGCAACACCGATAATCAGTATGATCTGTACCGTGCCGACCTCAAAACCGGCGAGATTATCCGCCTTACCGAAACTGCTGCCGAAGAGCTGATGCCTGCCGTCGCGCCGGACGGCAAAAAAATAGCTTTTGTTTCAGACCGGGCTGGCGCCAATTCTCTCTATATGATGAACCTCGAAAGCCAGACTGGTGAAGCTGATAACATAAGTGCCGGCATGGGCGCCTATGCCAACCCCTGTTTCTCGCCTGACGGCAGTAAAATTGCCGTGCAGTATGCCCCAGACCCTGAAATAACCTGGGCGAGTACATCTATTGTGATTCTCGACCTGACTACCCGCGCGCAGCAGACGATTGTCGACAGTGCTCGCCTTAAAACCAGCGAAAACAGCGGAACAACAACCGTTGTCGACCGTCCGGCCTGGGTTTCTGACAACCTGCTTGTATATGTACTGGCAGAATACGCTGATCCCGAAGTTGGCCGTTTGTCAAAATCGACAATCTATATGTACGACCTGAAAAAGCAGCAGCACAACCGGGTTGCCGGCGGTGAAAGCTACTACAACGCTGCAGGCGAACCGATGGGCTTTAAAGCGGTTATGCCTTCTGTGGTTTCCGAGAAAGATCTCAGTCGCGCTTTGCTGTTTACAGCGGTTCGCGGCGCTACCGATCGCTCGCCGATGAAACTGACCTTGCCTTCGGGCGAAAAGGGTGTTATCGAACTCAGCGATCCCGAATTTTTTGGCCCGATGCTTTATGTCGATGCACACTGGATTTACGGTATGATGAACTCGGAAGGCGTCACCGGCCTGGCCTGGCGTGCCGGCGATGGCAAAGACGCCAGACAGCTTCTCAATTTTGCCGGCAGCATCATTTACCCGGCCGTAATCAGATGAAAAGCCGCGCTTGCCGTTAGTCCTTTGTCACATTATGACTGTACAAATTAACTGACAATAAGTGTATGACAAAAATGGCCATTTATAAAAACGTTACCAGGGCGTAGGCAGGTTTCCCATGCGCGAAAGCTTTTTTGCACAAGAACGTGCTTATACAGAACTGCGCAGGATAGAGCAGTTCTGCGAGACAGGCAATGTTGACGCAATCCCGACAACTCCTACCTCAAATTCTCGGCTGTCGATAGCTGTAGCGAATGGCCCGCTGAGCAGTGCGGGATACGCCGTTCTAATGGCTGAAGCCAGTAAGAACGGCCTAATTCTGCCGAGAGCCCGGTCACATATGAGTTCAATCGTTGCTTACTCTTACTATAGGCAGGCAAGATGGACTATCTGACCTTAAAAAAGCATGTTGCCGAACTGGCCGGGCAGCTGGCTGACCGGCCCCTGCTGGTGCGCGCTGTCGACAGCGGCGGTCGCAGTTTCGCGCTTCGGATCAAGCGAAAAAACGGTGACTGGTCTGATCTGGTGATCAATCTTGACAGCCCTGATCAGGGACTGCGCCTTACCGAAAATGCCGTAGAACTCGATCGCAACTCAGCGCTGGTGCGCACGATCAACCGTCTGCTGGTTGACAGCCGGCTGGCCAGCATCGAACTCGCCGGCAGCGAGGCCGAAGGCAGCTTTGACCGGGTCGTGCGCCTGCATTTTGTCGTCATCGACAGCTTTTTTGGCAATCGCAGCGATTACTACCTTTTCTGCGAGCTTACCGGCCGCATCGCTGACGTTTTTATCTGCGACGCTGATCACAAGATTCTCGATCGCCTGTCGCGGACCTCGAATAACTTGATTGGCGCTATTTATCGGCTTCCTGAAAGTATGCCGCTGCTCAACCCCTTTAACACAAACTCCGATAACTTGAAGCGAATTTTTGCCGCGCCGGCTGAGGAATGGAAAAACCGTATCGGCGCTCTTTCGCCAATTTTGCAGGCCGAGCTGTCTTTCCGCATGCAGCAATGCAACGGCCAGAATACCAGCGATATCTTTACCGCGCTTCTAACTGAGGTGTTGGCAGATAAGCAGGCCTACGTGTACTGCCGCGATGGCAAACTCAAGGCCATATCAGGCTACCGGCTCGAGCACCTGCAATCGCTTTCACTTACGATGTTTCCGCAGGTTAACGCCGCGGCAAACTGGGTCAGCGAAAATATCGTGTTGCCGCGCCGCCTGGCTGAGCAGAAAAAACGTTGCGTCGCCATGCTGGCGCGCGAGGTCAGACAAAAACAGCAGCTGCTCGAAGACCAGCACAACCTGCTCGCTAAATACTCTGAATCAGAGCATTACCGCCATTATGGCGATCTGCTGGTTGCCAACCTTTATCAGATAAAGCAAGGCAGTCGTTTCGCAGAAATCGAAGACTGGCAGACCTCTCAACTGGTGCGCATCGAGCTTGATCCCGCTAAAACCCCAGCTGCCGTTGCTCAGCGCTATTTTAACCTGTATAAGAAAGCGCAGCGCGGAATCGCCGAAGTAGAAAAGCGCATAAAAATTCTTGCCGACGAACTCGCCTGGTTGCGCGAACAGCTGTGGCTCGCCGAGACAGCTGAGCACGAAGCTGATCTGCTGCCTGATCTGATTAAATCTTCTGCAGAATCAGATCGCCAACCAAACAACAAGGGAAGCAAAAAGCAGAACAAAAACGCAAACAAAAAAGAAGATAAAAGCGCGCGGGGCGGCCGTAAACGCGTTGATTTTACGCCTGTTCTCGAAATTGACGGCTGCCGTTACTACGCCGGCCGCAACGCCAGACAGAACGATTCTTTGACCTTTCAGCTCGCCCGCCGCGGCGATTACTGGTTTCACGCCAACGATGTACCTGGCGCCCACGTGATTTTACGCAAGGCCGAAGGAGAAGTGAGCGAAATCGATCTGCATCGCGGCGCTCAACTCGCCGCCTGGTTCAGCTTCGCCCGCAACAGCAGCAAGGTACCCGTCGATTGCGCCGATGTCGCCCATGTTAGAAGAATTCCCGGCGGTGGCCCGGGCCGAGTTTCTTACACACACCAGAAAACTCTGCTGGCCGATCCCTCCGCTGCCGCCGCCCTGCTGTCAGAAACTACCAAAGCCGCCTAGTCCTCTGTCACATTTGAATTGCACAGTTCGATTAGCAATATATGTGTCTAAAAATGGCCATCTATAAAAATCTTTACAAGGGCGCAGGCAGGGTTTTCATGAGCGAAGACTTCGAGCCAGTCTGCTTTGACGCAATCACGACAACTCTAACCTGAAAGTTCTGTCTGGCGAGAGTTGTAGCGAATGAATTCCTGCCGAGAGCCCGGCATTAGCAGTATACCATGAATCGAATTCTTGAACTCAAATGTGACAGAGGACTAGTCCTCTGTCACATTTGAATTGTATAGCTAACTCCTTAAGAACTGTGTCTAAAAGTTGTCATTGATAGAAAACGTTACAAGGGCGTAGGCGGGCATGGGATTCCGCCGAGAGCCCGGCATAAGCAGTATACCAAAAATTCAATTCTTGAAGTCATGTGTGACAGAGGACTAGCCCCCTGGTAACCTTGTGATTGCACTTGCAAGCGCAAATTGCCGTGTGGGCAAAACAAAGGTATAATTAACCTCGATTGCTTGTGCCGCTCGCTTGAGTCTAAAATTGCATCTGCCAAAATAGCTATGAAAGCTGGAAACCCAATGAAAAATACTGTTGTGATTACCATTTTGATGCTTGCGTGTATTGTCGGCATGGCAATGGCGCAAACAAAGTCGCCAGAGCAAATTCTGGAGCTGGTCAGAGATATCAGTTTGCCCGGCGACGACATTAAATCGCTGGCTTTTGATATGCATATGAACCTGCCGATGCCGCTCAGCATATTGTGCCAGGTGCGCTATGCCGCGCCGGATCAGTATTCTTTGCACGTGTTCGACAATTACGACCAGACGCCGGTCCTGATTATCATCGGGCGAACCGCCATGATCAACGATCCTTTCGCAGAAAGCCTCACGCTTATAGCTTCGGCCGGGGTTGCTTTCGACCTGGTGCCGCGCGGAACCGAATATAATGCGCAGTTTGCCTTCAACATGCCGGTCGATGGTGAAATCAAAAACCGCATCGAACTCGACTTCAAAACAATGTTTTCGCGCGTTACCGAGAACGTTGTGGTTCAGTCGACTTCTTCAGATACCCTGTTGTTTGCGGGTTTGACTGAGCAGAAGAGTCGTTGTAGTGCAGTCTTTGCGCCAGATGACAAATTTGCGCTGCGTGAAGTTGCTCTTTTTGTAGAAGAAGAGCAGGCTTCCGTGCTCGCGCTGAAAAACATCAGGGTCGATGCTGCGACAGAAGCGGTTGTGGCGGTCTTTCCGCTGCCGCAACTGGCCAGTTCAGCTGTCGCGTTGAATCATATCGAACCTCAGGGAATGATCGACACAGCCATGGTTGCTACCACGGTAATCAAGGCGGTATTTGCCAGATCGGCAATTCGCAACGAGCCTCTGCGAGAGAATCTAGAAAGTATGCTGAACCAGAAAATAGATTGGTCCGAAATTGAAAAGGCCGATGCCGCGAGGTCAGAAAAGTTGCGGCAGATTTTTAAGCCTCTGTAGTTGGATTCTGGCGGTCGTTTCCGATTAGATCGGCAAAAGAACAGTCAGCGAATTCCGCTCTCAGGCGCTTTTGTAGAAGCTCCAGCCGATCATGTATTGGGCACAGGCGGCTGCGGTCGCAGGCGCTGAGATCCTGACAACAGATGTTAAGGTTTATGGCGCGTTTATCGAAAAGCTCGAGAATGTCGAAAAGCGAAATTTCGGCTGGCTTGCGTGCTAGAAAGATGCCGCCCTGCTTGCCACGATGCGTGGCCAGTATTCCTGCTTCGACCAGATGGTGCGAAATTTTTCGCAGAAACCGGTAGGGAATCTGCATCTTTTCGCTGATTTCTGTGGTGACAACCGCACCGTCGCCGGCATGCTGCGCCAGATACAAAACCGTGCGTATCGCGTAATCTGCTTCTCGTGTAATCATAGTGTGCCGCCAGAATGTAATGATATAAAATGGGTAGCAAATATCCGGAGGCAAGTCAAGCGAATAGATTGTGCTATCGCTGGAATGCTCATTGACAGGGTACGTCAGGTGCATTAGAATGTTTCGAAACCCCGGAGGTAAATGTGACAGCACAGAAAACCAGCCAACGCCCTGCGAAACCGAAAAGCAAAAGTAGAGTGACCGGTGGGCCTGATATCAGAAGCAATCTGGCCGAATACCTGCGCGAAGTCGGGCTCGACGAAGAGCGCATTCTCGCGAACCTTGCATTTGAACCGGTAGTCATTGGCCGGCAGCTCGAAGAAAACCACTTTACCATAACTGATTTTCAGGGTACTGAAGCAAACCGGGTGTTGCTTGGCGCCATGCTTGAACTGCTCGAAGAAGGCATGCAGATCAATCTGGCAAATCTCGTTACCCTGCTTAACCAGGAACGACCAGGCAAAAAGACCAGGCTTGAAATGGCCGGCGGCGAAGATCGCGTCAGAGAGCTTTTTCTTTCGCCTTTCGCAACTGCCGGCGTGAGCATGCTTGACGATATTGAGCCGGTTGTCGAAAAAATCAGAGACCGCAATATCAGAGTCGACGCGCATCGCGCTATGGTGCAGTTCTCAGAGCGCATTATCCACGGCGAAAAAGATGCTTTTGAAATTCTGGGCAGCTGTATTCAGTCGTTGCGCAGCCTCTTTCTGCAGGGCAGTGCCGGCTATATCAGGACCCTCGACTCACACCTCGCCGAGATGGAAGAGATGATAACCGATCACCGCGAACAAAAGCGCAGCTATCTCGGCCTGCAGACAAATTTTCCGATACTGATGGAGCGCCTCAGCGGCTTTCAAAAAGAGTTTTATCTCATTACCGGCGGGGTGGGCATGGGCAAATCGACTTTCGCGACCCAGCTCGCCTGGGACCTTGCCAACCTGAACCCTGATCTGACCGTCATCTATTTCAGTCTTGATCTCAATCGTCTCGATGCCACGTCTAAAATCGTCTCGCAGGCGGCAGAGATCCCCATTGACTACGTCAAGAACCCTTATGTCATGCGGCCTGATATCGAGGAAAAACGCATAGCAGCTTTGCAGACAGTCGGAAACATGAGCAGCCGCCTTATTCTCGTCGACGAATCAAGCGGCCGGCTGTTCATCGATGATATAAAAAAGTATGTTAAGCGCACCAGACTCGAACGCGCTGGTGAAGTGGCTGTCATTATCGACCCGATTTTCAAGATTCTGATGCGCAATCAGGCGCATATGAGTTTTAACGAGAGATGCAACCTGCTTTCGGCAGAACTTAAAAGTCTGGCGGCGGTCGAAGGCGTGACCGTCATTGCAACCGCCGGGTTGCCCAAGGCGATCAGCAATCGCCGGCCGGTAAAAGAAGACCTCGAAGAAATCATGGGCCTTCTCTATGACCCCTATGCCGTTTTCTTTCTGTATTCAGATTATCTTAACAATTTTGATACGCCGTTTCTCGAATGGGAATGGGGTAAGGAAGACAGCTTCATGATTCCTATCACTGAGGCGCTGATCGCCAAGAACAAGATGGGAAGCACTAACGCTCGAATTTTTTACCGGTACTTTGAGGCTTATTCCAAGTTCAAGGAATGCGCTCCCCAGGAAGTCGAAAACTACACAGCGATGATAGAGAATCTCGAACGCTTTAGAGATCAGCAGAATAACCCGACAGTTGCCCGGCGACATGCTGGTAGTGGTCGGGGCGAGGAATTTTAAATGGAAACAGCACAGGAATATTTTGAAAAAGGCGTTGATCTGCAGCAGCGCGGCTTGTTCGATCACGCAATCGAAGAGTATGACCGGGCGTTAAGACTTGATCCTGATAATATCAATATTATGTTAAATCTTGGCGCCGCCTGTCTTCAGAAAGGTTTGTCTGATCGCGCTGTTAAGTTGCTCAAAAAAGTTCTGGAAACTGAGCCAGACAACAGCATGGCGCTGTATAATATCGGCAAAGCCTATGTTTATCGCGAAGAATACGAGACGGCTCTCGCGCATTTTCACCGGGCGGCCGCTTTATTGCCAGAAGACGCAGATATCAAAAAGTTGATATCTGTTTGTTCGCGGCATCTCGGGCGAGTAGAACAATCGGTAGAGATTATGCTTGGGTTGCTCGATAAGATTGCAGCCGATGTTGAAGCCTTGCTGCGCCTTGGCGACGATCTGGTCCAACTTGAGCGCTTCGATGAGGCACTGGATATCTACAGGAGGGCCAGTTCGGTTGCCTGCGATTCGATTGTGCCATTGCTAGGTATTTATCAATGTCAACTGCGGCTTGGTAGTCGGGAAAAGGCTGTTACTGCTCTTAAACGTGCGATAATGATCGAGCCGACCAATCAGGAGCTGCTGGTAAAGCTCGTTGATGTTTATGTCGGTGATGGCAGAATTCAGGAGGCTGTCGAAGTTATCAATAAAGGCCTCGACACTATTGAAGCGCCGGCGCTTTTGCGTGAAAAGTATAACGAAATGGCCCGCAGATTGCCGGTGCTGCGCAAAAAAGCGGCTGCCGCAAAACTCGCTGCCGGTTTGAGCCGCTATGAGACCGAAGTTTACGACATTCTCGACGGTCTTTATGACGGTCGTATCCGCCTCGAGGTGGCTGTAAAAGAACTTGAGGGTCTGCGGCGTAAAGATCCGTCTGACCTGCTGATCGCCGATGAGCTTGCAAATTTGCTGTTTCAGGCTCGACAATTCGCGAGTGCTTCCGAAATATATTCTGAGGTTCATTTGAGCCGACCGTCAGACCCCAGGCATCGCATTGATCTTGCCAAGTCTCTGGCAATGCAGGGCGACACCGAGGCAGCCCGCGCTATTCTGAAGGATTCTTTGCGTGATCTTGGCCATATGCCTGAGCTCGACCTGGCAATGACCGAGCTCGACCTTTTCGACAAAGAGTTTGCCCGCGCCGCCGGCCGGCTTGAAATTATTCTCAAAGAATACCCGGCAGAGCAGCACGCGTTGTTTTTATACGCCTATACAGCCATGCGCCTCGACGAACTCGAAACTGCCGAAAACACTTTTAAGCAGCTGTTCGAGAAAAATAAGGCTGATGAAGAGCTGGCTGTCTGGTATTCGCGCCTGGCCATCATGCAGGGACAGCCGGCCCGCGCTCTGAAAATCTGGGAAAATTTCAGCGACGGCATCGAGAGTCTTGTCGAAATCATTGCCAGGGTTGAATTGACACTGGCAACGGGCGACAGCAAGGGCATAATGCGTCATCTGCAGAAAATCGGTGATTACCACCCCAGATTTATCGAAGATCATATGCTCTTTGGCAAAGCTTTCTTTTTTGCTGGTGACTTCTCTTCAGCTCAGCGCGAATTTGATCTGGTGCTCAGGCTTGAAGCGCGCAATGCTGAAGCCCTGGCGATGTCAGCGATGAATTCACTGATTCGCAATAAAACAGCTAAATTCTGGAACTTCTGGCAGCACGCTATCGACTGTGACTCGCTATATGCCGTCATTCCAGCCATGGTGCTCAAAGACAGTCTCAATTTCGCGCAACGCGAGCGGCTTAAGGTCGAAACTCGCAAGATGGTCGACATCGGCGCACTGAAAGAAATCGACAAAGTTCGACTTACAAGGCTGTTAAAATGTCTCTGAATCAGGAAACAACAATGAATAAAAAGGTTAAGAAGTCACATAGCGTCGCAGAGTTGCGTCAGATGGTGGCGCAGCTCGAAACCGTTCCGGAAAAGCGCCTGTTAGATGCTGTTTGCGACATAATAGATCTTGGCGGTTACTCACTGGCGGTGCTTCTCGAAAAGCTCAGCACGCTGACGGTTCCGGTGCAGCATGTCGCTGCCCGCAAGATCGAGGATTTTCTCTATTTTCATCCAGAAAAAGGCGCGAAGCTGTTTGATCGCCTGCTGGTGGCCATGCGCGATGTCGATATTTCGTGTCGACCCTGTTTGCTGGCTGCTCTTGCTGATGTTTCCGGTTGCCTTGAGATGGATCACCTGACCATGGGCAAGCTTGCTCCCGATGCTCTTGACGCTCTCGACAGCAATATGGATTTTGCCAGAATGGCCAAGGCTGTCGAGCTTGTTGTTAAAGCTTCCGGCGTTGCCGGAATTCCTTCTATAATCAGGCTAATGATTAAATCATCAGAAAAGCTCGACAGTTATGCTAATTATCAGTTTATAGAAACATCTCTGATGGCTCTTAAGCGACTAGGCGGCGAACCTGTTATCAGATTGTTGATTAACCCGGCCTCGGCGGATGCTATTCGTCAATTGCGAATGGAATGGCGTTCTGTCGACCAGCAGCTGCTTCAGAACACCCTGTCGGCTTTACGCCAGGTAGATGCTGGTTTTGCGCAAGTCATGCTCAAAGTGATAGATCTTTCTGATTTTAATCTGCCTTTCGCGGCTATGATCAAAGAAGGCATTTCGCACAACGATAAATGGGTGCGCCAGGCAGCTGCAGCCTCGATGCAGAAAGCATCAGAGACTCTCAGCCCAGAAGCGGTTACTCGAATGCTGAACGACGAGTCGGCAGAAGTGCGTCTCATGGCGGTTACTTCGTTAGGTGGCTTCACCCAGGAGCAGACTGGTGCGATGCTCGAAGAGCTCGCTGCCCGGCAGGGCGATTCGCTGGAGATTCGTTTAAACGCATTGTATGCTCTGTTTGCCCAAAAGAATCGTGCCGCACTCGAAAATCTTGCTGGCAGCAGCAGCGATAATCTGAGAATTGCGGTTAACGCCCAGGGGTTGGCTGCTTTGTTGATGCCGCGCGAAGAGGGTGCAAAGAGAATGCTCAGAGCTTTTGTCGATACCGTTTCAGATCTTGTGCTTGAGGCAGGTCATTATCTGCTCGAAATACTGGAACCAGAGGATGTCGAAATTCTGATAGTCGCGCACGCGTCGGCTGTTAATGAGACTCAGCGCGAGAGATTGATCGATTTTCTGAGAGTGTTTGTGGTTAAAAAAGCCGGTCCCAGGCTGGATCACGCCAGAAGTCGCCTCTCAGAAGCAGAGCAAAAAGCTCTCGCAATTCTCGCTCCCGCGCAAACGCCTATGCTGGCGCCAGCGCATCAGCAAAATCAGCCACATAAGCCGCACTGACCATTCTTTAAAAGCGGATTTTCCCATATCGGCAGCATCTCATCAATGTTGCCGATATTTTTTCTGCCTCCGGAAAGCTGGTAGCTGTAAGCGGTTGCAATACGCGTATAATCGTCTTTGCGAGGGGATTACCACGGTCTGGCTTAAGGCCTCGTCACGAAGACCATGAATAGCCATGTGCTGACGAGTATCGGGATTGAAGCGATGTCGACCGATGACAATTAAACCCAGCGCCCATATGCAACAGAGGAGCGTCCTCTGGCAACCTTGAATACTTAGTTTGTCTGGCAGAAAAGTGATTCAAAATTGCTTTTGTAAAAATGTTACAGGAGTGCCGGCGGGTATTTTACGCGCGAGACGCTCTTCTTTTTCGTATAAAGAGCGTCCGCGGCTCGCTGTTCAGGGTTCGGGCAAAGCCGGAGGACTCACGCTGCTTTCTCGCGGCTCGCGAGCGCGCTAAGTTCACCTTTATTTTTTCTAAACAACTATCGGTATTTGATTAAATTTGAGTTTTTGTTTCTTTTAATTGATATAGTTATCATAATTATTACTAGAATATCGCTAATACATTGCTTTTTGATGATAATATTATCAGATAAAATGCTTGTTATTATAAATATGATAATTAGTTGAGGTCTATGTTTTGCATGTGTTCGCCAGAATTTGTTCAACTGCTGCTAAGAGAGTGTTTTCGCAATAGTGAGGATTTTCATCGATTTTAGAGTCAGGACAAGTTCTTTAAAACCATGGATTCAGTTTCTGGCGCCCAGAGTGGTGCAGTCTGTCTGCGTTTTTCCTGTAACCGGTTCTGAAGCTCTGGCGTTGAAATACCGATTGAGTTCAGCTTAATTGTCAGTCCTGCAAAGCTGAAGGCTGGTATTGTCGCTTGTTATCATCGGCTGCGCGCCAAAGGTCGGTATTTGATGCTATTCACAATAAATCTTTCACAGTAAAGGATCAGAGGCCAGATAGCGACAACGATTCCGACGCGCAGGAGGGCGTTAGTTCTCTGTCGCATGTGAATTGCATAGTTTAGCTGGCAAAGAATGTGTCTAATCAAGTGTTACGCTGGACTAATACCAGGGCGCCTGATGACGCAGCGCACCATTGTGCGGGCACGAGCATGAAAGGGGCATCTGGCCTGCATGTCGCGTGCTTTTATACGACGAGTGGCTTTGTGATCGTCAGGTCGACGCTGTGAAAGCCAGAATGGCTTTAAATGGCCAGAAGTGGCCTTTGCTGATGTTTTGTTCTGGCGATCGAGAAAGTATTCGGCTGATCAGTCTAAAAATGCTGTAGCCGCTGCTATTATGCGCTCCCCTGCCCTGCCGTCGCCGTAGGGATTGGTTGCTTTTGCCATGCGATCGTAACAGGCCTGATCGCACAACAGTTCGCTGGCGCAGGCGATGATTTTTGCCTTGTCGGTGCCGACCAGCTTTAAAGCGCCAGTTTCGAGACCTTCCGGGCGCTCGGTCGATTCGCGCAGAACAAGAACCGGTTTGTCGAGACTGGGAGCTTCTTCCTGAACGCCACCAGAATCGCTCATAATAAGGAAACTGCGTTGCATTGCCATGATAAAAACCTGATAACTCAGCGGTGCCGTGAGATGAATGCGCGGGTGATTGTTTAAAAGCCGCGCTGCTTCGTCGCGCACCTTCGGGTTCGGGTGAATCGGAAACAGAATTCGAAGGTTTGAAAACTTGTCGACGAGCTCAAGCAGAGCCGAAAATACCTGGCGATGCGGGTCGCCAAAATTTTCGCGGCGGTGCGTGGTGACCAGAATCAGGCGCTCGCTGGTTGCAAAGATGTCAGAAAACTCCTTTGGCGCGCTGAGTTTGCGGTTGATGCTCCAATGCAGGGCGTCGATCACGGTGTTTCCTGTTACATGTATATTCTGGTCGGGAGTTCCTTCATTAAGCAGCATCTGGCGAGCGCGTTCGGTCGGAGCAAAATGCAGACTGGCGAGCGGTGTTACCAGTCGCCGGTTTATTTCTTCTGGAAACGGGCTGTAGCGGTTTTGTGTGCGCAGGCCAGCCTCAACATGGGCAACCGGAACCTTCTGGTAAAACCCGCTTAGAGCGCCGAGAAAGGCCGAGGTTGTGTCGCCCTGGACAAAGATCATATCGTATTCATTGCGCGAAACGATCTCGCCGATTCCCTCAGTTATTCGACTGGTGAGCTGAAAAAGCGACTGGTTCGGCTGCATGACAGCCAGGTCAAAGTCTGGTTCAAGCTTGAAGTGTCGAAACATCTCTGCGGCGAGCTCAAGGTGCTGGCCGGTATGCAGAATCTGCGTCGAGACATTATCGCACTTTTGAGCGGCAAAAATGACCGGAGCCATTTTGATGACTTCCGGTCTTGTGCCCAGTATGAATAGAAATCGCCGATGTTTCAAGGCTCAGGGGTCTTTCCGGTATTCGTCCGGGTTGTAATCCTTTGGCTGCTTGTTTTCGCCGCTCTGCGGAGCGACAGCAGCACCTGCTTTGGCAATAGCTTCGACGGCGGCATCTATCGGTTTAGCTACTGGCGGCGGCAGTGGTGGCAGTTCGCGGCCTGCTATGAGTTCTTTAAATTCTTCGCCGTGGATAGTTTCTCGTTCTAACAGCGATTTAGAACAGGTGGTAAGCAGTTCGCGGTTTTCGGTAAGAATTTCGGTTGCCTTGTTCTGCGCCCATTCGATCAACTGCCTGATTTCGCTGTCGATCTTTCTGGCGGTTTCGTCGGAAAGGTCGTTGCGGGTATTGAAATCGCGGCCGAGAAAGACGGTCTGGTTGTCGTCGCCGAGATGCAGTGGTCCGATTTCATCGCTCATGCCAAGTTCGCAGACCATTTTGCGGGCAATCTTGGTGGCGCGTTCGATGTCGTTTTTCGCACCCGAAGTGAGTTCGTTAAAGACGATCTTTTCGGCAGCCCGCCCGGCCAGCAGTACGCACAGCTGATTTTTTAGATGGCTGCGCGAAACGGTCAGGCGGTCTTCTACCGGCAGTTGCATGGTCATACCGAGTGCCATGCCGCGCGGTATGATGGTGATTTTATGAACCGGATCAGTGTTGGGCAGCAGCGCTGCAACCAGCGCGTGACCCATTTCGTGATAGGCGGTGTTTTCTTTTTCTTTTTCAGAAATAATGCGGCTTTTGCGCTCTGAACCAGCGATTACCTTGTCGATCGAAGCTTCGAAGTCAGCCATTAATACGATTTTGCGACCATTGCGCGCGGCCAGAATTGCCGCTTCGTTAGTAAGATTGGCGAGATCAGCGCCGACAAACCCTGGAGTGCGGCGTGCCAGCACAGAAAGGTTGACATCGTCAGCAACCGGTTTGTCGCGAACATGTATTTGCAGAATTTCTTCTCGGCCTCTTATATCAGGCTGGTCAACAACTATGCGACGGTCGAAGCGGCCTGGTCGCAACAGCGCCGGGTCAAGAACGTCGGGGCGGTTGGTGGCGGCTACAAGAATAATACCCTTGGTGTTGTCGAAGCCGTCCATTTCGACGAGCAGCTGATTAAGTGTCTGTTCGCGTTCATCGTGGCCGCCGCCGAGTCCGGCGCCGCGCTGGCGACCAACTGCGTCGATTTCATCCATGAAGATGATGCAGGGAGCGTTCTTGCGGGCCTGCTCAAACAGGTCGCGCACGCGTGAGGCGCCAACACCGACGAACATTTCCACAAATTCTGAGCCGCTGATGTTGAAGAACGGAACATTGGCTTCGCCTGCTACAGCGCGGGCAAGCAGCGTTTTGCCGGTACCTGGAGGCCCGAACAGCAGCACGCCGCGTGGTATTTTGGCACCGAGATCGGTGAATTTCTTGGGTTCTTTGAGAAAATCGACTACTTCGAGCAGATCTTCTTTGGCTTCAACGACGCCAGCCACATCTTTGAACATTACACGTTTTTCAGTCGGGTCAACCATGCGTGCCCGACTTTTGCCAAAACTGAGCGCCTTAGCTCCGCCGCCCTGCATTTTCTGCAGGATATAAAGCCATGCGCCAATAAGCAGAATGAACGGGAACCAGTTAATCAGCAGGTTCAGCCACCATGACATCTGCGCTGGTGGTTCGGCTTCGATGATGATGTCAGAACTGCGGATGATTTCCATCAGACCGGGATCTTCGGGAACGACAACAAGAAAATGTGTGGGCTGCACTTCGCTGCTGGAGCCAAGTGTAACTTGTTTCTGAATGCGCCCGGAAATCTCGCGGTCGTTGATTTTGATGCGCAGAATCTTGCGGCTTGTGTCTTCGCCCTTGACGATCTTGAGGAACTCAGAATAATTGAGCCTGTCGACCTTTTTGGTGCTGGAGATATTGGTAAATGCAGTGAGCAGAAGAATCAGCAGCAGCGCATAAAGTGCGACTGTTTTCATTTTTGTGGGTTGTTCTTTCATAATCCTGTGCCTGTTAGTAGTTTTTCAGATGTTCGCAAATATTGAGTGCCATGCTATCACAAGCCCGGCTACTTATCAATTTAATGTTCGAGGGCGACTATGGGGCCTTGAACAGCCGTTTCTGCTTGGTTTTTAACCAGCTGATCCAGCCTGAAGCCTTGAGGACCTGTTGTTCTAGAAGATCAAGAAGCATTGACGAGTATCTTCTGCTCTTTTCGCTTTGTCCGTGAAAGGCAAGAACTGTTGAAAGCGCCCTCTCGCCCATTCTGGCAACTTTCCCGGCAATCAGCGCGAATTCTTCATCGTTATCGAGGGTTTCGAGCCACCACGGAATGCATTCAAGCCCATGTTGTCGGAAAAGTGCCTCGCGGGCGTTCTGCCTGATTTTGGGGTGGGGATCGCCGGCCATGTCGGCAAGCAGTTCGAGGCGCCCGGGAATATCGACCTTGTCAAGCACAAACACTGCTGAAGCTTTCATCCAGGGGTTGTCGTCGATTGCCATGACCTTAAGTGCTTCAAGAAGCTGGCTATGGTCTTCCTTGTTCCAGAGGGCTTTGATTACATTTGCGCGCACCCTGTTGTCTTCATCATTGAGCATTGGCAGAAGAAGTCTGGTGACATCAGGAAGATCGAGCTTCTCAATAGATTCAATCGCGTTGGCGCGCACACGTGCGTCTTCATCCTGCAGCGCTCTGGTGAGAAAGCTGACGATATCATCATCGGGCAGTGCCAGTCGGCCCATGGCTGATACTACGCAGGCTTTCACCCGCGGGTTGGCATCAGTCTTGTAAAGGCTGCGTATCGCGCCCAGATTGCTCGGGTCGCCGATTCTGCCAAGAGTTTCGATCGCGAGTGCCACCAGTTCAGGGTTTGAGTGTCTGAATACACTTATGATCTGCGAACTGGCAGCAGAATCTTCGATTTCACCCAGGGCTTTAAGGCTGTTGTAGACTATGTCTTCGTCGGGTGACGCAAGTTTTCTGGCGAGCTCGTCAATGCATTCTGGCGTTTGCGGCTTGTCGGGCAGAAGTTTCCAGATGCGAATGCCTTCGCGTTCAATGCTGCGTACCCACGAAGCGCTGTTATAGTCAGCGTAAGACTCAAATTCGCGCTCGGCTTTTCTTAGCGCAGATTCTCGATCGACGGCCGCAACCGTGTATTCGATCTTGAATTTCTTGCGCGGATTCGCCGATTCACTGTATGGAATGATAACTTTATAGGTTTTAGCTGCCTGCATATCGTTGTACATGTTAACAGATATCGAGATCATTCTCAACCGACGCTTGCAAGGTTGATTGGTGCTGTGATTTAATAAGGGCTGTGGCAAATTTCATGGAGACAAAATGGTTTTAGAAAATTATTACTGTCGAAACTGCGGTTGTGAAAGCATTATCACCGATGCGCAGCGCAATTTTCTCGAAGAATATGGCTGTTCTCAGCCTCCTCTATTTTGCGACGCCTGTTTTACTGCAGAACTTAGTCAGGTCTGGGAAATGCCCGGCGAGAGGCGGATTGCCGTATGCAGCGAATGCGGCGTCGAAACGCGCCTGCATTTTGTACCTTCACTGGGCCGCCCGGTATTCTGCCCACAATGCCATAAAAAACGCCAGGGTGCTTAGTTTTATTCGCCGGTCAGTGTGAGGGTTACGGTCGCTGTCGGCAACTCAGGTTCGTCTGGCAAAGCGGGGCTTTCGCTGGCAGTTTGCGTACTGCCCGGATCAAAAATAGAAAAGGCTGCCTCAGATTCAAGGTCGAGATGATCGTATCCGCGCTCAAGCGCTTCTTCAGCTTCGTTTTCGAGCTCTTCAAGCAACTGGGTAGAGCGGCTGATATCGACTTCACCTTCTTCTGGCGGTTCTTCAGGGTATAACTCGACGAATCCGCGTCTTATGACGCGCATTAGCGGTGTTACTGGCTCAGATTCATAACGAAAATGCAGCAGGTCGCCTGCCAGGTCAGAATGCTCGAGCGGGTGTCTGATAACCACAGGCGGCCCGTGTCGCGGCAGTCGATGCCAGCGTGAAATGGTCCTGGCACCGGTTGGCATACTAAGGCCGGCCAGTAGAATTATGATAAAAATTTTTGTTTTATACGGCATACCACACCGGCAGGTTGTCGAAAACCCGATACTTGATTTCGCCATGTTTATGCAACGACGATAGATAACCATTGACCGTGGCGCGATACAGATAGTATTCCCAGTTGGTCTTTTTGAGCCCATAGTGGTCGAGAAAGGCTTTTACCACTCGATCCTGTGGCATCGGGGTTTTGAGCAGATCACGCATGAAGTCGAGAGATTCGTTGAGATGGCTGAGATTGTTGGCGATAAGCGTGCTGATAGACGTCTGAGGTAAAAAATGTCCGCCGATAAACCAGTTTGCTTCGATTTTTCTGAGCCTTTCGAGAGTCTGGGAATGCGAGTTTGGGTCGTAATTAAAAGGCAGACGCTGCTTGTTGAAAAAGTTGTCAGGAAAAAGCGTGTCGGCAACAAAAGCCACACCATCGACCAGAAAGCCTTTCTGATTAACCGAATGCCCGGGAAGATCGAGAATATCAATCTTAAGATCGCCGAGTTGCAGTTCGTTGCCGCTGAAGACTTCAACCTGGCTTGGATTTGCCATGATAAAGCGGTTCATAAGATCGCCGATTGGCGCGCCGGCAAAAAGAACCGCGCACTGAATCAGGGGCTGTCTTATTGTTGGTGCCTCGAGTGTCGAAGCCAGTATTTTGCAGCCGCATTTTTCAGAAAAAAAACTGTTGCCGGCAATATGATCAGCGTGGGCGTGGGTATTGAGAATCAGCGAAACTTTAAAACGGTAGTCTGAGAGCAGTTCGTGTAACTGTCTGGCGAATTTAAGATCGCAACCCGAGTCGATCAGAGCAACTTCGCTGTTTTCGAGCTGAATGACACCGACGTTGGCGGGGCCACGAACCCAGCATACCCGGTCGGTAAGGCGCGCCAGTTCCATGCTCAGGCTGAAGCGCCCGGGCGTTCAGAATCATCAACTACCACAAATCCTTCACTGCAATGGCTCAGAATTTCGATAGAGCATTTCGGCTCGCCACTGAACCCGATGGGTGGCGCAATAACCTCGATGTAAAAAGGATTATCATGATAAGGAGAAAATTGGGCTTTGTAAATCCAGGCTTTAACTGGCTTGCACCCTTCGACGGTGATGCTGATGCGCACGAATTTGAAAACTTCGCCGCCTTTTACAACCTTGAAGGCCGGGTGCCAGGGCAGGGGAGCGCTTGTAAAGTCAGAGGTGAGTATTACCAGAGGTTTTTCGAGAAGTATGTTGATGGTGCCTTCTTTGCATACTGCAACTTCCGGGAAACATTCGCGGAAAAACGGCATCTGCTCATGAACAGTATTTTTTGACTCGCCAAGCCCTCTCTGGACTTTCCCTTTGATGACTCCCATTCGGGTAACTCTCCTTCACAAGTTCTGTACCACAGAATAGAACATTTCAGCAGAATATTACAAGCAAATAAATAACTCACGACTAACCCCTTAACAATAAGGCTGTTGGCCGTCAGCTGATATCAGATCTGATGATCGGTATCAGGCAGTTAACACGATGTTTATAACAATCTCGTCAGTTGCCTATTTTTTTGATCATCTGCAGGCAGGGATTACCGTCACCCCAGAACACCGGGTAGATTTCAAGCGGCCTGAAACCGAGTGCAAGATAGAACCTTCGGGTTTTCTCGTATTCAGGCCAGTTGTTTGAAGGGCTCACTGTTTTCACCTGCATGTATTCTACGCCATGCGAGCGGTAATACTCGGTGACCGATTCGATTGCTGCCCGACCGATGCCATGTCGGTGAAATTCTGGCAGAAGGCCAAGCACATAAAGCTCGACCGATTCTCTAAAATGCTCTTTGAGGCTTATGAAACCGCAATACCTGTTTTTCATTTTTACCAGAAATGTCGGCAGGGTATCGATTTCTGTTCGATACCCTGCTAAAGCCTCTTCAATACCAAACCATTCTGGTAGTTGTCGTAAAATTTTTTCGCACTGTTCACCTGAGTTCAACACCGGCCCCTCAACACTGAAATAATCTGATTTCATACATTGGACACCTGGGTTTCCTTAGAAAATGAAAACAGGTCTGCCTCAAGAGACAAACCTGCTTTGATTAAGTTTTTAGAACCAGCGAATTATATCACATTATTTGCTTCTGCGGTTAAAATTTGGAAGAACTGGGTCCTGTGCTGGCGGGAGAGGCTGACCACTGACTGCTGGAGCGCTGGCTGACCCTGAAGAAGTTGAAGAACCGGAGGATTTCTTGCCACCACTTTTGCCTACTTTGCGGAAGTGACCTTTGGTGTGGCTCTTAGAACCTTTTTTGTAGTGACCTTTAACCCAGGTCTTTTTGGCTTTTTTACCGGTAATCTTTGACTTGGCCTTTACTGCGCCGTCCATGATCTTATTAGTAACAGCTGAACCTGCTTTAACGAATGAACGTTTGGTTTTCTTGCAGGCTTTCTTGATGTTTCTTTTCATTTTGCTGGTTGCTTTTTTGAAGAATGACTTGTTGCATTTCTTTTTAGCAGCTGAAACTTCATTAACTTCACCGGCGAAGGTGAAAAAGCCAAAGGCAACGAGAAGGACTGCGAGGGTTTTATACACTTTACTCATAACTAGTAACCTCCAGATGGTTTCTTATGAATTGCATGATTTATGATGTTTTTGAGTATAAGAATAATTTCGCGACCCCGTAACCCCCTTTCCAAAAATTTAAAAAAAATGTGTACACAGTTTAAGCCTTCGTTGTTATCCAGGCTACATGAATAAGCTCCTGTTGCCGCCGAGAATGAGTTTAAACGGTATGCGTTACTGGTGCCGATTTTGTTTTTGCAGGACTCAGTAATCAGAATCAGAATCAGAATCAGAATCAGAATCAGAATCAGAATCAGAAGACTGTTGTCTATTCTGTTCTTGAAGACATCAATGAATGGCTGGCTGAAATAATTATGCAGTGATGCCAATGAGTCTGAACCCGAGCAGTCCTCAATAGTTCCTTCCGCACTCAACTTTTTCTTTAGCTTGGCCGGGCAACGTGATATCTTGCCCTTGTATAATTTTGCGCTCGGAGGAACTTCGATGACTAGACACGATGATCGCGCTTATGATCAACTCAGACCGGTCAGTATAGAGACCGGATACGTAAAATACCCGCACGGCTCGGCTCTGATTTCATTCGGCGACACAAAAGTATTGTGTACTGTTCAGGTCGAAGAAAAAGTTCCTCCTTACGTTGCTTCAAGAGAAGTGCCGCAGGGTTGGATCACGGCTGAATATGCCCTGATGCCGGCGGCTGGCCTGGTTCGCAACGAGCGTGCCGGTTACGGCAAATCTACTGTCAAAGGTCGTGTTCACGAAATTCAGCGTCTGATCGGTCGCTCGATGCGCTGCGCGCTGGATCTTAAAAAACTCGGCGCCCGCACGCTGATGATCGACTGTGATGTCATTCAGGCTGATGGCGGCACCCGCACCGCATCTATTACCGGCGCGATGGTTGCTCTCGAAATGGCTGTTAAAAAACTTATGGCTGAAGGAAAATTAACCGAGAATCCGATTATAAACAAGATTGCAGCAGTTAGTATCGGAATTGTCGATGGCAAGCCCTGTCTTGATCTTGATTACATCGAAGATTCGCGTGCCGAAACCGATCTCAATCTTGTGATGAACGCGAAGGGGGCTTTTATAGAAGTTCAGGGAACCGCCGAAGATGGCACCTTCAGCCGCTCAGAACTTGACGAAATGCTTAAAATGGGCGAATCTGGCATTAAAAAACTTTTCAAACTGCAGGCGCAGGCGGTAAAAAACCTGAAATGAACATCTGGGTATCGACGCGAAATGCTCACAAGGCCGAAGAAATCGCGGACATTCTTGGCTCTGCCTGCCAGATCAGAACTCTTCTCGACCTGCCGGAATTCCCCGATATCGATGAAAACGGCGACTCCTACCGGGCTAATGCCGAGTTAAAAGCGCGCGCCCTCTGGAATGAAGTTAAAGAGCCCGTTTTTGCCGATGATTCAGGCCTCGAAGTAGATGCCCTCAACGGTCGTCCTGGAATACATTCGGCCAGGTTTTCCGGGCCAGATACCAACCATCCGCGAAATATCGCCAAACTGCTTGCTGAACTCGGTGACCTGCCGGTTGAAAAGAGGAGCGCCAGGTTCAGATGTGTGATTGTTTACATCGACCAACACGGTATTGCGCATGAATTTGTTGGCACAGTCGATGGCTATATTGGTTTTGCATGTCTTGGCGCCGGCGGATTCGGCTATGACCCAGTATTCATGCTCTCTGAGCGTGGTTGTTCAGTGGCCCAGCTGCCCGCCGCCGAAAAAAATGCGATCAGTCACCGCGCCCGCGCCGTGGAACAGCTCAAAGCCTTTTTAAAGCTCTAGTTCAATGTAGATTGAATTCCATGTTTAAAAACCGTCATTGCAAGGAGCGTAGTGGCGTGGCTTTTTGGCGGAAACCGAACTCTCACCGGGTGGCAAATTTTTGCTCTTTTTAATTTTGCTGTTTTCTGCTATATATAAAAGCTCGCAATATTCCCCGCTGAATATATTGCAGGTATTGCTCAGATACGTTGTCACAGCACAATTAAACAAAAAAATCTCTTAGTGCAAGGAACTGGACAAGATGTCGCAAATATTGCCGCTGATTAAAAGAATTGCGCAAAACGTTCGCGATAAGGGCGGCGATGGCCGGGTTGAGAAATTTTTTATCTTTAAGCTTTCCCGCAAGGCTTTTGCTGTTCCGGCTGTCGATGTGGCCGAAGTGTCAATGCCGGTTTCGCTTATCGATATTCCTCAGCATTCTGATTTTATTATGGGCGTGGTCAATATCAGGGGTATTGTTATTCCCGTGATAAATCTTCGCTCCAGAATCGGTCTTGATGCTGATTATCAGTCAGACGAAAGTTCACGTCTGTTGCTTTTTTCTTTTAAGGCCGGCACTTATGTTGCCATGATGGCCGATGATATCGAGTATCGTCTCAGGGAAGGCGTGGTCGAAGCCTCTGGCGACAATAGTGCCGAAGAGCGGTCTTTTCGCATGGCTGTCATAGATAACGCTAAATATCCGGTTCTGATGGTTGATGTGTGGCTCGAAAAAAACGAACTTGAAATTCTACAGAATGTGGTAGAATCTTTCTGAAAAATATCTGAAACAGGAGGCTATAAAACAATGGCAAAGTATGTTTGCACTGTATGTGGTTATGAATATGATCCGGCGGCAGGAGACCCTGACAACGGAATCGCCCCGGGAACATCTTTTGATAAACTTCCCGAAGACTGGGTCTGCCCGGCATGTGGCGTTGGCAAAGATCAGTTTGAAAAAATGTAATTTGAACAGCTGAATAAGCTGCTTCCAGTATTGTAAATAAAGCCCTGCAGTTATTCTGCAGGGCTTTATTTGCGCAGGCTTGCCTGAAAACTAATACGTATGAAAACTAAAATCAGGCTGGTAGCGGCAATTCTATGAGGTTTCGTGTAGAATGTTATCGGCGTGAATGAACGGAAACAGAAGAGGGTTTGTCTCGTAGTCTTTCCGGGAGCTTGAAAAGTGCTCAAAGGTAGCTGGTTTACAATTTTTGTCCGGGCCTTATACGGTCTGTTGCTGCCGCTTGGACTTTTGTATGTAGCCTTGATAAGCCATTATAGCATGTTGCGTGAACGCCAGACCCTTGACTGGCGAGACAAGATGAGTGATTCACTTGATCTGGTAAGCAAATATCACGCAGATGAGCGCTTTTTTCACGGTATGTTACAGTCCACTTTTCGCGCGGCCGATCGCGAAGTTGACCCGATTGCAGCCTGCCGGCGTCGCATTGGAGCTCTCAAAAGCCGGTTTCCTGATCTGCTCAGGTTTGTGGTTTATGACTCTGCCGGCCGGACAGTTGCTGATTTGTCTGACGAAAAGCGTTTTCAATACGTGTTTCGCGCAATGTATCAGGTAATAACAGGTGTTCGAGAACACATCAACAAGGTCATAATTCCTAATCCTGAACGCCTCGACGAAGTGCGAAGCCGTATTGTTCTGCTACGCGGCTATTTTGGCCAGTTTCTGATGGAAAAGCATTTGAGCCTGCCATTGCTCGAAGGCTATCTGGGCAGCTGCATCCGGGCAAGCGAAGAGCCCGAAAAAAGCCTTGTCTGGTTTCAAAACTACGCAAATTTTACGATTGTCGCTTTTATCCATCGTAATTTGCTCGACAATGACCTTGGGCCAAAACTGATGATCGATCTCTTTAACCGGGATTCAGACGGATGCCAGCTCGGTATGTTTGATACGCAACACCTCTCTGTTTACGGTATAAGCGAGTCGCTGAGTGAAGTTATCATGCAGGCCAATTCGTTTTTGAATTCGGCTGTCGAATTTGTCGGCAGCGATAACTACCTGCTTTTTTTTCGACAGGTTTCGCCGCGTTTGATTGTTTTTTCGCTTGTCGACAAGGGCAGACACCTGGTCAATCCTGAGCGTGCGACGGCGGAAACAATGTTCAGACTGGCGCGCTGGCTTTTGATTGCGGTTTTTATTTTTTATTGCATGGGTCTTCGTTCGTCGCGCCTGACATTGTCGGTGCGGCAAAAGCTGCTGCTGTTGTTTCTTTTTGCTAATGGCTTGCCAATGCTGATTCTCGCAGCAACTGCCTATGAGTATTTTGACCAGAAAAAGAGCTCGCTGATTAACGCTGCCCATGACCAGTCGGTAAGGATAATCAAAGATTTTGACAATGGCTACCCTGACGGCAGAGAAAAAATGGCAAACAGCATTTCGACTTATGTCGCCGAAAAGAATCGTCAGTATGGCAGCCAGATCTGGCCAGAAGATGAGATCAACAGTTTAAAAAATTACATTGCGACCTTCAATCCCGGTGAGTGTTACATTTTCGACAAAGACGGCTCTCAATTGATGTATGGCGGATCCGAAGGGGTTCTGAATTCGGTTAAGATAATCAGAAGTTTTTTTAAGGGCTGCCTTGAGTTTTTTAATAGCTCTGACAGTAATTTTGTCAGCCCCAAAAGAACTGTGCTCGAACAGATTAGCGATGAAGCTGGTCTTTATGCCAACGTACTGGAGCAGCTCGGTAGCATCAGCCCGCAGAATTTTGGGTCTGGCCTGCGTTGGACTTTTCTGGAACTTCTTGGCGACCGGTCGAGGCATGACTCATGGGGCTTTCTGCTTATTTCATGGCGTTCTGGCGATCTGCAGCGAGCATTTTTGCGTCAGCAGCTCGAAGAAGTCAATCGAAAAATCAGCCCAAGGCAGCTGGTAGTAATGGAAAAAGGCAGTGAAACGATGTTTCCGGCCAGCATGGCGCACGAACGGGCAGTTCGCAATATCATGCATCGCACGCAGACCCGCAAACTGATAACCGAAAACAGTCTTGACTTATCGGGCAGGCAATACGTCGCAACGTCGCTGGTTGGTATTGAACTTTTTGATGCCGTAATAATGGCGGTTTACCCAAGCTCAATGATTATTGCAGAAATCGACAAGCTTTATGAAAATGTCTTATTGGCAGGAGTTTTAAGCTTTTTGATGGTACTGGTAATTGTTAAGTTTTTCTCAGGTCGGCTGTTGCAACCAATTAGCGCGTTATCGCAGGGCATGCGCGCGATCACACACCGCGATTTCAAGTTCCGCATCGATTACTCTTCTGGCGATGAGTTTGGTCAGCTGACTTCTGCTTTTAATCAGACAATTGCCGGCATGCATGAGCTTGCCATTGGCACTGCCGTTCAGGAAAGCCTTTTGCCGCCTGGCCAGAAACGCTTTGGTCGCATAAACCTTTTTGCCAGATCAATTTTTATGAGCAAAATGGGCGGCGATTACTATGATTATTATAAAATCGATGAACAGCGCTTTGGTGTCTATTTTGGCGATGTTGCCGGTCATGGTATTCCGGCGGCTCTGGTGATGGCAATGGCCAAAGCGGTGGTGGCTTCTTCTATCGTTGCCCGCAGTGTCGGCCCAGCCGAACTTTTAAAGAGTGCCAACAATGTTTTTCTGCATCTCAAGGCTAAGGGCTGGCGGCGCATGATGACAGCTCTTTGCCTTGATGTAAATAGTAATACCGGAGAGTTCAGGGTGGCAAATGCAGGTCAGTGTTACCCGGCGATTGTCAGCGCAGCCCGAACAGGCGTCAACTACGTAAAAGCTGTGGGTATGCCGCTGGGAAGCATTACGCGCAAGCCTTATGCAGAAATCAGTGGGCAGCTTATGCCTGGTGACACTCTTATACTCTACACCGATGGCATAATAGAGGCCACAAATGCTGCCGGCGAAGTCTTTGACTTTTCGCGTTTCGAAAAACTGCTGCTCGCGAGCTGGCACTCTGATCTCGAAATCTGGTGGGAAAACATTTACCGTGGTTATTGCGGCTGGGCGGCTGCCCAGGATGACGACATTACTTTTCTGATGCTCAAATATGACAATGATGATTGATAAGACAAAACGCAAATGTATGGTCAGCTGGTTGACCTTTGTATTCTTTGCCGTGGTTGTTCCTGCACTGGTGGCCTGGCAGGCTTTTGTATTTCTCGAAAATGTGAACGCTGAAGCATCTTTGCGGCAATACCAGATCAAGGCTGCCGACATGCTTGAGCGTTTGCGCCTCTCCGCCGACACTAACCGGTATATCTGTACGGTTATGAATACACTGTTTGTGCAGGCCAAAAGTCCGCGACAGCTGAAACAGAAGTTGGTTGAGTTCAGAAAAGACAGCGGGTTGCCTTTTGAATACCTGATCTGGGACGCAAATGGCGATGTTTTTGCTGCAGATTTTGACTGGAAAAGTATCGACGCAGACTGGAGATATGCGTGGCGAACGCTATATGATCTTGGCCGTCGTCGTCGGGAAGTAGCCGATAGAAATGAGACCGCCAATGTGCGCAGGATTTTTGGCCCGCAATTTTTCCCGGAACTTTATCATCAGTGTTCTGGCGGTCGGCGAATCAGACTGATCTCTGCTGACAGTTCATTCCAGAAAAAGCTGGCGTGGATTAAAACAAAACCGAAGCATAGCCTTGTCGCCTTTTTCGATCATAGCCTGATCAAGGGCATGCCCGGGCTTGATCTTCAGGTCAGGTTGCTGTCTGCGGGGTCGGAGTTCCGTATGGGAGCCATAAAGGGCGGAAAATGGATAGGCGGCGACCAGTCGGAACTGACAGAAGATGAGCTGGCTGTGATAGGTGAGTCCTTTGAAAACCCCGTTAAAGTAAGAAAATGGTACGTTTTTAAGAATGCCCTGCGCTCAGATCTTCATGGAATCTGTTATGTCGATGCCAGTAAGATTGATCGGCTTATTGTCAGCAGAAAGGCGCAGGCGGCATCTTTACTGTTTGTCTTGCTGGCTATCGTCGTGGTCTGGCGCAGTTACCTGGTCTTTTGTGCCGGTGTACATCTCAGTATCAACATAAGAAAACAGCTGATCAGTCTATTTGTCCTTTCAAACACCATTTCACTCTTGATTATGGCACTTATCGGATTTGATTACATCGGCCAGTACAGGTTGTATCTGCAGACAGAGAGCTTCAGCAAGGGTGTAACCTATCTGCAGAGCATCGACGAAATGTTTGTCGGCGAATTTTCGCGCCAGAAACGCCGCATGGCAAAGTCTCTGGCAAGGCTTCAGCAGAGGCTTGTCAGTAGTCGCCCGAACAAGAGTATGGTAGGCGAATTTTTGCATCAGCAGTCTGGAGAGCCTTTTCGACTGTTTTTGATTGGCAGCAACACGCCGTATATTGGCAGCGAACTTGGCATAATGAAAGATGGCAAGTTTGTTGAAGAGCTCAACATGGACTGGGCGCGCTACAAGTCGATGCAGACCCTTGTAGAATCAATGGGCAAGCTGGGGCACTATTATCTGTCGCTGCTCAATCGTGATCATGTCTCTGAAATCATGATGGCGCAGGTTGAACTCATTGCTGAATCGCTTGGGCAACTGCGCCCGCTCGAAATGTTTCAGGAGTTCTTTGCGGCCACCGGCTCATTCTGGCAGTGGGGAATGGGACTTCGCAGCTTTCCGGCCTACATCGATGTTTTCAGGAATAAAAATACCGGGCTTGCCGATTATGTGTTTTTGTATCTCTGGAAAGCAGAGCATCTGCAGCGGCACTATATCAATCAGCTGTTAACCGATTTTAACCGCAATCCTCTTGGCCTTAAAATCATGGCGGTTGACGAAGATTTTTATTACGCCAACCCGCCGGAATTGCTGGATAACGAGCAGATTCGCGCGTATTCAGCTAAGCTGCGCGAGCGAACTGGCACCGAAATAGATTTCTGCAGCTGGGAAGGTGAAAGGCACCTTCTTATGGGTCTTAAATGCACGACAATGGATACAATTCGTCTGATCGGTCTCTACCCGGCATCTGCCATCGATCGCCAGGTGCAGCAGAAAACCTGGTTATTCGTGCTTCTTGCGATTGTGAGTATTCTGGTTTCTCTGGCCGTGGGCCTGTTCGTGTCGCGCACGATTCTTTCGCCCCTGGCTGAGCTTCAGCGCGGCATTCGGGCTCTTCAGAATAGAGATTTCGCTTTCAGATTACCTGATCTCGGTGGCGATGAGTTTGGCAATCTTGCTAAGGTCTTCAATACTACGCTTATCGACCTTGAAGAGCTGCATGTTGCTTCGACCGTCAAGGAAAAGCTCAGCGACAGCATGTCAGAGCCGGTTACAGCTGGTGCGCTGACCTGGTTTGGCACCGAATCAGCACAAAACCGCTCAGGTGGTGATTTTCTTGAAATCGACCAGTTCTCTGAACAGAATGTGATGATATTGATCGGCGACGTTGCCGGGCATGGCATTGGTGTCAGTCTGATCACGGCTTTTTTGAAAGCGGCACTGCTGCAGCTGACTGACCTGTTTTCGCAGCCAGAGTTGCTATTAAACCGTATCGACAGTCTTTTGCGCGAAGCCGGCAGTCATGCCAGAAAACGAACAATGACCATGCAGTGCGTTCTGCTTAACACGCTAACCGCTGAAATAGCTATTGCCAACGCCGGTCATTGTTTTCCGGTTGTGGTGAATCGCAGCAATGGCAGCGTCAAAGTTGTCGATTTGCCGTCAACGCCCCTGGGGACCGGCAAAAAGCCGGATTGTCGCGTTACCTGCGTTAAGTTGCTGGCTGATGAGAGCCTTGTTCTTTATACTGGCGGCCTGTATCGCAATGGCGAAACGGGATTTTCGCATTTCATCAATGTACTGGCCAATCTGCGCAATGATTGTCCGAAAACCTGGTGTGAAGCCGTTATGGCAGATGTTTGTCTCCAGGCTGGCCCTGGCAATTGTCAGGATGATATGACAATGCTGGTGATAAACTTTGCTGACACGGCAGAAGTGAGCGATAAAATTGTCTGATACTGCCAGAAAAGTTGCTGTTTTCCTTGCCAGACTGACTTTTGCGCTGGTTTTGCCAGCATATCTGATCTGGCTGATTCTCATTTCTCACTTTACGATTCTGCGCGAAAACGAGATCGACAGCAGCTTTGAAACGCTGAATCTGGCAGCTGATAATCTCGAGAATTTTCATGGCGACCGCACCTTTCTGCATTCGCTGCTGCAGAAAAATTTTGCCATGGCTGATCAGTCAGAACAGCCGCAACTGGACCTCGAAAAGAAGATTCGCGCTTTAAAAAAGCTGTTTGGCAACAAAATCAGCTTCGTTGTCTACGCTGCTGACGGAACGATAAATCGTCGTTTAACCGAAGAGAAACGTTTTCAATACATTCTCAAGACGATGTTCGAAGTTATGCTGCTGCTTAAAGAATACTTTGCCAGCGATCCTTTTGCTGATCCATCGAGCTTTGACAAGATTAATCAGCGCATAAATCTCCTGCGCGGCTATTTTGGCCCTTATCTGCTGCCAGCCCATCTTTTCTCGCCTCTGCGTTCAGGCTATCTCGGCAGATGTATCACAGTGAGCGATGAAAGTGGCCGCAAGCTGCTCTGGTATTACCCGGGCAACAATTTTTCTCTAACCTGCTTTGTTGATGAGGCTATTATGCATCGACAAATAGGCTCGCAGCTGATAATAAATCAGTTCAACCGCGGCCAGCAGCCAGAAAAACTGGCGTATGTGAAGACGCGATCATACAATAATTTTGGCCTGCCTCGCGATCGCAATCTTGCCAGTCAGTTGCTGATCGAAGTGCGCAAATTTGAAAATTATGCTGTGCCCAGACGTCAGAGCAAAGACTTTCTCGTAAACATTCGTCAGGTCTCACATGACCTGATTATACTCAGTTACGTTGCCCGAAAAGGTGCCGATGACCCCGAACAGCGTGCTTTTGCCATGCTTGCAGGTCTCGGCCGCTGGTTGCTTGTCATCGCCTACATGCTTTACTGCTTTTCGCTCAGGCACAGTGGTTTTTATCTGTCGGTGCAACAGAAAATGCTGTTGTTGTTCGTTTTTGCCAACGGGTTGCCTTTTCTGGTGCTTGTTTCTACCGGTTACGAGTTTTTTGGAGAAAAAAAGAACGACCTTATCAACTCTGCTCACCAGGAATCACTACGCATTCTGCGCGAATTTGATCTGCGTTTTCCCGAAGTTGCCAACTCTCTTGCCCAGAAACTCAATTCTTTTGTCGACGAACGCAACAGGCTTTACGGCAAAGAAAAGTGGCCTGATCAGGAAATTGCGAAGTTGCATGAGCTGTTGCGCGAGATTGCGCCACAGGAAGCCGGTTTGTATCAGGCTGGCGGTCAGCGCTTGCTGTATGTGTCGAATTCCTCAGACCGTGCCGAACGACTGATTACCGAAATGTTGCAGAACGCTCTCGTGTTTTATAACCGCAAGCCGGTGGCACGGGTGATAAAACGCGATTCGATGCTGGCAAAGATGTCTTCTGACGATCTGATGCTGCATTATTTTCTGTCAATGCTCGGCCGCTTTGCAATTCTTGGAGCAGGCACCAGCGAGCGTTACACCTATCTTAAATTTACCGGCGATCAGAAAAATGGAGATATGTGGGGTATACTCGCAGTTTCCTGGGATCGTCCAAGATTTTTGCAGGCTTTTGCTCCCGGGCAGCTTAAGAAGAACACTGACGGAGTGTTGCCACGACAACTGGCGATCATGGATAAAAAGACTGAAAGAGTTTTCGCACTTAATGACATTGAGACGCCATTGACCCGAAGACTGATGCGCCAGACCAGCAGCCGCAAGCTGGTGACCGAGCAGAATGTTGAAATCGATGGACAGAGGTATCTGTTTACTTCTATTTCGGGCAATGAACTGGCTGAGGGCATATTGGTAGCACTTTACCCGCAGGCGAAGATTGAGTCGCATATACAGCGTCTGAAACTGGCTATAGCCCTGGTTGTTATACTTGTATTCGCGGTTCTGCTGCAGATCGTCAGGCTTTTTTCACGCCGCCTGCTGCTGCCGGTTGAATCTCTCGCCCATGGAATCAGTCGGATCAAGGCTCACGATTTCAAATTTCAGGTTGATTACCAGTCTGATGATGAACTTGGGCAACTGGTAAAGGTTTTTAACAAGACGATGAATGATATGCAGGATCTTGCTCTCGGCACTTCAGTCCAGGTTGGTCTGCTGCCTCCAGAAAAATGCCGACGCGGTGATATTGAGCTTTTTGCGCGTTCAATCTTTATGAGCAAAATGGGCGGCGATTACTATGACTATTTTGACCTGCCCGATGAGCGTCTCGGTATCTTTTTTGGTGACGTCGCCGGCCATGGCATTCCTGCCGCCATGATCATGTCAATGGCCAAAGCGGTTATCAGCAGTATTGAAGATAATTACGCCGGCCCTGCCGACCTGCTTGGTCGCACCAATGAAATTCTGCAGCAGCTTAAAAAGCGCAACTGGCGGCGTATGATGACCGCCCAGGCTGTGGATATCGACTGCAGAACCGGAAAGTTTGTTATTGCCAGTGCCGGGCACTGTTACCCTTACATTATTGGCAAAAATGGCTCTTCTGCCGTTGCGCTGCAGATTACCGGTATGCCGCTTGGCAGCTCCAGCAAAAAGGCTCACACAGAAATTTCCGGTGAAATTGGCCCTGACGACACCATGATTTTTTATACCGACGGCATTGTCGAAGCTGCTGACGCCAAAGATGAGATGTTTGGCTACACGCGTTTTGAAAAACTGCTGCAGGCTGCATGGTCAGAAGATCTTGAAGAATACTGGAAAAACATCATGACAGCCTATAACCGTTGGGCTGTAAGCCAGGATGACGATCTGACCTTTCTGATGCTGCGTCGATCCGGAGGCAGCCGATGAAACAGAGAAGGTTAGCCTGGCTCAAGCTTGTGGCGACTACGCTATTGTTGCCGACGATTATTCTCGCGGCCGGCAGCTGGTATATGGCTGCACTTGACCGCGAACTCCGGCTCAAGGATTTTGAAACTGAGGCTGGCGAACTTCTTGAAAGCATGCGCTACGTCGCTGTTACCGAAAAATACCTGTGCAAAAGTATCAGCGAGATATTTGACCGCAACCCTGGCGGAACAGCCCTGAAAAATGAACTTGAGCAGTTTATGAAAAATCATCAGCTGACTGCCAGCTACCTGATCTGGACTGATGATGGCAGTGTGCATTACAGCAATTTCGACTGGCAGGCGGTTTCTGGCGACTGGCAGAAGGCTTACCTTGATATGCGCGATATAATAGATCGGCCCGCCGCTGCCAGAAAAATGCCTGAAAAGTCGCTGCTCAATCTCAGGCAGATTTTTGGCCCGCACTTTTTTCCGCGTTACTACCATATGTCTTTTTCTGGCCGCTTTCTTTCGTTGTTGCGCACAGATGCGTCAAACAGCCGGCGGCTGGTATGGATGAATTTTGCTGATGATTATGGTCTGTGTGTTTTCTTCGAACACAAAGTAATTGAAGACAGTTGCGGTCTGCACAATTTTGTTTTTAATGAACAACACGAGCTGATGCTCGGATATCTTGATGAAAACAAGGTGATGACGGGAGTTCCCGGGTTGGCTGAAGAATTGCAACCACATGTCGACCGCTTTCAGGGCAGCTTCAGTCACCTGCATGAAATTGCCGGCTACAAGCTGGTAACCAATTTTATCTCGCCAAAACAGACCGGCTTCTGCGCTATAAAATCACTTACGATTGAATCTTACGAATCTTCGGCATGGTTTAACACTGCCCTGGCAGTAATGCTTGCTGTCATGCTGATGTTTGCCGCTCTTTCTTACCGCCTGATTGTCGGCCAGATAAGTATTTCGGTGCGCCTGACCCGTCAGCTGTTGTTTCTTTTTATTGTGTCAAATCTACTGCCGGGTTTTGTACTGCTGGTAATCGGTTCAGATTATCTGCAACAGTTGCGCAGAGGCCTGGTCAGCGATTCTTTTAATAAAAGCAGCAGTTACCTGCAGAATATCGACGAGCTTTATATCAGTGAACTGACCATACAAAAAGACCGCATGGAACAGGCACAAACGGAGCTTATTGCCGCGCTTAAGAAAAACCAGATTAATCGTGCTTCGATAAGGGGATTTATTGACAAGCAGTCGCCCTCGCCATACCGCTTCTTTCTGGTTGCCAGCGACAGCGGCATAGTGGCTGGTCATCGCGGCATTATTAAAAATGGCAAAGTGCAGGAAGCCTTTACCAAAAGCTTTAAAAAAGATGATGTTCAGCTCAACACCGCTGATGCAGTACATAAGCTTGGTAGCTACGTGTTACACACCCTTAATCGGAGAGCGGTGACCAAAAAGGCCGGCACCGAAGTCGAGTTTGTTATTGAAACCCTGATGCAGAGAACTCCGATTGAGCTGATACAAATGTTTATCGAACTTGATTCATTCTGGCACTGGGCGCTGGGAACCAAAAGTTATCCTACATATCTGAAAATGTTGAAGATTTTTGAACCTGGCCTCTATGACTATCTGCTACTCTATCTCTGGGATTCATACGACCTCGAAATCGCGTTTATGGAACGGATTTACCACAACCTGAATCGCAACGAGTTCGGTCTCAAAATAGTTGCGGTTGACGAGCGCTTTGACAGAGCTTTTCCACCTGAAGCTCTGCAGAATCAGCGCCTTAAAGATTTTCTGCTGAAAATGCGTGATCGAACCATAACGCGCCCGGAGTTCTGCAATATTGAAGGCGCAGATTATCTGCTTGTCGGGCACAAGTGCATATTCATGGAAAACCTCCGACTGCTCGCGCTTTATCCGGTAGAGCGCATCGATAATGCGGTTTCTGCAAAAAAAAGCCTGCTGCTTATGTTTGTTTTTGTCAGTTTTCTGGTTTCAGTCTCACTTGGCCTGTTCGTCTCTGGCAGCATAGTCGGCCCGCTTGCTACACTTCAGACAGGCGTCGAAGCCATGCATAAGCGCGATTTTGCCCATCGCCTGCCCGATCTCGGTGGCGATGAATTCGGGCATCTTGCGCGAATTTTTAATGAAACACTTGTTGACCTCGAAGAGTTGCATGTTGCCAGAATTGTTCAAGAGAAAATCATGACCCAGATGGAGGAGCCGCTCAAATCCGGCAATTTGCTGATTTTTGGGCAGACGATTTCGTTGTCGGGAATGGGCGGCGATTACTTTGAGGTTTTCGATAATATTGCAGCCAAACCTGCCGTGCTGCTTGGCGATGTTGCCGGAAGCGGCGTGTCAACCAGTCTGATACTTGCCTTTGTCAAATCAGCGGTCATGCAGCTGCATAAATACAGCGCTGAAAGCGCAAAATTTCTTGAGCGTCTTAATCATGTTCTGCTCAACAGCAGCCGTCAGGGGCAGCGCAAGTCTTTTGCCTGCCAGTATCTGCACTTTTCTGGTGAAAACGCGGTCAGCATTGCTAATGCCGGGTTACCTTATCCGATAGTCATCGATCATCTAAGGCTTACGGTCTCATCGCTGGCCATGCCGGCAGTGCCGTTAGGCTGCAGTAGCGCTTTTCAGTCTGGCAGAGTCGATCTGCAGCTGCTGGCCGGGCAAAGTCTAATCTGCTTCAGCAGCGGCTTCTCTCAGCATGGGCGTATAGAATACGATAAGATTGTCGATCTGATCAGAAACTCTATTGATCCGGACCCGCAGCAATTCTGCAAAAACTGTTTTGCTAATTATTTTATGCTTGCCAGCCGAAGCGAATGCAGAGATGATATAAGCCTGCTGATAATTCATAACCCAGAGGCCCCTAACCATGGAACCCAGAATAGTTGAACTCGAAAAGCGCATGGCCTATCTCGAAAAATACGTCGAAGAACTGAACGAGGTCATCGTCGACCAGCAGCGACAGCTGGATCGCTGCAATAAGGAGCTTACCAGACTGCAGCCCAAAAGCACTCCTTCACCAATCGACGCCGACCGCCCCCACGACGAAAAACCCCCGCACTACTAGGAAGTTTGCTAAAGCGCCCGAGAGGGCGCTTTAGCGATTCCCAATTCTATGCTTTTCATTGGTTTTCCGATTCATGTCTTCTTCAGTTTTTTCTTTGTGTTTTGGCTGCTTTTGCTGGTGGTTTTGGTTTTTTTGTCCGCTGAGCAATATCGTGCAACCGGTTCTTTTACAACGTCTGCTTCTGGAACCGGCCCGAATATTTCGTTCAGATCTATTTTGAGGTCGGCAAACAAGGCTGATTTCGCGCCGGTTTCACGGTCGAAGATTTCGGGCTTGTCATAAATGCCATTCTTAAGATGGTAGGCCATTACCAGGCAGTCAGTCGGGTGAACCAGCCAGAACTCTTTTACACCCATTTTCTCGTAGAGCGCGCGCTTTTTTATGTTGTCGTATGACATGGTGGCCGGAGAAAGAACTTCGATTATCATATCAGGCGCACCCAGACAGCCTCTTTCGTCAAGCTTGCTATGGTCGCAGATTACCGAAAGATCCGGCTGCACGACTGTTTGTATATCGTTGTCTTTTTTCGAGCCTGTTTCAAACCGCACATCAAAAGGCGCGGCGTAAATTTCACAGGGTTTGCCTTTCAGATAATTGGCAAACAGTCTGAAGAATTCACCTGACAGCTTCTGATGAATGCGCAACGGCGCATTCATGGCATAGGCAACGCCGTCTATTATTTCAAACCGTTTATCAGCCGGCCACTTTTGATAGTCGGCATAAGAAAATTCCTCTTTTGAGTCTCTTCCTGCGCGTCCAGCCATAATCTCACCTCCGCAAACTATGAAAATTATAACACAGAGTTAACAACCCCGCGTCAGAAAGTGCTGCAAAACGGCGAGTAAAAACACAGCTGGAGGCGATTGCCCCCAGCTGCGTCGAGTTTCACGGACTGTCCGCCCCATCTAAGCAAATCCATTTAATCTGCGGTAAAAGACGTTTGCTTTAAGCAGCCAGATCAAGCATGAGCGAGATCACGGTAAGTTTCGCTTGTCTCCATCAGTTCGGCGTGCGTGCCGGTTGCTTCGATACGGCCGTCTTTGAGCACGATGATGCGGTCGGCCATCATCGCGGTTGCCATGCGGTGTGTGACGATCAGGCAGGTAATCGCGCCGTATTCAGCAGCAAGATCGGCCCAGAGCTTCTTTTCGTTCGCCGCGTCGAGGCTGGCGGTAATGTCATCCATCAGCAGCAGTTCTGGTTTGCCAACCAGCGCGCGGGCAATTGACAGGCGCTGGCGTTGGCCGCCAGAAAGGGTGACACCACGTTGTCCGACAGGCTCAGTGTAACCCCCCGGAAACGCCAGCACTTCCTTCTCGAACTGCGCCATTCGCGCGCATGATTGAATCAGTGCTTCCGGCTGGTTTCGCCAGAAATCGATGTTGGTTTTGATCGTTTCTGAAAAGATGACCGGTTCCTGCTGAATGTAGCCGATTTTGTCGCGGAAAGACTGCTTCTTAACCTCAGACAACGTGATGCCGTTGATCATGACGCGCCCTTCGTCAGGCTTCATGACTCCCGAAATCAGGTTGAGCAGGGTAGTCTTGCCCGAGCCAATCTGACCGACCACCGCCACTTTTTCGCCCTTGCGCAGCTCAAAGCTCAGGCCTTTGAAGGTGAAGGGTACTTTGTTGCTTTCGAGCTTTTCGAGGGTGTCGTGCTGAAAACTTACGTTGTCGAAGCAGATGCTTTCAATACCAGCAATCTCTGTGTTGCCGTCACTGTCAAGCTCCTGCCAGGCGCGATCCGCTTCCTGCAGATCTTCGAGGCGGTCGATTGAGACACAGGCCTGGGTAAGCGTTACCAGCATCATCGGAATATCCATGAGCGGGTAGATGATCATGCCGAGATAACTGAAGAAAGCGTAGTAAGAGCCCAGCGTCAGTTCGCCGCGGATGACCATGATGCCGCCAAAGATCAGCACGAGAATTTCGCCAATGTAATTGAGAAATTCAAAGAAGACCATGAACATTCCCCAGAGCGTGTCGACGCGCATTTCCTGGCCGACGCGTTTTTGCATCAGCTTGTCGAAAAGCGCTGTCTGCTCACGTTGTGAATTAAACGACGTGATGATCTTGATGCCAGAGTAAGCGGCCTCAAGAAAGTCGTTGGTTTCCGACATGCCTTCCTGTACTTCTTTGAAGCTTTCGCCAAAGCTGGTTTCTAGTCTGATAAAGATGTACAGCATTGCTGGCAGCGGAATGCAGGCGAGCAGCGCCAGTTTCCAGTTCAGATACATCATTGTTGCCAGGCAGAAGAAGATGATGCTGGCCGAGTTCACCGCGCGGAAGATGCCCGAGCAGCAAAGCCATGACAGACCGGGTGGCCAGGTCTTGATGTCTTCGGTCAGGCGCGTCACCAGATCGCCGGTGCGGAATTTGAGAAAGAAACGGTGACCTTTTGAGAGAACCTCTGCGAAAAACTTTTCGCGAAAATACACTTCGAAAGTCACGTTCATTCTTGCCCGGAAATACGGATAAATACCCGAGAATACCGGGCCAAGACCCATTGCCAGCAACATCAGCAGCATGCGGTTGCGCTCGCTGTAGGCCTCGGCCAGAGTGGTTTTTCCGGTCTGATAGCTTTCAAGGCCGCTGACCAGTCCGTCGATGATGTATTTGAGAACGATCGGAAACAGTACGGCGATAATCGTCGACAATACAGTCAAAAACAGCAGAAACAGAACCATGCGCCAGTGCACGCGATATTCGTTCCACAGCCATTTTATGTAGTAGATTCGGTTATTTCTTAGTTTTCTTTCTGGCTGTTTCATGCAACAGCTCCTTTTACTTCATCGTTTCCCTCAATTTCGGGAAACTCGCAGAGCACCTCGCTGCCAGTTTGTATCGTGACGAGTTCGCGGTATATGCCCTGCTTCTGCATCAGATCAGCGTGGTCGCCTTCCTGCATCAACAGACCTTTTTCGAAGACGAGAATGCGATCGGCCTTGCGGATAGTGCTTAAACGGTGCGCGATAACAATACAGGTGCGACCGTTCATCAGCTTTTCCATAGAATTCTGCAGTTCACGCTCAGTTATTACGTCTACCGACGAGGTTGCTTCGTCGAGAATAAGCAGATCAGGATCTTTAACCATAGCCCGCGTGTAAGACAGCAACTGGCGCTCACCGTATGAGAGGTTGGCACCACGCTCGGCCAGCACGGTCTGGTAGCCCTGCGGCTGTTTCATGATGAAATCGTGTGCTCCTAGCTCGCGGGCAGCTTTGATGACGGTTTCGTCGTCGACATTGCTGTGAAACGCCTTGAGGTTTTCCATTATCGTGCCTGGAAACAGATAGATTTCCTGCAGAACCAGCGCTATTCTGCGGCGCCAGTCGAGCAGTTTTATGCTGGCAATATCGCGTCCATCAACGGTTATACAGCCACTGGTCGGTTCGTAAAAACGCAACAGCAGGTTGATACAGGTCGTTTTGCCCGAACCGCTGGCGCCAACAATTGCCAGCTGCTGACCGCGCGGAATCGAGAATGAAGCGTTTTTGAGCACAATTTCGCTGTCGTAGGCAAAGCTTACGTCTTCAAACTTGATGCCCTTTTCAAGGCGCAGATCAGGCGCTTCAGTACCGTTGTCTCTTACTGCCGGCTCGGTGTCGAGGATGTCGAACAGACGTACGCCGGCGGCCAAAGCGGTCTGCATCTGGGCGAGCACTTCGACCAGACTTTCCAGCGGCCTGAAGAACTGGCGCATTAGTTCAATAAACATCACCAGAGTCCCAACTGTCATGGTTCCCTCGAATACACGAGTGCTGCAGTAGGCAAACAGAATCATTATCGAACCGATTTCTGTGCAGAAGCGAAAGCTTGGCGAGAACAGCGCGTATTCAATAAAGGCTGCCCGACACTCGAGCGTCGCCTTTTCCTGATTGAAAGTGTGCATGTTAGACATGATGTCGGCCTCGCGGCCATGCACCTTAATCAACGGGACACCCTGAATATATTCGGTGAGATAACCGTTCAGCTGACTGCCCTTTTCGCGCACCTTCGTATACAGAGCTCTGATGTAACTGAGGTAGAAAAACAGCAGCAGCGAGACGATAATCATCGATACTATCGCGAAGACTCCAACTCTGAAATCTTCTCGAAACAGTATGATGACTGTTCCGAATACCAGCATGGCGCTGGCAAAAAGTTGCGCCGAAGACTGCGTGAACAGCGACTTGAGCTGATTAGTGTCTGACTCGGTTCGTGTTATCAGCTTGCCGCTCTGGTTCTGATCAAAGAAGCGCATGCCCTGGCTGAGAATGTGCGCGAACAGCTTGCGTTTGATGTCGGCGATCATTTCGGCGCCGATTCTCGCCATGATTATTACTCTGACATAAAGGGTCGCCGCGCCAAAGAGCAGGCAGATAATGAAGAATCCGGCGAGTTTGAGCGCCATTTCGACATCTTTCTGCGGTATCGCGGTATCGATTATCGCGCGCAGAATCATCGGCCTGATCAGGTGCACTGAGGTGACCACGATCATGGTCAGCATTACGATGCCCATGCGACCGAGGTGTGGGGCAAAATAGGGCAATAGTCTTTTAAATACCGATTTATTGTTGTTTTTACTTGTCATATAATTTTATTGCTGGTTAAAAAGGCCGTGAGAAGCCGCGCATCAGTTTTTGTCGATCAGCTGTACCTGTTTTTATCTGAATTGTTCATGTTTTTGTTCTCCCATTCTGGGTCAGTGGCGATGGCGGATTAGGGCTTTAAACACAAGAAGCGGGTTGCCTCCATAAGGCAACCCGCTTCTGAAAACGGCTTTCAGTTACAGATCTGCTGCGCAGATGGAGGCAATAACACAAATGTTCGGGTGTTTGTACATGTTTTCTGCCTCCTGTTTCGTAAGTTCAAAGTTTATGTCCGAATTATATTGCTGTCCGCATGACTTGTCAACTTTCAATATGCCTCTTTTGCGAATCATATGGTGATGGCCATGAAAGTTCTTTGTGTTTGTCTGACAGACGCGTGAGTGATAGAATCGCCGTGTGAAATGCTTATTTGCTGTTACTTCATACAAGAATTTTGCCGGCGGTGATTTGCGAATCCCGCCAGCAGACTGGAAACCAGGTAAATTTTGAAGGCCATAGGACGAACAGACCGGTTTACACTTCTGCTCACTGGTTTTATCGTTCTTGTCATCCCTCTCTGGTTCTTTAACAGTCTGCTGAAAACTTCTCTGCAAAGAGCGCGCGAGTCTTCGCTTGGACAGCTGCGCGAGGGTCTGCTGCAGACGGCTGAGCAGGTCAGGCGTGCCATGACACCTGCAGAATACGTTAAAGAGGTGGTGCAAGAGGTTCACCGCGAGGTTTTGCCGCGGTTTACTCCGGATCTCATCAAAATGCAGCCAGACCTGGATTTTGGTAAAGATGACTTCGACTCTGATCTTCCGTTAAAGCTTTTGCGCGCGTTGCAGAAACGCGGTCTTGATGCAATTCTCGTGCATGTTAACACTCCAGAATTTGAGGAATCCAGATCCTGGTATTCAGATGAACTCGCCAGACAATGCGAAGAACGCGAATTTCTCGACATGGATCTGACATTCATGAATTACTCTATTGCCTCAAATCTTTACCAGCAGCTTTATCAGAGGGTTTGGCCCCGTTCTATAGCGAATTTTCCTGCATACGTCGGCAGGGCATTTCAGATTCAAAGATACAAATATACGTATGCTTATCTCAGCAGATTTTCTGAAATGTTCGGTGCTCACGACAGGGTTATTGAGGTCTTTACTGACTACTTCGGTCAGCAGTCTGTTTTCTGTTACTCTTATTGCGCCATCAGCGCGGTAACTCTCCATGGCGCCTATACCGTTGTTATTCCGCAGAAGTCAGTACGGCCGGCAGCAATACTTGACCGCGCTCTCGCTGACAACCGACCGGGCTTCAAGATTTCATCAGTCAGATCTGGCGATGATGCATCAGGATTTATAAACACCAGCGACGGAGTTGATTATTATTTGAAGGCGCCTTCAGAGTTCTGGAGCCATTTTCAGTTTGCTGGCAATGCAAATCTGTCAGCGGGAAAGGGCAGAAATGCCAGTTTGACTATCAGAATTTCCGGCCAGTATCAGCCTGTGATCAAGGCTCTTGCGGCTAAATACCTTTTGTTCAGACTTGCTTCGGCTATAATCCTGATATTTTATTCCGCCTTTGCCTTCCATTTCTGGCTTTTTGGCTTCAGTCTGCAATTATCGTCAAGACGCAAGCTGGCAATTATTCTTGGCCTGATTGTCATTTTGCCTATCATTGGTGTTGGAGCTCTGACATTTCTTTCTCTTCAGGCTTCAGAACGTGTTTTTGAAAGTCATCTGGTGCAGCAGACCGTAAACCGTGTTCGCGAGGTAGAGCTGCTCAATGAAGAGAACCTGCTGCGCCAGATGGCTGCCGGGTTGGAAGTCAAGCGGCGTCTTGAAGCAGATGCATCTGATGAAAAATATCTGTTTAAAATTCTCAAGCGCCCGGGCGACGATCTTAAATGGTTTACAAACTGGACTGCAGCGATGGTTGAGGCGCATGAGGATGGTCGCATTGACAATTACAGCGGGTTCATGCTGGCTGCATCTCCCAACCGGGTTATCGACAGTCTGGTTGACAAATATCTTGATAGTCTTGCTCTGCTTAAGATAACCAGAAAGTCAAATTTCTCGCGAACCATGACCCTGGGTATGATGGAAAACTACATTACTCCAGAACAGGAAGAGGCCTGGGTTGTGCATGAAAGCACGGTTCAACGTGAAATTACCCACTCAGCAGCCACCGGCAAGGCCATATTGTTGGTGGTAAGAGATACAAAGGGCAGATATCGTCTTCTCTATCATCGCGTTTTAAACAGTGATGAACATGTTTACCGCTATTTGAGCCGAAAAGCCAACAATGATCCGGCATGGTTTTTCAGACGCGGTCGATATGGCGATGTTGCCTTCGCAGTCAGACTTTACAAGGGAACAGATCTTCTTATGTTCGCCTGGCCGGTTGATGCTCTGACTTCGCCTGAGATGATTGCCAACTTTGCTAGAGCCTTATCGACCAGAGATTCTGGGTATAGCGTTGTTCGTAGCAGTAATGATTTTGAAGTCAGAGCCTGGCGTTATAAAAAGGGTGAAAGCGCGATTATATCGGCAGTCGGCAGGAGTAACAGCAGTAATTTTGCTCTGGTCGGACTGGCGGCGGATATGTTGTTCCCGGTTCTTCTCGGCTATGCTGTTCTTCTTTTATATTTCATTACTTCCATTATTGCTGAATTCATAAATGGCCCGGTCAGGATCATAAATAAAGGTGTTGACGCCTTGAATAATGAAAACTATGGCGTGATGATCGCCAATTTCTCAGAAGATGAATTCGCCAAAGTTACCCGGGCTTTCAACGAAATGTCGAATGCGCTGAAACAGCGGGAAATGATCAAGCGCTATGTTTCCGGTGCGCTGATAAGGCAGGTGCAGACTGCCAGCACAGAAGCCATTTCCAACGAGGGCAGAATGGTAAAGATTGTGGTTCTGGCCTCAGATATCAGAGGTTTTACCAGCATCAGCGAAAAGTATTCGCCGGCTGAAGTCGTTGACATGCTTAATTCATACTTTACCAGCATGGAAGAAGCCATTACCTTGTATGGTGGCACTATTGACAAATACATTGGCGATGCGGTTATGGCTGTTTTTTACGACGATCCGACTTTGGAAAACAGCGTAACCAGGGCGTGCCGTGCCGCTTTCTGCATGCGGCAGAAACTGGCGCAACTTAACGCAGAGCGCCGACGCCAGGGCTTGTTTCCCATAGAAAATGGTATCGGAATCGATTCAGGCATGGCCATTTCAGGCAGCATAGGCAGCGAAAACGGTAGAAAAGATTTTACCGTAACCGGAAAAGTCATTGAGCAGGCAGCTGAACTTGAGGCTCTCACGAGCCAGTCTGAAAGCAAAATTCTTCTTAGCCTCAATGCTGCTCAGGAAGCTGGATCGAATGTAACCTGCCGTGATTTTAATGCCACTGCTCTGGAGTTACTGCATGTCTGAGAACGTCAGAGCTTTGATCAGAGAAAAAGTCACCATTCCTGGCACCAGAATCTTTCTGGCATGGTTGCTGCTCGTTGTCATACCCGTTGTTATGTCGTTTGCCGCCCTCAATTATTTTCTTAAGGAATACGCATACTTTTCCGAAGAAGGTAAACTGGCTGAAGCCTATAACCAGCTTGAACTTTACAAGAATTCTCTGGTAGTGGAAAACTTTCTTACCAGCCGCCTGCCTTATCTTGAACGCTTACAGACAACCGCTTCTCAGCCCGCAAATCTTGCGGCGCTCAAAGAAAAAATAGACCTTGCTGTTGGTGGCAACACCCTTCTCTGCCTGTTTTTTGACCAGCAAAGTCAGCGGGTAGTCGCCATGCCTGACCGCCAGATTGATTTGCCGGGTGGCACCTTGCCGCCGGCAGCTTTGTTTAAACGACAGCTGCGGTTTTTGTATCAGCAGGGCCATACCAGATTGCCCACGATGACTCCGGCTGAAACTACAGCGCATGAAGCTGAGCAGCGGCGCATTGCACTTTCGAATCAGCAGCTGTTTAAAACACTCTCTCCCGTTACACTGCAGACAAACAGGGTGGTAAAGAACTTTTCGGCCCAGTATGGCGGCGATCTCTACTTCATCTATTTTGCGTTTAAGAATCCTTCTGCCAGCCCCGAAGGCTGTCTGGCGATTATCAGGGGGCAGGAGTTTTCGACAGAATTCATGTTAAAAACATTGCTGCCACAATTTCCGCTTTGCCGGGTCGTTGCACGCGAACTTGATATCGTCAAAATCGATACTGACCCGGAATTACTGCATGGCGGGGCTAAACGCCGCAAAGACCGCATACTGATTACAGTCGCTGCAGATCAACGATTCATCAGACATGTGCTGCATGACGGCGGAATGATACTTAAGAATAACACTGATCGAAATGTGCCATTTCTTCAGTATCACCTGCCTTTGTCGAGCTTTCAACATCAGTTCGCCAGCGTCGAGAGAGGTCTTGTTGCATTAGCGGCACTGTTGTTGGGCATTTCCGGACTGTATTGCTTCCGGGCCTGTCTGTTTGGTGTCAGTTTCACCGGTAGTTTTAAAAAGAGAATAATGCTTACTACTCTGGTTGCGGCAATTTTTCCGTTTTCCTTTTTTGCTGCGAGCTTCTATCTTCATCTGCAATATGGTGAATTCCTGGGAAAAATTAACCTGATGCAACACGTCAATACCCGTCTGGCGTTTATGAATAATGAACTTGACCAGTATTTTGCCAATCTCGAAAGCGCTCTCGTCTTATTGCTGCAGCAGATCGACAAAAATAATTATCAGAACGAAGAAGCAGTGCAAAAGATTTTTGCTGAAATTGGCGAGCAGATGCCGATATCAAAGATTTTTCTGCAGAGGCTTGATGGCCTGACTTCCAGAGAATTTGCGGGTCGCTTTTTCGGACAAAGAAAAGACACGAATGCTGCCATTGAGAACTTTTTTCCCTTGCGAACCCTGCAGCTTCTTAAAGAAGAAGAGCCCGTTGAAAGAGCCAGGCAGGATATTCTGAAGGTTCCCGGAGATACCATAAAAATTTCGCTGGTTGGCAAGTCTCTTGTTTCGAATGGCGCATTTTATATTCTTGACCAGGCAAAGTTTCCGGTCTGGCTCGCCAATTTCAAGATAATCGACAAAGACGTCCGTGGCCGGCATTCTGTGCTTGGACTTGCTTTTACCAGACTGGAAGCCCCCTCGCTCCTTGCTGATTTTCTCAAGAAGAGCCGGTTTTCGGCATCTGGATTTCAGGAAGATTACGGAAATTACAGAATCAGGTATGCATTTTTCCCTGTCGAAAATACCGGTCCACGGCAGATATGGCAAGGGAGCGGCCATGTCGAGAATGCTGCCATGAAAGAAGCTGCCGGGCGTGCCAGGTCTGAGATCAGCGTTTTACGCAACAAATCAGGGGTTGAGGGGATTATTGTCAGCAGGCTGAATAATGGAATACCTCATATAGCAGTAGCGTTGGCCCAACCACGCGGGCTTGTGCCGGTTTTGAACAGTTCATGGGTAATTGGTCTTGGCAGCTTGTTCTATCTCTTTGTTCTGCTGCTGCTTTCTGGGAAGCTGCTCGACCTGTTTTTTGTTTCGCCGGTGACCGAGTTGGCCAGAAGTGCTGAGAATATCGCCAGAGGTGGTGATTCCTGGTCGCTCAAACTTGCTACCGGCGACGAACTCGAACAGCTCAATGTAAATTTTGCCCGGATGGTAATCGGTTTGCAGCAGCGTAACATGCTCAAAGACTACGTTTCTGAGGATGCCTATTCGGATATCGAAAGTTCAGAGAGTCAAAGCCTGGCTCCGGGTGGCGAATATCGCGAATCTACTATTCTTTTTGCCGCCATAAAAGACTTTCAGTCAGCTGCTGAAAGTCTTACTGCGCAGCAGACGGTCGAACTTCTCAATCGCTTTACAACCATCGGCGACCGAGTGGTAAAGGCAAACAGTGGCAGTATTGATAAAATTCTCAACCAGACGTTGATGCTGGTATTCAGAGAAAACCCGGAAGATCTCGACTCGCATGCACTACGAGCGGCCAGAGCGGCCGTTCAGTTGGCTGAGTCTGCCAAGACGCAGGGGTTTGCCGGCATATGTGCAGGCATTGCTTCGGGAACGGTTATTTCTGGCAGAATTGGCTCGTATCAGGGGAAACTTGATTTTACTGTCATTGGTAACCCGGTTAATCTGGCCGCCCGACTGAAAAATGAGGCGGTCGAGAGCACGACGGGTATTATCATTTCGGGCTCAACCATGCGGCTTCTCAAAGGTGTCGGCCGGGTGAACTTTTTGCGGCGCTGCTCTTTAAAAGGCAAAGCCCGTGAATACAATATTTACGAGCTTATTGATCTGCGAGAGTCTTGATAATAAAAGGCAGCACCTAGCATTTTGTGCCCGAAACTTCGCAGGAACCATCACAGTTATGGCCGATTTCGCCGGTCTGCAGGCCAAGATATTCGCTGAGGCGGCCGTCTTTTTTAAGCTGCTCGAATTCTGTATCAGAAGAGACAAGGCCAGCTTTGCGAAACAGTCTTTTGAGAATGGCATCCTGAATGGCCAGCTGCAGCGCGCGCACCGCCAGCAGTGAGCAGTGAATCTTGCTTTCCGGCAATCCATCGAGCGCTTCGACAATCTGTTCATCAGTGATTTTAAGCGCGTCTTCGATCTGCATGCCCTCAGCAATGACCGAGGTTATACTGGTTGTCGCTATGGCCGCCGGGCATCCTTTTACACGGTAACGTATTTTTTCGACTTTCTGATTGTCGGCGCTTATGTGTATCGTCATTTCGACAGAGTCACCGCAGCCTGGGTCGCCGATCTGGCCGATTCCATGGTAATCGTCGAGGTGTCCGCAATTGTGCGGAGCATTAAAATGCTGCATTACCTTGTCGCTGTATTTCATAATCAATGTTCCATGGTTCAGGCAAAGTCAGAAAATACTGTATCGCTTAGCTGATTTTGCACAGCCTGCAGCGCTGCTTCCACCGCTGAAGTATCACCATAAACTGCAATAAGAGTCATGTGGGTCGGGCAGACACCGCGGACCTCGGCAACCTGTACTGCCGCTGCTTTTTCCGCTATATCAGAAGCGGCGAGAATGGCTGCGACCGTTCCCTGAACCAGACCAACCGCATCGGGCGGGTTTTTGTATTCTTCAAAATGTCCGCTGGCAACGCGGCGATTTTCGAGTATCGCCCAGAAGCCTTTTGATGGCCGCTTAACCAGCCTGAGGCTGACGCCTGGAGTTTTGCTATTCATGGTTTCACCCCTGCAGTATTTTTGGTAATTATATCACAGTCGAAATTTGCCTGCAGCTGGCTGTTAAACATTTGTCTATTCGGTATATTCGTCGTAGCATCATGTAAATTACAGCTCTGTTTTTTAACCTGGAACTTGGCGATATGCCTGGCAAGTGATATTTTGATGCAGACCTGGTGATGAGAGAAAACAATGTTTAAAAAATGTCGGTTGTGTTTTGTTAGCAACAGATGTACTGGTTTTGGCCAATGTATCTGGCCCGATAATGGAAATGGTTTGCATACTTTAATGGCTGAGAGTTTATGGTAATGATGGGGGCAAGAAAATGAACAAGCCGTTTAGCGAGTCCGGGTTGTCACAGCATGCAAGAGACTGGGTCAAAAGTCTTTATCTGCAGCGGCATCCTGAAGGTGGTTATTTTGCCGAGGTATACCGAGCCGGTGGCATGATACCAGGCGAAGTGTTGCCGCAGCATGGTGGTGCCCGCACATATCTGACTTCGATTTATTTTATGTTGCCTCCCGGCGACCTGTCGCGGTTTCACCGGTTAAAGTCAGATGAAATCTGGTATCATCACTGCGGCGGCAGCCTGAATATTCATCAGATCGACCTGCAAGGCAGTCATTCTGTTTTCAGGCTTGGGAAAAATCTGGCGGCCGGTGACAGCCTGCAGATCGTCATAAAAGCCGGTTGCTGGTTTGGTGCGGTTGTTGCTGGTAACGAAGAGGCGCTGGTTGGGTGCGCAGTTGCGCCAGGCTTTGATTTTGCTGATTTTGAGCTGGCCGATCGCGCACAATTGCTTGCAAAATACCCGCAGCACGAAAAGATCATTAACCGGCTGGCCTGAATATCTTCAGTAAAGTTATCGGGGTAAGGCTGTCTGAGACGTTTTCACAATGTCAGCAGGCGACCTTGTTGATTACAGATGGTCGCAGCCATTCGGCTATACGCTCTTTAATGCCGGCCTTGTCAATTTTGAGGAGGTGGCGCAGCTCGGCCTGACTGCCGTGTTGAACAAAGTTGTCAGGTATGCCGATGCGCAGCATGCCGTGGGTGTGTCCCATTTCGATGGCATGCTCAGCCACCAGGCTGCCAAAGCCACCTGCGAGGGCGTTTTCTTCGATGGTAACCATCGGAATTCGCCGGCTGATAATTGCGGCAAGCATATCGAGATCGAATGGCTTGATAAAGCGCGGGTTGATGACCAGGGCGCTGATTCCCTGCTCTTCGAGCTCGTTGGCGACTTCAAGCGCCGGGTGCAGCATATGGCCAAGTGCCCAGATCGCAACTTCTTTGCCTTCTTTAACTATTTCGGCGCGGCCGCTGATTAATTCGGGCCGGTCTTTAATGCTGTCTTCGCAGCCAACACCTGCTCCGCGCGGGTATCTGATTACGACCGGTCCGCTTTGAACAGAGGCAAAGGCAAGCATCTGCTCCAGCTCAATTTCATCGCGCGGTGCCATAGCCTGAATATCTGGTATGCAGCGTAAAAATGATACATCGAAAACGCCATGATGGGTTGGTCCGTCTTCGCCGACCAGGCCGGCGCGATCGAGACACAACACAACCGGGAGTTTCATCAATGCAACATCATGTATAAACTGATCGTAGGCGCGCTGCATAAAAGATGAGTAGATCGCGACAAACGGGCGCAGGCCGCCTTTAGCCATGCCGGCGGCCATGGTGACCGCGTGCTGTTCGGCTATGCCAACATCAAAAAATCTGGCCGGGTAATCAAGCGCAAAGCGGTTAAGGCCGGTGCCCTCCTTCATGGCGGCAGTAACTGCCACGATTTCTTCGTCTCTCGCGGCAAGCTTGCAGAGCACATCGCCAAACACGTCGGTGTAAGACGGCGGCGCTTTTCCACTTGATTTTACTTTGCCGGTCGAAATCTCAAACGGGCCGGTGCCATGAAACTTGTTGCAGAACTCTTGAGCTGGCTTGTAACCACGCCCTTTTTCGGTAAGAACGTGTACCAGAACGGGGCCTTTGCGATCTCTGGCGCGAATAAGGGCGCGTTCTAGAGTTTCGAAATCGTAGCCGTCAACTGGCCCGAAATACTTGAAGCCAAATTCTTCAAACAGCATGCCTGGTGTGAGAAGGTATTTGAGACTGCCTTCGAGTCTGCTGATAACGTTATAAAGTCGAGAGCCAAAGCCTGGTATCTGTTTAAGCACGTGTGCCAGGTAATCTTTTGGCGTTGTGTAAGCGGGCTCGAGACGCAGACGATGCAGATACATCGACATCGCGCCAACGTTTGGCGAAATAGACATCTCGTTGTCGTTGAGAATTACCACGACATCGTTTTTTTCGTGGCCGGTATAGTTGAGGGCCTCGAATGCCATGCCGGCAGTCAGTGCGCCATCGCCGATAACCGCGATAACCTTGCCGTCTTTGTGTCTCTGCTGGTTTGCTATCGCCAGCCCTTGCGCGGCAGAAATAGAGGTTGAGCTATGCCCGGTGTTAAAAACATCGTGCCGGCTTTCGCATATTTTGGGAAATCCGCTCAGACCCTCGAATGTGCGTAGAGTAGAGAAGCGATCTCGGCGCCCGGTGACAATTTTGTGGGTGTAAGATTGATGGCCGACATCCCAGATGATCTGATCTTTGGGTGATCTGAAAATGCGATGAACAGCCAGAGTGAGCTCAACAATGCCGAGGTTGCTGGCGAGATGCCCACCGTTGCGCGAAACCACGTTGATTATTATCTCGCGAATTTCACTGCTCAACTGCTGAAGTTCTTCGTATGAAAGGAACTCCAGGTCGGCGGGCTCTCTTATTCGATCAAGAATCATGCTGCTTCTGACGACTCAACTTGAAACAATATATTCCGACTATTATATCATAAACAATACTATTTACAAATTTATGATTTCGTCTGTTCGTGAAGTGCTGTCAGCAGCTTGTGAATGTCGATGTCGTGTACCTTGGCGGCGTCTTCAAGGCTCTCGCCAGAAGCAACAGCGCAGCCGATGCAATGCATGCCAAACTGTTGCAGCACTTTGGCCGCATCTGGTTTTTGCCGCAGAATTTCTGCTATGGTCATTTTGGGATCAATCGTCATGGCCGTTACTCCCATTATATTCGTCTGCGGGCAGCTTTTTCATGCCGTCGAGTTCATGATGCTTGTCGTGCAGGGCCTTGTTCGATTCGAACAGCAGGACCCACACCGTCTGAAACACGATCTTGATGTCGAGCACCAGGCCGTAGTTGTCGAGATAATAGTAGTCATAAGTCACTTTGTCGGTCAGTCGCAGATAGTAGCGCGAGTTCACGGCAGCAAGACCGGTTACGCCCGGCTTGGCTGAGAGGCGCCTTCCCTGAAACTCATAATAGTCTTTAACAAAAAAAGGTCGTTCGGGGCGTGGCCCGACTACTGACATTTCGCCTGTCAGCACGAGAAAGAACTGCGGCAGTTCGTCTATGCCGAAACGGCGCAGGAATTTGCCCAGGGGTGAGATGCGCTCATCGTCGGCGGTCGATACTTTTGGCCCTGATTTCGCTTCTGAGCCGACACGCATCGATCTGAACTTGAGCACATCAAATTCTTTGCCATAGCGGCCAACTCTTTTTTGTTTGTAAAAAATCGGGCCTGGTGAGTCTAATCTGACGAGCAGCGCGGTCAGGATCATTACTGGTGAGGCGACGGCGAGAGCAAACAATGAAAAAACCACATCGAAAGTTCGTTTGTAAGCCCGCTGCATTTTGCTGAGCGGGTGAGATGGAAGCGTGATGAGCGGAAAATCTTCGAGACTCTGCAGAGCTACAGTACCTGATGTCTTGCGGTAATCCGCAGAGATTCTGACTTTAAACTCATGCGGCTCTTCTTTACGGTTGTAGAAAATTTTAGCCCAGAATTGATCGAGATTCAACGAGGGGTCAGTTACGAATACTTCATGGGCGTGTCTGAAAACCACTTCTGCGGCCAGATCTTCGATCTGGTCGGCCTTGAGAGTGTGCACTATGCGAAAGCGCACGCCGCCGCGCCGGTGAAAATGCTTGATGATTCGCCTGGCCTCAGTTTCGTCGCCGATGATAATTGCGCGCCTGATAAGAGGGTGCGGTCTAAAAAGCGTCGAAACTACGGCACGCAAAAGCACCGCGGTTAAGGCGCACAATACGGTTGCCAGCAGAAATACCGGTCTGGGAAAATTATATGCGAGCATTGCCAGATCGCGCGAAAAGAAGGTCAGCAGGTTAAAGCTGATAAATGTTGCCAGCAGGGCACTTGAGGTGTGCGAGAAAATGTCTGAGGCAGCGCTCAGGCTGCGGATATTGAAGATGCCCGCCAGCAGGCCAAAGAAGATATAGAACCCCAGCAGCAACCAGCGCACCTGCATGTAGGCATTAAGATAAATGTGGGCATTTGCCAGGCCACCAAACCAGACTGTAAAAACTCCGATAAAAACGGCATTCATCAACAGGGCGTCAAAAAACACCAACGCCAGCGAAAGCAGTTTTTCTGCCCCCTGCGGTAGTCTGACACCGCGAATCAGAGCTCGTTTCTTTTCGGCTCGTTGCATTTTTCTAAACTACTTCAAGGTCCTCAGCAATGTGTAAAGTTTGGCGATATGTATGCGTTCCTGTCTGATCAACTCTTCGATCAATGCCCGGTTTTCGTCATCAGGGCCAAGAATGCCAAGAATATCGCCAAAGAACAGAATTGTATCTTTTTCAAAGCCGATGGCATGATAAATCGCCTGTTCATCATCTCTTATCTCGGCCGCCAGTTCAGTGTGCGAGCAGAGGTTCGGAAAAACCCGCCCGTCTGTCATTGCCTGAACATAGGCAGCCATTTCCGGGGTGTTATATTCATCAGCGATTTGAAACTGCTCCTGATTCTTTTCTGCCAGGCGGGCTCGAACTTTAACAAAATTTTCGAGGTGGCTCTGTTCTTCGCGCACCAGCAAGTTAAAAACCTGCTTGACTCTTGAGTTCTCTGATCTTTCAGCCATGGCGGCAAAGTATTCTTTGCCATTTTTTTCTATCTTAATCGCCAGTTCCATCAATTCATCTGCATTAAAGTTCATGATAATCCGTCTCCTGACTTGCAATCTGTTATTTTAGCGCCAGTTCAATTTCTTTCGCAATCTCGTCGAGATTGAGTATGCGAACGGCTGCTTCCTGCTCAAGGGCTGCTCTCGGCATGCCATAAACTACAGAGGTTGCGCGATCCTGCGCGATGGTCAGGCCACCCATGAGCTTGATGTTCTTAAGGCCGCGCACGCCATCTTCGCCCATACCGGTCAGAATAACACCTACTGCCTTATGCGCAAATTCTTTTGCTGCCGAGAATAACAGTGTGTTGATGCAGGGAGCAAAACGATCCCGCTCGCCGGCGTTCGAAGATATTGAAAAACAGAATCTGCCTTCGCTGCTTCGGGTCACCCTGGTCTGGTGGTCGCCCGGGCAGATATAAGCGATTGAATTTTGCAGGGTTTCGCCGTCGCTGGCTTCTTTGACCTTGATACCGCAGATCATGTTAAGGCGCGATGCAAATGCCGCTGTGAAAGCCTTTGGCATGTGTTGTGCAATAACCACCGGAGCTGGAAGCGAGGGGTCGAGCATGCTGAGAATTTTTTGAACGGCTGGCGGGCCACCGGTAGACGCTCCGATAAAGACCGCACGATTGATAATCTCGTCAGCGGGCGTTGAAGGTCTTTTGGCTACTCGTTTTCCCGGTATGTATTCAAGTTTGATCGCACGTGGCTGGCAACCTGATGCTGCGTGAATCTTCTGCAGCAGCTCTTCTTTTAACGTAAGAATGCTTGCCGACAGTGTTGAGCCAGGCTTGGGAACATAGTCGACCGCTCCGAGCTCTATCGCATCCAGAGTGACTTTCGCGCCTTCCTTGGAAAGCGAGCTCACAATAAGAACCGGAACGGGAGCCAGTCGCATGATTTCTTTCAATGCATGCAGGCCATCCATAATTGGCATTTCGATGTCCATGGTGACAACATCAGGGCGAAGTCGAATAACCTTTTCTACGGCCTCTTTTCCGTTGGCCGCCGACCCGATCAGTTCTATCGTCGGGTCTGTAATCAGCATGCGCTCAATTGCTGTGCGCATGAACGCGGAATCATCGACGACCAGTACTTTGATTTTCTTTTGTTCTGCCATTATTTATGTGATTCCATGGGTTTCTTGTATGCGTAAACCTTTTTATAATTAACCAGTTCAAATGGAACTGAAACACCCGAGTAGCACTCGCTTTCGCCGAGAAAGACGACGCCGCCCGGGTTCAGGCACTGATAAAATTTTTCGGCCAGCTGCTTTCGCAGTTGTTCGTCAAAGTATATCAGAACATTTCTGCAAAAGATGATATCTGACCCGGCCAGGCAATTCAAGCCCCGAATATTTTTAAGGTTGAGTTTCTGCAGGTCGACAAGGCTTTTGATCTCATCTGAAACCGCGCATTCGCCTTTTTCGTCTCTTTTTCCAATCTCAAAGCCGAATTTTTCTTCGAACACTGCTAATTTTTCGCGCAAAGAGCGCTTGCCGTAAACTGCTTCGCGCGCAGCTGCAAGATTTTTGGCGTTTATATCGCCGGCATTTATGGTAAAGCGAGCTGCCGGATGTTTGTTTTGAAAATGCTGTAAAGTCATGGCCAGAGAATAAGCTTCTTCGCCTCTTGAGCACCCGGCACTCCATACCCGCAAAGGTATTTGCCAGTTGCTGCGCTGGTAAAACTCCGGCAACAAAACCTCAAGAATATACTCAAACTGCACAGGGTTTCTGAAGAAATAGCTTTCGCTTACTGTCAGTTCGGCGATGAGTTCATCCATCACTTTGCTGTTGTGTTCGAATTTTTCAAGAATGAGAATATAGTCGGCGGGCTTCTCTACACCAAAATGTTTCATCTGATGATGAATTTTTTTGTCGACATTTCTGGTGGCAACTCTCTCCAGAATTATACCGGAATAGCTGTGCACCAGTTCTCTTATGCGATCTAGATGTTTTTTTTCAAGAGGTATCATTCTTTGTGGTAAGGCTCTCCGAACATTATTGAAATAGCGCGGTAAAGTTGCTCAGAGAGCACCAGCAGGGCGAGTTGATGGTTGAGAGTGAGTGGTGATAAAGAAATCTGATCGTTGGCGGCGGCCCTGACTCTGGGGTCATGGCCATCTGCCGCACCAAGGCATAAGGTCAGCCGGTTGAGGCCGCTTTTGATTTTTTTCTCAAGCCAGATCACAAAGTTGCCGGTGTCAGGGCATCGCGCATGTTCGTCGAGAATGACCACATTTTCGCGCCCGGCAAGCCTTTTATAGAGCTCATCGTGGTTTTTGCACGCGGTTATTTCTACAGGCAGTCGACGTGAGCATCGTTCAAGATACGAGTCTACAAGCTTCTGGTAGGGCTTGTCAGATATCTTGCCGATCATCAGAATTTCGACTTTCATCTTGCCCCGACTTTGGCTGTTTTTTGCTCTTTGTCGTGAAAAAGAAGCGCCTGCTTGAGAGCGGTCGGCAAATTTGCGCCTACCGTAAGTCTTTCACCATAATGATCCTGCTCGGCCACGCTGAAACGTGCCGTTTTAAATCTTGCCCCGGAATTGGCAAAAAATGGTTCAAGAGATTCTCTTATCAGTGCCGGAGTGTTAGACTCCTGGCTGACATGCATCAACACAACCACTTCTGGCGTTTTCTTCATCCGTGAGAGTATGCCGCGAACGCCCTCGTTGGGCAGGTGCCCCATTGGGCTTCTGATTCTGCGTTTCAGCCACACCGGATATGAACAGCTGCGCAACATGTCTTCGTCGTAGTTGCTTTCAATGCACACCAGATCGGCGTCTTTCATGTGCTCAATGACTTCCGGAGTGACGTGCCCCAGGTCGGTAGCCAGGCACATTACGCGGTCAGAGTTCGAAAATCTCAGCCCTGCCGGTTCGGTAGCGTCATGTGGCACCTTGAATGGCAGGCAGTCGCAGTTGCCCAGGTCGAGGTTGCGACCATACACCAGTTCGTTGTGGTTGGCGACCTCTATGTTTTTTGACCCAAGGGCGCACATGGTGCCGCGGGTGCAGTATACCGGCAGATCGTTTCTGCGGCTCAGTAACACTCGCAAACCTTTTATGTGGTCTTCGTGTTCATGGGTTATAAAAATACCCGAAAGGTCTTCAAAACTGAGCTGGCGATCTTCGAGAAACTCTTTTATGCGCCTGCATGACAACCCTGCGTCGAGCAGATAATATCTGCTGCCAAGTTCCAGCAACGCACAGTTGCCCTTGCTGCCTGAACCAATAAATGTAATTCCTATCAAATTTTTTACCTGCTTCCAGGATGATTTGTTATGCGTTAATTATGCACTGTGCATTGAAAAAATTCCAACAATTTTTAACTGTTATTTGCCGTTTCCTGTCCACGCAGTTTCTTAAAGGCTGTTGGAATAAAAGAAGCAGTCTCGCTAACGGTCATAGCATCTGCGCCAAGCTCATTCCGTGCAATTTCGCCGGCCTCGGCCAGCAAAAATACGCCGGCAAGAGCTGCGTTGAGAGGTGTAATGCCACTGGCTGCCAGCCCGCATATCAGCCCGGCCAGGAGATCTCCCGATCCGCCGCGCGCCATGCCGGCATTTGGCCGGCTGCATAGATAGACAGTGCCACGCGGTTCCGCGATAACCGTCACTGCAGACTTTAAAACTACGATAACTTTGTTTGCGCTGGCAAATTCTCGCGCGATACCAGTCTGGTCCGCTTTGATCTCTTCAACTGTTTTGCCGGTCAAGCGCGCCATTTCGCCGACATGCGGCGTTATAATCAGTTGCCCTGACGCACATTTCAGCAGGTCATGGTCACTCATCAGGTTGAGGGCGTCAGCATCAATTACCGCCAGTCCTTTCCAGTGAATGAGAATCTGCTTTAACGATTCTGCACGACTGCTGCTGCGCCCCCAGCCGGGCCCAACAAGAAGCGTGCCGGCGCGACTCGCCAGTTCTGCAGCCTGTCTGGCGTCGATGGCAAAGCCGCCATCGTGTGTTGGCATATAATTCACTATGACTTCTGGCAAAACCTGGCAGGGAAGATTGCCGCGCAGGCAATCAGGCAGAATCAGTTGCACAATGCCGGCGCCTGAGCGCAATGCTCCATAAGATGCGATAATGCCTGCCCCGGGATAATCATGCGAACCGGCAAGAAGCATGGCGCGCCCGCAGTTGCCTTTGTGCATGCCGTCGTCACGCTGTGGAACAAGTGCCGAAACCAGTTCAGAAGTCACCAGAAAATGCTTGCAGCCTACACTGGCCGTCGAAACGTCAGGCAATGAAATGTCGGCAATCCAGACTTCTCCGGCTGCCTGTTTGCCAGGAAAGACAAACAGTCCCAGTTTTGGCGCTCCCAGTGTGATGGTATATTGAGCAGTAAAAGTTGGCTCAGAAAGCTGCCCGGTAGTTGCGCAGAGCCCAGAAGGTACGTCTATGGCAATGCGGCAGGCTCTCGTGTCATTCATGGCGCGCACAATGTCAGCCGAAACGCCGGTTATGTCGCCTTTGACACCAATGCCGAAAAGGCAGTCAACGACGCATTCGGAAAATTCCATGGCAATTCTCAGGCGGTCAATGTCGCGGGTGGTGTTTAATAAGACAGGTTCCAGGCCTGATTTGACCAGAATTTCATAGTTATGCCTGGCTTCTGGCGACAAATCCTGTGGTATGGCAGTTATAAAGACCTGAGTGGCCACGTTGTTGTTAAATAGATGTCTGGCTATGACCAGCCCGTCGCCACCGTTGTTGCCTTTGCCGCATACAATAGTAAATCGTTTGCCTTTGAGGCCACCGACTATTTTTTCCATGGTGATCAGGGCTTTAATGCCGGCGTTTTCCATTAAAACCAGAGCTGAAACCCCGACCTTGTCGATTGCATGCCGATCAGCAGCCTGCATTTCTGCCGCGGTGAAAAGCCTCATATTGCCAGCCTCCAAATCAGAGATGGCACATTATATCAGTTGTGGGCTGATTCAGCAAAAACTGGTAAAGCTGTAGTAAAGATTTTTCCGAGAGCTTGAATCTAACTGGGTAAACAAGGCGATATGAGAGATGCCGTTAAAATTGCATCTGGACGAATCACAATCTTTAACTTAATTCTTGCGGCTTTTAGCAAAGCGGCGTTAAAAGTTGGCGCCAAGCCCAAGAATCAGGGGACGGTAATCGTAAAAATCTGTGTAATTGCTCTTGCTGTGCACTGCGGCATCAACCCAGAAGCCGCGATGTGAACTATAACGCCAGCCAGCAGAGATGACATCGCCATTGTAGTCAAGCATTAACTGGCCGCGGTATCCTCTTTCTCCGGGAAGACGCTCCGGGTAGGACGCGCCAATCAGCAGACACAGAGACTGCGGTTCTTTTTTGTTGCGGTCATAGCCACCATAGTTTGCCATGCCAAAGCCGGGGTTGCCCCCAAAGTTCCAGCCCAGGCCAAACCCGCCGATAGTCAGATACATGGTGTGGTAGTTATTCGGGTTGGTGTCAAAAACAGCGCCAAAAGCGACTTCAGCCAGCTCGCCGCTACCGATTGTTGGCAGACGAACCTTGAAGTTGATCAATGGATCTGGATCGTTGGCTGTGTTGCGCGAATCCATCATTTTCTGAAAGCCTATTTCAAAATCGCGAAAAGGCGAAAAGGCGAAAGCCATATTGGTAAGCGAAGCATCTTTTGAGGTAACCGGAACTTTATACATGCGGGTGTGCGCAGCCAGTTCAATTTCTTTGGCACGCACGGTTCGATGCGATGGCACCTGAATAAAGCCCGAAGGACCCTGTAACGTCAGTCCCGCGCCTTGAACTGTCTGACAGCAGCCTGTAAATAATGCAAGAAGCACTATTACATGCAGAAAAAAGGCGTAGCGGTGATGATTCGTCAATATTGCCATAAGGTTGAAAAAAAACTCTTGTAAACTATTTATCCGAATCCTCAGTCTTGCTGTTAACTCCGCTTTCGGCGCAGAATTTTTTATGACAATCCCAGAAGTTCTGGCAGTAAGTGCAGCAGTTGCGCAATTCCATGTTGCGTTCACCGCGATACCAGTTGATTTTGCAGTTCTGGTAATACTGGCAGCGCCAGCAGCAGTGCCAGCCAATCTTGAGAAAGTTCCGCCGTTTGATTTCCTCGATGATAAGAGCCATCGACATGAGGTTTTTCTCGATGTGATTGGCTTTCATCAAATCGTTGAATTCATCTATTTCATCATCAGTTCCGTAAAGGTTGACGATAAAAATTTCTTCAGCAAATACCGGCAGATATTCTTTGGTCATATTCAGCAAATTTTCCGGATACTGGGTTGAGACCTAAACACTATCGACAATATATTAGGATCTTACGAGCAATTTTACTCGTCAAAATCATTGTCGTCCAGTCACCCTGTTTACACCTGCGTCAGTAAAAACTAACAGCGAGTTTTTGTCTATCTGCGGAAAAGCGCCAAGTATCAGGTCTTTTGTATGAAATGGCGTGGCCACAAAGCTCTTGTTTTCGAGAAAATACAGCGAATCACGCCCGGCGACCCAAAGACAGCCGGCAAAATTCAGAGCGACCGGCTGATCATCAACAACTCCGGTAAAATCGAGTTTTTCTGATTTGAACTCAAATATTCGCCCGTCATTGATGGCTATATAAAGATTATTGTCAGTGCCAGGCTCGGCGGCGACAACTTTTACATTGTCTATGCGGCCTTTAAAAAACACCAGGTTCCATTGATTCTCAGTATCATGAACCATGATCCCCTTGTCAACTACAACCAGATAACGATTGCCTACCTTCCACAGCGAATGAAACTCACCTCTGAAATCCCCCGGGATCTTGAGAAAATCTTTTATTTCGCCGTCTCTGGACTGCTTGATCGTGCCGTCGCGAAACAGCAGTAACAGGCTGTTGTCTTCGCAGGCGAAAACATCGAGTAGATCGCGCGTCGAATCTTCGTCGATAACAACTTCTGCGCGATCGTCGCTGATTCTATAAACACCCGCGCTGTCACCATATACATAGCTGTATGAAGCATTCTGGGTCATCAAATGAGCGCCAGTCTGCGGAACTCCGTCAATTGGCTGCCATTCTTCGTTTTCGTAGAACCAGGCGCCACGATTTCGGGTGGTAAGAATAAATCTTCGGTCAGATCTGGCTATGCCTGAGAACACCGGCCGTTGCAGTTCGGCTGGTAATGGAACATGCGGCCTTTCGCCAGGTGAAAAAGAAGTGGTTGCTGCTGCGCTTTCAGTCAGCGCCAGCGTGTCGCTGGCCTGTTCGAGTTGACTGAAGTCTGGCAATCTGCCAACCTGCAGGCCAGGCATCGGAACCATTGATACCACCGGAACAGTTGGTGTAAATGTTCCTATCTCAGGAACAGCGGCCAGGTTTCTGGCAGACGGGTCCGAAGAAATTCCCGAAAAATAAAACATCATTATCGAATCAGGGTTAACTGCCGCTAAGAACGAGCTGGTAAGTGCCAGAGCCTGGCATGGTATTGATGAGAGTCTTTCCATGCGGCCTTTGCTGAAGCGGTAAACCCCTTCGTCTGAGCCGATAAACAGATGGTCGCCAGAGACGATAAGATCATTGACGTAACCTGGTCGGCCGGCAGAAAGTAGTGTCCATACCCAGTTTCGTGAGTTGCGGTAGCCGGCGACAACTCCCTGATCCGTGCCGATAAAGACATTGCGGTCTGTTGTGATCATGCGGCGCAGGTGGCGGCCGGCGAGCACCTGAAGATTCAGTGGCTCAAAACTATCGCCGCGACCGGTTAGAATGCCGTCTTCGTGCATTATCCAGAGTTCGTTACCCTGTCGCCCGAAGTCGCGAATTGTGCGCTTTTGTGTGCCGAGAACCATTACTGCAGAGTCGGCATTGCCACGCAGCAGGCCGCTGCCGACTGTTCCGATGAGCAGCCGGTCGTAGCCGGTTACCGCCAAAGTGTTTACCAGCTTTACCGGCAGCTGCGCTTCGCGGTAAAGCGGTTTAATTACCGTGTTTTCGAGAGTGTAGATGCCGGGAAACCCTGCGATAAAAAGGCTGTTTTCGTTAATGACCAGGTCGCGAACGAAAAAGTCGTCGGGCAGCTCTGCTGCCGAAGATGCCTGCCCGGTAACCGGGTCGACAATAGTAAGGCCGCCGTCGCCACCGATATAAAGCTTGTTGTCAAACCATTCAGCACAGGTTACTACTGAGTGAAAGGCAAATGGCAGATCGCGCACCCTGCTCACCTGGCCGCTGAAAATTCCTGGTTCAATATTCATTCTCGGCAACAGGCTGCGGGTCGGATTCATTGCCAGAATGCCGTAAAGAAATATCATAAAAATGCCCACAAACATCAGCTCTGGCGCAATCGCCCAGCACCTGCTCCGCACAAACTCTTCCCGGCTCGAAAGCCTGGCCAGCTCTTCGGTAATGCCGACAAGAGCCTGTTTCTGTTCGACGCTTGCTTCGCTGCCAAAATTGTCTTCGTTGGCAAACTGGTCAAGAAGGCTGGCCCGCTGCCGCCGCAATGTCTTGAGCTGGATCGACAGTTTGCCGATTTCCCACCAGCGCACAGTTTCGTCAACAAGCCAGAACATTGCGTCTATGGCATGATGCGTCCATTTAACCAGCAGCCCGGTCTGGGCGGTGGCAGGCTTTGTGTGCAGCGACTCCCCGCAGGCGCGGCAGAATTCAACCATGTGATAATTCATCTCATGGCAGTGCCGGCACTCTAAAGTCTTTTCTTCCATGCTGCTATTTTCAACCAGCCGCGGTTATATGTCAACCGTCACGGTAAAGCCTGGCAAATCTTGCTTGTAGTCTGTTGCCAGATCCCTTACTTTTCTCGTTCTCGTTCTCGTTCTCGTTCTCGTTCTCGTAATCGTAATCGTAATCGCACTAGCGCATCCTGCGCGTCGTAATCGCAGGCGGTGTGTCTCAGCCCTTGCCAGATGCTAATTTTCGCTTTGCCATGAATGCAAAAAACATTCGCCGGCAATTGGTCGCCCGAGAAAATCTGTCGCGATTTCGGAAAATGCCTCAGGACTGTCAGATACAAAGAAGGTTTCGCGCCCGGCAGATGTCGCGCATGAGTTGATGCGCCGTGCATGCAGCACCTCTTTGACCTCGCAGGCTGTTTCGCAGGCTGAATCAATCAGTCTGGTTTTTCCCTCAAAATACTCATTAATTAGTGTCTTTAACAGCGGGTAGTGCGTGCAGGCTAGAATCAGCGAACTGACTTCCTGCTTTTTAAAGTCGCTCAAATACATGTTAAGAGCCATGCGGGCGATATCTGAATTCATGAGGTTCTCTTCGACAATCGGAACCAGCAAAGGGCAGGCGCGGGCGAGAACTTTAAGATTGCAACGCAGGCGGATAATCCGGTCCTGATAAGCTCCAGATTTGATTGTGGCCCGGGTGCCGATTACACCGACCGGACCGTCGCCAGCAATTTTAACAGCTGCGCGCACACCGGGGTCGATAACGCCGATTACCGGCAGCGAAGTTTCAGTTCTGAGAGAGCTCAACGCCAGAGCAGAAGCTGTATTGCAGGCAATGACCAGCATTTTTACGTTTTGCAGCGACAAAAATGCTGCTATCTCAGATGAAAAGTTGCGAATTACCTGCACTGATTTGCTGCCATAAGGAACGCGCGCGGTGTCGCCAAAATATATCAGGTCTTCGTTGGGAAGCAGTGCGCGGATTTCCTTGAACACGGTTAATCCACCGATACCTGAATCAAAAATGCCTATGGGTCTGTTATCCATTATTTTACCTGCCTGCTGCTCCAGTTTTGACCGTTCCGTCAATGATTGCTTTGCGAACAGAATTGAGCTCAGAGATGAGATCTTCACCGACCACCTTGAAGCTCAGCTGAAAGTCCGTGAGCCCGATTACGCCGTCTGAAAGTCCGAAGGAACGCTTGATCGATTCAGGAGCTTTCTCTTCACAGATGTTTTTGCAGATGTTTTCGACGACGAGGTCGACGCGCTTGAGCATGCTGGTGAGAACCAGTCCAGGCGCCAGTGAGTCCTGATTCATGTCGACACCTATTACATGACTGCGCGATTTTACCGCTGCCGAAATGACGCCAAGTCCCGAAGCGCCCGCCGCCGGAAATATAACATCACAGCCAGTGCGATACATGTCGAGGGCAAGATCTGAAGCATGCTCCGGATTGTTGAAGCCGCTGAAATCTTCGGCGACATACTGTTCAATAATCTCAGTGCTGTTAACCGCTGCCAGAGCGCCATTGCGATAGCCGGTGGCGAAGCGCTCGATTACCGGAATCTTGACGCCGCCGATGAAGCCAATTTTGCCGGTTTTGCTCACGCGCGCTGCGAGGTAGCCGCACAGGTATGCGCCCTCGTCTTCTCTGAAATAGATGCCTTTGATGTTGCCTTCGTCTATGTCTGAATCGATTATAAAGAACTTCAGATGCGGGTGTTCAGCAGAAACTTTTCTAATCGCGTCATTGAAACTGACACCGACAACAATTATTGCATCGAACTTCTGCCCCGCAAAAAAACGCAGCGACGCTTCGTGATCCTGCATGGTAGAAGGTTCTATGACGATTCCTTCAATGTTGAGGTTCTTCTCTGCCTGCTTTAGGCCGTCATACGCGTAATCGTTGAAGCCTTTGTCGTTAAGCCCGCGCGGCGTTATCATCAGGCCAATTTTCTTCAGCGGCCCGGGGTCACCCTTTTGTTCTTTATTGCAACAGCCTGCTGCCAGCAGTGCTGCGAGCAGTATCAGAATTCCAGTGCCGAAAACTGATTTCTTGAAAAAAGACGGTTTTCGCGGCATGTGTTTGCCTCCCTTGCATATTCGATAGCCAGTTCCGGGCCTGCCTGTGACAGCCATGACTGTCGCAGTGCTTCCTGGGGGCTTGCAAAACTTGTTTTTAGTTGCGCTGACAGCTTGTTCAGCTCCTCTTTGAGATACTTTACTGTGTGCTTCATTTCCTGGAGTGTGGGCGCCGGCTTGTTTTGCCATAAAGTTCGATGTTTTGGCACAAAAAGCGAAAATGCGGCCGCGACATGACCGGCTGATGGCGCTGCTTTCACTACAGAATTGATAAAGTCTACGGTTGCATCGAGATCCTGCTGTTCTTCACCTGGCAGACAGGCAACAAAATACAGCTTGAGCTGCTCAAAGCCTGCGGCAAATATCTCGCGAACGCTCTCGATAAAGAGACTCTCGTTCATTGGCTTGTTTATAGCTGTTTGCAGCCTCTTGCTGCCGGTTTCCGGGGCCAGAGTTAATCCGGTAACGCCTGACTTGTGGAGTATTTCAAGCAGTTTCGGTTGCAACTTCTCCCATTTTACCGATGAATTGCGGATTCTGATGTTGCGCTGCGCCAGCATGTTAAAAATTTCCTCGATCTGCGGGTGATCAAAAAGTGATGGTGCTATCAGCCCGAGATCGCTGCAGTCTGGGTGTTGATCTAGCCATTCTGCAAGCCTCGTCGGCTGTAGCGATCTAACCGGGTGGTAAATGGCTCTGGCAAGACAAAACGAGCAGTTTCGCGGGCAACCACGCATCAACTCAAGCAAATGCGCCCCGCCAAACGCGTTCTGGCTCGAAACAATGTGCGCGTAAGCCGGTTGCGTGTTGATGTCATGTATTAACACTGGTGCGAGCATCTCGCCATGCGTTGCTGGCACCCAAACTCCTGGCAGCGCGGCAAGCTCATCAGGTTGCATGCCATTTTTCAGCAAAACATTCATAATTGAAGGTAACGCGGTTTCGGCCTCGCCTGGGACCAGCACATCGAAAATGCGACTGAGTGCCTGAGGATTCGACGCTACCGCAGCGCCGCCGGCTATCATAAGCGGGTGATGATGATTGCGCTCTTCGGCTACGACTGGTATTCCCAGCGCAGCAAAAATGCCGGGGATCTTGTCAAAGTCTCCTTCATAGCTGAAAGAGAACATTATTATCGAAAAATCACCGAGTGGCCGACCGCTTTCAAATGAGTAAAAGGGTGGGGCGAGCGGTGATTCGGCCGCCAGTGCCGGAAAAAACCTTTCGACGGCGATGCCTGGGGTCGTTGTCAGCAGCCTATGCACGGTCAAATAACCGAGGTTGCTCATTCCGAGACTGTAGAGATTTGGGTAAACCAGTGCCACATCAATGCTGCCAGCTGTGCACGATGGCAGATAATGTCTTTCGGTTGCTTTCAGCGAGCCGACGAGAGATTCATAATTATGGCGGTGTCTTAGTCCCAAAGTTTTGTGGTGCGCCAGGTCTTGCTGTGTGCACTTTTAGTCAGCAATTAGATAGAAACCAGGGAAAGGATATACCCTTCCCTGGTTCAGGTGTCAAATGCAAAGCAGTTTCAGGTCAGATCTTGCGCGCTCTCCTGCGCAGAAAGGCGGGAACTTCGCGGTCGTCGAGTGAAGCATTGTAGGAGGGGCTTGCATTGATGGCTACCGGCTGCGGAATTTCGATATGCGGGCGGTTAACGGTGCGCAGTTCGTCGAGAATGCGTTTCTTGTTGTCAATTGCCGATCTGGCTTCTTCGCCAAAACCGGTGGCAATTACAGTAATCTTGATTTCGTCGCCCATATCGTCGTTTACAGCATGGCCGTAAATGATGTTGGCATCGGGGTCAACTACTTCCTGCACGATAGAGCAGGCCTTGTTGACTTCGTGTATGCCAAGGTTTCTGCTGGCAGTGATATTCATCAGAACGCCCTTGGCGCCCTGAATTGAAGATTCGAGCAGCGGGCTGGAAATAGCCATCTGAGCTGCGGTTACCGCGCGGTTTTCGCCGGATGCGGTGCCTATACCCATGAGAGCTGAGCCGGCCTGGCTCATAATAGTCTTTACATCGGCAAAGTCTGTGTTGATAAGACCGGGCACGATGATGAGGTCAGAAATGCCCTGCACGCCCTGGCGCAGAATATCATCTGCATAGCCAAAGGCTTCGAGCATTGTTACGTTTTCTTTTGAGATTTCGAGCAGTTTGTCGTTGGGGATCACGATGATCGCATCGACTCTGTCTTTGAGATTTTTGATGCCGTGTTCAGCGGCATTCGCGCGTTTGCGTCCTTCAAAAGTGAAAGGCCTGGTAACAACTGCAACTGTCAGTGCACCAATCTCGCGGGCGATTTCGGCTACGATCGGTGCAGCGCCAGTTCCTGTGCCGCCACCCATGCCGGCTGTAATAAATACCATGTCGGCGCCTTCAAGAACTTCGGCGATATGGTCTCTATCTTCTTCGGCAGCTTTTTTGCCAATTTCGAAATTTGCGCCTGCACCCAGACCTTTAGTTAGCTTGTCGCCAAGCTGGATCTTGATTTTCGCATTCGAATTGGTCAACGCCTGTGCATCGGTGTTGGCTGCTATGAACTCTACACCTGACAGGTTTGCCTCGATCATTCTGTTGACCGCGTTCATTCCGCCGCCACCTACGCCAATTACCTTAATTTCAGCATTTTCTGCTGCCGCCTGATTAAAATCGAACACCATGCCCGCCTCCTTATTTACTGCTTTGCCTTTGTGCAAATTCGGTATATTTTATCTCTGATTTCTTAATCCGTAAAGAACTTTTTTAACACAGATTGTATTCGGTCAACTATACCACCAAATGCTCCTTTTTCTCTGGTGGGTGTGCGATAATTTTGTGCTCCATATCTGATAAGTCCAAGAGCTGTTGAAAACTTTGGATTCCGCACCTGTTCACGAAGTCCGGTTATGTCGACCGGCAGTCCACGTCTTACCGGCAGTCCTAAAATTTCTTCGGCTAATTCAGGGCACCCGGTCATAAGCGAACTGCCGCCGGTTAGAACCACCCCGGCGGGTATGACGTCCAACGCGACGTGCTTCTCTATCTGTGCCTTGACTTCAAAAAATATCTCTTCCATTCGCGGTTCTATGATCTCGGCCAGAAAACGCTGTGGATACTGCTTGATCCGCTCGCCCCCGGCAACTGGAACATCTATTATCATCTGTTCGTCGACAAGGTCTGAACAGGCGACGCCAGAATTGATTTTGAGATCTTCTGCGGCTACTGTTGAGGTTTTCAGCCCAACCGCGATATCGTTGGTCACCAGGCGACCACCCACATCGATACTGTGTGAGTGAATTACATGGCCATTCTGAAAAATTATCAGATCAGTGGTGCCACCACCGATGTCGACAAGAACCACGCCGAGCTTCTTTTCGTCTTCAGAAAGAACTGCCATGCTTGAAGCATACTGCTGCAGCACAACGTCATCAACTTTGAGCTTTGCCATTTCGCAGCACTTTATTATGTTCTGCATGGCTGTAATTGCGCCGGTCACGATGTGCACCTGAGCTTCAAGGCGACCGCCGATCATGCCGAGCGGATTGTTGATGTCTTTCTGTTCATCTACAACAAATTCACGGGGGAGAATGTGAATGATATCCTGATGCGGTGGTATTGATATTGCCGTTTTGGCATTCTCTACCGCACGGTCAATGTCTTCTGAAGAGATTTCCTGGTTGTTGCCCTTTATAGCAACTATGCCCTGACTGTTCATCGAGCAGATGTGCGACCCGGCGATGCCAACATAGACGTTGTCGATTACGACGTCAGCAGACTTTTCGGCTTCTTCGACCGCATTGATGATTGCTTCGGTGGTGCGCTCAATATCGACGATGGTGCCCTTTTTGACGCCATCGCCGGAAGAAGCATGGCCAACGCCGAGCACGTTAATGGTGCGCCCACCCTGGAGCTCACCAATCACAGCACAGACTTTGGTTGTGCCAATATCAAGGCCTACAATTAAATCATCCACCAGCAACTGGACCTCTACCCCCTTCTTTTGCACCGCTACTCTTTCTGGGTCGAACGACTATTTGATTCGGTGCTCTCATATCAAGGTAGATAGGTTCTACATTATTCTTTCTAAGGTTGTCAAGGAGTGCACGCAAAAAATCGTAGCGATTTTTAAAATCTTCAAGGCTGCGGGGATACACTTTTTCGCCGCTAAGCAATATCAGATAAGGGTTTTGCATGCTTTGGAAGTTGATTTCTGATATTTGTTCAAGTATACGGCTTTCTAAAGATTTTACCCAGTTGTGTGCAACATAGAACCCGTCGTTACTGTTAACATTATCTCCTGCTCGGCATGTTTCAAGATTCAGACCGGTAACAAGAGGCAGATCTTTTTCTCCGTAACCTTCTGTGTTGATGATTATGCCGTCATCCGCGATCTCGTAGAATGCCGTGCCCACCTTTGCATACAAAAAAGGCGTGCGCTCAATGATCGTCATTTTGAGGTTGTAGAGGCCATCCAGATCGACCTTTACATCTTTAACCAGAGGCTCAGTCATGATGCGGCGCTTGATCAGTTCGCGGTCAAGCTTGAACAGATTGAGTCCGGGCGCCAGTCCTGCTGTTTTAAGAACCTGTTCGCGGCTTAAATTGCTGTTGCCGACAACTTCGAGAGTTTTCACCTCAAAATATGAAGTTGCAAAAAACAGGTGGCGCAACTGCGTTATTGCCAGATAGCACAACGCGGCAATAATCAGCACAAAACCAAGTGCACGCGCCGGCCGCGCCAGTCGTGCAAAATGGTTGAGCTTGGTGCGATACTGCCGGCGCCGAAGTTTTTCCCGCGTTTCATTGGGAAGCTCTGATCTGGCAGGCTTCACGTACGCACGATTGGATCTTGAAAAATCTTCTGGCAAGTTGATTCCATACGACAAACAGAATGTTGAATAATATCACTATACCACCACCATTTACAAGACAGTAATTCTCGGCCAAAATCAGTCATTATATATTGATCGTGATTGTTGTCGAATCAGCAAAACGACTAAAATATTGACAGCCACTCTACTCCGCATGGATGAATAAGAAAAGGATGAATATCATTGGTCGGTTAACTCCAATCCTGACACTCACAGGTATTTGGCTGTCTATGACTTTCGCGAAGGGCGAAGTCAGCACATTGCTATTATTAATGGTTTAAACACGCATCTGCAAATGCCGTGCGCTATGCGTTATTCAATAGTTGGCCGATCTGGTGTAAAATTCGGTCTTCTACATCTGCCGGACGGCTTTTTGCCGATGCTTCGGCCATTCTGGCAAGAGTGTCGCCGTTGGCAAGTTCGGAGATGTGCTTTATCAGGGTGTCGCCATTCAGTTCGCAATCGAGGAGAAGACGTGCGGCGCCCATTTCTTCGAGGACACGCGCATTCTTTTCCTGGTGATTGTCTGTTGCAAACGGAAAGGGCACCAGAATTGCAGGCTTTCGGCACACGGCAATCTCGGACAATATCGTTGCTCCGGCCCGCGAAATAAGCAGGTCGGCAGCGTCAAAAGCTTCTTTCATTTCGTGTAGATATGGAAGCAACTGATAGTTAGGTGGCAGTTCTCCAATTTCACCTTTTACCATCTCAAAGTCGCGTTCGCCTGAAATATGTATCAATCTAACATTGGGCTGGTTAGTCAGCCAGTTTTTTACCAGTTCGATGCATGCGCGATTTATTGACAGTGCACCTCGTGAACCACCGACCGCCAGAATGACAAATTCGCCCGGTGCTTTGGCAAAGCGTTGTGATACTGCCACGTTTTTTAAAAAAGCAGATCTTACCGGGTTTCCGGTCACTACTACGCGGTTTCCGTCTTCTGGTGCGGCAGAGGCGTAGGTTAACAATACTTTTTTCGCCCAGCCTGCAAAAATGCGGTTGGTTACGCCCATGGCGGCATTCTGTTCGTGGATGACGGCCGGAACGCCGAGCAGACGTGCAGCAGCCAATGCCGGAAAAGCAACAAAGCCGCCGGTGGTTACCAGCAGGTCAGGTCGAAAGTTTTTAAGATGGCTCACTGCGTCTGATATACCGGCAAGATTAACCAATGGAAAGCTGAGCCATTTGAGACTGAAGCTCCTCGGCATGCCCTGCGCGCGGACTCCGAAGAATTCGATGTTTGTTTCCCGGGAAACAATCTTGTCTTCCATGCCGCCCTTTACGCCAACATAGCCGCTGCTAAAGTTGTATTTCTGTTGCAGTATTTCTTTTATGGCGAGCGCGGGATAAATATGGCCACCGGTGCCGCCACCACTGAAGACGATTTTCACGGTTGTCTTCTCCTGACCAGACCCGATGTTAGTGGATCGTTGAACTGCCCTGAAAAAGGTGTCGCTCTGGCTTCTTCAACGGCGTGTTTGCTTGATCCGTATCGCGAAATGTTGAGCAAAATTCCCATGCCTACTGCAAGAAAAAGCAGACTTGAGCCCCCGTAACTTATGAAAGGCAATGTAATACCGGTTGTCGGCATAAGGCTCAGCACAACTCCAATGTTTACAACAACCTGCAAACCGACAATTGCCGTGATGCCAGAGGCAAGAAGAAACCCGAAACTGTCGGGCGCGCGGGTGGCAATGTAGACGCCACGCCAGATGAGCACAAAAAACATTATCAATACAACGATGCCGCCTATCAATCCAAGTTCTTCGCAGATAATCGCAAAAATGAAATCAGTGTGGCGTTCAGGCAGAATAAAGAATTTTTGTCTGCTCTGTCCGAGTCCCAGTCCCCAGAAACCACCCGAACCAATCGCGACCAGCGATTGAATTATGTGATAGCCACTGGTCCTGGCGTTTTCCCATGGATCGAGAAAAGCCATGAGCCGCCGCACGCGATATCCTGCCTGAAAAATAAGCGCGAAGATGCCGATAAAACCTATTGCGCCAATAGCTGACAGATAGGCCAGCGAGCCGTTTCCAAGAAAATAGAGAACAAGGTAGGTGCCAAGAATCAGAGCCGCTGTCGACAGGTTTGGCTCTTTGTAGATCAGCAGAAAAATAACAGCTGCAATGGTGAGATCAGGCAGGAGTCCGTGCATAAAGTTTCTGATACGGTCCTGGCGTATAGATATCGAGTGTGCGACGTAGATCACAAAGCAGAGTTTGGCAAATTCAGAAGGCTGAAAGCCTACGCCGCCAAAGCGCAGCCAGCGCTTGGCTCCACCAATATCGCGTGCCACTCCAGGAACCAGAATCAGGATCAACAGAAAAACAGAAAGGCCAAGCAGGGGAACTGCAAGTTTTTCGAGCTTCTGATAAGGAACAAGAGAAAAGCCGAGCATGGCCAGCAGGCCGGTAATTACCCAGACCAGTTGTCGTTTGAAATAGTAAAGGCCGTCTGACATCGTAGCAAGTGAGGTTACTGAGCTGGCTGAGTAGACCATAATCAGTCCGAGGCCCATCAGGGCAACTACTACGAAGAGCAATATGTGGTCGAAGTGTCGTGTTTTTGTCATTTCGGCTGAAGTGCATTAACCAGCTGTTTAAATTTTTCGCCACGAACCTCGAAGTTGGGAAACTGGTCGTAGCTGCTGCAGGCAGGCGAAAGCAAAACTGTGTCACCAGATTCTGCCCAGTTATAAGCAGTTTCAACGGCTTGATCAAGGTTCTCTGCAAGTTTTATCGGAACCAGACCTTCCAGGGCCGAACGAAACCTTGATCGTGCTTCGCCAAAGAGCACGACGCCCCGGCTTCGGGTGCGCACCGCTGCCACCCAGTCGGCCAGATCAGTTCCTTTGTCGCGGCCGCCGGCAATCAGTATCATGGGTGTGTTGCAGGCGTTCAGAGCTGTTATTGACGCAGCGCAGTTGGTGCCCTTTGAATCATTGATAAATGAGACTCCGCTGATCTCTCGGGCCCATTCAAGACGATGCTCGACGCCTGGAAACTCTTTTACTACACTTTCAAGACGGTCGGTTGCGACACCGGCTAATATGGCCACCAGTGCAGCACACATGACATTTTCGAGGTTGTGTCTGCCGATTATGCGCACGCTCGCGGCAGGAAAAAGCTTGTGTTTGCAACCATCTGCGTCAGTATAGACGAATTCATCGTTGCTGATTGTCATAGATGGTTTGAGGTTTTCAACGTTCCAGCCAAACCATGCTGGCCGGCAGTTGATTTCGCCAACCATTTCGCGCATCAGTTGCTGGTCTGCGTTAAGAACTATCGTCTCGCTGTGCTGCATGTTCAGCGCGATGCGTTTTTTCGCATCGATATAGGCTTTGTAGCTTGGGTAGCGGTCGAGATGATTTTCAAAAAAATTCGTGATGACGGCGATGTCAGGCTTAAAGTCAGAGATGGTTTCTAACTGGAAACTGCTGACTTCAAGCACCTGTAAGGAGTTGTCGCCCGTCCGGGTTGCGAATTCCATCATTGGAATACCGATATTGCCGCCAAGAAAAACTTCGTCAAACTGCTTCTGGCAGAAGAGAGCCAGCAGAGTAGTGGTGGTTGTTTTGCCATTGCTGCCGGTTATTACCAGCCGCTTTCCACGTGACAGCCTATAAGCGATTTCTATCTCTGAATAAACCGGTATATTGCGTGCGGCAGCTTCTACGAGAACCGGGATATCAGTACGCACGCCGGGACTCAAGACAATGAAGTCAGCGTGCAAAACTTTTTCGCTGTGGCCGCCGGCTTCATAATCTACCATGTTCAGGAGTTCGCCGCGTTCAAGGCTTGCCCTGAGCTTGTCTTCGGGCTGTATATCAGATACAAAGACCTTCGCTCCGCTTTTAACCAGACTGCGAGCGGCTGATAAACCGCTTTTTGCTGCGCCTATTATGCTAATCGTTTTTCCATTAACTTCCATGGCAAGCCTCTTCGGTAATTTTCAAGCAGCATGATAGCACAGTGTGCATTAAACAACAATGTGTGCCCTCAAGCGATTTCATTGAATTCAAGAGCAAGTTGGTGTTTTATGGCTTCGGGAGTAGACTTGTGCTGTTCAGCCAATCTGATGAGTTCGTCATATTCAGGGCTGATTCTGGTGGATCCGTCGGGATTGTGAATCTTTTTGGCCGCAACCTTGCCGAGTGAGCTTGTCAGAGTAATCGCCTCGCGCGCAAGAAGCGAGCGGTTCACCAGTTCGTGGCGCACGCCGATAGTTGGCAGAAGCTTGAAAATCATTGCTTCAAGATGACTGACAGCAGCTGGTTCGGCTATTACCTGAAGCTGGTTTCCCGGTCGCCCTTTTTTCATGAGCATCGGCAAAAGGCAGGCATCGAGCGCTCCAGCGTTCATAAGCTCGTTTAGTGCACTTCCCATCTGTTCCCCGCTTGCGTTATCGATATTGCTGGTCAAAACCGCTACGCAGTCAGAGTTTTTTTTTACCGGTTCGGCTTCACCAAGAAAGGCGCGCAGAAAATTGGCCTGGCCAATTTTGTGGCTGCCATGACCGTGGCCAACTTTGTCGTAAACAGTCTGCTGCACGGGCAGGGGTGTTGCCTTTAAGCCCTTGAGCAGAGCCGCTCCGGTTGGTGTGGTCAGCTCAAATCTTATATTGGTGTCAAAAACTACAGGAAGTCCTTTAAGCAGCAGGGCTGTGGCCGGCGCTGGCACCGGCATAAAGCCATGCGCGCATTTAACCATGCCTGAGCCGAGGTGCACCGGCGAAACGTGCACTTTGTGTATCTTGAGGTCATCAATGCAGATCGCCGCACCAACTATGTCTGCGATGCTGTCGCGCGCGCCGACTTCGTGAAAGTGGACTTCATCGACAGTTTTGCCATGAATTTCGGCCTCGGATTCGGCGAGAACCCTGAAACACTCTATCGCCAGCAGCTTGGCTGATCTGCTTATATCAGCCTGTTCGATAAGAGCCGTAATATCTTTAAGGCCGCGGTGTGGCGCGTGCGAATGTTCATTTTCGTGAGCATGCGTGTGAATGTGCTCGTGGTTGTGTGCATGATCGTGCTCGTGGTGACAACCATGGCTGTGCTCAATATGGGCATGATCGTGCTCGTGCCCGCCATGTTCATGATCATGATCGTGCTCGTGTAACGGACCGTGTTTGATAAAACCCGTTTCTGGTGTTTCGATAAGGTTACAATGCTCATGTTCATGTTCATGTTCATGGTCATGCTCTGCGTGTTGCGCGTGGTCGTCTGCGGTATTAAAATAAATACCTCTGATACCATCTACCATTTTTTCTTCGATTATCAGCTCGATTTTTCCTTCAGAAAATGGCAGCGAAGCAAGCCCGTGCCGAAGTTTTTCGCGACTGGCGCCAAGATCAAGCAGTGAGGCAACCGCCATGTTGCCGGCTATTCCACTGAAACAGTCCCAGTATAGAGTTCTGGTCATGATTAGAGTCCTTTGATTATTCTGACAGCAGCTGCTGCCGCGCCGAATCCATTATCGATGTTGACAACCGTTATGCCTGCCGAACAAGAATTGAGCATGCCAAGCAAAGCGGCAAGACCGTTAAAGCTGGCACCATAGCCTATCGACGTTGGCACCGCTATTACCGGGCAGCCAACCAGTCCGCCAACAACGCTTGGCAGCGCGCCTTCCATGCCGGCAACCACGATTACCACATCGGCGTTTTGAAAGCGCTGCGCTCGCTTGAGCAGACGATGAATGCCGGCGACTCCGACATCGTATATGCGTTCCGGCGTGTAACCACAGAATTCAAGGGTGAGAGCGGCTTCTTCAGCAACCGGCAGATCCGATGTTCCGGCTGCAATGATGGCTATTCTGGCACCCGGCCGCAACTCGATTTCGCTGACTGCCCAGGCAAGACCGCATGAACGATTGATGTTAGCCCGCGGACATCTGGCGGCAAGCATATTCATGCCTTCTTCGCTGCATCTGGTGGCAAGTGCTTTGCCATTCGCTTCGAGCAGGCGAATGAATATTTCGCAGAGCTGCTGCGGGGATTTTCCGGCGCCATAGATGGCTTCAGGGAACCCGATGCGCTTTTCGCGGTCAACGTCGAGAACCGCGCCTGGCAGTTCAATGTCGTTGTCGGTAACTGGTGAATCGTTGCATACTGGCGAAGTTGGGCGTGCCAGTCTTTTGGCGGCCTCGCTGGCTGTCAGTCGGCCACTTTTGTAATCTTCAAGTATTCTGACGATGTTTAAGTCTACTTTTTCCATAATTAATTGCTTCTGGTTGATTAAGTTGTTGGCTCTGAGTCGTTCGCAGAACCATTGTTTGCTGGTGAGTTGTCGTTGTCACGTTGCAGGGCCTGCAGATCACTCTGGTTATAACCAAGCATAAAAACTATTGTGCCGAGTATCACTGCGAACCATAGTGTTACCGCCCTGATCAGAAAGGTCGCCGAGATGGCGGCAGCATCTGGAACACCGACATACACAAAGAATGCGCCCATGGTTCCTTCAGCTACGAGAAGGCCGCCGGGCAGAAAAGAAACTGCTCCGGCAATCGAAGAAAAGGCGTGGGCAAACAGCGAAATCGGCAAAAGCGAAGCAAGTTGCAGCCCCATTGATTTGAAAATAAGGTAAAGGGCAAAGCCTTCGCCACCCCATGACAAGGCACTTATCGGCACCGAAAAGGCGAGCGACTTGAGAGACAGAAGATCGCGGGTGCTCTGTTGCATGGCTTTGATTGACTCGCGGACTTTATTAAGCTTCGCTTTTCCGCTGAGCAGACGGTCTAGAAGGCGCCAGAACGATGGTCTGGTAAGCGCCAGTATACCACCGGTCATAAATACTGCTAGAAGCGCGAGGGTCTTGCCGCCAAAGGCGAATTGCGAAAAGCCGATTGCACAGAGAATCAGCAGGCCAAGCAGATCAGTAAGTCTTTCAGCAACCACAACTGGAGCTGTTCTGCCTACTGCGATGCCGAGTCGTGATTTGAGCAGAAAGGATTTTACCAGTTCGCCTATTTTGGCGGGGCTCAACACCATGGTGAATGCCGAAAAGAATATCCACAGATTCAGTTTGAATGGCACACTTACGCCGACGATGCCGAGAAAATAGTTCCACTTGATGAAGCGCAGTGCGTAATTGAAAAGAACTGACGCTACTATTGCCAGCAGGTAGCCCGGCGATATCGTGCCAAGAAGAGATATTACCTTTTGGTAATCAGTCAGCATCGCCGCCGCAGTAATGAACAGAATCAGTGCAACGCCAAGCCAGAGAGCAAGGCGCCACATGATGGTATTGATTGAAAATGCTTTTGTCACCCGGTCATTTTTTCATAGACCGCTCTTTTTAGCAAGTCTAATACCAATTCTACTTTTTTCGCTTTTAACTGCCTTTGGCCTTGTTCTGTTATACGTTTTTCGTGCTCGTGCTCGTGCTCGTGCTCGTGCTCGTGCTCGTGCTCGTGCTCGTGCTCGTCCGCACTGCGCAGCTTTAGCGAAGCAGTGTAATAGATGTCTTTGTCGCTGGCAATTGCCAGGGCAACTCTGGTTTCGCTTCCTTTGACAAACGGCTCAGTGTGGAACTGAGCCGTTCTGAATACTGCGATTAACGGTTGTTTTCGTTGTAGCGCAGATAATAGTCGCGCATTGCTTTGTCGGTGATGCGTTGGAGAGTCGCTTCGTCGCGCTCATCGGTATTGAAAATTGGGGCGAGCGGATCGACCTTTAAAACTGATTTGGGGACTACACCAGTTATACCACCAGATATTTCTTTCTGGACAGTCGAAATGGTGCGGTCGGTAAGACCTTTTTTCAGGAAATCAAGGATTTTGCCGAGGTTGGGTGCGGCCCCGTCTTCATATTTGGCGCGCGCCAGACCCTCTGCCAGAATTTCGGCCTTGGCAACATTCTGCCAGCCGCCATAGGTTTGCAACATCTTGCTGTTGGCCTGGTCAACGATGCCACTCAACTGGCTGTCGATCTGTTGCTCTGTCAGTCCGTCAGCGCGCATCTGGTTTACGCGCATACTGACATACTCATTTCTGAACGAAGTGGGCTTGACCATGGCTGATTGGTTGTAGGCCTGTTTAACAACGTTGTTTATCTCGGCTTCTTTCATTGTGGCAGGCGTGCCGCCTTTAATTTTTGCAACGAGGTTGGCGCCATCACCCCCCTGGTAGGCTTGTCGCATGACTTCTTTGCCCTGGTCGTCAGAAACCACAACGTAGTGTTTGCCATCGTCGCCACGTTCAACTTTGCCGGTAAGGTTTGCATTCTGCCGATCAAGCTTCTCTTCCATCTGTGCGAGCTTGATGGCGCTGTTCTTGGCGGTTTCCCGGTAGCCGTCGGCAACCGCTTCTGCTGCTTTTGCTCTTAACTCTGCCGGGGTTAAATTGGCATTTTCCGGGCTCTTTTCGAGTTCTCTCATCTTGAATTCAACGTATGACTCACGGCCAAGCGCGCGCGCGAGTTCAGCCTGCCGGTTATATTCGATTTCGACAGTAACCTTTTTTTCTATTTCCTGCATGCGCGCCTGCCCTTCCGGGGTCTTCTGGGCGGCCGATGCTTCGATTTTAGACCGGCTGTAGTCATTTCGTAATGAGTTGAGCTCGGTTACATACTCTTTCAGTGCCTTTGAATATTCAGATTTTGACTGATAATCTGAGGCGACTGGCCGGCGATATTTCATCAGTTCAAGTTTTTGTCTGACTTCGGCAACATTTTTCCACTCTTCACTCTGTTCTTCGTATGACTGCTGAACTTTTGCCCGCTTTTGTGAGGGAAGATCCCATATTCTGGTTTTGGCGAGTGAAGTGCCAACGATTGCTGCCTGCATGGCGGCATTGCCGATAAGCGCCTGTTTGCCCGCCTCGGAGAGACTTATGCTCTTGTATGCTTCCTCAAGATCTGCGATTTTCTGTTCGTAGTAACCCCAGGCAGCAGAATCTTTTTCGTACTTAACCTGTTGCTGGCGGTTGAATTCAATCTGGTTAAGAATCTCTTTTTTATCGACCGCAGCGCTGGCGGCACCGGTTGCAAAGGCGAACGGATTACTGACCACGGCGTTAGAAACGAGATTGGCCTTTGACACCGAGCCGAAAAGTTTACTTGAAACCTTTTTTGCCCAGTCAGTTTCTGCCGCATAGCGCCCGGCAATACCACCCAGAATGCCTGATATGCCAGCTGAAACCAGCGCCTTTTTTTCGTCTTTTCTGAAATTGTCCCAGGTATATTTTTCTTTGGTTATTGTGTCGAGTTCTTTGAGGGCCGCTGCCAGGTCAAGGTCTTCCTGTGGGGTTCTCGTCGTTTTGGCCTCAAGAGCGGCGATATTCGACTTAAGCTGTTTTTCGCGCTCGTCATAATTGTAGTAGTTGTTATACCAGAGGTTGGTTACAGCACCTTTGGTGACATTCGACACCGTGCTGCCAAGAAAGCTTACCGCGCCGGCTTTTGCAGCAGTTTGTATGATGGTTTTCATGGTCAGCGGTCCGACAGCTTGCACCATTCCTGCTGTTAACATGTTGAATGGCGCCATGGCTCCGCTTATTGCCGCTTGAATAGATACTTCGCGCCATATCTTATCCTGCGATTTCTTTTCAGATTCTGATCTGAAAGAATTTTTTCTGTTTTCATAGGCATAGGTAATAATGCCGGAAGTGGCGGCACCAACAACTACTGCACCGATAACTATCCAGGCCAGGGGGCAGACAACCGCGGCTGAGAACGCCATTACCGCCAGCGTTGGCAACAGGGCTTTGCCGATCGACCACGCGATCTCTTCGATCTTGCTCATCTGCTTCTTTATTTCGGCTTCTTCTTCGGCTTTTATTTCGTCGATCTTGCTTTGCTCGGCTACGATAGACGTTTTCTGGGCTCCGCTGTCAGAAGTCGCAACCGCCAGTGGATTTTCGGCGTCGAGGGTTACCTGGTTTTCAGTAAACGGGGCGGCAGTGGTGCTGGGAGTAGCAGCATGTACGGCATTGAGATTTATCGCGTCAAATATGCCCTGACTGGTGCCAAGGATCGTCAGCATCAGTACAAGGCCGACAATGCGATGAAAGAGGTTTGAGCGAACAGCTTTGAAAGTCATATATTTTCTCCTGATTCATCAGAGGATGATAGGGTATAATCTGAATGGTAATTATACCGTATTTTTCTGATAAAGTTTACCGTATTAAGTAGAAATTTTGTACAACATGGCAGAAGAAAGCAGAGCTTGTTGCGCGAGGTCGGGCTTTTTCCGGCTGTCGCTTTTTATTGCAGTAATTTTGCTGCTTACTGCAACTCTTTTGTCTCTCATTCTTCTGCAATACCGTCATGAGCTCCAGAGCAGCATTACTGACCGCAGCCTTAACGATGCAAAAGTAGCCATGGCCGAACTGCAGAGCGAAATGATTGAGTCGCAGGTTATTCAGAACTCTCTTGAAAAGTTCGCGATAAAGACCGGAAAAACGCTTGCAGCGAAAGGTATTAATGCTGATTCATTGGCGGAAATGGAAATAGTTTTTCGCCGGCAATTTCCGGTTCATTCAAGTCTTATCTGGTTTTCTCAAGAACTCGAAGTGCTTATCCCTTCAGGAAACCTTGAAATAGAGCAGAAGCGTGCCTGGCAGTCTTTTGCCAAAAGTATTGTTGCCCCCGATAATCTGAGCGTTCTCGATAAGAAAATTGCCGACGGCTTTGTCAAGTCCAATATCAGCGACTTTCTGACCGCAGACTATTTTGCAGCTTTGCCGATTAAATGTCAGCTGATAATGTTTAAGGGCGTACGTAAATATATTGCGCTGGTTAAAATCCAGCTGGCCGGTCGAAGAAAAAGTGCTGGCTATCTTCTGGCGCTGATTCCAACAAACCAGGCGAGGCCGCTATGGCTGGAAGAGCGCGCGCTTAAGCTTGCCGGTTCCCGCAACGAAACTGCCGGCGCATACAGCTTGAACAGAAACAGTGCGGTTGGCAATTCGACGATCAGCGAGAATCTTTTGCATGGTTTTGCGGTTGATCATGCTGCTGGCAGGCAGTTCAGCTGGCAGAACGAGATTTTTTACTACACCGATAAGCATTTTGCCAACCCGGATCTGCTGCTGGCCGTTGGTTTAAAAAAGAAACCAGAAGATGTTACCAGCGAGTGGACACTTGTTTTTATTGGCATTTTGTTGTGGCTGCCAGGCCTGGTCTGCCTTCTGCTGCCGTTTAGCGATGTTCCTGCCCGTGCCTTGAACTGGTCATTGAAGACAAGGTTTAACCTGACCACTTTTGCAATTATTGCCATTCCGCTCATCACCGGCGGCCTGACCAGCGCGATTAACACCGCGAGAATCAGTCTTGAGATGCAGAATGAAGAGTTCATGCAGCTGAACAAGCGCCTGTCAGATGTTGAAGAATCAGTAGCGCTGCAGACGACAAACCTTGAGATGTATCTTAATGGCGAACTTGTTAATCAGCACATCAATAAAGAGGTTGATATGCCGGTGACAAGGGCTATTTACAACGATCTGAAAAAAAATGGCTGCGAAGTTGCGATATTGATCGCGCGTGATGGCCAATCATGGACAGCATCAGATCTGCCCCCGGAAACGATAAGGCAGAGAAACTGCTACCTGATCTCTTTGAATCGGGTGGATCTGCAAAAGAGTGGTTTTGCCATCGACGTTATCGATAAGGCTTTTCCGCCGCCAACGCGAGGGTTCAGCGATCATATTCTGCAAAAAACCGAGTTGCTGCAAAAAGATCTGCACAACCGTATTCGGCGTTTTGAGCTCGGCGGCATTTCTTTCAGCAGTTTCATTACCTATATTTATGATAATTCTGGCAACATAAAAGCCTGTCTTAATCTTGGTTTTAACCACAAATCCATGCAGCAGGTGTTTATTGGCAATTACCCACGTTCCGCGCCCGGCGCCGTTGCAAGATTGTATTTTGCCAGCAAACTTGAGAACGGGGTAAGCCGCCTGCCGGCCTCGAAAAGGTTGCGCAATATTCTTAATTTCTCGATTATGACCGGCAATTCTTTTCGCTTTGTTCATGAGTGGAACAATGAAAGCTACCTGGTTTATGCCCGCCCTTTTACTGATATTAACAGCGCCGGTATGGTGGTCAAAAAGGTGGTCGTTGCGGGGTTGAATCCAAAACGCGAACAGGTGATAACTCTACTGATAACCTCGTTGGCAGCGGTTTTGACTGCGGTGCTGATCGTGAATTTCTTCTCGGGTTTCTTTCTCAGGCCGGTGCTGCAGTTGTCTGATATGGCCGCCAGAGTCGCCGGCGGCGACTGTTCCGGTCAGCTGATCCCCGGACATACTACAGATGAAATAAGTGTTCTGACCAGTAATTTCGGGCAGATGATCGGCGGGTTAAGGGAAAAGGCCGAAATGCGCAATTATCTGCGCGCCGATCTCTTTGAACACGCTGCTGGTGAGCAGAAGATCGTTGCCGAGCGTGCAGAAACAGTTATATTATTCGCCGGAATTCGTAATTTTTCTGCACTCGAAGATCAGGTGTCGGCTGAAGATGCTATGGGCATGATGAGCAGATTCCTGGCCGTATGTGAGAACGCTGTCAGAGAACATGGCGGCGATATCGACAAGTATATTGGCGATACCGCGATGGCAGCGTTCAAGCAGCAATCGAGCGCGTCTGCAGAAACATCGGCTCTTGCCGCGGCTTTGCAGATTCAGCAAAATGTGGATCAGCTAAGGCAGGAATACCCTGCTTTTGCCGGTCTTATAACCGGGGCTGGTGTGGCCGGCGGCTCGGTAATTGCCGGCCATATCGGGTCTTTGCACAATCGGCTTGATTACACCTTTATCGGTGATACGGTCAATCTCGCTGCCAGGCTTGAAAAGATGGCAGGTCGTGATGGAAAACCGTTGATTCTGACCACGAAAAGTCTGCTCGAAAAAACCGGCAATGCTTTTGCTTTTTCGCTGCTTGAGCCAATAGCCGTCAAGGGAAAGGCCGGGCTTATCGATGTTGTTGCCATAACCGGGTATAACGCGGAGGCGCGGCAATGAAGCGTTCAAATGGCCTGTTAATCCTTGTCGCCGTAGCTCTTCTCACGCTGCTGTTTCTCTTTATAATTCAGAGCCAGGAACAACGATTGCTGCGGCTTAATCGTGGCGCGTATCTGGCTGAAGTTCAGAGCATGCTGCCCGCCATGCCTGAAATGCTTGTAGCTGAAAACCTTGCCGGTATTCAGTTTTTCAACATTCTCAACCGTACCGGCAAGTTAACCAGCCAGTCGCTGCCGCTGCTTACCAGTGCATTAAAAGAAGAATTTGGCCCGACAATCAGATTTTCTGTGGCCGACCCTGGCATAAACATAACTGACACGTTCGGGTTTACTTCAGATGAACACGCAGTCTGGCTCGATTTTTTCAGGTTGTACGAAAAGCTGAATACTGTCAGCAGAATGGATTCGCCAGAGCCTGTAAGAAAACTGCTGGAAAAATATTTTGGCAGTTCATTTGCGCCGGTTTACCTCACCAACTATATTACGGCGTATTATGGCGCTTTTGGCAATGAATATGGACTGGTTATTATCGGCAGTCACATGAGTCAACATGCGCAAAAGCGCGTCATTGGCCGTTTCCCGCGAAGTAAGTCTCCGGAAAATTTTTCAGATCAATTGCTGGGATACTACATTGTTTTCATTCCCGGCTCTGTTTACAGTGACCTCGCCTGGTATCAAAAGAGACAGCATCACCTGCTGTTGAAAGAAAACAGTGAGATTTTTACCGCGGAGCTTGCAGAATTGCAGGCTATTCTAGAAGGTCGGCAACAGACAGCCGCCGCGACTGAACTCGCGATGCAGGTTGCTGCACGCAGGAACGGTGTATTCGTAAATGGCGACAGAATCTATTCATTTTGCGAGAACCAGCTTGGCGAAAGAGATGCAAAGAATAGTCTGTTCTCTCTTTTCGTTACAACATTTCCCAGCCGCTTTTCAGGGAATAGTCACGCTTTGCTTAAGGGATTCATAATTGTCATGCTGCTGATGATGACTTTTCTCTGCTTTAACAACCTTGAAGGGCAGCGCTTTATGTCATTCTCAATTTCGCGACACTTTTCATGGCTGGCCGCGTCAGCATGCCTGCTGCCGGTTCTTGCCCTGCTTTTTCAGGCGCTCTCGCAAGTGCATGTGCAGCGATTGCAGGCTAGTTCAGATGTTTTTAAAAAGCTCGAGAATAAAATTGTCGCTCTTGAGAACAATTACCAGAACCGTCTTGGCAACATGCTGTTAAGTCTGCAGGTTTTTCAGGAACGCTGCGAAGCCGGTGAGAAGCCTGTCGAAGAACTGCTTGCGGAAAGTCTGGCTGAACTGAGCAGCCATGCGGTCAGGGAGTTTTATGTCTGCGATAGAAAGGGAAAAATCACCCCGTTCAAGATCAATGAACCTTTGCCTGAAAACATTGATCGTTCAAAAGAAGGGTCGCGACTGATGCAACTGCTTGTGCAGTTCATTCAGCATAACATCAAGTTTGCCACTCAAGACGCCGCAATGTCAGTCGCAGATGGACTGATAATTGAATCGGCTGCTGATATAATGGGCCGCGAAGGTCTCTATAAAATTGCGCTGCAGCAGGGGCAGTTGCTCACTTTCAAGGCTTTACATGGCGCCGTCTGGCTGATAAGCTTTTTTCAATACGACGAGAATCGGCAGCCGACAAAGTTTTTCATGTATATTGTCAGCCGCGCGCCTTTTCAGGAGCGCATGGTTGACGACTGGCAGGCGGGCAAAACCGGCTTTCCTGAATACATGCTGGTAAATCAGAATACTTCTTTTCGCGAGAAGATAACCCCGACATGGCTGGAGACGCGCCCGGGACTTGCACGGCTGTTGCGTCATATAAATCTTGCCGGCGGTTCTTTAAAGGCTGCACTGAGTGTTGATAACAAGAATTTTCTGGCGGTTGGCAGAGGTCTCAATGATATCGACTGGTCTATAGCAGCGGTTGAACAACAAGATGTTGATAATTACCGGCTGCCACAAACCGCAGTCTGGCTGCTTGCAACAATAATACTTCTTATCGTCATCGTAATAATAATCAGCCGGTATTTTTCGCAGATTTTTATCAGACCGATTCGCCAGCTTTCGTCAGGAGTGGCTGCCATGGCTGATGGAAATTATGATCTGCGTATGGATGTAACGTCGCACGACGAAATTGGCCAGCTCTGCGAAAATTTTAACAACATGGCTGCCGGTCTCAAGGAAAAAGAGTATCTCAATCGTTTTCTGTCTGACATTGCCCGCGATGCTATTGGCGGCAAGGTTTCGCAACGTGCTACCCGGGTTGATGGAACGGTTCTTTTCAGTGATATTCGTGATTTTACGACGATGACTGAACAGAAAGAGCCAGAAGAGATTGTGCAGATGCTGAATGAATTTATGACAGAGGCTGAAACTGCCGTTAACAAGCATTCTGGAACAATCGAAAAGTTTATCGGCGATGCGATCATGGTTGTTTTTCTGCCGGTTCTTGGTGCGCCCGCGCCGGCAATACGTGCTACCAGTGCTGCTCAGGAGCTTTTGACCACCATAAAACAAATGAACAAACGTCGTCAGCAGCGGGGCTTGTTTACCATAGCTGTTGGCGCCGGAGTCGCTACCGGACCTTTGCTGATGGGAACTATCGGTAATCAGCAGGGGCGTCGCGATTATTCGGTTACCGGCAAGACGGTGCTGCGGGCTGCTGCCATGGAAAAGCAGACGCGCAAGGTTTCTGGCAAAAAAATAGTTCTTTGCCCGTTGACTGCTGAACTCGTTGTATCATCGGGTATTAAATCACGAATTCTCAACTCTGCTGATAAGGAAGCCGGTTACGAACTCCTGTAAGGAACGCTATACCATGGAAACCACCAATAACACTCATCCTGGCAAGTTTGTTATCGCCTTTTATCTCGTGTTTACTGTCATTGCATTCTCTTCGATCGAGATAATTGTTAACCCGGTGCGCAACGATATCGCGCCCTTTCTGATGAACTTCTGGCGTTTTCTGGTCGGCACCATAATTCTGTTGCCGGTTCTGCTCTGGACCAGTCGCGCTAGAATACGCCAGTTGCAGCGAGAAGACGTGAGAGATCTGGCCGTTCTCGGATGTCTGAACATTCTGTTGTCAATGGGAGCCCATGCTCTTTGCATAAAATATGCAAGAGCTTCGACGGCAGCTGTTCTGATCTCGGCAAACCCTCTTGCAACCAACTTTTTTGCCTGGCTTATTCTCAAAGAACGGATGACCATGCGAAGAGTTTTTGCCCTGCTGCTCGGGTTGTCAGGGATTATTGTACTGACTTACAAGGCAGACGCAACTGTAGACCAGCCTTTTGGTGTCGCCGCCGGGGTTTTTGCCATGGCCGGCTTTGGGCTTTATACGGTGTTGTCAAAGCGGCTTGTACATCGGCATGGCGGGTTGATGGTAATGGTTCTCAGCTGTTTGCCGGCCCTGGCAATATATGTGCCGTTACTTCATTTCGCTGGGGTTGGACTATGGCCGCCTGCGCATACCTGGCCAAATATTCTTGGTGCCGGCATTTTAGGCACCGGGCTTGGTTATCTGGCTTTTATGAAAGCGCTCACATTTCTCTCGGCCGGTCGCTGCAGTTATCTTTTCTTTTTCAAGCCGCCAGTAGCGATGTTTTTAGCATGGTTGCTGCTCGGTGAACAGATAAGCGTGTCGGCGATTACCGGCACAGTTCTGATCATGGCCGGCATTTTGACCGAGATCAAAAGAGCTGGACAAACTCAGCAATCTGCATAATATTTTGCTTTGTGTGAGTTGTGTCTGATAATCCGTTTTGTCATTTTTTGTGCAGTCCTGGTATATTCGTGGATATCCGTGTCTAACGACTGCTCAGGCAGCGACGACTTTTGTTGAGACTATTTTATACAGTGCGGGCGGTGTTTTATGAGTTACAGCCTGGTGCGCAATATGTTACTGATTATGCTGCTGGCTGCTTTCGTGCTTCCGGCTGGTGTTGCTGTGGCACAGCTGCCGCCAAAGATAGATGGGTTACCGCCATTCCCTGAGACGGCGCAGTTTGATATTGCACTTGCTGATATTTACGCCGAACTCAATCCGGCTAAGAACGAGGCTTCGGTTATCTGCAATCTCTGGCTGACCTGTGATGGAGTCAACCCGGTTCTGCTGCGGCTTGCCGGTGATATTCAGACGATGAGTGTCAGCTCACCAGGCAAGCAGAATCTTACTTTTGTCTTTATCAAACCCTATCTGCACCTGGATAATCTGCCAGCGGGAAACCACCAGGTTATATTTACGTATCTGGTCAAACACGATGGAATAACCAGTGCTGGCCTGATTTCAAAAGCAGATATACGTCTCGACGCCGGATCATGGTGGTATCCGCGCAACGTAGTGCCTGACCCGCACCAGGTGATTCTCAGTCTGGTAACTGCACCAGGTGTTGCGGTTTCTTCAAATGCTACGCTTTATAAAGACGTTCCCAACAACTTAAAGCAGATGCGGCAGTTTGTACTGACAACCGCCGCCGCTGATGGCCTGACACTCGACTGAGCTGTCCGCCAGGTAAGAATCAGCTGAGCGCATGTGTGCCATATCTGGTTTTTGCCGCAATCGCCAGAAAAAAAAACGCCTGCCATATATTTGTCAGGCGCCTGGTTTTTAAGGCCTACTGAGATACTTCTTTGTTTTCTACTATTCTGCTCAGCTGATTGAGCACATGAACTTCTCTTTCGAGTGTGTTGTCGCAGATGGCTGAAATTTCAAGCTGTAGATAGTCGCGAAATTTGCTGATTTCAGATCTGGCAATCGTCGATACGGTCAACGGTCGTGCCGGCCGTTCCCAATAACTCCAACCGGAGCCGTCAGCATCCTTTTCAGCAGCAGGCGCGCTACGTTGATGTTTGCCGGTTGCTGAATCTTTTATCAGGTCAGCATAGCGGGCCAATACGATGCCTTTGCGGATTCCTGCGTCATCGAAATGTTCTGGTTCACGGTTTTTGAATGTGAAAGTGCCGGTAACGTCGCCTTCGCGACCCATGCGATCTGCATAGTTTACTGTGAGTGTAATGTTCGGGTCTTCGCTGAGCTTTTCCAGCTGTAATAAAATAATGCCGCCGCGTGTACCAGTTTCGTCAGTGGGAGCCGGAAACAGCGTTTTGACCTGCATGATCCGCCCGGTTGCCATGTCAGCTTCAGGCGAACCAATAACCTTTTTTATTCTATATCCTGGTGCTTTGAGTGTTAGTGTCAGATCAAAGACCATTGGGTTAACCATACATTCAAATTCATCTACCAGTCGTTTTTTAAAGTCTGTGGGCGAATGAACCGAATAATAGTTGGCGCCGCGCACCTGGCTGATCGACTTGATCAGTTGTGAGTTAAAGTCGAGACCCATGCCGATAAAAGTTGTGTAAATTCTGTTCTCAGCCATTTGCCGGGCAATGTCGAGCAGTCCCGATTCGCTGGTGTCATCTGTATTTGGCATCGCATCAGTCAGAAAAATTATGCGATTTTCGTATTCGTCAGGATTGTTGAAAATGTAGGGCTTAAGCATGTCGCTTGCCATTTCCAGCCCTTCTTCCATATTCGTCGCGCCGTTGGTTTCCAGTTCAAGAATGTGCTTCTTCAAGGCCGCCATGTCGGTTAGCGAAATCAGTGCTACTGGTTTGGCAAGATGTGCATCGTGGTCAAATAGAACGATGCCGAGGCGGTCGTCTGGACGCAGATGGCCAAGCATGGCCACTATCGATGAACATGCAGATTTCAACTTGCTCATTTGCGCAGATTCGCCAGTCATATCAGGTCTTGCTCGTCTGTTGCCGTAGTAATATCGATCAAACGGGCTCTCCATCGAACCCGAAATATCCAGCACCACAACCATGTTGAGCTTTTTTCTGGCGAACCTGGTTGCGTCGAGCTCAGATTTAAGCCCGACCGCGAGGAAATGTTCAACCTCGCCGCTGCGTGGATTTCGGCTGACTGCCGATGACCAGGTTGGTAGAAAGAGCTTTTTATTGCCGGGTTGTGATTCTACTGCTGGTTTGCCTGTGTTGAAGCTGTAGTCGTAGAAAAGTCCTTCGTAAGTTATGTCAGTTGGCTGTGGCAGATAACCTGCTGCAATATTGGCCCGAAAATTGTTGATGTCTTTGGCGCCGCCCGCAGAAAACCCGCTACGCTCGGCGCTGGCCCTGCCCTGATCGGTTATTGAGCCTATCATCGGACCGCTTACTGACGCGAGCAGAAATATGATGAAAGCTGTTGCGATAGCGCTTATGCCAAATCCCATAGCCAGGATCAGCCGGATCAGTTCCAGGATCAGCCAGGTTCCTGCAAGGTAATAGGGCGCTTCTTTGAGCGATCTCATTGGATCTTGATTCGTTTCTGAAAGACTGTTTTGAGATGTCGCGTAATATTGCCAGTCATCGACTGGTGTTGAAGTGGCTGCGCTCCAGGCTGCCGGGATTGTGCTGTGAAGCACCAGGATTAAAACATTAACCGTTATCAGCGTCAGAAGTATCTTGCGAATGTAGGACATAACAGTCTCCTGTTGTATACGAATTTAAGGGCACCACGTATATACCTGTGTCTGCGCCTGCAGATTGTTGTGGGTCGCAATCACTCAAAAGGTGCACATGAGAGTTGTTGAATTCAAGGCAAAGAAAAACCACGCTGACAAATTTTGCCAGTTTTTCAGCTGTTTTGGGAAGAGGTTTGCCTTTGAAAGCCGGTCGGTGTGCCGATCAATCTCTGGCGTGAAGCGTGCCTTCAAATTCACCGTAATTCGAATTCTGCTTCGTTGTTTTGAACCTGAATGCAATATAGTCTGTTTTTTTGCTGTGCCAAGTGAGGAAATTTTCCGGGTAATTTTGCGCAAAGCTTGCCTGGCGCGGTGCACAGGCAAGCTTTGGTTTTCGTCGTGAGTGATACTAAGTTAAGACGCAACATGTCATTTAAACAGATATTTTCGTGCTCAGCGAAGCGGTGTTCGTAATCAGCAAAGCGGTAATCGCATCTGGGCGCACCGTATCCTCGGCCGCCCTGATACTAGCGCATCCTGCGCGTCGTAATAGAAAAATCGCCAGCCCGATCAATTAGTTTTAAAATTTTCGATCAGGCCTTAAAAACATACAATGTTATATCTTCTGATACTGACAAAAAAATATCCAGGGGCGATTAATTCAGTTGCGGCGATGTGGTGGTCTGGCGAAGCCATTGTCATCTTCGTCATACTGGTAATAATAGTCTCTGCGGTATTTTATCGGTGTGTCAGGCCATTCGTATTTTATACTCACCAGTTGCGCGGCAAAGTTTTCGGTGTCGAATGAGGTTGTTCTCACCGGCGAGTATCGCCCTTCGCCATAACCGGTTCCAGCCTGTTCGCTCATGCGACTGGCGCTGGGGCTGACTTTATCTGCTTTGAGATAGTCAATGGGCGGCTCATAATAGCGTTCTCTGAACACTGCAACTTTTATCCAGCCTATCTGCGAATAATCGCCCAGCCGCCCGGCGTATGAATCGTCATCGCTGGTAAAATAAAAGCGCTGCACCTGAGAATGCGAAGAGCGCCAGCCGTCGAAATTTCCGATCTGACCAGGATTCAGCACATACATACTTTCGCTCGAGCGGTTGTAAGACCGGTTCCCGCTGATAATATTGCGCCCGTCAACAGATATTGCCAGCGCAATCCGGCCGTGCCAGTTGTTTCTTACCCTTATCGTGTAGCGTTCTCCCTGACGGGCTTCGACATAAAAGTCTGAGGAGCGCCGCCCGCCCAGAACCGGTATCTGGCCGCGATTGTCGCCAATTATGTCGACATCGACCAGGTTTCCAGAAGGTCGGTAAATCTCGACAGATCTTATAACGTCGGGTTTTCTCGCGCTGACCTGAAGAGCGAAACCGATCAGCATGACGGTAAGAATCAGTGCAAAAACTGCTGTGCGCATTTTCATGGCGAGCCTCCCGTGGTTCTTATGGTCTCATTCTCATACTATAACGATCTATATGATCTACAGATTTAGATATTATCACCTAATTTAAATTCAGTTGCTGCTGTTCGGGTGAAAATTGTTGATAGAGTATGGTAAATTTAATATGTAAAATTTACCTTGGAGGGTCTTAAATGGAATTCAACGAACTTGTTTATGCTAGAAGAACGGTAAGAAGGTTTACACAGGAGCCAATTCATCAGGTTGCGCTCGAAAAGATTCTTAAGGCCGGGCTTGCTGCGCCGAGTCCTAACAACGCGACTCCATGGTCAATCAGCGTTGTTACCAATGGCGAAGTCATTCAGAAAATGCGCCATGCTGTAAATGACCGGCTCGACCTGATGTTCTCGACAGTTAAGCCCGACAATAAGACGGTACTTGAAAAAGTAAAGGTTTTCTCAACGGTTTTTGCCAATGCTCCGGTTGTGCTGGCAGTATTCAGTCGCCCATATCAGGCGCCAATTCATGAGTTGCTTGCCGATACCGATATTTCTCCCGAACAAATCAGTGAGCTGCGCCGTCACCCTGAACTGCAGGCTACCGGCGCCCTGGTGCAGAATATGCTGCTGGCCGCGGCAGAGGAAGAGCTCGGCGCCTGCTGGATTTCAGGCGCACTGGTTGCCCGCCGCGAGCTTGAAGCTATTCTGGGTGTCAAAGACATGCACCTCGAAACTCTTGTTGCACTCGGTCACCGCGAAGCGCAACCGCACCCCAAAGAGCCTCTCGATCTCGAAATGTATGTAAATTACGTTCCCTGAACTATTGATAATTCACGAAATTGCCATGCGGGGAGATTAGATCAAGATGAAGTTGGACTTGCATATTACCGCACAGGCTGTTTATTTGCGGGCTTTTAAGCCGTCAGATGCGCAGAAGGTTTTTCTCATGAGCGTTGAAAGCTCGATGAAAAAATGGATTCCCGACCAGGTATATGACAGTGTTGAGCACGCCAGCGAGGTTCTGGCGTTTCTTATCCGTCAGTATCATGCGGCTTCATCTCCACATACCGTGCCGGTTGTGCTGGGCATCTGCCTGGCGGAAAATGACGAACTGATTGGTCATGTTGGCGTTAGCCCGCTGCGCGAAGATGTCGAAATCGGCTACGCGATCGAAGAAAAAGAGCACGGTCATGGTTATGCAACATTGGCCGTGCAGGCAATGTGCGAATGGGCATCTGAGCGCTATTCTCTTCCGTGCATTCTCGGTATTGTAGCCGCAGAAAATCAGGCTTCCTGCCGGGTTCTCGAAAAAGCCGGCTTTAATCTGAAAACTGAAGAGATGGCGCAGATGCACGCTCAGCTTCGGTTAGTGCGAAGATACGAGAAACAACCCGTCTTCGGCTGCTGAAGTTCGCTCATGCTCTATAGCTCGCCGGCCCGGTTTTACGGCAACTTCAAGTTCAAAAACTGGCTGGAAAGTGGTATCCTTGTCAGGCGGCAGCGGCAAACTTTTCAAATTACACGGCGTTGGTAAAGGAATACAATATAGATGAAAAATCTTCTGATGGGAATGAGCGTCGCCCCATTTTTGAACGGTCTGCTTTGGGCCTGGAACCACGTTAACCAAGGAATTCCGACGGCATGAAGAAAAAACTGACACTGATAATGCCCTCTATCGGCCGCAAACCGGCGCAGAAATACATTTCGACCTGGCAGATGGAACCGCTGGTGCTGGCCGTTCTGGCTTCATTAACGCCTGACGACTGGGAGATTACCATTCAGGATGACCGCGTTGAGCCGGTTGACGCCAGCATCGAAGCTGATCTTGTCGGCATCACTACTGAAACTTACACGGCTCGCCGCGCCTACCAGATTGCTGCCAAGTATCGCAAACGTGGCATTCCGGTGGTCATGGGAGGTTATCACCCGACTCTCTGGCCCGATGAAGTAGAGAAGTATGCAGACGCTATCGTCGTTGGCCCGGCAGAGGGTGTCTGGGAACAGGTTCTGTCCGACGCTGCTGCCGGCTGTCTCAAAAAACGCTACGACGGCCCGCAAGATTTCCCATGGAAAGGCATATTTCCGAAACGTGAAGTATATGCCGGCAAAAACTATCTGCCGCTGGCACTCGTTGAGTTCTCGCGCGGCTGCTCGCATCACTGCTCGTTTTGCTCAATAACCTCGTTTACCCGTGGCCGGCATTATTTCAGGCCGCCCGAAGAGGTTGCCGAAGAGATCAGGCGCACCGGCCAGAAAATCGTGTTTCTTATCGATGATAATATTGCGGCAAATCCGACCGCCGTTCTCGATCTCTGCCGCGCCCTCAAGCCGCTTAATATCAAGTGGGTGACCCAGATCAGCGTAGAAGCAGCCGCTGACCCTGAATTGATTGGAGCCATGGCCTCGTCCGGGTGCGTTGGCGTGCTGATCGGTTTTGAATCGCTGCGCTCAGACCTGCTTTGCAGTCTTAATAAAAACAGCAACGAATCGATCGAATTGTACGAACGGGCTTTGGCTCAGCTTAAGAAGAACAATGTCTGCGTTTACGCGACATTTCTGTTCGGCATTGACGGTGATGATATCAGCTCGTTTCCGAAAACGCTTGAATTTGCCAACAAGCACAAGTTCTTTCTGGTTGCCTTTAATCATCTCGTGCCTTTTCCGGGAACTGCGCTGTATGCTAAGCTCGAAGCACAGGGCCGAATGGTCTCGCCGGCATGGTGGCTCGAAGAAAAGTTTGGCTTTGGCCAGGTTCCGTTTAAGCCCATGATGCTGCCGCCTGAGCAGCTTGCTGAAATGTGCCGGGAGTATCGCCAGAAATTTTATTCGCTGCGTTCGATTGTGCGCCGTGGTCTGGCGCCGCAGACGAATATGCAGAATCTGTCAACGCTGCTGCTCTTCCTGACCCAGAACTATTACGGCCGCCGTGAAGTAAACGAAAAATTCGGCATTCCCCTTGGATTTCCCGAAGACAATCATCTGCTCGAAGACTTAAATCAGCCGTAACGGAGTCTGAATCTTGCACGAGGCGATCGAACACCTTGTCTATTTGTCGGGTGACAGTTCTGACGTTGCACTGGCTTCGCTTGATCAGCAGATTCGCAGCCTGGTGCGTGCCAGCAAAATGCCTTCGCCTTACATCGAACTCGATTACCAGACCGAACCATCTTTTTTCTCGGCTCTTTCAGTATACGGTCATCGGCACGACATGATTCTTGTTCGTCCCCCCGGCTTCGAAAATCTTGCAGGTCTAGGGATCCGTTCGGTGAGCCGGGCTTATCTCGGCGGTAAAATAGTTGATCTCGGCTATCTCCATCACCTGCGCTTTTTGCCTGAGATTCGCGGCGGGTCATTTCTGTTGCGGGGTTACAAGGCGCTGCGCCAGGTTTTTAACCAGCATCCGGTTTCTGCCACTCTGACCGCGATTCTCGAAGATAACCGACCAGCCCGCGCAGCGCTCGAAAATCAGCGTGCCGGTGGCATAATGCCTGTTTATAGGCCAGTTTCCCGTTTTTTGTCTGCTTTGATCCCTCTGCGCGGGCCGGGGGCACGCTGGCCACAGCGGTGCCGCGCAACACCTGATAATTCGGGCCGGGTGCGCAAGCTGACTCCGGCCGACCTGCCTCAGTTACTGGCCCTTTTTGCTGCCGCCGGCCACTGTAATGATGGCTCTCCGGCATATGTTGCCGCAGATTTTGCCAATCCTGGCGCCGGGCGGCTGGTCGGTCTTGATATTACATCAATGATCGGTATTTTTTCCGGTTCCATACTGCATGCTGCCATGGGTGTCTGGAACCAGCAGACTTATAAGCAGATCCTATTGTCGCATCTTTGCATGCCTTTGCTTGCAATCAGAAATGCCTGGCAGGCCGGCAGCGCGCTATGGGGCACCTGCCCGATCCCGGCGGTTGGAGAGAAGGTTGATTCGGTGTTGCTTGATCCATGGGTTATCAGGCCTGGGTTTGAACGCAAATTGATGCCGGAACTTCTTGCTGCCGCCGTGCGTGCAGCGCAGTCGCAGGGCGCACTATTTGCAGCCTTAGGTGTTGCCGAAAAAAATCCTGCGATAAATGCAGTAAAATCTGTTTTTTTTCTGCCGTACTGGAGTATCATTTATCAGGTATTCTGGCCTGAAACGTCGATGTATGAATTTGACACAATGCAGCTCAAACTGGCAAACCTTGGGGCACTTTAATATTTATGACCAGCAGTTCTGAAAATGACAAGAAGCTGAATGGCCGTGTCATACCGGTAAATCAGCTTGACACTGCGGTTAAGAATTTGATGTTCGAATTGATGCACAAGTTTTACTTTGTCGAACAGACTGCTTTTTTTGCAGATCTATCACGAAAGTCCTCTGTTGTGCTGCTCGAAGATAGTCGGGGTGTTCTACGCGGGTTCACTTCTGTCGCGCTGTTTGATCTGAACATTGATAATCAGCCACTCAAGATTCTTTTCAGCGGCGATACCATTATTCATCCCGATTTCTGGGGCAGCCTTGAACTGCCAAGAGTGTGGGGCCACTTCATGCTGGAAACTTTGCGGGAATGCGGCGATATGCCGCTTTACTGGTTTCTCATTTCGAGCGGATACAAGACTTATCGTTTTTTGCCGACTTATTTCAAAGAATTTTTTCCACGCTGCGACAGTGCGACACCGGCGCTCATGCAAAAGATCATGGATGCCGCCGCAATAAAGCTTTTTAACTCAGCTTACGATGCAGTGCGCGGAATTATCAGGCTTGACAACCCGACGCCGCTGCGTGCTGGAGTCAGCGACCCGGCAAAAGAGCGTCTGGCGAATCAGCACATCGCATTTTTTCTGGCTAAAAATCCTGGTTATGATGCCGGTGACGAGCTGGCATGCCTGACGCAGCTCTGTCATGAAAATTTTCGACCTTTCGTTAATCGATTGCTTAGAACCTGATGCCGGCATCGCGACTGTTTTGTTCTCTGGTTCAGACCGCCTGGATGAGCACCTGTCTTGGCGAAGCTATGCGGTTCAGGCGTGCCGCCAACAATTCTCTCAAAACTGTTCAGGCCAATGTGCTGCGCGAAATTCTCGAAAATGCCGCTGGCAGCGAATTTGCCCGCCAGCATGGGTTAAACGCAACCAGCACGGTCAAAGACTTTCAAAACAGCGTTGCCGTTAATGATTATGAAGATCTGCAGCCTTTTGTGCAGCGTGTCGCCAAAGGGTACCAGAATGTTCTCAGCAATGAAAAAGTTCTGATGTTCGAAGAAACCAGCGGAACAACCAGCGGCACCCGCCTGATTCCTTATACAAAAGGCTTGCAGCGGTCTTTTAATCGCGCTCTGCATCCGTGGTTGCTCGATCTTTACACGCATGTCAAAGGTTTGTGGGGTGGTCCGGCATACTGGGTAGTTACGCCCGGCGCCGCTGCTGGCAGAACCACTGCTGGCGGCGTGCCGATAGGATTTGCCAACGATTCTGACTATTTTGGCAGCTGGGCGAAACCACTGATTGGCGCATTGATGGCTGTTTCTGAAGATGTAAAAAAGCAGGGGGGCGGCCAGATCTGGCGTTATCTGACGGCTTTGTCATTGCTGCGCAGTGCGGATCTTCGTCTGATATCATTGTGGAACCCGACATTTTTTACAGCACTGATCAGGTCAATAGATGAATGGTCAGGCGAACTGGCTTCGGATTTGCGCGATGGCAGCTGTCGAACCGGGTTTCTCGGGCCTTCATCTGTTGACAATATGCCTGCTTATATCGACAAACCTGCTCCAGAACGTGCTGAGTTGTTTAAAGCATCTGTAGAGGCATTGCGTGCGGGCCAACCTGCTGAATTTGCCGCTCGGTTATGGCCGCGTCTGGCAGCAGTTTCAAGCTGGACAGAAGCAGAAGCTGCGAACGGTGCTGCTCAGCTGCGCAGCTTTTTTCCGCACCAGTTCTGGCAGACCAAGGGGTTGCTCGCTACCGAAGGTGCGGTGACACTGCCGATGTCGGGCGCGGCCGCTCCAGTTATGGCTGTGCGTAGTGCTTTTTTTGAATTCGAAGAGGGTGAAGAAGGCGTCGGCGCGATCAGACTGGCGCACGAGCTCACACCTGGCTGCCGATGCCGCGTAATAATGACCACTTTCGGTGGGTTGTATCGATATCGGTTGCACGACATTGTTGAGATGCGCGGCTGGTGGCGAAACTTGCCTTGTCTCGCGTTTGCCGGCAAGGAAGCCACGGTCTGCGACCTGTCTGGAGAAAAGGTCAGTGCCGCCCATGTTAAAAACATTCTGGCGCGCCTGCCCGGGCATCTGGAAACGGCATTTATCGCGCCTGAAAAGCCGGTGTCAGATGAACCACCCGGTTATCTGCTGGTGGCATCACGTGAAGAATCGGCGCTGGATCAGCGCGAGCTTGCCGAAAGGCTTGAAATAGCACTTGGCGAAAATATTCATTATCGCTGGAGCCGCGAAGCCGGGCAGTTACAGGCTGCCCGTGTTATGCTGCTGCCGGTTTCACCGGACCGTCTCAATCAGCTGCGCATGCAGCGGGTCGAAGAAGAAGGCGGGCAGATCAGCACGGCTAAACACGGCGTGTTGAGCCGACTCTCCGGCTGGGAAGCCTGGTTAAGTGATCAGCTCAGCGGGCAACCTTGCCGCGGCCGCTGAAAACGTAAACCATTTTGCCTGATTCGTCGCGGTCCATATTGATGTTTTCGAGCACTGGCGTAAAAGGCAGACCTTTGCGCAGATTGTCAGAACCCTTTTTCAAAAACCAGTTGATGCCCTGGCCGCCAATGTAGCTGGTAATATCTGAAGAAATAGCGTCATCTACGATCATTAGAGCTTCTCTGAAAGTAACCTGTCCTTTTTTCGGCACCAGAAAGCCGATTGCTTTAACCGAAACCAGCCCGGTCACATCAGTGCCCTGCAGAAAAATAAGGTTGCGACTGCCGTTGTTTTTAAATTCAATAGCCTTTTCAGAAACAGCTGTTTTCTCGTTGATTACAGCGATGTCAGTGTTGCCATCCAGTTCTTTTATAATGCTTGAGAAGTTCGAAGTGCTCTTGAACGGCATCTTCCATGACTGCCCGGGTGCCAGTGAACCCATTTCGTAGGCGGCTTCGCCGACCTGCGGCATAACGTTGAGCTGTTCTTCGTCCTGAACGATGCGGTAACGTCTGAAATAGCTGTCGCCAAGCACGTTTTCAACTTCGGTTGCGTTGCTGTCGTCAAGCGCTTCGAGACTGATACCAGAAAATCCCAGTTCGGCTTCTACAACCGAGAAACCGTTGGGTGCCACGAAGGTCTGCACGAAGATTTCCATGTCGAAAAGCCTGTCGGGCAGTAACTTTATCGCAACTTTCATTTTGCCGGGTTCGGGAATTACGGTGCTGAGTTTGGCGAGCAGATTGGTTTCGCGAGCTGGCGAAAGCTTGCCGGCGCTGCCATCTTCGCGCATTACTTCCACTTTGATGCGCTTTTCTTCGGGCAACTTTTTGAGGTTTTCGTATGCTTTTCTGACCTTGCCCTGCAGCTTTGTGCGCTGATTTTCGAGACCTTTGCGGTCAACAGTGTCGAGATCAGGCAACGAAGGGTCGAGATAGCGCTCGATCGAGGCGATCATTTTGGTTACTGATTCGCTGGTTTCTTCATCAAGGGCTGCATCCTGCTGAGCTTTGGTGAACTGCAGTCTTTTATAGGCCTTTTCGAGAACAACCTCGAACATTTTGCGTGCAGACTGGCGTGCTTTTAGCTGATTGGCGGCTGTGAGCAGTTCTTTAAAGGGTGTAATGTCGTGGTCGCGTTCGAATGTCTGGCGCAGATGCTCGTCGATTTCGCCGACTTTCGCGATAAAATCAGGGCTTTGCACGCCCTTTCCGCCGGTTGAATAGGCAGTGACCATTTCTTTGATCAGGTTTTCGGTTTCGCTGGCGCAAACAACGCTGGCAAACTGCAGCAGGCAGAATGCGACGATGAGGCTTTTAGTAACAAGGTTTTTCATAAATCCCTCCACAAAAATCCAGGATTCAAGTTCAACGCAATCATTTTATGCGAAGCGCCGCCGAAGTGCCAGCAAAATAGCAAGAATGGCGAGTAATTTGCCAGTTACTTGCGAAGATACGGCTGAATGGCGGTTAAAAAGGTAACCGGCAGCTCAGCTTTGATTTTGACCACACCGTCGCCCCATTCCTGTGAATAGATTTTGCCAATTTTCATGGCGTCGCCGATGTACGGAGAGCCAATTGGCAGCTCGATTTCGACGTTGCGGCGGTTGCGGCACATTACCGATTCGATACGGCTCTGCAGTTCACTGATATTCTCGCCGGTCAGCGCTGAAAGTAGAATGCAATCGGGGTAGGCGGCCTTGAGCAGGTCTTCTGACATCGCCATTCCGCGGTCGATCTTGTTGAAAATGTAGATTCGCTCGTGTTGGGCCGCGCCAATCTGTTTGAGCACATCTTCGACGGCCTTGAGATGCTCGCGAAACTGTGGATCTGAAACGTCACATACCAGCAGCAGCACTTCTGACTGCACAACGCTTTCAAGCGTCGCTTTAAAGGCATTGACCAGCCCGTGCGGCAGTTTGCGGATAAAGCCGACAGTATCGGAGAGTATGCACCAGTGGCTGCCCGGCAATTCGATGCGGCGCGCGGTCGGGTCGAGTGTCGTGAACAGGCCGTTGCACATCTTCACGTCGCTGCCTGACATTTTGTTTAGCAGCGTCGATTTGCCGGCATTAGTGTAGCCAACCAGCGAAAACAGTGGGGCAAAGCGGTCTACCCGCTGTTTGCCCTGTTGCTCACGGGCTTTGGCTACCTTTTCGAGCTCTTCGTTGAGTTTTTTTATCTTTAAGTTAAGGATGCGGCGGTCAGTTTCGAGCTGGGTTTCGCCGGGGCCCTTGAGGCCGATACCGCCGCGCTGGCGTTCGAGATGTGTCCACATGCGCAGCAGCCTGGGCAGCTGGTATTGGTGCATCGCCAGCTCGACCTGCAACTTGCCTTCTTTGGTTGAGGCGTGCTTGGCGAAGATATCGATGATGATCGAAGTGCGGTCTTTCACCGGCAGCCCGGTTTCTTTTTCGATTGTTCGAAGCTGTAAAGCGCTCAGCTCATCATCGGCAGCGATGTATTCGGCCCCAAGCTTTTCGGCCAGCTCTTTTACTTCACCAACTTTGCCGGTGCCAAAATAATTTGCGCGCAACGGCTTGTCGCGCTTCTGAACAAGCGAACCGACCATAACTGCGCCAAGCGTTTTCAGCAGTTCCTCAAGCTCGCCAATAGAATGCTCGATCTCGGCATCTGTCTGTTTTGGGGTCTGCACGGCGATTGCCAGGACTTTGGGAGCTTCGGGCGTTACTGCATGTAGCTTCATTTGCTGTTTATCTTTCATGATATTGACTTCGAACGCCTAAATGTACTACTGTTTAGGCGCAAAATCCAGCAGGTTTATTGCTTTACCCGGGTTAATTCTACAAAATCGACCAGCAGGTTGAGATCTTTGACGGCCTGATCAGGTGTGTAGTCACAACTGATGTCGACACCTTTAAGACAGCGATAGACTCTCTCTTTCTGCTCAATTTCGACAAAGGGAAACAGCGCAGTGATTTTTGCAGCGCGTGCCGCAGTAAAATAGCTTTTCGCGTCTTCTTCGCCGATTCCTGCCAGAAAAAATCTCTGTTCATCGCCGACCGGAAACTTGCAGGGCCCCATGAATGGTATCATGCTGAGCATGCGTTCAAAGAGGTTCCAGGCTTTAATCGTCACGTAACGCGGTGGCGTTGCATACAGGGTAAACATCAACTCTTCTTTGATAATAAAGTCGATTTTGACTGAAATGTCACGATAAGTCAGCGCCAGATGAGGCAGACCGCGTTCGTCGTGCATGCTGGCGCCATGCCTGGTTTCGTCGACGATATCGCCGCCGATGCGTGCTTTTAATTCATTTAGAAATTCGGCTGGTTCCATTGCTTTCCTTCCTCAGGCCGGGCAGTCGATGTTGTAATGCAGGCCGACGCTTTTATCGCGCTTGAGCGCCGCTTCGACAATGAGTTCGGCGACTACGATAAGATGCCGCAGTTCGATAAAGTTGCGATTTACCCGGTGCCGCGAGTAATAATCCTGAATTTCTGCTTTGAGCAGATCTATACGGCTTTTGGCGCGCTTAAGTCGCTCAAAGCTCCTGACTATGCCGACGTAGTTCCACATTGTTCGCCTGATTTCTTCCCAGTTGTGCAGCAGCAGAACTTCTTCGCGCGCCTTGTCGACCCGGCTGTCATCCCAGAGCGGAACAGTCTGCCGCTGAGCGTTTTCGCCACAGGCAACGATGTGCCTGGCTGCCGAAGCTGCGTAGACAAGGCATTCAAGCAGTGAGTTGCTGGCCAGGCGGTTGGCGCCATGCAGGCCGGTACAACTGGCTTCGCCGATGGTATAGAGGCTGTCAATGCCAGTTTGCCCATTGTGGTCGACCTTGATGCCGCCACAGGTGTAATGCGCCGCCGGAACTACCGGAATCGGTTCGGTGGTGATGTCGATGCCCAGATCAAGGCATTTCTGATAAATCGTCGGGAAGTGGCCCTTGATGAAATCGGCCGGTTTATGCGAAATGTCGAGCCAGACATGCCGTATGCCGAGGCGCTTGATTTCATGGTCAATGGCGCGGGCAACAATGTCGCGCGGCGCCAGTTCAGCTCGTTCATCGAAGCCAGGCATGAATCTGGTGCCGTCGGGCAGTTTCAGATGCGCTCCTTCGCCGCGCATTGCTTCGGTAATCAGCGCGGCGCCGGCCAGCGGGTGATACAGGCAGGTCGGATGAAACTGGTTGAATTCCATGTTCTCGACCTTGCATCCGGCGCGAAAGCCCATGGCAATGCCATCACCGCTGGTTACCGACGGGTTGCTCGAATAAAGGTAAACCCGACTGGCGCCGCCTGTTGCAATAACTGTTTTGCCGGCCGAAAACGCCTCAACTCTGTCTTTTTCTTCATTGTAAATGTAAGCGCCAAGACAGCGGTCGCCTTTTTTGTAGAGGTCGATAGCGACGTGGTTTTCAAAAATCCTGATATTATCTTTGCTCTTAGTTGCTCGAATCAGCGTTTCTTCGAGATCGCGACCGGTAGAATCGGCAGAGTGAATGATGCGACGGTGTGAATGCCCGCCCTCGCGGGTCAGGTGGTAGTTCTGGTCGGCGCTCCTGGTAAAGTTGATGCCGAGTCCGATCAACCACTGAATGCTTTCTGGCGCGTTCTCAACCGTGAACTTGACCGCTTCAGGATCGCACAGACCGGCGCCTGCAATCAGCGTATCCTGAACGTGTGAAGCAAAAGAGTCATCATTCTCGAGCACCGCAGCAATGCCACCCTGCGCGTAGTTGGTTGAGTTTTCCTGCAGCACGTCCTTGCAGATTACTGCGATAGAATAGCTTTCGGGAAGGCGTAACGCCAGACTCAGGCCGGCCGCACCGCTGCCGAGAACCAGAACGTCAAATGAATGTTGCATTTGTTTTTCAGCTTATTTTCATGTCAAAGCGCATAGAAAGGTTGATCGCCCTGATGTGCTTGGTCAGCGAACCTGACGAGATAAAATCAACATTGGTCGCGGCAAATTCGCCGATATTGTCGAGTGTTACATCGCCGGAAACCTCTAATTTCACGCGCCCGGCATTAAGAGCAACCGCTTCTTTGATGCGTTCAAGGTTGAAATTGTCGAGCATGACAATATCGGCGCCGGCGTCAATAGCTTCTTTCAGACCTTCAATGCTCTCAACTTCGATTTCTACTTGTTTTACCGGTGCGATAGCACGTGCGGCCCGGATTGCCTCGCTGATCGAACCGCAGGCGCTGATGTGGTTTTCCTTGATCAGAAAAGCGTCGAACAGTCCCATGCGATGGTTCTTGCCACCACCGCACTTAACCGCGTATTTCTGGGCAATGCGCAGGCCTGGTATGGTTTTTCGGGTGTCGAGCAGCCTGGTTTTGCTGTTTCCCATTTTCGAAGTGTAAGCATGAGTGACGGTCGCAACGCCTGAGAGGGTCTGCAGAAAATTCAGCGCAGTTCTCTCGCCGGTAAGCAGACTGCGTGCCTTGCCAGCCAACGTGTAAATTACGCAGTCCGGGGCGATCTGGTCACCGTCTTTGTAGTTCCAGTCTACTTTTACATCGGGGTCGATCTGGTGAAAAACCTCGTTTACCCATTGCTGGCCGCAGAGAATCATGCTTTCGCGGGTGAATACCCGCGCGCTGGCTGTTCTGCCTTCAGGAATCAGCATGGCAGTTATATCAGGCTGACCCTGCAGATCTTCGTAGAGAGCTTTATTTACTGATTCTTTGATAACTTTGCTTAATTCCATTGTTAGTTCTTCTTTCTGAATTCGAGCATGCGTGTCAGCGGTATCAGAGCCTTTTTGATGACTTCATCTGCAAGTTTTATTTCGTTCTGGCCGGTTTTTAAAGCTGCCAGCAGGTTTTCGAGGTTGTTCATCTTCATCCAGGGGCAGCTCGCTTCGCAGTCTACCTTGCCGCCATATGGCTCAGTCGCTGCCGCAATGAACTTTTTGTCTGGGCATGCCTGCTGCATTTTATAAAAAATGCCGCTCTCGGTCGCCACGATGAACTCTTTGGCGCTGCTCTGCTGCGCTGCTTTGAGCAGTTGCGAGGTCGAGCCAACAAAGTCGGCAAGGGCGATTACGTCGGCCTTTGATTCTGGATGCACAAGCAGCTGTGCTTTCGGGTGGCGTTTTTTCTGCTCACTGATTTTAGCTGCAACAAATTCTGAATGAACGATGCAGCAGGCATCCCAGATCATCACATCACCACCACTCTGTCGCGTTATATAGTCGCCAAGATAGCGATCTGGCGCCCAGATTATTTTTTTGCCCTGTTCGGTAAGATGTTTGATCAGGTCTACCGCAATACTTGAGGTTACCACCCAGTCAGCCATTGCTTTGACTTCGGCTGAAGTGTTGGCGTAAACCACTACAACGCGGCCCGGGTTAGCTGCGATGAATTTCTTGAATTCGCCAGGTTCACAGCCGAGATCGAGCGAGCATTCAGCCTTTAGATCGGGCATCAGCACTGTTTTTTCCGGACTCAAAATCTTGGCGGTCTCACCCATAAATCTGACCCCGGCAACGATAAGAGTTTGCGCCGGGTTCTCAGCGCCAAATCTCGCCATCTCAAGCGAGTCACCGATAAAGCCGCCGGTTTCTTCGGCCAGTTGCTGAATGCTCGGGTCAGTGTAGTAATGTGCGATTATTACCGCGCTTTTTTTGACCAGAAGCTTTTTGATTCCGGCTGAAAGACTGGCAATATCAAGATCTTCGCCGCTTTTTGCCGCGGATATGGGCAGATTTTTTTCGATCGTTTTCAGAAAATTCTGGTTCACATTGGTTCTCCTGTTGTATTTACAACTGGTCTGGCGAATGCCCCGATGCCTGCATTCTAACTCAATCCGTCGTTTCTGCCAACCTTGACAACTTCTGCAGCAAAACTGCATTTACCAAAAGCTGAAGCGTTGGCGTTCATGCCATAAGCCCTGCCTGACTTTGCCTAGAGCCCCGGTAAACGGTATATGTTCGGGTGTTGTTTTTGTTTTTGCAGGACTCAATAAGTTCGAAACATTGATTACTGAAGCTGTTTGTGACAAAGGCTGACTAATAGTTTGTGAGCATGACAGGAAAAAGGGTATATTACGTCACTTCTGCGGATAGTGGTAAAATGTTTGATATATCTGGAGGCTGCCATGACATTTACACAAACTTTTAATCTGCCCGGGTTTGATCTTCAGGGGCTGTGTGCCGGAAACCCGGAACATCATTCAGTAGTTATCGTTCTGCATGGTCTCGAATGCTACAAGGAAAAGCAGCGCGCAGAACTAGAGCGTCTCAGCGCTGCCGGTTTTTTTGCTGTAGCTCTGGATGCGCCTCATCATGGCGAAAGAACTGACGGCACCCTGGATATATTCAGGCGACTGAGCGGTCTGGAACGTTACCATTTTTTGCTGGCATCTGTGTTGCAGCATGCTTCAGAAGTTGCCGGCCTGGTTGCCGAACTTAGAAAAAAATATGCAAAAGTCGCAGTAATGGGAATTTCGATGGGCGGCCATACTGTCTTTGCACTGTTACGCTATGCAAATCGCCCAGATCTGCTCGCGCCTTTCCTGGCGACGCCTGATTTTCGCACACGCGACCTCGATGTTCGTCTGCCGGTTAGCCCGGTTGAAACTACCGGTCCGGCTGATCATATCGAAGAGGTCTTTCCGGCGCCCTTGTTTGTGGTTACTGCCGGCAGCGACTCGGTTGTCAGCCCAGTGGCGGCCCGCGCTTTTTATCAACGTCTGCTGCCGCTGTATGTTAGTGGTCCTGAGCTGCTGGAGTATCACGAATACCCTGAGTCAGATCATCTGATGAAGCCAGAAGACTGGTATGACGCCTGGAATCGCTTTCTTGCGCGTCTGCGGCGCGATGGTTTCTGATTCGTTCAATTCAGGGTTTTTGCGCTGTTTTCTCGTTGACTTTGGGCTTGAAGAACAGTGATTTTGCAATTTTAAAGCCAAGCGGCGTCAGGATAAGCCCAAAGACAAGGTTCCAGACCATGTTCTGGCTGATTCCACGAAAGATGATGGCGTATGACGGGTTTTGGGGGTTGACGTAGGCGTTAATCGGCTGATTGCGGTTTTTGGCGTCGAGCAGAATGGCGACTGTTTGTTCTTTGTCGCCAATGTTGGTGTTTGAGCCCCCGGAAATATCAATGTGTGTGCTGGTGTAATGCTGACCCTGATAGGTATAGCTGAAACTGCCGATTGCCCCGGTAGTTGCCGAATTACGATCGAACTTTTTCTTGACGACTTCGGCTGAGATGACTCTGGCCTCTACTACTGGCCAGTTCGCCGACGCAAAATATACGTAGAACATATCAGCCCCGCGCCACAAGAACACCAGCCCGACCCAGATCATGAGCAGGCCGGTCAGGCGCAGAAAGCCTCTCTTGTTGTCTGCTTTAAAAGGGCTGCCTCTGCTGCTTCCAGTATTGTCTTCCGGCATGACTAAGTCCTTTCAGAAATCTTTTCGGGCAGTTTATACTACTTGCAGTCTCATTGTCTATGCCAGTCTTCACAATTGTCTCTGCCTGATAAAGCCTTTTCACAAGCTTTGAACGCATGATTCATTGTCGAGCTTCCAGATCAAGCCAGGATAACTTCGAATCTTGTTGTTACAGGCAGGATATTTGTAATACTATGGTCAGCAGATGACTCAAGCCAGCAGTAATTTACGAACACAAACTTTTCTGACAAGCGCTGCCGATCGGGCGGAAGGTCAGCTTTCGCCCGTTTTTGGCTATGTCGTTCTGGTTTGTTTGTGGGCAGGCAGCTTTCTTTTGATGAGTATGGATATGAAAGGACCACCGCTTTCAGACCGGGTTCTTTTTTCCAGCCTGGTCACGTTTATGGCAGCCACTGTCGGCTTTTTTCTTTTTCAAGGCTATGAACTTTCGATAACAACTCATTCTGTGAAGTGGGAAAACCACATCATTCCTCGCGTCTGGGTTGAGCGCTGGGAAGAACCGATTCAGAATTACAAGGGAATCAGCCTGCTGCAAACCACACCAGTGAGTGATTTCTGGCCGCCAAAGTATGTCGTGGCCCGATTGTTTTATCCCGTTCGTATCGCAAAAAAGAACATGCGAGAGTCTGATCACAGGTTTAATGAAAGAAAGTTTATCGTTGTTTATCTGAAGCATTCGTATGATCGCAGCAGAGACGTGTGTCTGAAGAATTTCGCTGCAGAAGACGTCGACGAAGTGAAAAAATACTGCCTTTATGCCAGCGAAAAACTCAATCTTGTCATCGACAACTGATTATCTGGCATAATCAGAATTCTGAGTATCATTTTTTTTGAGGGAAACCTGATGAGCGTGGCTGATTCTCGCGAATTGTGCGCGTGCTGGTCGGAGGCTGTATTGTTTTGATGAAAAAGCTTGCTGAATTTGCCTATTATCTGGTTTCGACGAAGCCTTACGCTGTGATCATCGTGATCTTCGCCGCGTTTTTTCTGAGCTTCGGAGCTTTTTTACATGTCGAAACCGATGATGACTTTGAAAGCGGCATTACCGACCCGGCTGTGCTGAATACTCTCGCCAGATTCAAAGCGGAATTCGGCCATGAACAGCAGATTCTGGTCGCGTTTCCGGTCGAGCAGATCGATCGGCAAGCCCTGCTCGATCTCTGGCGGCTTGTTCAGAAATTGCGCGCATTACCGCAGATTCAGGGCATCATGTCACTGCTCGACGTGCTGCAGCCGATAAACCGTCGCGAACAGTTCGAGGCTTACCTGCAGGATTTTCGCATCGAAAATCTGCGCGAGATGTTGCAGAAAAATCGTCTGTTCGACAAGTTTCTGGTCAGCGCTGACGGTCTCGCGCTGCAAATAGTCATTGTACCCGACCTCGCATTTCCCGACTGCCAGAAACAGCTGTATAATGAACTTAACCAGCTGCTGCCCGCTTATTTTGGCGCGCGCGAATACCATGTGTTTGGCTACATGTATTTTAAAGAGCGCTTCTTCGAGTTTATCGAGCGCAACAACCTGATGTTCATTACGCTTGGCTTCATGCTTTGTACGGTGCTGGCCTGGTTCTTTTTTCCTGATATTGTGGTTCTCATGCTGATTTTGTGTGCTGTCGGCATTCCGGCCGTGCTGACCTTCGCCATTTATTTTGCCAATGGTAACAAGATCAATATTTTCACTTCGCCGATCATACCTTTTGCGCTGATTATCTCATTGAGCGAGATAATCTATCTGGTCAGCTTTTTCGTCAGAACTCACAAGCATGGCAACCGTTCTTACGATCTTCTGCACCGCGAGAACTTTTTCAGGCTGCTGCGACCCTGTCTGATCAACGCACTGACCACGCTGATCGGCTTTCTCTCGCTATCTTACAGCCCGTCGCCCAATATCAGGCTGTTTTCACTTTATACCTCGCTGGCCTGCTTTCTTTCGTATTTTGTTACCTTTGGCCTGATTTTTTCGGTGCTCAAGCTCTATCAGCCGAAGTTCTCGCGCGAAGTGCAGAAAGAACGGCGCTACGGTGAGGGTATTCGCCGCTCGCTGCGCAATGCCATTTTCAGGCATACCGGCAAGGTACTGATCATTTCTACAATTGTCGGAATAATGGCGCTGCCCTTTGTCTTTTCGGCGCAGAAGCGCAATTCTCTCGAGGACTCTTTTTCTGCCGCTGATCCGATTCTGGCGTCATGGAAATATATTGAGACCAATTTTTCTGGCCCATATCAGCTGCTGCTGATGATCTCACACCCGGCACCGCTCGAAAAAGGCTTTCTTGAAGACGTTGACCGACTACATGCAAAGCTGTTGCAAATGCCTGAAGTGAACCGGGTATTTTCGCTGGTCAGCCTGGTGAAATCATTCACCGAAAGCTTTTCGTCAGGCCCGGAAATTCCCGAAAGCGAACAGCTGATATTTTCTATTCTCGAATTTTTTGATGCGCGCGGTGTCGCTGAAATGGTCATTTCCAGCAATGCCGACATACTGTTGATGCGCGTGGCCATAAATATCTCCGATGACTTCAAAATTTATGAGCTTGGCGAGATGATTCTGAAACGCTCACGCGCGACTCTGCCGTCTTCAGCACAGGTTGAGATAACCGGCGAAGTCTATTCACACGCCGTGTTGCAGATGAATATTCTCGACAACATCTCAAGCTCTTTTGCGGCAGCAATTCTGATGATCAGTGTCGTTTTTCTGCTGGTGTTCCGCCGCCTGTCACTGTCGTTTATTGCGCTGCTGGTTAACTTTTACCCGATATTCTTTGCCTATGCCGTGGCATTTCTCGCCGGAATTCCATTGAACCCGTCTACGGCCATCGCCGGCTGCGTGATGAGTGGCCTGATCGTCGATGATACGCTGCATACAATTACCTTTTATCACGATTCGCACCAGCGCAGCACGCAACGCCGCCTGCTGTTCACCATGCAGCAGATGACCTGGCCGGTTATTTACTCGTCAATTCTGCTTGGACTCGGCAATGCCATCTTCGTCTTCAGCGACTTCAAACCATTTGCCTACTTTGGCGCCATTGGCGCCCTGATCGTGGTGATCGGCGTGCTTGGCGACCTGATTGTCCTGCCCGGCTGCATCCTGGCCTACGATCGCCTGAAAAACGCCAGAAAGCCTTCATAAAGAGCATAATAAAGCATAAAAAGGATTCTGCCGAGAGCCCGGCAAAAGCAGTGTGCACAAAATTGAATTTAATTACTCAACTTTGCCAAAGAACCAGGCATAACAAAAATCCCCGCCGAAGCGGGGACTCGTTGCACAAACACAGAACGTACTTAGTTAGCTCAACTTTTGAAGAGCTTGTTGAAACGGCGATCCTGCATCATCAGAGTCATCAGCATTGATGAGAACTGATACTGCTCGGCAGCGCTCGAACCGAGTTTAATCGAGAAAACACAGGTGTCATTGCTGGCCGTTACTTTGTTGGCCTTGAACGAAACCATATCCTGTTCAGAAAGGGTCTTTGCCGAAGTGCTTGCCATCCATGCCAGCAGCAGATCTTTGAGTTTTCCGGCTTCCTGCTGATTGGCGCATTTGAAGATCATGTTGATGTCGTAAGCATAGCCGGCGTCTTTGCCGGTAGCTTCGACGCTGTAAGAGAAACGTTCGATGCCCGACATGCTGGCCTTGAGATTGTCTTCAAGAGAGATCATTTTCGTTTCGCCGGCATAGGCCTTTGGGTTAGCTACCTTTTTGAAACCGGCGCGGGCCTTGGCGACAAAACCCTGATGCTGCCCTTCAAATTTTCTGATTTCCTGGCGTTCCTGGGCCATGGGCACGAAAGAAGTTATGAAGGAAATCTTTTCGGGCTGCTTTTTAGACATGGCGGCTTTGCCATCGAGCACGTTGATGATATCTTTGATAAGCGAGTAGTCGCCCTGTGGAACAGTTGCGATGATTGTGTAATCTTCGAATGAGCTGACCAGAGCTTCGGCATTGCGGAATGCAAACGGATAAACACGGGTCGACCGGTTGCTGATCTTTGTATTTACCGGAATTTTCGGCTTAGCTTCGATTTTCTGCTTCTGCAGATGCACGAAGTAGCGGTAATAGCGCTTGTCGGCCAGTTCAAGAAACTTTGCGCTGTCAACTGGTCCTTTGAGAATAAACGCGGCATTGAGCTGGTCAACCGGCATTTCGCGGGCAACCATACTGTAAGAAAGCGATTCTTTAACGGGGTCAGGAATGCCAGCCTTGCGAAAACGCTGGTCAATAACCTTTTTGCCGATAACTTCGGTGATGCCTTTTCCCATGTCGAGATCTTCTTCAAGAAACTTTGCAACTTCTTTCAACTCGATAAAACGCATGTCAGCGGGATCTGTCACCAGAGCGCAGGGTTCCGCCATCAGGCTGCCGGCAGTTCCGGCAAAAACAAGACAAAGAACGAGTAACAACGATCTTTTCACAGTTAAGCCTCCAAAAAACAAACTACTTTGTCTATATCTCGTGATATGATATCTTAACCCCGCAAAAATAGAAATGATTTTTTTGTAGACTTATGAAACTTTTGCTGATACTGCCACATGGCCCTATTCACCGGGCAGGAACCGGTACATATAAGCGCGCGTTGCGTTATGCACCGCTTACGCTTGCGACACTGGTTGCCCTGATCCCGCCGGAATTGGGTTTTAATGTACATATTATTGACGAAGGCGTCGACATCTGGGATCCAAAAGATTTTCTCGATTACGACCTTGTCGCGATCAGCACGATGACCGGCACAGCAGTCAGGGCTTACGCCATGGCTGATTTTTTTCGTCGCCACAAAATCACTGTCATCATGGGTGGCGTCCATGCGACTCTGTTGCCGCAGGAAGCAAAGCAGCATGCCGACTGTGTTATCACCGGTCTGGCCGAAGAAACCTGGCCGCAGGCGCTGCACGACTTTACACAGCAGCAGCTCAAGCCTTTTTATCACATGCGTTCTGATCTCAATCTCGCTGGTTTTTATACGCCGGTGCCTGATCGCTCGATTTTTGACCGCGAAAAGTATATTACCGTTAATTCAATCGAAGCGACGCGCGGGTGTGCTTTTAAATGCACTTTCTGCGCGGTTGCCACCGCCTGGAACAATCGATATTTCACCCGCCCGGTCGACAGTATTATTTCTGAAATCCGCGGTTTGCAGGGTAATGAACTGTGCTTTCTTGATCCCAGTCTGACATGTAATCGCGAGTTTTCGCTGCAGCTGTTTCGGGCAATGAAACCGCTGAACAAGTGGTGGGTCGGCTGTTCGACCATCGATATCGCGCATGATCCCGAACTGCTGGCCGCTCTGGCTGAAAGTGGCTGCCGCGGTCTGCTGATCGGTTTTGAATCGGTTTCTCCGCAATCGCTCGCCGAAGTCAAAAAGCCATTCAACGATGTTCTTCGCTACCGTGAAGCGGTTAAGCGCTTTCACAGCTATGGTATCGGCATTCAGGCCTGCTTTGTCTTCGGTCTCGAAACCGATGACCGCGATGTTTTCAAGCGCACCGTCGACTTTATTTATGAATCAGAAATCGATCTGCCGCAGTTTTCGGTGCTGACGCCGTTTCCTGGCACCGGCATTTACAAAGAACTCGCGGCGCAGAACCGCATTATCGAAAACAACTGGGCGTTGTTTGATGCCGAACATGTTGTCTTCAGACCGAAAAACATGACGGTCGATCAACTGCAGGAGGGCCTTATCTACGCCTGGCGGAAAAGCTACGCGCTGCGTTCGATTTTCAAGCGGCTCTCAGGGTCGCGCTGTCTGCTGTCAATCTCGATCCCGGCCAATCTCGGCTATAACTATTATGCGCGGCATCTTTCACGTTACACTCCCGACCTGATGCACCAGGAACAGCAGGAATTCTGAAGCGCCAGGCTTGTGTCTGCAGGTCCTGTTGCCGCTGTGTCAGCGCTGTTCCGCCTCTGTGCAATGACTGCCACAGGTTGACGTTGCGAGCCGGGACAGGTAGGATTAATGAAGGTTAACAATTTTTCAGGGAAGACATTATGAAAATCAGATTTCTGCTCTGCTTGCTTTTTTGCTTTGCTTCACTGGCTTCGGCGCAGGTTTCACCTGGTCCGGATATCAGACAGCCGCTGCGGTCTTATGGTCAGATGATTCACGTCTCGGCGTATTCCTTTGTGTATTCGTATGAAAAAGGTCGTCAGTTCAATCTTGCCGTGACTCTCAGCATTCGTAATACCGATCGCAATCATAAGATACTTGTTGAATCGGTTCGCTACAACGATATCAATGGCAAGCTGATCACTGAATATATAAAAGAACCAGCGCTGGTAAATCCTGGAGCCTGCATTCAATATCTGATCAATGAGTCTGATCCTGCCGGCGGTTCCGGGCCAAGTTTCGTGATCAGGTGGCGCTCTGCTCATGCTGTTTCTCAGCCAGTTGTCGAGACGGTAATGATCGGTACCAAGAGTCAGCAGGGTATCTCGTTTTTATGCAGCGGTCATGTTCTTGAAGAATTTTTGCCGCCGATCAGTACAGGTTCTGCTGTTCAGCACGATTGACGCTAGTTCGCAGCCTTCTGGCATCAACGATAACTGAGATGTTTCTAGAGGTATTTCATTTTGCTCTTACATGCACTTTTCCACAGATTTTCGCAGATTGCGCAGATAGCCTTAGGATAAATGCAAAAGACATATAAAAACTTCTGAATAATCTGCGATAATCCTTTAATCTGTGGATAACTCTGCAAAAATATCCAAACGGATTATTACTGCCAGCAGCATGTATGTCACAAAAATTGGCAGGTAGATATGGTATTATGATCAGGGTTGCTGATGCGGCCTTTACATTACTGCAAATTTTGGAGACAAACACATGAAAGGCCTGAAGAGCATATTCTGGGACTGGAACGGCACTCTGCTCGATGACGTTGCAGAATGTATTGAAATTATTAACTGCAGCCTGCAAAAACGTTCTTTGCAAACGCTGACGCGCGCAGAATATCTCGAAAAGTTCGAGTTTCCGGTCATAAATTACTACAAGAGTATTGGTTTTGACTTCTCGGTCGAGTCGTTCGAAGATGTCGGTCGCGAATATATCAATGCCTACGCGGCGAAGATGTTTGAGTGCAGCCTGCATCAAGGAGCCCGAGGCGCTCTCGATAGCATGCGCAAGCTTGGCGTCAGCCAGTACATTCTCTCTGCCTTACAGCATTCGGCGCTGCAGAAATGCATAAGCCATTATCAGCTTGCCGACTGTTTTGCGCGCGTGCAGGGTCTCGATGATGCCTATGCGCACAGCAAGGTTGAGCTCGGTCAGATGCTTCTCGACGAAATCGGTTGCGATCGCGATTCGGCATTGATGATCGGCGACACCGTTCATGACTTTGATACGGCCTCGGCCATGGGCATTAGATGTGTTCTGATCGCGGCCGGACACAACTCGCGCGAACGTCTGCTTGCCTGCAATGTGCCGGTTTACGACGATCTCAACACCTGCTTTGCCGATCTGCAGATCTGATGCGTGAATCGGCCCGTGGTTGCAAAATGGGTCGAACTGTGAAAAAATGGGCAGATAGAAACAAATCTGCAGGAGGTGCGCGATGACAGGTGCTCTGATTACCGTTGGCGTCAATACGCTTGCGTTTTATATGATTTCTGAAATGGTGCCGGGTTTCGATATTAAGAGCAAAAAGACAGCTCTGATGATGGCGCTGGTGTACAGCGCGCTGGCGGCAGTTGTCTGGTTTGCTGCTATACCGATAACCTTTATGCTGGGTGCGGTATTTGCGATAATTGCGTTTATACCGTTTATCGGACCCCTGCTGGCTGGCGCCGGTGTTTTTGTAACAACTTTTATGCTGCTGTTTGGACTCAGCGCCTGCCTGCTCATGCTTATCGACAAAATGATGGACGATTTTAAAATGCGCAGTCCGACAGTTGCAGTGATCGCATCGATCCTGCTCGCTCTGATTGGCGTGCTCAGCAGGTTTGTTCTGGGCTGATCAGTTCAGACATTTAATCCGACTGCGGCAAATAGTAGAAACAGAATGATCAGCAGTGCCAGTGTCAGCTCCCGGTAGAAGGTGCTGTGCAGTGCAGATCCATGCCGGTGCCATTCGAAGTGGTTCCACAAACTCGGTTGAAAAAGACTTTTCATGGTCTTGCCTCCTGACCGCAAAAGATCTCGCAGTAATATACCTCTCTAACAATAAAGATATTCAGAATCGCCAGAAACGATAAGACTTTTTTTGTGCAGCAAAAAAGCCCGTCGCTTTAATTGCGACGGGCTTTTTGCGTGAGGCCGTTTATTCTGGAATTGTAACGTCGATGGCTTGCGGTTCGCCATTTTTGAGCGCTGAGAGCGGCTCGTCGAGACTTTTCTGCGAGCCTACGACCAGAATTCTGAGTGAATCTGGCTTGAGATACTTTTTGGCAGCGGCAGTAACGTCGGCAGCTGTAGTTGTCTTGACCATTTCCATCTGTTTGTTGAGGAAATCTTTGGGAAGCCCGAAGAAATCGTAATAAACCAGGCGTTCGATAATCTTGCCCTTGCTGTCAAAGTTGAAGACGAAGGTATTGAGATACCTGTCGCGGCCGAGTTTGAGTTCTTCAGCTGTCGGTTCTTCGTTCTGAATGCGCCTGATCTCGTCGATGATCATTCTGATCGCCTTGGCTGTGCTCTCAGACTTGGTCGACACATAGTTGTAAAAAGTGCCGGGGTAAGAGATGTTGGCGGTAAAGACGCCGTAAACCGAATAGGCAAGGCCGGCTTTCGAGCGAACCTGTTTGAACAGGCGACTGCCAAAGCCGACGCCGAGAATATTGTTCATCACAATGCGGTGTGGGTGATCTTCGTCGGTCAGACGTCCGCCAAGATGCCCGATATAGATGTTAGACTGGCTTACCTCAGGCAGGTCAACGTATGCGGTGCGGGTATCAAACTGGTAATCGACCTTCGGAAAGTCGGGCAGGGCTTCTTTGCCTTTTTCCCAGGCACCGAAATGTTTTTTAACGAGTTCGACTATTTTTTTGCTGTCGATATCGCCCCAGATTGCCATCTGCACGTTTTCTGGCCGGAAAACTCTCTGATGAAAGGCTTTGAGGTCGTCGCGGCTGATCGCATTAAGAGTCGCGTATTCGGTGTGGCGGGCGTAAACAGAGCTGCTGCCGTAGATGACTTTTTCGAATTCCCGGTCACCGATACCATCAGGCCGGTCGTTACGTCTGGAAACAGAAGCCCGGGCAGAAATCATGAGCTGCTCGAACTTTGCCTGTTCAAATACCGGTCGCTGCAGGATTTCAGCCATTACTTCCATGGCCAGTTCATTGTATGAGCTGAGCATGGACAATTTAAGGCTGCCGGCAATTATATCCATAGAGGTTTCGGCGCTGCCGCCGATACTTTCGAGCAGTTCGTCGAGTTCGTCGCTGCTGTATTTTTCGGTGCCACCGGTGCGCAACAGGTCGCCGCAAAATTCGGCGAGGCCGATTTTGTCTGCCGGGTCAAGATAAGAGCCACCGTGAATTCTGACCGAAGCCTGAATCAGCGGCAGGGTTTTGTCTTCGAGCAGATACAGGCGCATGCCGTTTTCCAGCTTGATTTCTTCTACTTCCGGAATGGCGATCTGGTTGAGCTGCGGATAAACCAGTGCATTGAGGTCTACCGCGCCGGCACTGGAGGTGATAAACGCCAGAAGGGTGACTGCGGCGATAATGGTGCTGAATTTTTGGTAAAGTCTGGCGATCATTGTTTGGTCTCCTCTTTTGCGGCTGCTTTATCGGCTGCCGCCTGTTCGATAATGGTTTCGAGACAGGCAACGGTGCGGTTTTCTGCGGTAAAATACTGTCTGGCTACGCGCTGTACGTCTTCTGGCGTTACCTTGTTGATACGTTCGAGTTCGCGAAACAGCTGACGCCAGCTGCCCCAGATCTGCTGATAGGTGGCGAGCTGCTGCGCCAGACCCATATTGTCATTGAGGCCTCTGATAAAGCTGGCCATGGCGCGGGCTTTTACTTTTTCGATATCTTCTGCGCCAAGAAGCTCCTTTTGCAGCTTTTCGATTTCTTCGTAGATCATTTTTTCGCATTCGGCGTTGGTTTTGCCAGGTGCCGGGTAGCAGAAAGCTACAGCGAGAGAGGGATACTTGCTGCCGGGCCAGCCTGCACCCGTACTGATTGAAACTGCAACCTTTTCGTCTCTTATCATGCGGCGATACAGACGCGATGTGCGGCCCTGGCCGAGAATGTCGACAAATGCGGCGAGAGCAGGCATGTCGTCATGAGTTTCAGCCGGGATCTGCCAGCCGATAATCATTGCGGGCTGCGCTTTGTCCTTGATCAAAACCCTGCGTTCGCCCTGCTGGACAGGCTCAACCGTTGCAATGCGCGGTGGCGCCGGGCGCTTCTGAATCCTGCCCCAGTATTTTTCGGCCATTGCGACGACAGTCTCAGGCTTAACATCGCCGACCAGAGCTATTGTCATGTTGCTGGGCATATAATACTTGTTGAAAAAGCGTTGGGCCGCTTCGCGAGAGTAGTTCTGAATGTCGGACATATGTCCGATCAACGGAACACCATACGGATGCGCTTTGAAAGCAGTACTGATGAATTCTTCGACCAGCTTGCCCATCGGACGGTTTTCGGTGGTCATTCGGCGCTCTTCGGCAACTACTTCGCGTTCGCGATACATTTCGCGCAGCAGCGGTTTTAAAAATCGCTCTGATTCCATTGCCATCCAGAGTTCGAGCTTGTTTGACGGCATGCTGATGATATAGGCGGTCTGATCGCGAGAGGTGAAAGCGTTGAGCCCTGAACCGCCCTCGGATTGAAGTATGTTTGAGAAAGCGTTTGGCTCAACTGCCGCGTAAGCTTTGCTTACCGCTTTTTCCATCTCTTCGGTCAGAGCTGCAATTTTCTTGGGATCAGCGAGTCGGCCTTTGAGCCTTTCACTGCGCAGACGTTCAAAAACCCTGTCTTCATCACGCATGAGCCCGGCTTCATTTTCGGGATCACGGCTGCCGATGGTGACAGTACCTTTAAAGGCCATGTGTTCAAACATGTGGGCCATGCCGGAGTATTCTTTGGGATCATCGGCCGCGCCGACATCTACCCAGGTAACCAGTGATACCACCGGGGCGTCATGGCGGGGCAGAACTATGATCTTGAGCCCGTTTTCGAGGCTGTGCTCAAAAATTGATTTTTCGAGCGCCGAAAAATCAAAATCGGTCGAAGCACCAGCTGCAAAGGGCAGCAGCAGGATCATGATTGTAAGAATCTTGGTAATAGTAACTTTAAGCTGTCGCATTCATGCCTCCATTAAAATCTTATGTGCGTATCTTACATTGTTTAACTGGCAAATGCCAGCTATAGATCAGATCGCAAATACCTTATGCCAATTCTACGCATTTAGTTTGTAAATACTCTCTGCATTGTTCTGCAATCTGTATTTTCGTGCTCGTAATCGTAATCGCACCAGAGCGCCCTGGCACTAGCGCATCCTGCGCGTCGTAATCGCAATCGATGTCTTTGTCGCTGGCATCTACAACGGCGACTCAGCCGGCATCAATTCCTTCGAACAGGGCTGTGCTCAAATAGCGTTCGCCAGCATCGGGGAATACTGTAACTATGACTTTTCCTGCGTTTTCCGGTCGGCGCGCGATCCGGTCTGCCGCCGCCATGGCCGCGCCACAGGAAATTCCACAGGTGATGCCCTCTTCCCGGTGCAGACGGCGCGCGTATTCTATTGCTTCTTCGTTGCTGACCGTTGCTACTTCGTCGACCAGGTCAAGATCGAGATTTGCCGGCTTGAATCCGGCACCGATACCCTGGATCTTGTGCGGCCCTGGTTTGGGATCATTGCCCGCTTTTATGGCAGTCAAAACCGGAGATGCGGAGGGTTCGACCGCAATAGATATGACCGGGTGGCGGCGTATCTGCTTGAGGTAGCGGCTTACTCCGGTAATTGTGCCGCCGGTTCCGACGCCGGCAACAAATATATCAATTTTGCCGTTCGTGTCGTTCCAGATTTCCGGGCCGGTAGTACAGCAGTGAATATCCGGATTGGCGGGATTCTCGAACTGCTGTGGCATAAAGTAACGTGTGGGGTCCGCGGCCACTATTTCGTGAGCCTTTGCTATGGCACCATTCATGCCCTTAGCACCCTCGGTCAGCACTATTTTTGCGCCGAAAGCCGCCATCATTTTGCGGCGCTCGATTGACATGGTGTCTGGCATGGTCAGAATAAGAGGGTAACCGCGAGATGCGCAGACAAATGCCAGTCCGATGCCGGTGTTGCCACTGGTAGGCTCAATAAGAGTAATATCTTTGCAGCCCGGCATGAGAATTATCTTCTTTTCTGCATCCCAGATCATTGCTGCAGCGACCCGGCATTTTACCGAATAGGCCGGGTTGCGGCCCTCGATTTTTGCCAGCACTGTTGCACCGGCGCCCCTGGTGATATTGTTTATGCGGACAAGTGGCGTGTTGCCGATGCTTAGACTGTTTTCTTCGTAGATCCCTGGCATATTTCAGTCTCCTCATTGCAAAGTTTTCTTCTAATAATATATCATAAAAAAAGTATCATTTCGAAGTTTTCTGGCAATCACATAATTTCTGGTCTGTGCCGACACAAGCTCCATGATCGATAGATAAGGGTTCAAGCCAGTCATTTGTCAAAGAATCTGGATTATGGGGCAACGCGGCCGGTGAATTCGATTTCTGACAGGCAGCAGTCTGGGTCGGCTTTGCTTTCGTGAACTGCCAGAATTTCGATCTTCACAGAACTGGTGACAGCGCCTCCGAGTTTTATTGTCTGCGCGCCGCGCTCATTTTTAAGCTCATGCTCAGATGATTTGCCGTCTTGCGTGAAGCGGATCTTCGCAACGCTCAGGTTGGCTTTGAAGGGGTCGCGCTTTGCGGTGGCGGCCTTCTGATAGCCGTTCCATATGTTGATCGAATGGATTTCGACCGGTTCTGCAAAATTGAAGCTCAGCCACTCGCCAACGCCCATGCTTTTTGAACCTTCAACCCATGCGGTTTCGGGATTGCCGTCAAGAATGTTTTCCGGTTTGTAGCTAATGTCTTTTGCCTGTGGTAGAAAGCTTGAAGCAGAGATTGACTTTACATTCAGCTTGTAGAGGCCTGCATTGTCGGATTGTTTGCCGGCAATCATCGCGCTGTTAGCGACGATGCTGCCATCTTTTTTGATATATACTTCGCCGCCTGAGCTGAGCTGGTCATAAACCCGTGCCAGCCCGCCGACAAAGTGTTCTGCCATTTCGTACGCAGGCTTGATAACCCACTTGCCCTTGCTGTCAATATAACCCCATATTTCAGGTGCTTCGTATTTTGGGTCGAATGTTGACGCCGGCGCCAGGCCTTCGGAAAAGTGAAAAGCGTGCGAGAAAGCCTGCTGGATGACAAAATTTCCACTTTTGTCGATGAAGCCAGTCGGTGGAACTTCATCATGTAGCAGTATGCTGGCCGGTGCGAGGCCGTCGACGAACTTTCCGGCAACCGTGAATTTGGGAGCGATGGCTGTTTTACCTTCCTTGTTGATGTAACCGACCATATAATCGCCATCACTGTTAAGAGGCAGCCAGGCTGCAGCGAGGCCGTCTGAAAACTCGCCCGGCGGCGAAAAATACTGGTTGTCGAGGCAGCGCAGAAAGGGTTCGATAACGTATTTTCCGGTGTTGTCGATGTAGCCATAGCGGGCTGACCCGTCAGCGAAGTCGCCGATCATTACGCAGGCAAGGCCTTCTGAAAATTTATAAGCGCGGGCAAACTTGGCTTCAACCGCCATTTTGCCGGTGAGATCGATATAACCCCAGAGTTCGCCTTTTTTTACCGCCGCCAGACCCTCTGAAAAAGCTCTGATCTCATCAAAGTCTTTGCCAAAAGCCTTTTTGCCGGTTTTGTCGATGAAATGCCATGAGTCAGATTCGCAGACAGCTGCAAAGCCCTGCGAAAATTCTTCGGTAAGAGTTGAGCTGACCGCGAATTTGACCTTGCCTTTGCTGTCGATATAGACGTGGTTTCCGTCTGGTTCGGTGCGCAACGGGTACAGGCCCGGCTCTTCAGCTGCTGCAAACGAACCCAGCAGCATTGCTGCTCCACAGAGGATTGCCGAGAACTTCTGATAAAATGTTTTCACGTCGTAATTTCTCCTGCTCAAAGGTTATCGCGTCCTGACCGGCTTTCGCGAAAATACGGCCTGCCGTTCCTGAAAAACTTATGTACAGACTAATTATTACCATCAGTATGGGTGTGCGGCAACAGGTAACGTGATTTTAAATTTCGTACAAATTTATTGATCATGTCAGGTCGGCGTTAGATAAAGCACTGGGCAAAGCAGGCGCGAGCGATTTTACATTGGGTTGGCACGGTGTTTACTTTCCACCTGGAATTGCTGTGTGGTCGCAAGAGGCCTCTATCTAAAGTTGTTGCAGCCATGACTGTTGTGAAATAGCCTTCAGTTTTTCGGTGCTTGCATTATCTGCTGATTTTTACTAGGCTGGTAACAATGCAAATTTTTTCAGGCTTTTGGCTGGACTGCGGGTTAATTTTTGCCTCGCGGCCTCTGTAAATCAGATTCTACATATATAGCTGTTTTCCTTGCCAAATTTGCCTGAGCGTGAGGAGGCGTTTATGGAACTGCTCAAACAGCGTATTGGGCATACTGTTTTGTACAAGACTGTCAGGATCAACAGTGATATTGGGGTCGAAGAGCTCTATTTGAAAATGGAAGGCCTCAATCCAACTGGTCATATGCACGATCGTGTCGCATACTATCTGGTAAAAGAGGCTGTCCAGCTTGGCTACAAGACAATAGTGGTGGCTTCTCTTGGTCAGCTTGGAGAATCTATCGCTTTTGTTGCCGAGAGATTTGGCCTGGCATGCCGGGTGGTTATGCCGGAGGGGTCGGTTGATCGCAAGAAACGCTGGTTCAGAGAACCTGGCGTCGAGATTATCGAGTTCGGCAGCAATTATGGCGAGGCATATCGCAAAAGCCGCGAACTCGCCGTTTCCAACAACTGGTATGACGCGAATCACGGCTACAGCAACTGCTGTATTACCGACAACGTTTACGCAGAAATCGCTGAAGAAATCGTTGCCAAACTCGGCAACAGCCCGAATAATGTATATTGCTTTTTGAGCAATGGCGCCTTGATAACCGGGTTGCATCTCGGCTTCAGATCTTTATGGCGGCGAGGCCTTATCCAGCGCATTCCGAAAATTATGGTGGCCTGTGCCAGTGATGACAACCCACTGTATCTTGCCTGGCAAAGACGCGAGACCCGAATTAAGGACCAGAAAGCAATAAATCGCTACAAGGGCATGAGTAAGAACACGATCGAATACAACATTATCGACCCACAGAATGTTCTTAATGCTGTTTATGACTCTGGCGGCGCTTTTATCACTGTTGCTACCAGCGAGATTCGTGACATGATAACGTTGACCCGAAGCAGGGAAGATCTTAAAGTGGCTTTCAGAGGCGCAGCGTCGCTTGCTGCCTGCGCCGCTGCCCGGCGTCATGGAATTGCCGAAGCCGGTGAAAATAGCGTGGTCATTCTTGAAGAGGGCAAAAATGAGCTCAACATCAGGCAGCTGGCTGAAGAAGATCTTGAAAATATCGAGCAGCTGGCTGATTATGTTGACCGTTATCTCGGCAAATACGGCGATGACCGGCAGAGCGTTCTCGAAGCGATTCGAGTGGCATTTGCCGGTGGTTTCGTGCTTGGTGCTTACATCTCTGGCGAAATGAAAGGGCTTGCGGTCGTTATAAAGTTGCCGGTATCTGTTGTCATGCCGCAGTATCACCTGGTTTATATCGGCGCTGACATCAAGGCCGGGTCACGTGGAATAGGTACCAGGCTGATGGATGCGATCAGAAGATACACCGATGGCAACTTTTCACTGCATGTCGATGTCGAAAACAAAAAGGCTATCAGACTCTACGAAAAAATGGGGCTGAAAAAGGCCTATTATCGCATGATTGCGATCAAGTAAGGTTGTTGCCGATTATTCCGGTAAGTCGGGTCAACTGCCCTGAATAGAGCTTCTGCAGCTGTAATGCTTTTGGGTCTTCATCGCACTCTCGGCTTTTAAGCAGCGAAAAACCTGCCTTCAGCAAAGCCGGAAAAGTCATGCATGCCAGTCGCTCATCGCGATTTTCAAGAAGTTGACCCCTGAGAAAGCTGCGAGCGGGCGCGGCGGCGCCGGCGATCGAGCGAATAAGCCACCAGCGGACTTCATCGGACCATGTTCCGGATAACAACGCTGTCAGCTGCTTGCGCGCAGCCATTTCCCGGTTGACCAGTTCCTGTGTTGTCGCTGCAACCGGCTGCGGATAACGTTCGATATCGCCTTCGAGCATCAGGCTGAGCAGTTCCAGTATGGTTGGATCTGCCTTACAGAACAGCTCTGGTATCATTGCGGACTGCTCAGAGACATTTCTGGCCTTTTCGTATTCGCTGGTAACTCGGTCAAAAAGATCGTTGTCAAACAACACAGGTATATCGGCAAAACTGGCTATCGGTCGCCATTCATCAGAACTTTGCGCCAGCCCGGCAAAGAAATCGAGACAGTCGCCGTGACTGTTTATCGTGCTCAATCGCTGCAGGCAGTTGCGACTGCTGCTGTCTGGATTTTTCTCGGATTCATCAACAAAACCGACAAAATCCTGCCAGGCCTGCACCGGGAATTCTGCGATATTAATCACGCATGGCGCGCAGACATCGGCGTCGCCATATCTGGCGGCCGCCCGGCGGTCACGCAATCTGGTCAGCAGTTGCGATATTTTTTTTACCAGTTCCATGCTGACATTATAGCACGGCAGCTTTGTCTGCCAATACAATTATTCGGCAAGCAGCTGATGAAAGCGTTGACACCAATTGTGCCTTTGCGTGTGCGGCTTTGAGCGGTTCTGCGCCGGTTTGCTATCTCACCGGAGACTTATTGGCAAAGCACATAATTCTTTACCCGATTTTGCCGTTTGACGTATCATATCAGCATGAACAAAAAAAATATGTACCCTGTTCTTGTTGCAGTTGTATTTGCCATGCTTATATTCGCCTGGCCAGCTTATGCCGGGCAGACGTGGATGACCTGGAACACCCGCTCCGGGCTTCCCAGCAACAATCTCAGCTGTCTTGCCATCAACAAGGGCATGATGGCGGTGGGCAGCGACAAAGGCATCGGGCTCTACGTCGAGAATTACTCGGGCTGGTTTAACCTCGCCTCGTATCACGAGCAGCTTACCGATCTCGCCGTGCGCTCGCTCGATTTTGACGATTACAACACGCTGTGGGCCGCGACTCCGTCAGGATTGTTCGCAATCGATCTCGAGCATTTTCCCGACAGCGCTCCAAAAGTTAGACGTTATGACCATGAACAAGGCCTTTCGACGATAGATGTCGAAGTCGTGCAGGTTGTCGACAACAAGATTTATGTCGGCTGCTTTGGCGGCTGGCTGTTTTATGCGGCGATTTCGCCGGGCAGTAACATTTCCAGCTTTTTGCCGGTTGACCGGGCTGGCGGCGAAGATTCCAACAAGTTCATGTCAGTTGGTATCACAGCGCTGGCAATGGATTATCCAGACGGCGGCATTTATTCGACCAAGGGAAAGGGCCTGCTGCGCGCTGCTGACGGCAGCAACCTGGTCGGCGAGGACGAGCTTTTTTCTGACTGGGTCAACGATTTCTGGTCGTTCGAAGAAGGAAACGCCAACCGCATTATCGCGGTAACCCAGAATCAGATGAATCTCATTTCGAATAACCGGTCGGTGGGGCGTTGCTCGCTGCCGCCGGAAGACTGCTGGATCACCAGTGTTACTACGGCGCCTGACGATGAGAAAGATGAATACAAGCGTGAGAAGCCCAAGGGCTACCTGCATCTCGAAACCTTTATCGGCAAACGCACTCTGATTGCCGGCACGCGCGGTCAAGGACTGTGGATGTTTGACGACGGCCGCTGGAACAATCTTACCACCCGTGACAGTCCGCTGCCATCGGATAATATCAACAAGGTGTATTACCTGCCCGGGCCAAAGAAGATTGCGATCCTTTCAGAGGGCGGGCTGACCATGCTTGGCATTACTGAAGATTCGCAGTTTGATATCTTTCAGGTCAGCGGCTCTGACCCTTACTGGGCCAAGACTTTCTGGCCGTTCATGCAGAGCTGGGGACCGTATGTCTACGGTTATCCTACACAGCACAGCTACCCGATTGAACCGTTCATTGCCTATGGCAAAATGCTGCAGGGCAAGGATATCTGGATCTCGCATGATCGCGGTATTTCGCGTTTTGTTTTTCCTTCTGCGCCGTTCATCGGTGTTATGCAATACCGCTTTCATCTGGCCGGCCGGTTTGAAACAAAAGAAAATGATCCGAGTAAAGACCTGACGATCGAAGATAACAGCACGACAGGCGATCGGCCGCCGCTTAGTGCAGGTGAAGAGCTCTGGCATCACTACTGCAGAGAGCAGCCGACCGACTTCTGCAAGGCGCCGATATCGGAGATATATGTTTCACTCGATATGAAAACCATGGTTGGGCCGGGTGAGTATGTGATAATTAACGCGCCGGCACAAGACGCAGTTTCAGCCGAAGATATCGCTGCCGCCATTGCAGAACACCAGGCACAGCAGTCTGGCAACAACAGCGCCAATTCTGATCCTGCCGAAGGCAGCGAGGATGCAGCCTCTGAAGATTCCACCGCCGTTCCCTGTCAGGCCACTGCGACTGCGAGAATTGCGCTGATTGTCAAGGTTGGTGCAAACATCTATGATGCCAGAGGGCATCAGCTGTTTACGGTCGCTTCACTGATGCAGGAATGCCCGCTGCACGCGATTCCCTCTGAGGATATCAACGACCTTGCACTCGATCTTGCTGAGCGCGTCTGGGTGATCTTCGACAACAACCAGCTCGCCTGTCTCGACAACCGGCCTGGCGAAATTGTTCCTGACCCGAAAAATAACGATTGGCATGAGTTTGCCGAAGAACAGCTGCCATGGCAAAAGCACGATGACCTGCTTTGCGTGCAGCGAGTTGGTTCTTCAATCTATGTCAGCGCCAAAGACAGCGGGGTTTATTATCTTCCAGCTGCGCATGGCGCGACGCTAAAAGACCTGCGCCCGTCTGACTGGCTGCGCATCGAGTTTCCGCGCGGTTCTGCCGAAATCGACCAGTTCAAGCGCGTAATCGCCATACAATACTGGGAGTCGGCAGAAGGTTCAGTGGCTGCGCTGCTGTTCGATAAGGGCCTGGCAACCTTTGAGGGCAGTAAGCTCACATTTATTGCCGTGCCCGAGCGTAATTACACCTGCATGGTGCAGGACCGCAACCATAACCTTTGGCTGGGCTCGTTTCAGGGCTTGTCGTATCTTACGCCAGATGGCAAAATCAATGAAATTAACGGTCGCATGAACGATTTTAACTCTGAAAGGGTTGTGGCAATCGCTGCCGCTCCTGATGATGCCAAATACCCTTACACTGTTGCCGTCGCCGTCGATGAGTATGCCAAAGAGAACAGCATTGGCGTTCGCAAGACCTATAGATCATCAGACCCGCCGCCGTCTCTCGCTCGCGGCAGCGACAGCGCATATCGTCTGCGGGTGATGAACGCTTCTGTTGCTGCCTCGCAGATCATGCTTTACGACGGCAAAAAATGGGAACCGATGTTCAGACCCGGTGTGCGGGCGATGATGTTCGACCAGGAATTCTTGTGGCTCGCGACTTCGTGCCGCGTCATGCGCCTGTATATGCCGACAGTCGTGCAGTCTTACTAAGACTGATTTCACTCATTTCGTTCGTCAAAGCCTTCGATATTGTTTTCTCGTTCTCGCACCTGGGCGCGCTGTATCCTCAGGCGCCCTGGCGCTAGCGCATCCTGCGCGTCGTAATCGTAGCCGCTGGCGATTACAAATCGCCATGATTTCCAGTCTTTGCTGTGAACGAATTTATTGTGAATACTATGCCCGCTCAGCGCGGAATGCGCAGGCGGCGCACCCTGATATTGGTTGACAGCCAGACAAATTCGCGGTCGATCATGATATGGCTGACGCCGGCTATTAGCCATTTGTCCCAGGTTCTGCCGTCAAAGTAATGCAATGACGAACCGGCGATAACCTGTTCGATTACCCGTTTTTTGCCATCGGCGTCGGTAATTACCATCGGTGCCTGGTCTGAGCCGTTCATCAGCGGATTCATGTCGATGTCATCTGCCAGGGCATCACAGGCGACCCACACCCCAAGCGGAAACTCGGTGCTGGCCGGCAGGGTGCCGATCGCTGAAATATGGTCTGATTCTAACCTCGCATTGGTTGTGGTATACGAATAAACGTGGCCGGAAGGATCTACGCGAAACAGACCGCCAACCGAGCCAACCCAGAGGTTGCCTTCGGCGCCGGCAGCAATGCAGGTGTAGCGCCGACGTCCGCCCAGATCGATTCTGCTGTAAAAGTCGCCATCCCAGATACTGATGCTGTTACTGTGCTGAATCGCCAGCACCTGCCCCTGATCGCGTTTCCACTGCGCGAAGCCGCGCACATCAGAGTCGGGCAGGCCGGTGTAAATACTGTGGTGCTGCCACTCGAACGGTTCTTTTTTAAGGTCCTTGCTGCCGGGATTTTTCAGAATATAAAAGCCGTCTTTTTTGGTGCCGACATAAATGCTGTCAGGCGTGAACCACACGACATTCAACTCGGTGCCATCGCCCCACGGAACGTCTTTAAGCACTTGCCAGTCTGGCAATTCGACTTTGATCTTTTTGCCGTCTTTCTTGATTTCACGTTTTTCCATGCGCATGCGCGCCAGTTGCTTGCCGTCGAAGATCAGCCAGAGATAGTCTGAATTGCGGTCGACATCTATCCAGGTGATTTTCTGCTCCGGGATCTCAAACAGGTCGCTCTGATCATAGAAAAGATACTCTTTGGTAAACAACTGCCAGTAGCCGCGCAACGCCTCTTCACCGACACTATCGACCGGCAGTTCGGGTTCTTCGTTATCGAGATGTCCGGTATTTTCTTCTTCCTCTTCCGCGGTCTTTTCAATACGACTGCTGACATCAGGAAGGGTCTGCTGGTCGTAGCTTTTGGGAAAGGTTGACGACCGCCATCTGGTTAATCCGTGCAGGTGCGAAAACCAGTAACTGCTGCCGCCCAGGACGATTTGAAAATGCGGAATCATCGCGGCATACAGCGGCGGAAAAGGGTAAATCGTTTTGAAATATGCCGAACCCAGCCCGACTTTTTTGAATTCATCATACTGGTTCGAATCGAGATGAATAAGCACCAGTCCGCCATCAGTGCAGACTACCAGTAGTCGGCCAACCGCGTAAAGCCGGTTAATGCTGTCAGACGGCAATTTGCTGTTGGCTGTGAGGTATTGTGTCCATCTGCCGCGCTGAAAGCGCCACAGGCCGTTGTTTCTGGTGCCGACATACAGCGAATGTTTGCCGAGAAAATCGAGCAGATGCTCGTCATTGTCAGATAATTCTGGTTGCGAAAGCATGTCGAAAATTTCGTCAGGTTCTTTAACGGTAACCAGACTGTTCAACCACGGATCTTCTATCGGCAGCTTGATTTCGTAGTCCGCCCGGTTGTTGCGAATCAGACTCAGATGCTGCGGCGTTGCTGCAATAGTGTATTTTTCGCGTTTTTTGCCAGAGAATATGAAAAAGTCGTTGATCCATAGTTCAGGGTTGCCATCGCTGCCTGTGGCCGGATATTGGCTTGAACCGTTGATTTCTATCAATCCGCCGCCGCGTGTGCTGAACCAGCCCTGATGCGGCCCGGTCATTGCCAGGCCGGAAATCCCGACCGACCTTATTTTCAGCTTGTCGCCTTCTATTGTGTCTGTATAGTTGACCGCCGAGAACACTGTTGTACCAGTCTGCGGAATGTATGCCTGCGCCACATAGCCGCCAAAACAGCCAACATAAATGCGATCTTTGCTGATCTGTATGCGGTCAATGTCGATGGTAGGCAGGTTGTGATGAGAATTATAGACGGTGATTTTCTCTTCCTGAATGCTTACCAGGCCGTTGGCCGTGGCTAGCCACAGGTGCCCGTATTCATCGAAAGCGATGTCTTTTACCGGCATCGTAGCAACCTGATCAGGCAGCGCAACCGCTGACCATGTACCGGTGTTGCCACTGTAGATGCTGACGCCCTGGTCAGTACCGACAGCCATCACTGTCTTGAACGACGCAAAGCAGTTGATGACACGGCCGTTGATCCCCGAGGCCTCGGTGAAAACCTGCCACGATTCGGCCAGAACAACCGCCGGCAACAGCAACAGAACGCCAATTACCAGAATCAACAGCGGCTGGCAGCTTTTCATAAGTTTCCCCTTACCCTACCTTTTTCTGCATTCTAACAGAATATTGCCCCCCTGCAAAATCAAGCCGGGCTGTTGCTGCGAAAGCCCGGTATATGCAATATGCCAATGCTTGTAAGTTGTTTATGATCGCGCCGCGAGCCAGCGCATAAGCAGCATGCCAATTATTCTATTCTTGAATTCATGTGTGACAAAGGACTATATATTTCTAAAAACAGAACCGGCCGGGGTTAGCCGGCCGGTTTGCAAAGAGAGGGAGAGGTTGGGGTTACTTGCTTTCGCTGGTGGTGGGAACTGTATTGGTGCTCTGATTGCCGCATGAACCGTCGCGCAGCTGGCGTCTGGTGCGCTGTGCTGTGCCGTTCTTCGCGCCTTTGCCCAGGCCTTTGCGCTGGCTATTGCCCTGCCCGTTGCCGAGTTTAGCGTTGCGATGCTGGCGCTTCTGCGCCTTGGCTCCAAAGCCGGTGCCGTCTTTGGGCTGGGGCTTGCTGCCATCGCCATAGCCGCGGCCAGTGCCGTCACAGGTTTCGCTCTTGATTACACCCTGTGAAGGTGTGCTGTTGGCTGCGGTCTGGCTGGCGACTGCCGACTGGCTCTGGGTGCTCTGATTCAGGGCGGCCCGCTGACCGTTGCCGGGCATTTTTCCCTTAGCGTTTTGTGCAACACTGTCCTGGGCAAACGCGATGCCTACACTGAGAAGAAGAACTACTGCAAGGATAATACTGATGTTTTTCATACCACTGCCTCCTGTAAAATTTTGCTTAGTGACTTAGATTTTAGTTCGCTTTGCCATATCTGTATCTGGCTCTTTTACCCTGTCGGTCTGCCAGTTCCAGGTCGCCGTTCTCAGCCCATCTGCCGCTGAAAACTTCAGAAAGGTCGCGCACTATGGTCAGGGTGCCATCATCATTTTCGCTGATATTGAGTTTGACGCCAGACCGCGTGTTTCGCAATTCGACGAGCGGCTCTTCCGGCAGGTTGCCGTAAGTTACTTCCCAGATTATCTCGCCAACGGTTATGTTGCTTACATCGCCAGTAGCATCAGGTGCCGGAACAGTTATTGCTGAGCCGTTTCCACGGGTTATAACGATTTCTCCGCCGGCAAGCTTTTCGATCGAGCACTGTTCAATGCCTACGGTCATGCTGTTAGCGGAAACAATCGCCATGCAGGCGCCGGTGCCGCGTTGCAGCCCAAGCCCGGCTTCGCTGTTGAGCGAGCGATACTGGCGATTGCGATATCTGAACATGCCGTCGCCGTTTCCTGCTGCGGCCAGCAGACTGGCATCGCCATCACTTATTACCGTTGCGGCCAGCATGCGGTCAACCAGCAGACTGGCTTCAATACCGGCCATGTCGTCGCTCGAAAGGGTCGCTGCGTTATCAAACGACCCTGATCCATTGCCGGCACAGCCCGTAAAAGTCATCATTGCACTGACCAGTAACGCGAGTAAAAAGAACTTTTTCAATTTCGTTTCTCCTGATTTTATTCGAAGCTATCAAGGTAATTGCAACGCTCGTGCCAGGTTGCAAAATTTCGCTGCAATATTGGCTGGAAGCTGATTTCGCAGTTTTCAGCCCGTGCCTGCCTGTCAGATACATCGTGCAAAAGTGCAGTCTTTTTCACCGTAAAAGTGCAAATGTTTGCACTCCTGTGCTATGTTTTGACGGCTGCGCCATCTTGTAATGAAATTCGGCAGAGCTGTTCAGTCTCTGTGAAAAATTGATTCCAACCGGATCTGTTGTTGTCTTTGCGCTGCCAGGTATTGAAAGAATACAATCTGCATAAATCCAGGAACAAATCTTGCAGAACAATAGTTGTTCGCTAGAGGGACTTGCAATATTCTGCAAACGTGAGATTAGCTCAGAACTGGCTTTTTGGCCACGGACGGCCTTAATACATTTGCGCCACAGGAATGGCGCGCAAATGTGCTGCCTTCGGCATAACGCTTCGTCACTTCGTGCCTCGAAATGACATGCCCAGACCCGGTTTTGTCATTGCGAGCGGAGCGAAGCAATCTCATCAAGAACGAATTATGCAAGTTGCTCGTAAGTATTTAGTTAAGAGGAGCAGGGCCGTTGGTCGTCAGATTTAATCAGCATTTTTGATGACAGTTCAATACCCGGTTATAAAATATGCAAAATGTAAATGAAGTGAATGCAGGTTCTGCTCAAGATGTCGGCGCCATCAGCCGCTTTGATCGCTTTGCAGTTGCTGCTCTTATTCTGTTTCTGGTCATTGCATCTGGCATCTTGTCGCTGTTGATGAGCCGATGGAACCATAATCAGATCGAAGTGCTGCTGCAGTGGGCTGCCGAAAAAGAGGGGCGCGCTCTTTATACCCGGGTTATCCACGAAAGCAGTCTCAGTCCGATGCTGTTACTTCAGCAGCCCGAGCTTTTTTCTGCACAACTGATCGAAGAAGAAGATGTGCTTGCCGCCGGTATAATGCAGGGCGAAAAAACTATCGCGAGCTTCAGTCGCCAACCCGATTTTCGCTATGACCTTTCGCTGCTGCCAGCTGATCGCGAAGCAATTATGCTCAATGAAAATACCACTCTATACCGTCGCATTACCGGCCCCGGCCACAATAAAGCCTCTGGAACTGGCCCGGGTGGCCGTCGGCAAGGCGCCGGCCCGGGAAACGGTGGTGGTCGCGGCATGGGCCCCGGTCGTCAGCGCAGCGAAGAATCTTTGGGCGAACGTGTTCCTGATAGCGAGCGTCTGAGCATATATCTGGTGTTCAGCGGGCCTGATCGCTCAATTGTGCAGCCACTCATTCTGCAGAAATATCTATGGCCGGCGGTATGGTTGGTTTTTTCACTGCTCTGGCTGGTGATTTCGCTGATGCAATCGCGCACGGCACGGCTCAAGGTAATGTTGCAGAAAGAATCGCATCTGTCAGACATCGGCAAAATGTCGGCGCGGCTTGCTCACGAGATAAAAAACCCGCTTGGTGCAATTCGTGGCATGGCTCAGCTTCTTCAGAAAAGACTTAAAGGTGAGCAGGACTCTGACCGGGCAGCCATGGCCACAACCATTGAGCAGGAAACTTTTCGCCTTGAAGAACTCACCCGCAGTATTCTCGATTTTGCGCGGCCGCAGGAATGCCGCATTCTGCCGCTGAACATAACTGCAGTCGTTGAAGACACTTTGCGCATGTTCAATCAGCAGCTGGCAGAGGGCCAGGTCGCCGCGCCTTCCGGCACGACTGCTGTCGAATGTTCCGGTGACGAAAATGCGCTGCGGCAGATTCTGCTTAATCTGCTGAAAAACGCAGTAGAAGCGGCTGAAGATCCAACGGCAGTTCGTCTTGAAATTGTTGAAGGCGCTGATGATATCGCGCTGAGAGTCTATAATCGTGGCGGCTACATGACAGAACAGATGCTTGAAGATATCTTTACGCCATTTGTTTCGAGCAAAGTTAAAGGCTACGGGCTTGGCCTGCCGGTAAGCAGAAGGCTTGCCGAACAGATGGGCGGCTCTTTGCGCCTTGCCAATGCTGCATCTGGAGAAATCATGGCTGAACTGAAACTCAGGAAAGCAGAAGGCAAATGAACAAAGATTTTCGCGCCACCATACTGGTAACCGATGACGAAGCCTCATACCGCAACATGATCAAGGCGGTGCTTGAAGATGCCGGCTTTGAGGTGCTTGCCGCCAGTTCTGGCCAGCAGGCGCTTGAGATAATTCTGCGGCGTTCGATCGATGTGGCCGTGCTCGATCTGATGATGCCGGGCATGGATGGCCGCGAATTGATGGCGCGGCTGCTGAAAAAGCTGCCTGACCTGCCGGTAATTTTTCTGACCGCGCATGGTTCGATTGCCTCGGCAGTTGCCGCAGTAAAAGAAGGTGCCGCAGACTACCTGACCAAACCACTGCCGCATGTTGATGATCTTGTTAACACGGTTGAGCGCGTGCTCGAACTGTCGCGGCTCAAGCGCCAGCAGAACCGCAAGGTCGCCGCGAAAATCGCAGCTGATCCTTTTCCCTGTGCTTCTCCGGCCATGAAAAAGATTCTCGAAATGGCTGCGCGTGTCGCGGCTACTGACGTTACTGTGTTGATAACCGGTGAATCAGGAACCGGTAAAGAGCGCATGGCCGAATTTATTCATCTCAACAGCCCGCGGTCAACGGCTGAGATGGTCTCGGTTAACTGTGCGGCCATTGTCGATAATCTGCTGGAAAGCGAGCTGTTTGGCCATGAAAAGGGCGCTTTTACCGGCGCGGTCGAGCGCAAGCCCGGCCGTTTCGAAGAGGCTGATAACTCGACGCTTTTTCTCGATGAAATCGGCGAGATGTCGATCGGGCTGCAGCCAAAGCTGCTGCGCGCGCTGCAGGAAAAAGAATTTCGCCGTGTCGGCGGCTCGCAGACCATTCGCTTTAATGCCCGCCTGATCGCAGCGACCAATCGTAATCTCAAACAGCAGTGCGCCGTCGGCGCCTTTCGCGAAGACCTCTTTTATCGAATTTCGGTGTTTACTCTGCATATTCCGCCGCTGCGCGAGCGCCCTGAAGATATTCAAATGCTTTCTGAGCGCTTCGTCAGCGAAGCCGCCGCTCGCTTCTGTCGCCCGGCTCCGATGCTGGCTGACACAACCAGAAAGGTTCTTCTCGACTACGCCTGGCCCGGCAACGTGCGCGAACTGGCTAATGTAGTCGAGGCCTCAGTTTTGCTCTGCGACGACGCACAGCTGCAGCCGCGCCATCTGCATGGCATAGCTGTTGACGCCATGATTTCTGCCGTGGCACCAGCGATAGACAGCAAGGATATGCTCGCCGCCGCCGAACGCAAAGCGTTGATCGAGGCACTCGCCCGCTTCGACGGCAACCGCGTCAGAACCGCCGAATTCTTAAACATGAGCCGCCGCAACCTCATCTACAAGCTGAAAAAGCACGGCCTCCTCAACCGCGATCAATAAATGTTCCCATAGGCTATTTCGAAACCCGCCTGTCACTGCGAGGAGACCTTTGTCGACGAAGCAGTCTCATCGTTCAGTGAGATCGCTACGGCCTCTTGCAGGTCAGATCCTTTTCGACATGAATGTCGTTATGCCGTTGTGCAGCAGGATCGCAGCACAACTGCCGCGATGACAAGTGTTAAGTATTAAGGTTTCGAAATGACATATGATCTTGTTGTCGAATCTGGCAAAACCGAAAAGCCGGCAATTTTGTGTTTCTTCACTCAATAACAGGCTTCGGGATAGTGTAGAATATAGCCAGATTCTTAAATCCTGTTATAAACAATTATTGACTTTTTGGCATACGCCAGTTATGTTGAATGTGGCAAATGCCAGAAAAGCAGAAGGAAAAAACAAATGGTCAGACCAAGATTGCGCCGCAGAGTTCATGGTGAATTCGGAGCAACCTATTTCAAGCCGGCCGGTATTCCGGTGCGTGAACTTGAAACCGTCAGCCTCACTTTCGATGAACTCGAAGCGGTAAGATTGACCGACCTTGAACAGCTTTATCAGGCAGATGCTGCCGCGCAGATGAATGTTTCGCGCCAGACGCTCGGCAATATAGTTAAATCGGCGCATAAAAAGATTGCTGAAGCTTTGATCAAGGGAATGGCGATTAAAATCGAGGGCGGTACGGTTGAATACATGCAAAACCTCTACTATTGCCCGGCCTGCGAAAGCACTTTTCCGGCCGAGGCAAATGAAGAGAGCTGCCCCGACTGCAAGAGCGACAAAATCGAGCCGGCCGAGCTGCCCGGCAGCAAAAAAGGGTGCCCCAGACGCTGATACAAGGAGAGCTGTTATGAAATTCACGGTGTCGGTAAGAGAACAGAACGTCGATGCAAAGGTCGATTTGAGATTCGGCAGAGCGCAGATGTTTGCGCTGTACGACAGCAAAACCGGCGAATGCAGCTGGCATCCGAACACCCAGAATTTTCAGGCAGCTCAGGGCGCCGGTATTCAGACTGCGCAGAATGTAGTTAATCTTGGTGCTGAAGCGGTTATCTCAGGCCATTGCGGCCCCAAGGCCTGGCGTGTTCTCGAGGCCGCCGGCGTGCTTATTTATTCAGTTGCCGGCAATCCGACGCTAAAAGAAGCTGTTCAGATGATTGAATCTGGCAAAATTAAAGCAATGGAAGGTGCCGACGTTGAAGGACACTGGGTCTGATTCTCTCAAAGTAGTTATCTGCAGCGGCAAGGGCGGCACCGGAAAAACCACCCTGGCTCTGAGCATGGCATGGACACTCGGTCGGGCTGAAGGTTTCAGTCTGCCAGTCAAGCTGCTCGACTGCGACGTCGAAGAGCCAAATTGCCATCTTTTTCTACGCGGCAACTATGACACGCTCATGCCGGTTCTCGCCGAGAAACCGGTTTTTGATATGCAGCTGTGCAACGGCTGCGGGCGTTGTTCGAACAAATGCCGCTACAATGCTATCGCCGTAGTTAAGGGTAAACCGCTGGTGTTTAACGATCTCTGCCACTCGTGCGGTGTCTGCGGCGTGATCTGTCCGCGTGATGCGATCAGTCTCAAGGCAATAGCAATTGGCGAAGTGCTTGCTGATAACAATCACCGACCTTTCAGCTTCATGTTTGGCCGCTTGAATGTTGGCGAATCACAAAGCCCGATGGTTATCGGCGAAATGCTTAAACACGCTTTGCCAGATGGCCTCAATATAATTGACGGGCCACCCGGAACTGCCTGTAACACCGTAAAAGCAATAGCTGCGGCTGACAAGGTGATTCTGGTGACCGAACCGACACCCTTTGGTGCCAACGATCTCGCGCTGGCTCTCGATTTGTGCGCGCAACTGCAGAAACCCTGCGCTATCGTGATTAATCGCTCTGACAGCAACGATCAGCTCATTGAAAATCTGGCCGAAAGCTATCAGGTTTCGGTTGTCGGAAAAATCCCATTTAAACGCGAATACGCGCGAGCCTGCTCTGATGGCCTGATTCTCACTGAAGAATTTCCGGAACTGCGCGCTGGAGTTATCAGCAGTTTTTCACGGCTTCTGAGTGAGGCGGCAGTTCCACTGACTGTAAAATACGAAACAGAAGCTCGGGGTGAATGCCGGGTTGCCTCTGCTTCTGCTGATACGCAGAAGTCCGATAATTACCAGGAGATTACTGTCCTGAGCGGAAAGGGCGGTACCGGTAAAACCACGGTGACCGGCGCTTTTGTAGCTCTGGCCGACAGCCTTGTGGCGGCTGACTGTGATGTTGACGCCGCTAATCTGCGGCTTATCATGAACGAAAAAATATTGTATACGGAACGTGCCTGCCTTGGCTCTGAGGCCGTGATTGATCAGCGCAAATGCACCAAATGTGACAAATGTTTCGAAGCATGCCGTTTTGGCGCCATAGATTTTGACAAACAGGCTGATCGTTACAGCGTCAATGCGCTGAACTGCGAAGGTTGCGGCCTGTGCATCGAGATCTGCCCGGCCAAGGCAATCAGCGAAAAGAGAGCTGAAACCGGCAGTCTGATGCTATCAGAGTCAACACGTGGCCAGCTGGTTCACGCTAAACTCGCTCCGGCCGCCGAGAACTCCGGCAAGCTGGTCTCAATGGTGCGCAGCCTCGCTTTTGCAATTGTTGATCAGCAGCAGAAAGAATGGCTGCTTGTCGATGGCCCTCCCGGCACGGCCTGCCCGGCAATTGCTTCGGTCACCGGTTCTGATCGTGTCATACTGGTCACCGAACCGACAATCGCGGCCGTGCATGATCTTGAAAGAATTATCAAGCTGGTTCGCCATTTCGGCTTGAAGCCGGAGATTATTATAAACAAGGTCGATATAAACCCGACCTATGCCCGCAAGATCAGAGATCTCGCCGATAACGCCGGCTATAAGATTCTTGGCGAGATTCCGTTTGACGACACCGTAAAGGAAGCAATAAAAGCCGGGGTACCCGTTGTTGATTTCAACGACGGCCCGGCTTCGCAGGCTCTCAGAACTATCTGGAACAAAATTAAGGAGACCCGTTAATGAAAATCGCAGTACCAACCGTTGAAGGAAAACTTTGTACCCATTTTGGCCACTGTCAGCAGTTTTGCATCGTCGATGTCAAAGAGAACAAGATTATCTCCAAACAGATGCTTACGCCTCCGCCGCATGAACCCGGTGTGTTGCCGCGCTGGTTGGCTGAACAGCAGGTTACTCATATTCTTGCCGGTGGAATGGGCGTTCGAGCTCAGGAACTGTTCGCTCAGAACAAGATCACCGTGGTAACTGGAGTGCAAGGCGAACACACCCCGGAAGACGCCGTAACAGCATATCTGAACGGAAGCCTGCAGACCGGTGCCAACGCCTGCTCGCACTGAGTTGTCCAATCGTTTCAATCGCAAGGTCTCGTTTCTGGACAGCTTTAGCACCTGGTCTGCTGTCGATCTCCCGCACAGGCTGCATAACAAAGGATAATTGAAAAATAGCTTTGCTCAGGGTGCCTGATGCGGATAACACCTTTATTTAAAGGAGTTAAAGCATGAGTGAACTTCTTGTTGCCGAAGAAATAAGTAAAGTTGTCGGCTGGTTGAAAAAAGAAACAATCGTCGACCGGGTTTCTATTCGTCTTAACGCTGGCGAAATAATGGGCTTTCTTGGCCCGAATGGCGCTGGCAAGACAACAACAATGAAAATGCTGCTTGGGCTTACCAGCATCACCTCAGGCTCAGCGCGTATTTTCGGCGAGCCGGTTCCTGCACCTGCCTCGAGAATTGGCGTAGGTTTTCTGCCTGAAGCGATTCAACATCCCAGCCATTTGTCTGTGGGCGAATACGTGCGATTTCACGCGCGCCTGAGTGGTTTGCTCGATTATGGTTCAGAAGTGGAAGAGCAGCTGCGCAACGTCGAAATGTGGGATTATCGCGATCGTCCGCTGCGGGAATGCTCAAAGGGTATGCGCCAGCGCGCTGACATTGCTCGGCTTCTCTTATGTCGTGCCCGATTGATTTTTCTTGATGAACCATTCAGCGGCCTTGACCCATGCGGGCAGGTGATGCTCAAGGAACTGCTGGTTTCGCTGAAAGAAAAGAACATCAGTGTGCTGGTGAACTCGCATGCTGCTGGTATTCTTGCTGATGTCTGCGATAGTGTCTGTATGATGAATCATGGCAGAATCATTGTCAGCGACACGCTTGAGAAACTTCTTAAGACAGCAAAAACACGCGTGGTAGCGCAGTTCACGAATGCCAGTGCTGCGTCTGATTTTGCGGCAAAGCAGTCAGCTGTTGCGCATCGGATGCAGGAACCTGCCGGTATTGAATTCCTGCTCGATGATTCCTGTGGCCTGAATGAGCTGATAAAAGCGATTATGGGCGCCGGAGGGCAGCTGGAGACGGTTGCGCCAGTAACGCTGACGCTCGATCAGCTGTTTGTAAAGGTTTTGTCGGGGCAGCGCCCTGAAGCGGCAGGAGGTAAAGCATAACATGTTGTCACGCATCAGACTAATAATGTGGGATACCTTTCTTGATGTTGCCCGTCACAAAATGCTGGCCGTTCACCTCGTGTTTATCTGCATCTCGTTCGGCCTGTTCAACCTTTTCGGGCACTTTTCTACGACACCGTCACTTGAATACCGCATGATTCAGGATGTCGGCCTGTCGGTAATCTCTCTGTTCGGCTTTTTTATCGCGCTTTTTATTGGTTCGACGACTTTGCGTGATGAGATCCAGCACAAAACTATTTACGCGGTTCTCACATTGCCGATGGGCAGATGGGAGCTTTATACCGGAAAGTTTCTGGGAACCCTGCTGGCGGCGATTGTTAACGTGCTGATCATGCTCTGCGTTCTTACCATTTTGCTGTATATGAAATTTCACATACTCTGGGGCGGATTCCAGTGGGTGGCCCTTTTCATGCTGCTTGAGTTTGCGATAATGACCGGCATGGTTTTGCTGTTTTCACTGTCAGACTCTCTGATCGTCTGTTTTTCTCTGTCGATTTTTTGTGTTCTGCTCGGCAGCATGGCTGAGCATGTTCAGCACCTGGCTGCAGCAGCAGAAATACCTCTGCTGTCATATTTGACTGACGTTACTTACTGGATCGTGCCGAATTTCAGCTATTTCAATATTAAATACAAGATTCTGAAAGATCTCACTGTTTCTCCATCTTTTGTTCTCTGGGCAGTCGGATACGCCACATGTTATTTGCTGTTTCTGCTTGCCGCGGGTTCATGGGTTTTGAAAAAGAAGGATCTGTAAATGCTCAGAAATAGTTATCTGTGGTTCTTGTTACTATCACTAGTTTTGACGGCCACTTCACGGCATTTCTATATCGATAGTTTTCGTCGTGAAATGAAAACCGGTTTCTCAGGGCAGGAGCTGGAGCTCATTCAACAGCGAGCTGGTGCTTTTTTTGCTCCTGATCCTGATGTGGCAAGCCAGACTTCGGCTGACGCTACTGAACATGGGCAGCACATGCATCACGATCATGAGTGCAACGCCGCATGCGGGCACCAGCTCGAATCAATACACGAGCATGAAGGCAGCACAGAACACGAACACAAGCAGCACAATCATTGTACATGCGTCAAGATCGGAAATGATGAGTTAATGCTGCAAACTGCTTCAGAAACGCATGACGAATGTGAGGAACACGGGCATCATGCTCACCACAAGCATCAGGGGCACGGGAGTCAGGATACGGCAATCTCTCCGGGTTTTGTTCTGCTGTTGCGCCAGCTTGGTTTTGCCGAACTGGCTGCTAATCTGTTATGGATTCAGATGGACGCTGATTCGCACCGTGGCCTCTGGCACAGGGTTGAGTTCGCTCTCGAGCTTATTCCGGCTCTTGACCCCACGTTTGTCGATGCATATCTGCTAAGAGCATTTATGCTCGACACCAACATGAAACTTTACGATGAGGCAATAGAGGTGCTTGAACGTGCCGTAAAACATGTTCCCAACCGCATAGAACTCTGGCAACAGATTGGCGTTTACTGTCTGAACTATAAAGCGCGCCACGGTCAGACCCGTCGTTTACCTCGGGCGCTCGAGGCTTTCCAGCATGTGTGTGATTTTCGCGATCCTCCTCCCTATGCAATACGCATGCTTGCTATTACCCTGGCAGCCATGGAACGGCGTGAAGAGGCTCTAAAAATTCTTGAAGCGGTTGCCGCCTCTCCCGAAAGAACTGCTGACCAGCGCCTCAGCGACCAGCAGGTAATTGAGCGCATCAAATCCGGCGAAAAGTTTTAGCCAGTCATTTTGTGCGCATAAACTTGGCCTGGGCGCAGGCCAGCAGCCTGCTGCTCTCGCTCAGTTCTGCTTTTAGAAAATAGAGCGGGTTGGTTGATTTTTCTACCCACGCGCGCAATTCCAGGCTGGCGCGGCAGGGCACCGGCAAAACAAATTTTACCGTTAACTCACCGGTAACTGCTTCGATGTCCTGATTAAAAAGACAGTGAGTCATCGCAGAGTCCAGCAGGGCGCAGATTACACCGCCATGCACCATGCCCTGATAGCCCTGCAGCTCATCGTTTGCCTTAAAGTTGGCATGCACAACCTGCTGTTCGTCAACGGCAAAGTTCAGATGCATTGACAGAGGGTTCTGACTGCCGCAAAGAAGGCAGCCAGCATGCGAGCTGGCTGCCCTGACCTGTTTTAATCTGTTACAGTTCGTCTGGTCCATTTTGCGTTTCTGAATCAGACTTTCTGTTCTTTTTCTGACTCAGCCTTTTCAAGATGGCTGGTGAGGTTGTTGATCTTTTCTTTGAGCGCCTCAACCTGATTGTAGAGTTCATCTATGGCCTCGGCTGCTACATTATTTTCAGTCTGCGAATCCTGAGCAAAAAAGCGATTGCGCATTCTCATTCCCATGCCACGACCACTACCGCCTTCAAAACTCTGACCTCCAGACCTGCGTCCGCCAAATCCTGCGCCTCTGCCTCCACGCATTGGCCGGTTAACTGTCTCCTGAACCTGACAATCTCCCATACCTCGACCTGTTTTCGGTCCCTGGCCATTTGGCCCTGTTCTGTCAAAACCTGGCATGATAAGTTCCTTCCCCGGGTTTAACCCGGAATTGTCACTTAAGCGGTAGTCTGCCGCTTTTACGATAAATGATGAGCGTTACCTCATGAATTTACCTTATATGAGTAATATAAAATATTACTGGCTAAAACACAAGAAGTTTTTTGGCTTATGCCAATTTGAGCTGGCGTCATATCATGATGGCTGCATGATAAAGCTCTTTCGGAAATTATACGAATGACATGGCAGCCGGAGGGCTCAACCCGCGGCACCTGCATCGAACTGCTTAAAAAGCAGGTATTCTGTTACTTTTTTGCAGACGTTACGCGATTTGTGATCCAGTTCGGGTTGCGGCGACAATCCAGAATTGCATAAATGTCTATAGTTTCACTGTTAGTCAAATAGTAAATTGCGAATGGAAAACGCTTTGAAAGCAATCTGAAAAAACCGTCTGCCTTGGCATGAATTCCCGCAAAAATTAGCAGAGATCTCACGTCAGACTGAATGGAATCAAGAAAATAGTCTCCGAGGCCTCTCGCCTGGCTTTCGTAAAATCTGAATCCTTCTTTTAAATCTTCCTGCGCAGATTCAGAGATCCTTATCTTCACGAAGTTCATCCTTTAACTTTTTAAAGGCAGTGTCCCAATCAAGAAACTCCAATTTCTGATCATCAGCCAGTTTTTTTCTTTCGAGCAGAACGTCACGATGCCACTCAGGAGAAGGCAGATGGCAAGGTTCGCGCGATAAGCTTTGCCAGAGGGTTTCCATGACTTCGAGCTTGTCTGAAAGCGTCATTTGATCAAGTGGCAGTTCAATCTGCATGAAAACTTACCTCCAGTTGTGATCGTTAATTTTGGCCAGCAGCATATTTAGGATTTTAGCCTTATCACTAATTAAATGTTAGCATTTCCAGCTGTTGTTGTCCACAAGCCCAGTGCTTGTCACGAGCCAGTGAAAGTCACTGCGCGAGATCTTTGCTGAGGTCGGGTTCGGTCTGATCCGCTTCGTCAGGATCTGCAAATAGCAGAAAAATCAGAGTAATCGACAGAAAGACGGTTGCCAGACTCAGATTTATGCTGCTCGAAAATGAGCCGGTACTGTCGGCAAGCCAGCCGCCTGTCGTCGGCCCGACAATAGCTGCCAGGCCATAACCGAGAAAACAGATCGGATAAAGGCTGGCAAAGAGCTTAACTCCAAATTTATCGACTATTGTAGAAGCGTAAACGACAAAACAGCTGCCAAAGCCCGCACCAATAAAGATCGTTGCCAATAGAAGACTCGTTGACTCGCCGGTGTTTAACAGCAATAAAGCGGCAAATAACAATGTCTGTGACATCAATATTGTGCCTCTTGAGCCGAACTTATCGTATATCTGGCCCCAGATCACTCTGCCAAAAATGTTTCCAATGGCGAACAGTGAAATTGAAAGGGTTGCGTGAATTTCGCCCAGACCAAAATCGAGCATCATCGGCTTTAAATTGCCAATAATCAGCAATCCGGAAAAGGTTCCCGCAAACATGGCCAGAAAGGTTAAGACAAAGGTTCGACTGAGCAGGTGAGGAAAAAGATCATGATTGTCACTGCGCTCTGCGTTAGTTTTGTGGTTTGGCGGATCTTTGATGAAAAAGCTGGCAACAAAGGCTGTTGAGCCAAACATGGCGCCCGTAAAGCGGAAAAGCTCAAGGACACTGTAGTTCTGAACGTACAGAAGATACTCCGCGACTGAACTCAGAATTATTGCTCCGCCACCAAAACCAGCAACAGCAACTCCAGTGACCAGACCACGGTTCTCCGGAAACCACTTCATGCATGTTGTCAGCGGGCAAACATAGCCGAACCCTATTCCGGTTCCAACAACCAGTCCATAGCAGAACAGCAGTGAAATGAAGCTGCCGTTGCCATATGAAGCCAGAATATGGCCGGTTGCAAAGAGAATCGAACCAGTCAAAGCTGTTGTTCTTGGCCCATGGCGGTGCAAAAACTTTCCGGCCGGGATCATGGCTATGGTAAAGACTGCGATGGTCAGGCCAAAAATAGCGCCGCATTGCCCCCGGTTCAACCCGAATGTTTCAGTCAGTGGCTGGACAAATGAACTCCAGGCATAGATTCCGCCTAGTATCGACTGCAGGATGATGCAGGCAGCAAGAACCACCCACTTTTCAAAACTTTTTACAGAACTTTGCCTCATGCGCTATCGATTACTCCAGTGTTTCTAAGTATGATCAGATCAATCAGCTCACGAATGGTCTGTTTGGCTTCTATTGGATGTCGCAGGTGCCGGTCTGTATTGATCTGATAAGTATTGCACCTTCCCTTTTTGCTTCTTGTTATGTAGCACTCTGCCGAAAGCTCGGCGATTATGTGCTGAACAGCCCGTTCGGTAATACCGACTTTGATTGCTATATCACGCATGCGCATCGAAGGGTTCTGAACAAGGCACAAAAGCACGTGTGAATGATTAGTCAGAAACGTCCAGCTATTGGGGTTAAACATATATTTTGCTGATTTTCCCGCTGTTGAATTTACGATATATAATACGCGAAGATAACTTCGTATGTCAATGGCGGCTTGCTTTGAGTTTTCCCGGTGCTCTAGATCTGCATCATGGCATGATTTTGCCCGAGAATGAACCGCACATTGCCTTATCCTGCAGCATACGATGATTATCAGCGTCCGCTGTACCTTTGTTTTAGCTTGACGGCAAGGGGTTCTGCTGGTAACTCTTATAGAGGAGACTGCAGGACTAATGCTCAGGCGACCTCTTAAAATCAGCTTTCTCGTCGATGACAGCCCGGGGCCTGGTTGTCAGGCCGAGCACGGTTTGTCGATTTTTATCGACGCCGACATAAAAATCCTTTTTGATGCCGGTCAGAGCCGCCTTTTTCTGGAAAATGCCGCCCGTCTCGGCGTCAATCCAGCCTCCGCCGATTGCCTGGTGCTCAGTCACGGCCATTATGACCATGGCAACGGCTTTGAATACATGGCCGGCAAGAAACTGATCTGTCACCCAGGCAGCTTTATCCGCCGTTTCCGCAGCCAAAAATCTGCCTACATCGGTCTAAAATATGACCAGCAGTTTGCCCAGAAAAATTTCGATCTGGTCTTGAGTGCACAGCCGCTAAAACTCTCAGAATCAGTGCTGTTTCTCGGCGAAATCCCGCGCACCAATTCCTTTGAATCAAAACAGACGACATTTGTCAGTGAAGACGATACTCCAGACTTCGTTGTTGATGATTCAGCGCTGCTTATCGATACGCCAGAAGGTTTGATAATTATCGTCGGCTGCGGCCATTCCGGCATCTGTAACATCATCAATTATGCCAGAAAACTTACTGGTAAAAGCAGGATTGCGGCAGTAGTCGGCGGTTTTCACTTAAAAGAAGACAGCCCGGTTGTTCAGCCGACAATTGATTATCTGCTTGCTGCCGATATTGGCGTGCTGATGCCATGTCATTGCGTTGACACCAACATTATCAGGCTATTTAACACGATTTGTAACTGCGAAGCCGTTTTTGCCGGAAGAATCAAGGAGTTCTGACGACATTACTGGCAGAGGACTATGCTGCCATCACATCGAATTCTTCGACCCAGCCGTGGCCGCTTTCGTCGATCCAGCGGAGATCTTCGTTGCGAACGAGTTTGACTCTGGCAGGAACCATCAGCTCGGGATATTTCTGCTTAACCGCAATATTCTGCGGTTCGCCGCGTTTGCCCGGTACACATAGCCAGTCGGTATAAACTTTTCTGGTCTGGGTCTGATCGAGAATATTGGCCAGCCAGGTGCCGTATGTGTGCGTGCCATACCAGTTTCGTGACCAGACATATTCGACCTTGATGCCATGAGCAAGCAGAACGTCGGCGACAAAAGATTCGTTCTCGCACAGGCAGTAAATCAGAGTCAGCGTTTTTTCTGATCCCCAGACGCGCAGCTTGTATTCAAAACACTTGCCGCTATAATCGAGATTGTCGCAAATACGGTTAGGCTTTTCGATCTGCCCCAATTCTCTGAATGCAATCACTTCAAAGCTGCCATGCATGCCGCAGTCTTCTGGTTCGAGATCGTGCCCTGCCGAAAATTCCTGGTAAAAATTTACATCTGTGTGAATATACAGATCTGGCTCGTTTTGCAAAATGGCATTCTCAGCCGATTCTGCCGCTGGCGACTGCACGCCCTCGACTCTTTCGCTCCAGAGTTTGCGCCCCGAAGCAAAGTAGTCGATATCGCTTAAATCAGTGCCAGAAGACGGATAATAACAGATGCAGCTGTATTTTTTCAGTTCATCGGCCAGAGATTGTGTGCTCGTCATACTGATTCATTTCCTTTCGGCAAGCCTGATAATGATAGCAAAAGCCACCGCGTTGGAGTAAAATTTTCTTAGATCAACAGGCAAATTTTGTATAAAAGCTCGTTCAAATTTTACAAGGCTCGTAGACCGAATCCTCAGAATCGAACTTGAACAATGCGCCTTTATATAGAACAAATTGCAAAATTAGATTCCATTGAGATTGCTTCGTCGCTGTGCTCCTCGCAATGACAGGTCTAGACTTTGTTTTGTCATTGCGACTGCGAGGCATAGCCGAAGCAGGAAACAATCTCAAATTTGCAGAATATTGCAAGTTCTTCTATAGAATCAAATTTCTTGTGTTTGTGGCATATGCTACATATTATTACATCTGAATCACATAATGCAAGTTTGCCATTGCAATAAATTTAACAGGAGAAATTTATGAAAGTGCTGATTATCTTTAACCATGCGCCTTACGACGGAACCGACGTGACCTGGAACGGCCTGCGCCTGGCCGGGCAGCTTCAGGCGACCGGGCAGGAAGTCAGAATCTTTCTGATGAATGACTCGGTTGATATGGCCCGCGACATCTGCAAACCACCGGCAGGCTACGACCAGGATCTTTCCCAGATGCTCAAAGAGCTTATCGCAAAGGGCGTTCCCGTGAAGGTTTGCGGAACCTGCATGGCTCGCTGCGGCATTCACAAGAACCAGCCATACTTTGCCGGTGCCGAAAAATCGACAATGGCGGCTTTGGCTGAATGGGTTGTTGGCAGCGACAAGGTGTTAACCTTTTAATCTTTATCACCGTGAATGCTGATCATAAACAAAAGCCCCTCAGAAAAAAATCTGAGGGGGCTTTTAATGGCTGTGAAAGCGATATATTGCTAATTAACTGTTCCCGGTTTTACTATGTAGCGTATAAACTTGCCGCGCACCTGACCGGGCATTACCGGGCCAAGGTCGCCTTTGTCACCGGTGTCGTAGTTTGTGCCGTCTCTTACGTAGTCTCCTTCGTCAAGCAGTTCAAACTCGGCAAAGCCGGTTACCCTGACCGAAGAACGGTATGTGTAGCTGGCTAAGCCAATAACTCCGTTTGGATTATCGGTGGCCACAAGGTCGTAAATGGTGGTCGCGGTGGCGTAAGCCGGGTTGTTGGTCTTGACGTTACCAGGGATGTCGGTGATCGGAACTATAACATTCTTAGGAGTTTCAGGATTGTCTTGGAGTCGATAGCTTACCGCTGCAGCTGTTGGTGCCGATGCATTGCCGTTTTCTGGCAGAATCATCTGGCCATATTCGACCGCCGCGCTGTAGCCGTATTTGAAGAAATCGAGATACTGCGAAGCGTTGGTTGAGATGTTGTCGGGGTCGATGCGCCCAAAACTTAACTTGGGCATCCCGACGGTATTGTCGACAGCGTAGTCAGCGCCGAGATACATGGCATAAACGGTTGCCGTTTTGTCCTTTTTATCTTCCACCGGGGCTTGTGTCAGTCGGAAATTAAGAAAGCCGATGATCTCTATTTTGTCGCTCTGGCCATTGACAAAATTCCTCACAACAGGAATCCGCATGTCGAGCAGGTTATTGTCGAAGCGGTACTGTACTCCTTCAACAGTAGCTCCAACCATGTTACCGGTTTCAGAGTAAATCATATCGCCAATACTCAGCGGTTCGTTGTAACTGGCAATACCAAATTTGTTGCCGTATTTAATGCGGTCTAAGTAGTCATTGGCACCACCAGCATGGTCTCCGTCGATGTCTAGGCAGCCAAAGTTACCGGGTGTAATCGTTTCTTTACCATCAGATTGTTTCAGGATATAGATTGTATTCGAAGCAAAGCCAAATTCTATGGTGTCGGTTGCAACTATTGGCACTACGCCCCATGGCGCAAGACCACCGCCGAACGGGTCCATTGGTTTCTCGCCGAGCTTGATTATATACTCCTTGCCAACGGTGAATTCTTCGTCTGAATCGAAAAGCTCGCAGCGGTATTTAGTGGGACTGACATCTTTGGTCGGCCCGTGCGGAATACCCAGAGGGATGATAGTGCCGAGATCGCCGACGTCGCTTCGCGAGGCGCCTACGTCACTCGACTTTATGTCAATAACTTGCGCAAAGAAAAGGCCTACCTTCTTGTTTGATTTTACAAGAAGCTGGTTATTGCTTGGAAAGTCGATGTCCACAACGGCAACATCTTCGTCTGAATAGCCGTTTGATTTAATTACATCGCGAACGTGCTGGCGAATTAATCCCTTTTCTGTTTCGTTGAGAATGTGCTTTCCCCCGCTTTTAATCTGCATCATTCTGTCGAAACCGGCTTTCCAGCCGGCATCAATCGCTGTCTGCAGCCGGGCCTGCTCAAGATATAGGTAGCCTATATCGGTGACCAGCGCTGTAACTGCCAGAAGCACAATGCCAAAAGCGGCGGTCATAACCATAACCGATCCTGACCGGGTTCTCTTTTTGTTTCTATTATCCATACCAACCTCCAGTATCCATGCCTACCTTGAAAAGCTATTCTTTTTGTGCTGCTATGACCGAGGCTGTTATTGTGATTTTGCCATCACCGTTCGATCCTCCGACCAGTGAACCTAAAAACGGTGTCATCAGGGTCATCTTGTAAGCAGCCGAAATTGAAACTGTTTTAGAAGCTGTGCCAACGCCTTCAAATAAAATGGTCTCGTAGTTTTCGCGCGGCATTGCCGGTGAGCGATATTTCCAGAATTCGCTCTGAACGCTGTAAACATCCGGTTGTGCTTCTGTTCCAAGTTGCACATGTGTTTCAGGGGTAAAAAGGTTTCTTGCAATCAGCGGGCTTAGTCTTTTTATAGCCGCCCTGGAAGCTTTGTTACATTGGTAGTTGAGAGTCGACCAGCTGTGCAGAAGTCGCCCAAAGTCAAAGATGCCGATTATTACCAGCAGGAATATCGGCAGAACCAGAGCCATCTCAACTACCGCCTGACCTCTGCTTTTTGCATGCTTTCTCATGGTTAGCTCACTTTAACTTGGTATAGACATGCTGCGGAAATTTGTAAGAAGCGAGGGCCGCGAGTTTTATGCTTGGCGCGCCTGTGATTCCCGAAAGCATCGTCTGGTAGAATGGCGTGTATGTCGGCGAGTCGTAACTGATGCGTATTCTTAAAACCGTTCCGCCACTCGGCAGCGCGACCTGCTCAGGGGTGGTTATTTTAAAAGTGTCCTGCGACCACCATCCCGGCTTACGCCCATTAATGTAATTCGTTATTTCCTGATTTACTGTGATGTTGTTATCTGCTGCCCACTGGGCAGAATCATTCGCGATCTGCTGCAGGGTGAGAGAGTTGTAAAAAGCAAAGCCAAAGTCGATAATCCCGCCGACAATAACCAGAAGAAAAAACGGGAACAGCAAAGCCATTTCAGCAATGGCCTGACCTTTTTTTCTGCGCATAAAATCACTCCTGTACCTTTTACTATATAACCAAGCAAGAATTGTTCCATTGTAGAGAGTAGATGCAGAGCGAGTTATATGAACTGCTGCGGTAGGTTTGCCGCACAGCGAGTTGAGGTATAAAGACCGCTAATTCGCGGGTCATAAGCTATTCTAAATGCCATTTCCCTTTATCTTGTACCGCCTCAAATAGTTTAATCTCTTTGCAGATGCAGATTTGAGATTTTGCCAAGACTGGTCTGCCAGAACTGAACTAGCCTGGAATCACCACTCATAATATTTGTAGCTGCCATCAAGCGTTGATGAGCGACTCGGCGAGTGAATCGTCGCCCGGTTATTGTAGGCCACCGGGCGTGTTTGTCCAGAAGAGGCTTTTTCGAGCTGAATGCCGTCGAACCATACCGAGCGTGGTGAATCTGTACTGGTGTTCATCAGGTTAATTGTGGTGTAACTGGCTACTGCCGGGTTGAAAGTCAGGTCAAATGCCAGATAAACGCGGAAATAACTGAAGCTTTCTCCTCTAATCTCTATTGGAAGCCGATTCGTGACGCCATGGTATTTTAATGCAAGTAAAGGTGCTGAATCGAAACCGATGATGTTGCCATCTGGCGTGATTCTTATCGCGACAGTTGCAACCGATTTGCCGGTACTGTCATGCTGAACCAGAGCCAGGTCAGCGCTGCCGCTGCCCGGACACACCCATGCCGAAAGGAAATACGTGTTTTCAGGCGCGGCAGTCACGAATGTGCTGGTAGCAACCACTTGATATGCCGATCCTGAAGCCATGTCAAAGAACGCGCTGCTGGAGGGCGTTATCTCGCATTGAAATTCGCAGCCATCAGAAGCCGGCGCCGGCGTGCTGGCAAATAGCGTCTGACCGCTGGTTGGTCCATAATTGCCGACAGCCTGACCCGGCGGAACATCTATCGTAACTGTTATGGTTCCGTAGGCGCCTGGCAACACCGGAGATGCCAGACCGTATGATATCTGCGCCGAATCAATCTGCGCTGGCATACTGGCATGGTTGATATTACTGAAAGTCCATGAATAGTTGCTCAGTTCAACATTGCCTCTGTTCTGAAAAGTTATATCCAGCGATTTTGTCTGCCCCTGCGCAATCGTTCCAAAATCGACGATGTTGAGTTCGCTATGCAGGACTGGATCAACAATCATCAGAGAGTGCGTCGCATTAACCGTCAGCAGAACGTTAACAGTAGCAGACGCTTCCGTCCCATCAGGACTGCCGTTATAAGGTGTTTCGTCGTCAAAAACCGTGGCTGTAGCAATGTAATTGCCGGGTGGCACAAGTTGCCCGATCTGCAGGTTTGCCTGCCATGTGTAGTTGGCCGGCGTGGCCCCGATCGATTGTGGTGCAGCCGGAGTAAACGACAGGCTGGCGACCGGAAAAGTGTAACTGCTGCCGGTCAACTGGCTCACTTGCCAGCGTAGCATCGGCAAAGGTATCGGAGACGAATTGTACACGGTCGCGTTGGCGGTGTAATTGGCGTTAACTGCGCGCGGCCCAAAGTTAAGCGGGGGGTTGGCCGCGTTGGTGACGTAGAGGCTCTTTTCACCAACGCTGATACGCAGCTGGAAAGTATCTGAAGCTTCACCCGCGTTGAGGCTCCCGAAAGGAGCCAGGTGATCTTCAAAAATCGTCTGATTGCCGTTATAAGTATAAGCCGCCTGTACCGGGCCAATAGAGACCGTCGCCGTGGCTACCATGGCCGCTCCAACCGCGAGGCTGGTTGACGGCAGCAGAAGCGTTACATTGCCGACAAGAATGCTGGCAACAGGGATGCCGGTGGCAGGAAAATTAAGTGGGGCTCTCTGGGACAACAGTCCGGTCAGGGGTACGTTGCCGACATTGCGAATCTCGAACGTCCCGCTCTTTGAACTGTTACGACCAACATACTGAAGATCGAGCAACGAAGTAGTCACGTCTATAGCACGGGTTGAGGTTACCACCAGCTCTATCGGCACTGTGGCCGAAGCTTCGGCGCTCTCGTTGATACCATTGCCGTTGGCGTCTTCCCAGATGGTCAGGGTGCCGATATATGTTGCAGAAGAGGCGTTAGGTGGAACGTTCACCCGCCATGTTGGCTGTTTGAACTGTCCGAGATTGAGTGCGCCTATGTTGGCAGAGTTAATCACGTTAGCTGAAGCCGGAATATTGGCCGGTCCGGGCGCGCTTGGAATTAAAACTGAAGCGGTTGCTTTGAGATTCGCGAGATTGAGCGAGCCGATATTGCGCGCGACAAATGTGGCCGCAGAAGACATGGCGTTCGGGCTACCGGTTGAGCTTAAAGATGCATTGTCTATCTGAACTTTAAGCTCGCCAACTTCGCAGCTGACCATAAAGACTGACTGGGCCTCTGTTGGATCTCTCAGAGCGTTATTTGCTGGTGGCATATCGGCATACAGCCAGAAATGTCCCGGAACGCTGTTGTATACTCCATAAGTAGCGGCCGGTGGCACGGTTACCATGATTTCTCTGGTAAAGAACTGACCAGCAGGAACGCTGAACAGTTCAGACGGCGGAAAGCTGGCGTTGCCAGCAGGAATCGTATCAGTCGCCGCCATCAGCAGCACTTTTTCCCATCTGAGATCGGTTAGCGTCACATTACCAGTGTTGCGGCAGTTAAAACTAGCTACTTTTGAAGTTCCACGCGCAATGCCACCGAGACCTACGGTTGGCGTCAGAACCTGCACTTTGGCTACGGGCAGCACTTCTACCTGCAGGTTGAACGACGCTCTGAACTCTCCTGCATCCCAGACGCCGTTGAGATTATCGTCGTAATAAAAATATTGAGGAGCAGTATAAGTGCCGACGGCCATGCCTGCCGGGGCAAAGATCACCAGATTGATGGCGGTGTTGCTGCCTACATCGACAAGAGCTGGCAAAGCGCCATCTATCGCGATTGATGAACTGCCGATAACGTCTAAAGTCGCGTTGATCAGAGGCTGCGGGTCAAATTTAAGCTTTACCAGAGGCAAAGTGCCAAGATTGTTAAGGGTAACAGCTATACCGCTGATTACCTGCGATGGCTCGATTGTTCCGGCGTTGACCAGGCCTGGTGTGAGATTATAATTTACTGTACCCACCCTTACACGCACCTGAAATGTGTCGCTGGCCTCAACAGGCTCAATAACCCCTGGAGCAGTTGCCCAGTCATCCCAGACGGTCCAGGTTGCGATGTAAAGGCCGTCAGTGTTAACGTTCAGGGCAGAGACGCTGGCGATAAAATTCCCGGTCATCGGTAACGGGCCATAAGTCATGGGGTTCACATTTATCGTGAATGTGTGAGTTGCACCGGGAAGAGCCGTAAAACGCACATTATCCAGCGCAATGTTGCCGCCGCTGAACACATTGACCGGCACAGACAGTGTGTTCTTTCCAATGTCCCAGCTGCCAAGATCGACTATATTCTGCACGGCAAAAACCCTTTTGTTGGGCGGAACCGTTACTTTGACCGCGAAGAAGTCATAAAGTTCACCAAGATCGAAGAGGTTATTGTTGTTCAGATCCTGATATACCGACATAGTCGCAACATAATCATTGGCTTCCTTGTTGTAGGGGATGAATAGAGTGGCTGTGGCATTTCTGGCCCCACCGGCGGCTATTCCGCCTATAAGTGTCGGGCTCATGCTCAGGTTTGAGCGGGTGATCTTGAGCATGCCCGGGCCGTTAATGTCAGTGGTGATCCACTTGACCAGATCTAGGTTATAATTGCCCAGGTTAACGACCTGGGTCGGCCCCACCATCTTGCTGTCGCCGCATTCCATAATGCCGAAATCGAGGGTGTCAGACGAAAGGCCCAGGTCACGTGAATAAATCAGCAGCCGGTTCGAAACTGCTTTGTTTGAGGGGCGCAGCTCGGCAGTGTTCAAATCGAGACCGGCTGCATAATATGCGGGATTGACAGTTAGAGAGAAGCTGCCGACCATGCCGGTGTTGCTGTCAGCGCGGTATGTCCAGACAAACTGCTTTGTTTCGCCTGCCTTTATCGTTGCGCTTGCCGGAATTGGCCCGGAAAGCAGAGTTGCGCTGCCGGCAAAATTCGGAAACGCGCTGGCAGGAACCAGCAGAGCCGGCGAAGCATTGCTGATCGTGGAACCGTTGGCAACCGTATTTGATGCCAGCATGGTAACGGTAAACTCTTCTCCGACAAAAACTTCTGTCGGAGAAATCGTGAGAGAAGCGGTAAGACTTCCTGGTGCCTGAACCCTGAAATACTGCAAACCAAGCATATTACCGACAGTATTGCCGTTGGAATCAGGATCCGCTTCTATGAGAACGCTCCAGGTGCCAATAATGTCCGCCGCCAAAGTAGTGTAAAGGTGATCGACGTAGCCACTGGCATCAGCAGAAAGCTGTGGAGAAACGTTTCGCCAGGTGGGAAGCGTAGGACTGTTGACCGCCTGAGCAACCTGATAGTTGTAAATACGCACGCGATACCATTGAGAATCCGGCGCCAGCCCAAAAATTCGCACATAAACGGTCTGCAAACGGTTGAAGTCGTTCTGCAACGGGTTATAAGAAATGTTGGACGAAAGCATGATACCTATCGGATTGATTGTCCAACTGTCGGTTGGCGGACCTGACAGGTCGCCGCCGCTTTCTGGCCAGTTCTTGTCATGCCAGAGAACATTTGAATAAAATGTTGAAAGGCCGGTAGCTGAATCTGCATTCACCGAAATATCGTAAGTAACAGTTACTGTTGTATTATTGCCCGGCAACTCATACGGGAAAGCGGGCGAAAGGATGGTCTGGGTATAATGCCCGACATCAAAAGTCATGCTGGCAGCTTCCAGAACAGCTGTTGCCTGCCCACTGTTGCGAATGACAACTTCTATGCGCAGATTTTTCTGGTTCAGATATACAACTGTTGGCACGGCGGTCACCGAAACCGTTGTCAATAATGGAGCCGTCTGTATCAGACATACATTGCTCAGAAATGACGGGCTTGTCAAAAAGGTTCCATTGTTGGCATCAAAACCATATATTGTCGCAGAAGCCGAAAAATTACCGGGCGCCAGCGCAGTAAACTGGTAGGTTGTGGTTGCCTGACTACTGCCTTCTACATTTATCACAGCAGGGCTTGGTCCTGAGTTCAAGCTGGCAAGCAAGGCAGTGTTGAGACCGAGCGGACTGGCATAGCCACTCTCTACCTTTGCGCCACCGGTGTTGATAAAGGTCATGGAACCGACAAAAGGTTGCCCGACAGAAACCTGGGCCGGCAAGGCAAACATGCCGCTTAAAACAGCAGGAGAGGTAACTGCAAAAACGTTTTCGACCGCTGTCAAAGTATTGGTAGGGTTCGTGATGCGGACTTTGTAGTCGCCGTAGACCGACAGCGGGGTAATGTCGAACTGATGATACATGGTTCCGGAGGCATCAGCCGTTATCGGCGATGATACCAGCAAAGTATTGTCTGATGGGTCGAGCCAGCGAAACACGTATTCAGCAAAGGGATTGACATTTTCGCCCCGAGCATAAACCGTTATGTTGCCGACTGTAGGTTTGTTGAAGCCGGTTGAGGGAAATGCGTATGCCGGATCTTTGAAGGTGTTGAGTATTTCTGCTCTGATCGTCCATGTGGCTGGCAGCAGGGCGCCGCTTTCCCATTTAAGAGCACTTCCGGAGTTCGCATCTGAGCCATAGACATTGGCATTGACCGAGTCAGTACAGGTAGCCGTGTTGGGTGAAATGTCAACGCCATAGCGCGCAGTCGCCTCCATGTAACCGGGCAGTGTGATGTCAAAGGGCGTTACATTGTAAAATGCATCATAAGTGCCTGTGGCAAAATACGGCGGAACGTTTAGATCAGAGTATTCCCAGTATGCAGTGGCCTCACCCATGTTAGAAACACGCAACAGCACCGGCGCATTGGTCTGGCCTCGATAGACGGTTGCCGATGCAATAACTTCTTCGAGAACCAGCGCGGCGGGATTCTGGATTGTCCAGGAATCGGTTATATCTGCTGTGATGTCATCAGTGTTAAGACCTGAAAACACATCGGTTCCTGAGGCCATGCCACCTATGACTGCTACGAAACCTGAATCGCTGGTCGGCGATATGGTAACAGTAAAGACGGCCGTGAATTCACTCAGCGGCGGAATTTCAACAGCATCTGTGGCCAGAGGAAGAGGGGTTGTCAGAGAACCGGTTTGTGGAACATACCCACCAAGTGAAAAGGTCAGACTGGCGCCATTGAAGTAATATGGCGTTTCGCCAAGATTGGCGATCAGCATGTTAACCAGAATATCTGACTGCCCTTTGTTTACAAACGTCGGGTCGGTCTCAACCTTGACTATGCTTAACCTGGCACGACTTCTTACCCACCATTTATGGGGAGTCTGCGCGTCGAGGTCTTCAAATGTGTAAATGCCTGAGGTGGCAGACGCAAAGGCTTCGATCGTCGCTGTTCCAACCGGTGAATCAATGGCGACATTAACAGAAAATGTTGCGGTAATTGTTCCCCCGGCCGGGATTTGCGTTCCTGGAACTGCGGGATTGACAAGTAATTGCGTGTATGAGCCAAGCGAAAAGCTGAGTCCGATAGACTGCAGATCAACCGGACTGGTATAAAAGTTTCTAATAGTTACCGTGACCGGAATGTTGGTCTGCCCCTGAGCAACGCTCTCAGGGCCCTTAACCTCTTCGATCGAGATGCCGCCATGTACGAAGCGAACTTCGCTGAGCACAGGGTAAGCACCGATATTATTGTCTCGCTCAAAACCAACACGGTATTGAATGTAACGATTAGTGCTGTTAAGGGGAGTGTTACCATTCGCGGTAACGGTTGCCGCCGGGATCCATGCTGTCCAGCCGCCCATTTCCGGCAAAGGAGTTGAGCCGCTGCGCGTAGAGATTACCAGGCGATTGTTAGCGTTGCCGGCACAGTCGTATTCGATTCGCTGCCAGATCGGATTTGCCGTTCGAGCATCGAAAATCATCGACTCGGTATGAGCGATCTCGACCCAGGTTCCGGCAGCGCCGCCCATCATGGCGCCGGGAACGTAGTTTCCCCGAAACGCATCCGCGCATTGAAAAAATGCGGTAGGGCTTTTGCCAATGCCAATAATGAGGGGCGTGCTGCGCAACCACATGGTATTGTCGGCCATTGAGATACCGACAGTGCCTTCGGTGTTAACAGGCCTGTCATAAGTGCCGGGCGGCCCGATTATGCCACGAGTGCTCAAATAATCATAGCTCATCTCAATGTCACCGGTCTGACGCAATGTAGCCTGAAAAATATAAATATCATCACGGACACCAAAGCGATTGGCTCGCCAGGTATATACAACGCGATCAGCAAACACGTTGCGAAATATGCCGTCATTGGGGGGGGAGCCGCCGCCAGGCCACAAGTCTGACCACATCGGCGTTATCACGCGGCCAAAATAGGCTGCTGTCCCAGCAAACTGTGCCCAGCGATTAGTATATTGCGTTGCGCCCGCGACGTTGAGGGTGCACAAGAAACCATTAGTGTTCATGCGCCAGCCGCGGGTATCGGTGCCGAAAAAATAGAACGCCCACGGAACGTTGCCAGGAGTAACCGTCTGGTCGTCAGCGTTAGAAAGAGCTGCTCCCAGGGCAACATTTTCTACGCCAGGAGGCGTATTCTTGCGCGAGTAATAAGGTGTCCATTGGGTGGCAGAAATGTCGGTCGCAGTATTGGTAAAACCATATGCACCGGGGGCGGCCGCGGCTGCGTTACCCCAGTAAATGTAGTAGGTTCTGGTTTCTCCCTGCGCCATATTAACGAGAAACACCAGATCCATGGTAGTGGCAGTTGAAGCCAACAACCACCTCGGCAATTCATTGCCATACTCATCCGCCACTCTTATCGCATTTGCTGTAACACCGGCAAGGCCGGTAAGCTGTATGCGGCAAGGCGCATTAATGCGGCTGGTAACACCGGGCTCGGTTACCGTAACCGGGATCCAGCGATTCCAATAGGCCGTGGCTCCACCAGCTGCCGAAAACTGTCGGGGGCGAATCGATCCTGAATCAGTTGTCGTGTCGATCATGCGCAAAACACGGGCATTGTGAAAATAGCTCTTTGCAGCTGTATCGACCAGCATCTGATTCCGCCGTGCCACAAAACCATCTGAGCTGCCAATCGCTTCTACTACGCCAAAAGAGTTAATGCCACGAACACTGGCAAAATACCTGGTGCCGCTGGCAAGAGAAAGCCCGGTCAGTGTTGCCTTATTGGCATGCCCGACGTCTGTCCAGTTTTGAACGTTGGTAGCGTATGCGCTGGTTCCCATGGCAGCTTCATAACGAATTATCGCAGCATTCGGGTGATCCCAGTTCATCTCAGCGCGATTCTCAAAGAATGATTCTTCGATATCCGGCCATAACCCATCTCTGACCGTTATACCCGTAACGATAGTCGTTATGGCACCATCGCTGAATACTGTTCCCAATGATACGCCACCCAGATCGATTATTCTGACCGAAATATAATACATAGTGCCGCTGACAAGCGGGAGACCGGAAAAAGATGCACTTGTCGACGTGCCCATATTAGTCCAGCCAACTACTCCGCTGCCACCAGGGGTTGTGCCGACAGCGACTTCATAGCGCAAAAACGGCACGGAACACGGATCCCAGTTTCCCTGAATCGTATCGGGCAGAATTGAGTTGTCTATGTCTTCTCCGGTGCCATCACGCACCTCAAACCGAATAAAGGTGAAGCCGTTGCTCGAGTAAGCCGGCAGTGCTCCGGCTGAGGCATGTACTATTCTGACCGAACAGTAATATGTCGTGCCGGTTGTCAACTCAAATCCGCTCAAAACGCCGCTGTTGCCAACCCCGACATTCGTCCATCCCGCGATATCTGTTGCGCCCGGTGTTGTTCCCAGCGCGGCCTCGTAGCGCAAAACCGCGAGACCGGTGGTGTCATCCCAGTTTACGCCGATCGAATCACGGGAAAAGCTGTGGGCAATATCTGAGCCAATATTGGACCCGTCTCTGACGGTGAGAGCAGTATTGACAACAGGCACAAAGCCGTCGCTAGAAAATACGGCGATTTCGATAGATGACATATCAAAAGCCTTGACGCTGCAGTAATAAGTGCTTCCGTTGTTCAGGCTCAGGCCGGTAAAGCTGTGGCTGGTTGCTGTGTTAACATTGGTCCAGCCGACAATATCAGATGCGCCGGCAGTGGTTCCTAATGCGACTGAGTAGCTGGAAACCGGAATTGGCAGAGCACCCCAGTTCATATCTGCTTCGCTCAAAGATGCTGTCAGATCAACGTCTGCGCCTGGGCCGTCACGCACATCCATATTAAGGCGTTCAAACCCATCGCTTGAGGAATAATTGAGCGTTCCTTTGTCGGTAACCATACGCACCGAGGTGAAGTAGGTAGTGGCTGGAACCAGCGTAACACCGGCAAAGGTGTGATTTGTGGCAGCAGCAGCCAGATTGGTCCATCCAGCCACTTCGCTGCCGCCTGGTGTGGTGCCAAGAGCAACCTGATAGCCTGTTCGGATAAAGCCGGTGACGGCAACGTGATCCCAGTTCATTGGCACATCAGAGCCGGCGATGTAATCAACATCTGCGCCACTACCATCTCTGACGTTCATGCGCAAAATCGGCCATTCCGGGGAATATGGCGATTCGAAGTCGTTGGAATCGAAATCTGTGACCGCATAATAGACAACGCTGCCGGCCGGCGGGGTATGCGAAAAACTGTTGAGTACAACCGTGGTAGAAGCAGCGTAAACGCCGGAGGTTGTTCCCCAGTAAATTTTATAGGGATCTGTTCCGCGCAAAGTTACATCGGTGGCAGGAGTAGTGCTGACATTCCACGAGAGCTCATTCAATGTTCCATTAAGCCCACCAGTTAGCCCGGCAGGGCTGAAATCCACCATTAGGTTGTCTACATAAGCGCTTTTTCGGCTGTTTTGAACATTAACAAAGTGCCAAAAAACCCTGTATATAAAATTAGAACTTGTAGCAAGGTTTATGTCGTATGTATTTCTTACCCACGCCGTAGTATGAGCCGGAACAGGCGCAGCTTCATTAAAAAATGTATGAGCTATTGTTTCGTTAGGGAAAGCTCCGCCGGCATTTCTTATAGATCCGTGAAGGAGATACCCATTGTTGTCACCATACTCTTCCCGGTGGTCAAACCCTATTCTTATTTTAACAGGAGCAGCGGGTGTCGAAAAGTTTTGTGACAAATAGGCATTGAAAATTCGGTCACGATTATTGTTACGGTAAACATAGAAACAGCCTTCTCCAGCAAGACTGAACCAGTTATAAAATGTCATATTGTCTGTTGGATTGGACACGATCGGTACAGTTGCGGCAACCCGATGCTGAGGATTCCAGCTGGCAATATTTGTTGACAATTCAGAGTTTGTAAGCTGATTCAGGGCAAATGCTGTGCCGGTAGTGGCCCAGACAAACAAGAATGTTAAGAACAATACAAACTTAAACCCGGAGGGCTGGCCCGGGAAACTTTTTGCAGCGCGATTCATACCTGTGTTGCCACTTTTATTCATGCTTTTGCCACTTTGCCTTGTTCTCAGTTAGAATGGATTACTCAGCCCATACCATGTTACAACTATTCTGACAGGCTGAATATTAGAACTGGTTGTTCAAATCTCTGACCAGTCTGGCAATTTGCCATAGCAGAACAATTCCTATAAGAACAGACAAAATAGACATCACAATGTTGCGTGAAGTTCGTGAGTCAACTGTGACCAGACTGCTATGTCGTGACACTTCGCTATGATCAGCAGCTTTTTCAGAGAGTTCCAGAAAAAGCTGGCGCAATTTCAGATTCGCCGGGTCTTTTTCAAGTCGATCATTTAGAAGTATCTTGGCATCAGCATAGGACATTTTTTGGATGCGCTCAGTCAACTCATCTATGCTTATTGCCGGCTGAGCCACTGTTTCTTTTGCCGGAGACTGATCAAGCCAGACTGGACGAGGCAAAGATGGGCGGTGCGCTCGCGCCTGCAGCCAGAAAAGCTCAGCACTGTTCATGTCACCAGCATCACGCGCCTGAGATGCTTGAATCATCAGTTCGGTTACCCTGATGTCTATGCCGGAGCGTGGTCTGGCTTGGCCAACAGTGTCTACACTGCTTGCAAAAAGATTGGCAGCAACAAGCAGCACAAGGCCAGCCCAAACTACAACCAGTCGGGCTCTATGCAGAGTGAATAGAAAGGAATGACAAAAGTCAACAATGCGCTTGACGAGCATAGTCTTTACTCCGGACATATCTGAGGATGATTAAAGAGGTTTGACAAAATCCGACAATGCTACTTTTGAGCATAAGTGTGTGCCTCGAACGTAACCAACAACAAAAACTTACATATCTCTACTACTATTATAACCTTAAACCGTACTTTTTGTGCTGTTTTTTTGGGGGGAATACTTTTCTAACAGGCATAATTAAACGATCCATGTGAAATGCCTCTTAAGCTTTTCCCTGTTCCTGGTGATATTGGAAGTATACAGGGAGAGCTGACAAAATTCGACCAGGGACGAAATCATTTGATAGACCCAATGTACGCACTGGACAATATTTCTGATCACACGTTCGCCTGGCAATACTGTAGCGCTCGAAAGCAGACCACCGCAGATTTTAACTGTCTTTGTGTTTCGGAGTTTGAAAATCTTTGTGAAAAGCTTAAGTAATGCGAACTGGCCGCACCGGAGAAAATGATGGCAGCGCAGTTCGACACGGTCGGAGCTCAGCTTTTGACCGTATTCGCTATGTGGTTGCCCAGGCTATCGCAGGAAGCAGGGTAAATATGTAGTCGGTAAGGCCGGTATAACTTACTTCTACCATTTTAGAATGGCTTTTGTTGTTGGTGGGCTTCGAATTACAGGCGCGGTGGCGAAGCTTTCAATCAGAATTGCTGCTTATACCATGGTGTTGGCGAAGCGCAGGTGTTTTTTGAGCAGGCGAGTGCCACCACCCTCTGAAATGATAACTTTGACCTGTTCGGGGTCTTTTACATACGATCCGCTGAGCTGGGTTACCCGCGTGCCGGCAAAGGCTTCCGGGCACATTGGCGTTGACGGGCCAAGAATCAACGCCGCGCGGTTGCGCTTTAATGCTGCCAGCAGGTTGTCACAGGTGCCATTGATGATCGTGGTTGCCGTAATGATGGCGATATCACATTCCGCAAGGGCCTTGAAACCCTGCTCTGGCGACAGCACATCCGGTTTTTCCGGGTCAAGCTCGACTACCTCAAAACGGCAGCCGGTAGCTTTTATCGATGGAACAACCGGCGCAAAATAGCCTATCATGACGACATGGTCGCTGCTCTGAATCTTGAGCAGCGAAGCTGCCTCACCTTCGGTAAACAGACGTTCCTTGCGTGCATTTAATGCGTTAAAAACAGCAAGTCCGGCAGTTCGCTCCAGCGCGTTGTCGCTGGTCAGCCAGTTCAGAATATCGGCGGCCGACTTTCCGGCAATCTGCCCGGCGGCTTCGAGATGTGTGCACGAGCAGGTCTTCTGGTCAGGCGTCCAGGCAACGCCCATGCGCCCGTCAGTCATCTCTACGCAGCTGTAGCCAAGCCCGAAGCGCAGCTCTTTAACCTGCTGTCCTGCTGCCCATGGCGTTGCACACTCAATAAGTCTTTGATGAATACCCATGTTTCTCTCCTTGTCAGTTCGTTTCTCTCTATCGGAGCGAGTAGTTAATCTGCATCTCGATGCGACTGGCGTTGTTCCAGCCCTCGGGCGGGCGTTCAAATCTTTGCGAAGCTACGAGTTCGAGTGCTGCTGCTGACAACTCGCGCGGGGCTCTATTGGTGACAGCTGCTCCAACCGCTTTTCCTTCACTGTTTATGGAAAAGGCAACCGCGACCTTGCCGCTGATTCCGCGTCTGCGTGCGCTGGCCGGGTATTTTCTGTTTTTTTCCAGCTGACGGTATATTTTTTGCAGGTAACTGCTGAAATCTTTTGGACTGGCTGGCGCCAGGCTTGTAGCCGTATTTACGGTAGAGTCTGGCGTTTTTACTGATGTTTGTGGTAAGGCAGCATCCCTGGCATCCTTGATTTCTGCCGGTTGGGCGACAATGGCGGCTGGTCTGGCTGCAACAGCGGCTGGCGGCATTACCGGTTTCGTCTGTGCCTCAACTTTGTTGGGCTTTGTCGCAGCTTTTGTGACTGGCCTGGGCCTGACCGGGTCTGGTTTTGCCTTTGTCGATGCCGGCGGTGGCTTGACTGGGTCGACAGTTGCCGGTTCAACGGCCTTAACCTGTTCAATTACCGGCTTTGGCTCGATGAAAGACTCAGCCTGGGGAGCCTCAATCACCGGAACAACTTTATTTTCGAGCGGCTGCGGCACAGCGACTGCCGGCGACAGCCTGATCAGCTGTAATACTGGTGGGTGCATACTATCAAAAGAAGTGCAGATGCCCCACAAAAAACTGGCAAGAACTATCTGCAGAACAAGCCCGCTCACAATTGACAGTGGCCAGAGCACGCCGTCTCTTAACTGCAGAATTTTTGCGGTCATTGTTTGGGTTCTTTCGCGGCAGCAGGCTTTTCGGGAATACCGCCAAAGGCAACACTGGTAATGCCTGCCATTCGCAACCTGTCGAGCAGTTCAATGGCTACCCCGGCCGGAGCCTTGTGCTGTGCGATTATGACAAAACTGCTGTCGCTGGCGACTCGCGACAGCTTTTCGGCAAACGGCCCTTTCCAGTCGGCAGGCAGGCTTTCGTTGTTCCAGATTATCGCGCCAGACTCCTGTATTTCGAGACGCTGTGCCGCGCTGGTGATGTTTTGAACTTCTGATTCGAGTCGTGGCAGATCAACTGGTACCTGTACCACGAAGCTCTGGGTCAGAATATAAAAGATAAGCAGCGTGAAAATAATATCCGAGCAGGTGGTCAGATCAAGCGCAAAGGTTTCGCGATTATTTTTCCGACTGAGGCGCATCAAATGCTCCTGTGCTTACTGGCAATGTTGTCTTCTCGAGTTCATTGATCACAAGAAGTTCGAGATGACGCAGGTGGCGGCGTGAAAGCGCTTCGATACAATAGGTAAAGCCCCAGGCGATAATGGCCAGAATCAGACCGTATACCGTGGTAAAGAGCGCTTCGTGTATGCCGCCGGCGAGATCGGCAGGAGTGACGGTGCCGAGCTTGGCAACGGTATTGAACACTCGCACCATGCCAGTAACCGTGCCGAGAAAGCCCATCAGGGTGCTGATCTGAGCGAGAAAGCGCATGGCCGGAACCCTGCGCGTCAAGCAGTCTTCCATGCGCGAAAAGCACAGCTCGATAGATTCAAGAATGGTAAGGCCAGAAAACCCTGTCTGGTGGCGAGCCAGGGCAATGGCCTTCTTTGCCCACATCGGCGCGCCGGCGCACGAGTAAAGGTCTGACCTGAGTGTCCAGGCGGCCAACCAGACAATCTGGTAAATTCCCAATACGAAAATCAATATGCCAATAACGGTTAAGGGGTACATCACTGGCCCACCGGCATCGATAAAAGCAATAAAATTATTCAGCATATAGCTTCTTGTTTCTCCAGATCCCGTTTATTTCTATCAATACTTAATGCTACTTTGTAAACTACATTTATATTAAACCTGAACTTGTCTGCTGTCAATTAAATTGCTTTTGCTTCTACTTGGCGTGTTTCTGTTGATGCCCTTTTTAAGCGGGTTCCATGATGCCATTGTGTAATCTTTTTTTCGCATATGCCAGAAAAGGATTGCGCGTGATGGTAAAAAGAATTACTTTTATTTATCGAATGTTTTTCCTAGGAGGAGCCATGTCGTTAATTCTAGAAGCCGCCAAGGCCACTATTCCAGCTGAATATTATGGGTTGCCGCTGCAGAAGGTCGCCTCTTTTGCGTTTGTAACCACAGTTAAGACAAGGCGCCTCGGTATGAGCATGACTCTCAGCGATGAGCGTGTTTTCGAGTATAAGGTGCATCTGCCGGTTTCGCATATGGGTGAAATCGAGAAGCTAAGCCTTGAAGACTTGCTGAGTTGGACAGATTCTCTGCAGGGTATTGAGCGCTCATTCGCAATTGCCGCCATCAATAGCGCGCTGCCGCTTGATGGCAAGAAATACTTTGCCGGCAATGCTCTTGATCTTGCTGCACAGCTCGGCGTTGGCAAAAGGGTTGCCATGGTCGGGCATTTTCCGCATACCGACAAAATAAAAGAGGTGGCTGCAGCTTTTCATATTATCGAAAAACGCCCGCAGGAAGGCGACCTGAATGCCGGCGAAGCGGTTAAAATTATTCCGCAGGCTGATGTTGTCGCCATGACCGGGGTGACCTGCCTTAACGATACAATTGAAGGCCTGCTGGCCCTTAAAAAACCCGGTGCAAAAGTTATCGTTGTCGGGCCATCAGTGCCGATGAGTTCGGCGCTGTTTGATTTCGGCGTCGACGTTATCGGCGGCGCCTGGGTCGAAGATGAAAACGAGGTCTTTGCCAAAGTCAGTCAGGGCGGCGCGCCACGCCATCTCAATGGCATGCGCAGTGTTCTTTATCCGAGAGATCCTGAAATACTGAGCGGTTTCGCGGAAGTCTCGCCACCTCGCTGAGAGCCGGGTCAGGGCTTTAACGGGCGAAGGTCCTCTTTGCCGGTCAGGCTTGCTATTGTTGCGCTGAGAAGCTCAATTACCGCATCAATGTCTTTGATCGAAGCCATTTCGATCGGGGAATGCATGTAGCGTAGCGGCAGTGAAACGAGTGCAACCGGTACGCCATTTCCCGAAAACATTATTCTATCAGCATCAGTGCAGGTGCGACCCGGTGTTAATTCAAACTGCAGTGGCATTTTGAGTTTTTTCGCGCTTTTTTCGAGCAGTTCGTTTATGCGTCGATTAATCGGGCTGCCAACGGAAAGTGCCGGCCCTTTGCCGAGCAGCACTTCTGAAGGGTTTTGCGCGTCTTCGCCTGGAGTATCAGTATTGTAGGTAACATCGCAGGCTATGCCCATGTTGGGCTGAATAACGGCGCCGGCACAGTGGGCTCCGCGCATGTTGGTTTCTTCGCCGGTGGTGCTGACCGCAAAGACGCCGACTTTGAGCTTTTGTCTGCTCAATTTTCGCAGCGTTTCGGCAACAATAAATGAGCCGGTCTTATTGTCGAGCCCTTTGCAGACAAGCTTGTCTTTGTTGAAAAGCTCCGGTTCGCTCTGATAGAGTATGTAGTCGCCGACACGTACAAACTTTTCGACTTCCTTTTTACTGCTGAAACCGCAGTCAATAAAGTAATCCTCGCATTTCGGTTTGCTGGGAGCATCTGTGTCTGACTTACGATTGAAGCCGATTACGCCGCCGACTTTGCCGTTGTAACCAAGTATGTCTACCTTCAAGCCTGGCAACAGCGCAGGTTTGATGCCACCAGCACTGGTGAAGTAGATGAAACCACGCTCGTCTACACGTTTTACCAGCATGGCAATTTCATCGCTATGCCCTGCCAGAAGAACTTTGAACGGCGCCGCCGCGTTGAGCGCTCCAATGGCGTTGCCAGAGTGATCGGTTTCGACCTGAGCGAATGTTTTAACGTAATCGAGCCAGATGCGCTGGTGAGCGCTTTCATCACCTGAGGGTGAATGTGCTCGCAGCAGGCAGCAGAAAAAATCTCTGGCGGTTTTATCCATGGTTGGTCTCCAGTTATACGGGGATTGCCCGCAGTAATTTTATGAATTTATCTGCTTATCGGTTACGGTCTGATGATTGTTAAGTTTTACCGACAAGACTTTGTTTCTGGCCGGGCAAAAAAAAAGTCCGGGGGTTACCCGGACCTGAAAAATAAGGAGGCAAACAAATCCATAAACCCTTTCGAGCAGAAGTGATGTTTTGTTTAGCATTGTTTTTTCAGCGCAAACAGACAACGGCAGACAATGATAAACCTCTGAAGGCAGCTGTAATTCTTAACAGGCGCCAGTGTACAAGATAATTTATCAAAATTTTTCACTTTTCGGCATCTTGTGATAGAATCTCATCAGATTCTGATTTGAGGAACTGAAAATGGCAGCGCTTGCTTATACAATTACTGAAGAAAAGGGCTTTCCGGTCGTGCGGTTTCAGAACTACTGCACTAACGAAACGCTCGAAGGACTCGCCGACAAAGTAGGCTCTCTTTGCGACAAAGACAAGAGCCGGCTGATATTTGATTTTACCAGCTGTGAGATTATCAACAGTCTTGGCATGGCCGCGCTTCTTGAAACTCTGATGATTGTGCAGGATTATGAAGGCCGGGTTATTATCTCGGGCTTGAACGCCATTCAGCAGAAGTTCTTTGGCCTGACTGGCGTCTTTTCGCTTTCGACTCATGCCGAAGATCTGACCCAGGCTTTTACCATGCTGCAATCAGCCTGACTGACTGACTGGCGCTGGTGCTGGTTAATAACTCTCTTGAAGTCTGGGATTAGTCTAAAAATAACTAGTTTTGTAAGGCGATCTGGAATAATCAATGCTCGATCTCGACCAGCTAAAAAAAGAGTTAACAGCGCCGGTAAAGACGCTCAAACTGCAGGCAATTGAATCGGCTTTAAAGGCTGAGGTCAGTTCTGAATTGCTGACAGTACTCGAAGAAAGCTTGTCTCTTGAACAGGACCCCGAATGTCAGCTTCTGTTGCAGCACGCGATCGATCAGAATCAGCTCAAGCTTTTTGAAGCTGCGGCGCCGGCCTTTCCCATAGATCAGATTATTCAGCTTTTTCCGACTTCTTCTCTCGAAGAACAGCTGAACCTTATTGAATCAATCAAGGTCAAGGATATCAAGGACGCCAGGCCTGATATAATGCTGCCAAAGCTGCTGGCAGTTACCAGTAACCAGGTTGTCGCATCGGCTGTCGTCAGAAAATTCAGGCGGTTCTGGCCAGAGTCCATGCTCGGCTTTCTCGAGCAGAATATTTTTTCAAAGTGTAAAAGCCTGCAGCTCGCCTGTATCAAATCGCTGGTTCAGCGATTTCCCCAGAGTTTAAAGACGAGGCTGTCGCAGATTGTGCACGTCAACGATCCGGTAATTCGTTCGCTGGCGATCTGGAGCATGGCCAAGCATTTTCCAGAACTCGCGGCTGATTTTATGAATGATTGTCTGGAAAAGGGCGATCGCTACAATCGTCTTACTGCGCTGCAGATCTGCTCGACCATTGATTTCTCTCTGATCAAGCAGAGTTTGCTCAATCTGGTCACGGTCGAAGCCGATGCTGAGATATTCAAGCTTGCCTGCACGGTTCTGCTTAATAACCCTGACCGCGAAGTTCCGTTTCGTATTCTCGGGATCATCTTCAGAACTACGCCGACCAAGGCGGATTTTCTCAAGAAGTTCATGGTCAGCTATTGTGGCAACCTTGAACTGTCTGGCCAATGTGATAATTTTGCCGATTACCGGGCGCGGCTAAATGACTATTCAAGACAATTGCAGGCGCAGTCTCTGGTCTATAATCTGCTGGTCTCATTTGATAATGAGACCGAAGACGAGCAAGCCGCGATACTGCGCCATCTTCGCTACAATATTTCTGACCGCGACGTTCGGGTGGCAGTAGAAGATTTTATTGCAAAGTGCCAGAACGCAAAGCTTAAAAGTGTTTTGCTTGAATTGCTAGCGAGGGTCGTCGAAAAGCCGGTTGTTCCTGAAGAACAGCCCGGTGACAGTATTGCTTTGCCCTCCATAGACGCTATCGAAGCTGTTGACGCTGTAGAGATTGTCGAACCGGCTGAACCAGCCAGACAGGCTGACGTAGCCGGCGCGCCGCCGTTGCCTGACGTGCCGGTCGTGGCGTCTTCGCAGGCTAATCAAGAAGTTCAGCAGATAAAAGAACTCGCCCGGGCAAGATTCAGCAAGAGCCCGGAGATGATGGCTAAGATCAAAGCCGTATTTGACAATCAGGCCTCGTCTGACGCACTTGTTCACGCAGCGCTCAAAGCGGCGGTTTATGTCGAACTGGGTGGTTATTCGAAGATTGCCGAAAAGCATTTATCTCTGCAGTCTGATGCGTTTGTGGCAGCCGGTCTCGAGTATCTCGCCAAGTTTGACTGGGATAAATTTCACATTCTGGTCAACCGCTACATCAATACTGAGTCGTTTTTGATCAGAAAAGTGCTGATTGGTGCTACCAGCAAGGCTGCCCCGGATTACGCAAAGTTTTTGATCGGGCATCTGCTCGAAAGCAGAGATCAGGTGCGGCGCACGCATGGCCTTGAAGCAACCGTGCAGATGGACTTTTCCTTCATTTTTCCGAGCCTTGTGACCTTTCTGGAAAAAGAACAGGAAGCAGGTCTGATTGATTCTTGTATAGCCATTTTTCTGGCAAATCCCAAACTTGATTCGCTCTGTGCCTTTGTTGATCTCGAAGCCCGTCGTCCTGATCTGAAAAAGGTGTTGGCTGATGCGCAACAAAAGATGCGCCGACTCCTGATCTCTTCCGGCATCGCCAAAGAGAAAGAGATCGATGCGTTTCTTGCCCGCCGTGCCGCTGAAAATGCTTCGAGAAAAGCCTCAATGGAACAGGCGAAAGAGCTGGTAAAGGTCAAGAACTCAATTAAGTGGCAGACTTCGGTTGAGCAGACAGAAAAATTTGACTGGCAGCGCCCCGCTTTTTACGGCTTCATTGCTCTGGTTATATCAGCTCTGCTAATGCTGTTTGTCGGGCCCTCTGAGCCTGTCGAGCCGAAGGAGAAGAAGCAGCCCGGCAAAACAGAAGTCCGCAAGCCGATTGCCGAGCGAGACAGCATCGCGCCGCCAGCCGTCGACCAGGTGGCCGGCCTGCCAAAACCTGGCGATCAGATGTTGATGCAGTTACAGAAATATTACCCCGACAACCAGACCTGGTTGGCCCGCGATGACGCCGGTCGCGATCTGCTGGTCGTGTTGACCGAACCCGAAGTCTACATCGAAACCGAATTCATCGGTGTCGAAGTTGACGAGGCGAGGTACACCGGTTCGGGCCAGATTGTTATCTTTGCCAGATGATTCTGGTCTCTGGCCCGTCAAATAAAATATTAGTGGTAAACCTTTTCGGAGTATCAAAGTATTATATTTGAAAGAGTGTTTTCTGGCAGATTCTCTGACAAATATTGGACAAAGGAGAGACGTGATGAGGTGTAATAAATTTTGGCTATGTGTTGTTCTTGTTCTGGTCTGTGGCTCGGTTCTGGCGATGAATTTTAACGAGACACTCAGAAATCATCAATCTTCTGACCAGGGCAGGTCGCGTTGGACAACCTGGTTCTCAGGCTCAAAAGCTGATGAAAAGGCGGCTGAAAGTGCTACAGCCACCTTGCCGAATGGTCAGGCCTTCGTTAGGGTGTCGAGCTCACTTAACATCAGAAAAGGCCCATGGGGCGAGATCGTCGGTGGTTTTAACAACAACGAGCCGGTTACCATAACTGGCCGCGAAGGTGACTGGTATAAGATCTCGCACAATGGCGAAACCCGCTATATTCACTCACGTTATGTCGCCGGTTCACAGGGCGGCGCAAGCTCTGGAAGCAGTACCCCGAGCGGCAGCGCAGTAACAGTTGACAATACCCCGGGTTCAAGTGTTGCGTCAAAAGTCGTTAATGCTGCCCGAAATCTCGTTTCCAAATATAGCACCCCAAGATCTTTCCCATATCATCCGGCGACTAATGGCGGCTCTCTTGGTTGTGCACAGGTTGCCACTACCGCTTTGATGAACGCAGGCGTTAATACTGGTATTCAACTTGGTGTTCTCGCAACTATTCCTAAGCTTAAGGCTCTTGGTTGGCAGGAAGTCAGGGTTCCACCCTATCGCGCCGGCGATGTTATTACCTGGAAAACCTATGACCGCACTGGCGATGGGGTCAAAGACAACGATACTCACATCGGGGTAATTCTTGAAAGCGGTAACAGCGTGCAGGCGATGAGCAATTCATCAACCCGCAAAGTCCCGGCGATTCATTCTGCTACTTATGCTCCGGTTTGCCGTGTATTGCGCAAAGTGTGAAATCTAGCAAGGAAACAAGTTCATGAGATCACTAAGAGTCTGGTTTGTAATACTGTTGTGCGTTTGTTCTGCTGCGGCTTCTGCCCAAATTAACCTCGAATACGGTGAAGGCCCCGGCAAGGTTGGCTACTTCAACCAGAAAAATCATCCTGGTGAAGAAGAGCCATACCCGGTTGGGCCTCTGGCCTTTCGTCTTGACGGCGAACACATATGGGTTGCTGACAGTATCGGCGCCAAAATGCTCAAGCTCGACCGCAGCTCAAAAGTGCTTGCCGAATTTGCTGTTGTCGCTTCGCCCGCCGAATGTCTTATCGAAGACTTCGCCCTGGTAAAAGATGAGTCTGGTGCGACAAAGTCGCTCTGGCTGATCGATGGCATCAACAAAAAACTGCTGCATTTCGACGTCGCCGGCAAGCAGCTCGGTGAGATTGTTAATGAAGCTCTCGCGCAGCCCTTCAGAGTTGAAACTGGCCGCACTGGTCATGTTTTCGTGGCCGACAAGGCCACCCAGGAAATCATTCTGTTCGATAATGCCGGTAAACTGCTTACCAAAACGAACTGGGAATGGTCGGGCTTTGCCGTTGCCGGTGAAAACGATACGCTGTTTCGGCTTTTCTTCGAAAAAGAGAGCGAGAAGACAATGCTCGTCGTTCAGAAGTTCGGCGGCGAGATTGCCGGCGAAGTCGCTCTCGAATTGCCTGAACACATGAACCCCGAACTCTGGTGGGTCGATGAAGCTGCCGAAGAATGCGTTATTACTTATACACCGATAACCGGATTTGCCGGCAAACTCGTGGTAGTGCGCGTTGGTTTTGATGGCAAGGTCAGGGCTACAGGTGAGCTTGCGCCTCCTTATGTCATGAATCGTTTTATTGACCGCCAGGCAGACAACGATGTATGGCTTGGTGTTGCCAACTTTGACGAGGCACCCGAGAGCAGTTTCAAGCTCGAACCGGTTACCTTGCCGTAAGAGCAGATGATTCGGCGTTTTTTAATAACATCGGCCTTCGTCCGCGTGGGCGGAGGCTGGCTACTTTTTCGAGACCCATCAAGAGACGTTTTCAGTGCGCGGTATACCCGGGTTGCTGAAAGCATATTTTTAAAAAATGCGGATAATTCAGGCAATTAAAACCCGGCGCGGCAGCGTTGCAGTAATGATCGGCGGCATCGTTCTAGCGCTGCTGATTTTTTTTGGCGCCTTCATTAAGTATTCAACCAGCCGTCAGTATGCTACCAAAAGGCTGAACCGGGTTCTGCTCGCCCGTGAATTTTCGGCGGCGCTGGCGACTCTTGCCTGTCATCATCTCAAGGATAAGGAACTGCACAACCGTTCCGGCAAGCTGGTAAAGAGTCTTGAAAAGCCGCTGTCAGCGATGAGCACCAGTGTTTCTGATAAAATAGTGTTCACGCCGGTAATCAAAGAGCTTATTGAGCGCCGTCTTGAGTCGGCCAACAGCGAGTTATACGAATTGGCCTGGAGAGTTGGCTGGGAAGTGCGAAAAGTTGATTTTAAGCCGGTTACTGCCGCTTACCCGCGCGAGAAGATCGGCCTGATAAGAATTCCCATCGTCATCGAATACCGGGCTCCCGCCTCGCTTGAAAAGATCACTGAAGAATATGTCTACACCATCAGCACCAGAGTGGCGGCCAATCTTGTTCCGGTTTTGTCGCGCTTTACCCTGTATGTTAAAGACGCCAGAAGCGGCGAAGACGAAGAGCGCTTTAACAAAATTGTTTCAAACGACAACGGTAATCTCGTCGAAACCACTTACCGCCCATGGATATTGAAAAACACCGGGCAAAATGCGGCTTTGCCGGCTAATTTTGCCGGAATAATCAAGTCATCACGCGGACTCGTTTATCTCGGTGGCGGTCGCATCAATCTTGGTATCTCACGTGGCTGGAGCATTGGTGGCGGGAACTACGGTACGTTTGCCGAAGGCTTTCACCTTCTCGCCGAAGGCCGTGGCAACGGCTTTTACAAAACTGACGAGATCGGCAACATGGCTCTGCTCAACTGTGAGACCGGACTGAGCAAAACCGATCTCAACAATCCAGATTCGATTTCATGGTATGACCTTATCAAGAGCGGCTACGCCGAAATGTCAGCCAGAACTTCGATGTTCAAGCTCTTTGGCACAGACAACGAACGTTCACCGACTCTGGTTTTTGGCGATACCGCTGCCCGCACGCTTTGCGGCAAGGCGTATCGCGAAAGCAGCGATAATTATGGCCCACTTCCCTATACCTACGACGATAACCAGTTCGAAGATTACCGGACAGCCGGCGGCGAAGACTTTGATTTCAGCTATTTCATGAATAAATATTCTGATCAGAATGGTGGCGCGACTCTCAACCGGAGCAAGTATAATCGCGAATACGCGAGCTGTTTGATCGAGGTGCCGTATAACCGCGCCCTGGGCTATATTCTCACCAATCATCGCAATGATCGCCCGCTCGATGCCGGCGTGATTGCCGAGTCTGATCCGTTGTTTGCATTTGTCAGCGGTCAGGCTGTCAGCAAAGGGCTGTCCGAAAAAATTCCGCAGCCTCTGGCAGGCGTTTACGACAATATCCAGGACATGGCGGCGATGAAAGAGCTGCTCGAAGCGTTTCAGAACAAGCTCAACAATCTTTACAAACCAGATAAGCCCGAGACACCCGCTGCGACTGCCAGGCCAGATATTACGCTGGCGCGCGGCGAAAAGCTGCTGTCGGTGCTGCAGAAGCGCAGATATCTCGATAACGGCAAGCTCGATCTTAACCGCTGGCTGCGCATAAAGGCTCCAGACGGCATTGTGCTTGATGAGGCGCTTCGCCTGACCAGCCATGGCGGCATAATACTCGAAGAGGGTAACATTGAGATCAGAAGCGCGATCAAGGCCGATGGCGGCAAGTTTTTGCTCAATCTGGTGGCGCGTCGCGGCAATATTATCGTTGACGCCAGCCTTAATGGCGAACTTGATGCTGCCCTGACGGCGGCTGGTGACGGTTCAGACATCGGTCAGGTAAAGTTTGCCGGCAATGGCAGCAGCGCTCCAATTACCATTAAGGGAAATGTGGCGATGCAGAGAATTGCTGCCGGTTCGCTTGCCGGTTATTGCGCGCGTGGCGTTAACATCGTTTACGCCGAAGATCTTGCCGCGTTGCCCAGGGAAGCTGCCGAAGGTCGTTCTGAGCAGCCCCTGCTCATGTTCGGTCTCGACTACCCGAGGTTGCTTGACTGATGAAAAACCGCATAAAAACCGCACGGCAGGCTTTCTCTTTTATCGAAATACTGTTTTCGGTAATCTGTCTTGGCATTCTTATCGTGCCGATATTCAACATGTTTCAGCAGGGCAGCAGAACTACCACGCAGAATCGCAACGACATTCTGGCGCAGCAGCACGCGTCTAACCTGATGTCTTACGCTTTTTTCCTTCCCTATGATCATGACTTTCTCAAAGTATCTGCGCCGCGCGATACTGGCTCGTTTCAGGTTGATTTTTCCGGTCAGACTCTCGATCTTGGCCTTGAAGACGGCAAGTTCAGACGCACGATCGAGGTCAGCGAGCGCAAGCGTTCAGCCGACTGGAAATACGATTACAAGATCGTTACGGTTATTGTGCGCTGGCAGGAAGCTAACGGGCTTGATCGCCATATAAAAATTGCGGGACTGGTGACAAAATGAAGCAGAACAGGCCGCGCCGCGGCATAACCCTGATTGAGATAACCATTGGTCTGATTATTATCAGTGCTATTTTCGCGGTGGTTTTTAACATTTTTGGTGTCGGCCTGCGCGGTTCTCATAAAGGAATGGCGCATCTGACCATCATGGAAGGCGCGGCGATTCTGCTGGCACAGATAGAATACGATCTGTTGCGCGCTTATGCGCTGACCGACCCGGCTGACGGCTCCTCTGACAAGGTTGCGCGCTGGGAAATATTTACCGAAGACAGTTCAGGCGATGGTATTGTTATGTATAACCTGTCTGATGAAGGCATCGAACGTACTCTCGAAGTCGGCGGAACCGTGAACAAATATGTCTATTGCCGTGGACTTACCGTCGGCATCAAGTTTCACCATATCAGTCTGCCAGACCCTGAAAACTCACTTAAGAGAGTCGGCATGTGGGTTGAATTGTCGGTCGCGGCGCCTGAAAAGTTCGCTACTGTCGAAAAATTCAGCATGAAGCGCCTGATTATCTGCAAAAACATCCAGCCCCCCCTCTGATTCTATATGTTTACCCATTGTTGATAACTGCATAAATAAATCTGCCTCAAATACCCGTTTAGTTTGAAATACTAAGGGCGCAGGCAGGTTTCTCAGGCGCACTCACGGTATGAGAAGTGAAAGTAGATGATTTCGATCGCTTTTTTTATGGCCTGGTTTATTGGCAGCATCTCGCGCCCGAGGGCAGGTTCTATGGCACTGAGCTGCTGGTAGTATCTGGCAATGACCGGTATTTTGCCGCCTCTCCCGAGATAACCGTTAACGCTTTCGACAAGTTCGGGCTTGTGCTGGCGCAAAGTGTGGCAGGCCGCGAAAAGAGCCTTCCCATTCTTGTCGGTGGTTGCTGAAAACCCGAATAACCTGCAGATAAGGCCACGCGCCGGGTAAATTCTGCAGCCCCAGGCACCTTCGCTCAGGCGTGCAAAAGCACAGGTTGTGCCGTCGTGTTTGTCGAGTTCATCAAACCATTGATCAAGCAGGCCGAGGCGCCAGGCGTGCCAGGCAAAAGGCAGAAACTCGGCCGGCGATGCGGTTATATCTTCATAGCTGCAGCAATGAGCGCAATGTTGCAGGCATTCGATGCCCGTATGGCTTTTGCACTGTCTGACTTCTTTGTCGACAGTTTTTTGTAATGACTCGATTTTTTGAATTCTGTGGTACAGCGATAACATTAAATTTGTGTTAACTTAGCTTTAGAAGAAGCTTTGCGCGTAGTCTGTGTGCTATTTATAACTCCTGGGGACTATCATGTCAAAGCTGATGGTAAGCGAGTTAAGGCGAAATTTTGGCAAATCTGGCAAGTCTCAGGTATAATTCTTGACGTCACCTTGGAGGGCGTATGGAAATAGCAAGTATTGCAGTTGTTTTAAAGCAGAATGAACTTTTGTTCGCTGATATGTACCGGGAATGCGTCCGGCTGTTTCCTGACTACGCCAGAGAATTCGAAGCACTCGCGCTCGAAGAGGAAGGCCACGCAGCGATTATCGACAGTGTTATCGAAGAAATAAGCGAACATCCCGAGAACTGGCGCCAGGGAAAGGTTACGCTGCAGACACTGCGGTTTATTCAGAACCAGATCAAAGCCACTCTCAAAGAGATCCGCCAGGGGCAATGTGATCCACATTATGCCATTACCGCCTTGCGCAGTTATGAACAGAGCATGTGTGAACGCTCTGTCGAAAAGGCTCTCGAAAGCGATGTGGCTGAATTTAAGCACCTGCTGTCTCTTGTTGCCGAGGGCTTTGCGACGCATCTCCGCTGTTTGCAGGAACTCGAGCACAAAATTTTCAAGACTTCAGATGTTTTCGATTCTCTTGACGAATTAAATGGCAAGGCCCACAAGACTGAGGAGCACAAATGAAACGTGAACCCTACGACAGCTGGGAAGAAAAATTTATCGCACTTTGCGAAGAAAAACTCGATGAAGAGCCGTTTTACCCATTTGAGCACCTCTGGCGCAAAGATCTCAATGTGAAGCAGGCTTTTGCCGCCTATCTCGAAGAAAATCCGGATTACGCCGAAAAGTTTCAGGAACTAGCTGAATCTGCGGCCCCCGCCTCTGATGGCGCCGAGTTTCTGGCGCTGGCCCACAAGCTCGAAGAACAGAAAAAACTGAAAGAGCAAAAAGAGCTCCAAAGCCGCATTGAAAACCAGGTGAGCAAATACTGCCCTGAATGTGCGCGGGTTATCGGGCCAAAAGGCGCCTGCAAATGCGGTTATCGCCGCCCGGCAAAAAAAGCGGCGCGCTACTGATCTTCGTCTTCGTCATCTTTTTCTTGATCTGAATCTCGTTCGGCTGCCTTTTCCATGGCTTCAGCGTGCATCTTTTCGCGGGCGATTCTTTGTTGCTCCTCGCGCTGTTCGGCAAACCGCCGCTTTTCTTCAGCTTTCACCGCTCTTACCACATCGGAAGCAGAATAGCCAAGGTGCTGTGCCAGCAGAATCAGTTCGCGTTCTTCGAGTGGGCTTATTTCGTCGTCAGACAGTGCCATGCGGGCGGCTGCCATCAGAAGGTTCCATGATTCACGGTTGTCAGCTGGCGCCGGTATGTAGACCAGACCGGCCTTTAGAGACTGGATTATTGCCTTGACCTGTGTTTCTGACATGTCATAACATTGCGCGATCTTGTTGAGCAGTTGCATCTCAGCTGGTTCGCTTTTGCCATCTGCCAGCAGAATCTGCGCCATTATGGTAATTACATCACGGGCTGACCTCGTCTCGTTGTCTTCTTCGAGTTCACTCTCGCAGGCTGTCTTGCGCGAGAGCGCTTCGAGGTAGTCTTTGTCGTTTTCAACGGCTATTCTTTCAAGTATCCAGCCGTTGCTGCCTTCATTAAGCACTGAATTGCAGTAGCTGCAGGAAACAGCGAACGCCGAGCCGAGCGGGCCACCGCAGCCCGGGCAGTGCGCGCTGCTCAGCGTATTTTTCTGATCTGTTTTTACGCCATGCCGTCGCCCCAGAATGTAGATCTGACGCATGACCTGGCTTGTTCTTCTTGCCTCAATAACTTTGTTGTTTTTATCGAGCATGGTAGGTACGCCGCTCCAGATAACGAGAACGAACATGCTGTCCCAGTGTTTGCCGATCTTGAAACCCTTCAGCGAAACCGATGCCAGCGCGACGTTTTCCATGTAGTTGTAGCCGCGTTCAACAATGGTGCTCTGGTAGAGCTCACAGAAAGCCTCCGTCGAAAATCTCTGCATGGGCGCAATCGACTGACTGCGCTCGGCCAGGCGCATCATCCAGAAGATTACACCGGTGCGGTCTTCAATCTGCTGCAGAGTAAAATCGGCATCGACGCTTTTCATGCTGTGCCACTCCGGTATCAACCCTGGTTCTTTGTATTCCCACTCGCAGGCCTGGGTAATCTTGGCGAGAACCCAGTCGTAAAAGCCAGATCTGATGAATGAATTACACACGCCGCAGACGGTAGCCTGGCCAATTACAATTGGTGCTCCGCAATTCGGGCACGATCCTTCAATCAGGCCGGGTTTCTGCAAAGTCTTTGCCGATGGCCGTCTGATCAGTGTCCAGTATTCCGAAAATTTGCGGCCCTCATCATTAGCGGCCAGCGTCTCGCCGGTCTTAATATCTATTGCCGCGTCGGCAGAAGATGCGCGAATGAAGACATGAATGACATCGAAGCTGTTGTCGCAGTTTACCTGAGCGGTGCGCATATCATAAACTGTCATTTTGCTGTGCCGATATCTGACGCCCATGGCTCTCTGACTGTCGACCTGACATTTGAGCTGCTCATACAGGGCGTCTGAGACCAACGCCTGAATCGTTTCAAGATTCTGGTCATACCAGGCATTCTGAACTTTCCAGAACAGCCTTTCGACTCGCTTTAGAAGCACATCTGAGGCAAAGCAGGCGTCGCGCTTTTTGATGCTGGTCAAAGCATGTGACATGACCCTGGCATTTTGCATTTTGAGCAGCTCAAGATCTAAAACGCTTTCGCTGCCCTGATGACGGCGTGGTGCGTCGCCGGTAAAGTCTGTCCACATATCTTTGACGCGTTCAGGAAAAGCGACAATTTCTGGCCTGATGATTTCCCACCAGTCAGCAGAGTCTTTCTGACCGGGTTTTCTCATCTGTTCTTTTTGCGTGCTGCTGAGCTGAACCGTGATATTGCTGCCATCCCGACTATATCTGTTTTGCACTGATCCAGTCAGGCGAATTGCCAGAATCTGACAGGTCGGCAACAGCAGCATCAGTATTGCCGGCCGCCCCAGAATTTTCCAGCTCAACCAGACCAGAGCCGCTCCGATCAGGGCAAGATGCAGACAGCCAATACGACGCTTTTGCCAGAGCAGGGCCGGCATAAAAAAAAGAGCCAGCATTACCGGTGCCTCGAATGGGGCAATAAACAGATAGAAAAAGCAGAACAGGAGCGAACTACCATAAACAACCGCCAGAGCGGCAGTAAAAGCTTCGACTCTGACGAGCATGGCGACTAATGCAAAGGTGAGCCCGAGATAAACCACATCGCCGGTTGCCATGTCGCCGCTGGCAGCGTCAGGAATCTGCCAGGCCAGTATGCCGGCGATCGCCAGCATGGCAGCCACCATGCCGAGAAATCTGTTTTTAGTAATTTCCATATTCATAAGTGTAATTCAATCAGCCGGTAAATACAAACAGGCGCGCTCTTTTGCCGCCAGTTGTACAAGAAATTGTTGTGTGTGGATAAATAGGAGTATAATCAGCTCTGTTAGTTTGACTTATTTTCAGGAGGCATCTGTGTATATGAAGAAAATTCTGGGCATTTGTATGATGTTTGTTCTTTGTTTAAGCGGTTTTGCTGGTTTGTGGGCAGAAGAGCCGGTTGCTGCCAACGAAGGTGCAGCTGTGGTAAGCGAAGCGGCCGGTGCTGCTGCTCCGGCGAAAAAAGAAAAAGAATTCAAAGGCAAAGGTCAGCCCAAAGGCAATCTCGAGCAGATCGAAGCCAGTGGCGTAATTCAGGTAACCCCGGCTGACCCGGCTAAAAATCAGAAATATTCGACCATAGTTCTGGTCAGCGGTGATAAACAGTACAAGCTGCTCCCCGGCAACGACAAGACCGGATTCGCTGAACTTGAAAAGATGGCCGGCCAGACCATCACCGTAAAAGGCGGCCTGATGCCGGCTAGCGAAAAATACCCGATGGCAGCGATCAAGGTTGATGAAATCCCCGGTGTCAGCAAGGCTGCTCCCGCTGACCTTAAGGCAAAACCCCTCGGAAAAGGCCAGGCCCGCGAAAAGGGTAAAGGCGAGTAACCAGTTTTAAGCTTAAGATAAGCTCCAAAAGGTTTTCGCACAAAGACAACGAAGACACGAAGAAACCAAAATGATTTCTTCGTGTCTTTCTGTTTTAGTGCGGGCATGCTTTTTTAAAAGGGATTGGCATAATTGAGTTTATGAATGACAGAAGTTGCCTGTAAGAGCATTAAAAGGTCGCAGGCAGGCTTTTAACTGTTGATCAGTACAGCAGAAGTCCGGCGACTCCTGACAGTATGATCAGCTTGATCGGGTGTATTCTGCACAGGCAGGCAACAAAGACCGCGGCAAAAATCACCAGACTCGCCTTGTCGATAAAATTATGAGCATTCATGAGAGATAGCGCCGCCGCAGCAATCAGCCCGAGTATGCCCGGGCGCAATGTTTTGAAGGCCATCTCGATATACTGGTTTTTGCGAAATTTGAGATAAAATTTCGCGAGGAGCAGCATGATGATCAGCGGCGGCAGACAGACACCGAGAGTTGTCAGTAGCGCGCCGAAAATATTGCCACTGACAGCATAGCCAACATAGGTTGCCATATTGATGGCAACCGGGCCAGGAGTGATCTGTGATATGGCGACCATGTCAGTAAAGTCAACCATGCTCAGCCAGTTATGTGGCGCGCCGGCAACCTCATGCCTGATCAGCGGCAACATGGCGTAACCGCCGCCGAACCCGAACAGTCCGATTTTGAAAAAGCTCATGAACAGCTCAAAATAGATTTGCATATCTCAAGCAGCCTTTCGCTTTTTCTGTATTATGCCAAGGCACAAACCCAATGCTGCAATGACTATTACCATTATTGCCGGCGAAATGTCGGCAAAAGCAATAGCTGCGGCCACTGATCCAGCGAGTATAATGCCGAACCAGCTGATCTTCATGGCTTTGCCAAGCGAATAGAGCGGCGCAGCTATCAGCGCAACTACTGCCGGACGTATGCCCTTAAAGAAGCTTTCTACATAACGGTTTTCGCGAAAACCGATGAGATACATGGCGATGAAAAGAATTATCATAAAAGACGGCAGCGTCATGCCAAGCGTAGCAACGATGCTTCCGGCAAGACTTTTGCGCTTGTACCCGACAAAGACGGCGGCATTGACCGCCATGGGACCCGGGGCAGTCTGCGCCAGCGCGAGAAGTTCAATGAACTCTTTGCTGTCAACCCACTGGCGCTTCTCGACAACTTCGTGCTGAATCAGCGGCAGCATAGCGTAGCCACCGCCGAGAGTAAACATTCCGATTCTGAAAAAAGACCAAAAAAGCTGCCACAACTCATTCATTGCTATAATACCAATTTCACTTATTCGTAAATACCTTCTGCATTGTCCTGCTATTTGTTTTTTCGTGCTCGTGCTCGTGCTCGTGCTTGTAATCGTAATCGTAATCGTTGTCGCTGGCAATTACAAAGGCGACTCTGGAGTATTTTGCTGTGAACGAACTCTTTGTGAATATTAGACTCGTCTCATCTGGTTTAATCAGATACCTGTTCTGATCTGTTGCCAATGATACCATCTTTCGCCTGCCCATTAAACCCAAATGTCCCATTGAGGTCGCGTAATTACCCTGAAGCGCTTTGCCTGTTGACTTTTGCGTATGTGAGCTATAGACTGACCCGTCGGTCAGTCAGCGTTGACTGTACAGTAAAATTATATTGAAATTGAACTGAAACGGAGACTTGTATGGCTGTCCGCATAGTTGCTTATTATTTCCGGTCGCTGCTGATTCTGACACTTCTTCTGCTGATCGGTCAGCCTGTTATCGCTCAAAGCGACAGCGGCAGCCGTGAAACACCCGTCTTTGCCGCTGTCGTTAAAGCTGGCACTATCAACCGAAAAATAGAAACCTCGGCTGATGTTCTGCCATTGCTGGGCGTTGAAGTTCACCCCGAAACTGCTGGTCGAATTATCGATATCTTTGTTGATGTCGGGTCTGTCGTAAAAAGAGACCAGGAACTGGCCAAAATCAATGATTCTCTGCAGCAGGCGCAGTATGAGCAGGCTAAAGCAGCGGTAACTGTTGCAAAAGCTTCAATAGAAATGCAAAAGGTCATTCAGGAAAGCACTAATTCGAGTCTGGTTGCCGCCAAAGCTGGTGTCGAAGCCGCACGAGCGCAGTTAAAGAATCTTGCGCAGACACGCACACGTCTCGAAAAGCTGTTGGCAGAAGGCGCCGTTTCCCAACAGCAGCTTGATGACCTGATGGCTCAGTATGACTCGGCTAACGCGAGACTGGTCGCCGCTGACACTGAAGTGAGCCGGGCCAGAGATGCCATCATGTCGGCAAAAATGTCAGTTGGCGTGCGCCAGGCTGAGCTGATTCAGGCCGAAGCCAATTTGAATGCTGTCGAGGTCGGCCTTGCCAATACCATGGTGCGCGCCCCCTTTGATGGTGTAATTGCCAGTCGCCGTGCCGACCCTGGAGCCATGGCAAACCAGGCGCAGGCTCTATTCAGAATTGAGCAGAACAATCCGGTGCGCATAATCGCTTCGGTGATCGAAAAAGACATCGGTCAGATCAAGGCGGGCAAAACCAGGGTGCTGATTCACCTTGATTCGATAGATGAGGTGTATGAGGCGGTTGCCGACCTGGTTTATCCATCAATAGATGCGGTGAGCCGCACTGGTCGGGTTGAAATTCTTTTGAAAAACCCCGAAAACAAGCTGCGCAGCGGCATGTTTGCCAGGCTTAGCTTTCTTCTCAATACCAGTTCAGATGTGCCTGTTGTCTCGCGCGATTCTCTCGTGCGCCACAATGGGCAGCATTTTGCCTATGTTATCGAGAACGGTTACGCCGTTAAACGCCAGGTCAAAATAGGTATCATCGATGAAAACCGCGTAGAAATAGAAAGCGGGCTCAAGGCTGGCGAATTGATCGTTTCGCGCGGGCTAGAATTTGTTCGCGAAGGCAGCCAGGTTAAAGTCATTGAAAGTGAAAGCGATAGATGAAACTCTCTGAATTTGGCGTCAGATGGCCTGTTACCACCAGTATGATTTTCATTGCCTGTGTGGTTCTCGGCGGTTTTGCCTATACCCGGGTCGGCATCGATCTTATGCCGGAAATGAATATTCCTGTAATATCGGTTATCACCTCGTATAGCGGCGCCGGCCCGCATGAGATAGAAACCCGTATAACCGAAGTCATCGAAGAGCGCGTTGCAACCGTGCAAAATGTTGATAAGGTAACTTCATCATCAATGGAAGGCGTGTCGATGATAACGGTGCGCTTTAACTGGGATACCGACCTGTCAGAAGCAGCCAACGACATTCGCGAGCGCATTGACCTCATTCGCAAATATTTGCCCGATGGCGCCGAAAACCCGATGATTCTCAAGTTTGACATGAGCGCGATTCCGGTTATGGTGCTGTGTGTAACCGCCGATGAGAGCTGGGAAAAACTCGACAGGATCGTCGACAAAAAGATAACCGATGCGCTGAAGCGCTTGCCCGGTGTTGCCACCGCGGTTTCACAGGGCGGTCTGCGTCGCACGATACGAGTAAAGCTGAATCGCGAACGACTCAAAGCTACCGGCATTACCGGGCAGCAGATCGTGCAGGTTCTGCACGCCCAGAATCTCAGCAATCCTGGTGGCAATGTCAGAACCGGTATGATGGACTTTCTGATCAGAACTCCCGGCGAGTTTACCAGCGTCGAAGAGATCGGCGAGGTTGTCATAGCGAACAGCTCAGGCATAATCAGACTCAAAGACGTTGCCGAAATCGAAGACGGTTTTGCCGAAAAATCTGATGAATTGATGATAAACGGTAAGCCGGCGATCGGTATTATCGTGCAGAAGCAGTCGGGCGGCAATACCTTTGCCGTTTCGCAGGCAGTTCGCGCTGCTTTGCCCGAAATTCAGGCGCAGCTTCCATCTGATGTGAAAATTACAGAATTTTTCGATTCGGCAAATTTTATCAAAAGTACTGTCTACAACCTGCGCAATGCTCTGTTTGTCGGCGGCATCGGCGTGTTTCTGGTCATCCTCTTTTTCATCAGGGATGTTCGTGCCAGCCTTATTGTTTCTACAACCGTGCCGACTTCTCTGATCATAACCTTTCTTCTGATGTACATGAACGGCTATACGATTAACCAGATTTCGCTGTCGAGCCTTGCTATTGCCCTTGGAATGGTAGTCGACAACGCCATAGTCATTCTCGATAATATCAAGCGCTATCTCGACCGCGGCGTTAATGTGCGCGAGAGCGCGATATGGGGCGCGGCCGAAATGGGCACAGCCGTTGTTGCCTCTACCATGACCACGATAGCCATATTTTTGCCAATCATTTTTACCAGCGGCATTACCAAAATCATGTTCGGCCAGCTCGCGACAATCGTGACGATGGCGCTTATCGCGTCGCTGTTTTCGTCTCTGCTGCTGACGCCAATGCTCTGCTCAAAGTTTCTCAAGAATAACGCTGCCGGCAGTTCAACATTGCTGATGCGCATTGGCGGGGTTTTCGACCGCGTTGAAAATTTTTATGGCGCTTTTTTGCAAAGGGCTTTACGCAATCGCTACAAGGTACTCGCTGTTCTCATAGTGATTTTTGTTCTCTCGTTGGCGATTATCCCGCTGGTTGGTGTCGAATATATGCCGCAGCAGGATCAGGGCTTCCTTTTTATGGAAGTCGAGTTACCGACAGGCACCAGATACGAGGAGACGACCAGAGTATGCCAGCAGATCGGCAATACCATCAGAGAGAACACGCCTGAACTCAAGTCGCTGATCGTAACAACCGGCGTTACCGAGGATGTCGAGAATATGATTTTCAGCCCGAAAAAGGCCTCGAATTACGGCAAAATAGAGATGACGCTGCTGTCAAAAAACCAGCGCACGGCTGGCGCCAAAGAAATAATCAGCCGTCTGCGCCCGCTGCTAGACAATATTCCCGGCACGGTCATCAGGTTTACGACTACCGACCCGATCGGTGAAATGATTATTGGCGCCAGCGCTGATTTCTCGATAGACATTTACGGCCACGACCTCGAGCAGGGGGTTGGTTTTGCCAACACTCTGGTTAAAGCCTTGATGACCATCGAGAACCTCAAGGATCTTGAAGTCAGCCAGAAACTCGCGCGTCCCGAAATGCAGGTCAAAGTAAACCGCGAAAAGGCCTCGGCATTGGGGCTTAATGTCAGTGATATCGCGCGGGGTGTCGAACTTTATTTCAGTGGCGATCGCACTGCCAAATTCCGCGAGGGCGGTGAAGAATATGATATCGAGGTGCGTCTGCGCCCCGAAGACCGCGTTGGCATTGCTGACCTCGATCAGATCAATATTCTGGCGCCAAACCGGCAGTCGGTTCGTTTGAGCAATCTTGCCAATCTTGAGCAGGCGCTGGGCCCGATTCGTATCGAACGCACCGAACAGCAGCGTTACATTAAGGTTACCGGTCAGGTTTTTGGCACCGACCCAGGAACTGTTATCAAACGCGCCGCTGAAGTGCTCAAGGATGTGCCGGTTCCACCAGGATTTTCTTGGGCTTTCAGCGGCAACGAGAAAGAGCGCGTCGACTCGTTTTTGCTATTGCTGCAGGCGGCAGTTCTCGGTATGATTCTGGTTTACATGGTCATGGCCTCGCAGTTTGAGTCGTTGTTGGCGCCATTTATAATTTTTCTCAGCATTCCGTTTGGTTTCATGGGCGCGATCCAGCTTCTGGCGGTTACCGGCAACCGCATTTCAGTCGTGTCGCTTCTTGGCTTTATTATTCTTATCGGAATCGTCGTCAATAACGGAATTGTATTGATCAGCTATATCAATATGCTTATCAGGCGCGAAATAAAGCTTAATCTGGCGCTTGTCGAGGCTGGAAAAAGCCGTCTGCGCCCGGTAATTTCGACATCGTGCACTACCGCAATAGGCATGCTGCCGATGGCGCTTTCGACCGGTGATGGGTCTGAAGTGTGGGTTCCTATTGGCCTTAGCGTTATCGGAGGCCTGTTTGTGTCGACAATTATGACCCTGGTGCTGATGCCGGTCCTGTACAGCCTGCTGCAGCGCTGGCTGGTGCCCGAAGATTTGCGCGAGTAACGGAGAAATTATGGAATTTGTCATGCTTGTCTGCAGCAATACTCTTAAGGAAGACCTCGAACAGCTTTTTCGCCGTAACCAGATTTCTGCGTTCACCCAGATGCCGACCGTTTATGGCTCAGGCGTTGGTGGTGGCACTCGACTTGACACCGAGGTCTGGCCTGGTCTCAACATGATGTACATACTGGCATTGCCGCCTGAAAAATATGCGATCGTCAAAGACTGGGTTGTCGCTTATCGCGACCGAAAACCGCGCGAAGGCGTTAAGCTCTTTTCCCTTGCCCTCAAGGAAATGCTCTAATATAGAGGGTTATCAACAATCCTGTTGCAATTTTTTATTTAATACATATGTTGTTAACAGATAACCAATTCTACCGGAGGAAACATGTCGAAACAACGCGCTCTCGAAATTATCAGACAGGCTCTGCTGCTCGAAAAACGGGGGAAATCCTTTTACAGCAAAGTCGCCGAACACACGCATCACTCCGCTGTGCGGGCATTTTTCAGCAATATGGCCGCTGAAGAACAGGTGCATATTGACCTGCTGCTCAAGCACTACAAATCGCTTAAAGACCTTGGCAGCTTTGCCGCTGATGTCAGCGAAGACCCGCTCAAAACCGCCAGTGAAGTCATCAATAACGACATTATCATGCAGATCACCGGCGCCGACTATGAATCAGCAGCGATCTCTGCTGCCATCAACATGGAAGAGCGAGCGATCAAGGTATACTCCGAACGCGCCGAGTCGGCCACTGACACCGAAGAAAAGAAACTGTACGGCTGGCTTGCCGAATGGGAAAGAAGCCACCTGCACCAGCTTCTCGAGATAGATCGCATAGTGACTGAACGTATCTGGGCTGATAACAATTACTGGCCTTTCTAGACCGCATTAGCATCTACTGGTGCTTGCCATATATTTTTGGCCGCCGCCCCCCTGGCTGGCGGTTTTTTTATGGGAGGGTGCTGAGGTCGCGTCTGCTCAGTCATTGCGACTGCGAGGCATCGCCGGAGCAGGAAGCAATCTCAAGGACAATGAGATTAGCTCAGAGCAGGCTTATGGCTTTGTAATGCCGCTCACCCTTAATCTATGGATGTTGACGAGAATTGCTGACAAAAACTTTGACCCGCTGCCGAATTTGCATTAAACTTCTGACATAGAAAGCAACACCATATAGTTGTACACCGGGATTTGAGTTGATGAGAAATACGGGGAACAAAGACTTTTACGCGCGTTTTGCAGCTTCTGCTCTGCTGTTGTTCATGGTTTTACATGTGGCAGCAGGCTTTGCCGCACCTGTGGTGGCGAGAGGCGGACTTGACAAGGTTTCTCTCAGACTCAAGTGGAAGCATCAGTTTCAGTTCGCCGGCTATTACGCGGCGGTTGCGCAGGGCTATTACCGAGACGCCGGCCTTGACGTAACGCTCGAAGAAGACGACCCCAACGAAGAGTCTGTTCAGTCAGTAGTCTCTGGCCGTGCACATTTTGGTGTTGGCGGGGCAGAACTGCTGCTGCATCGTGCGCAGGGTAAGCCGGTTGTTGTTCTGGCAGCCATTTATCAGCATTCGCCCCTGGTTTTTCTCGTGCCGGCTACAAGTGATATCACCAACGTTCATCAGCTGGCCGGTAAAAGAGTAATGCTCGAAAAGCACTCTGCCGAATTGCTCGCTTATCTGCGGGCTGAGGGACTTTCCAGAGAAGACCTCGAAATTTTGCCGCACACTTATGGCGTTAATGAACTGCTTGCCGGCAAGGCTGACGCGATTTCGGCCTACCTGTCTGACGAACCTTTTAATATTGTCGAACGTAATCTTGATTATCGAGTGTTCGTGCCGCAATCGAGTGGTATAGATTTTTATGGCGATGTTCTTTTTACTTCTGAAGATCAGATTAAAGAGAATCCCCAGCGCGTTGCCGATTTTATCAGTGCTTCAAAAAAGGGCTGGAAATACGCACTCGAACACCCCGAAGAAATTGCTGATCTCATTTTAAGCAAATATTCTACGCGGCATAGCCGCGCACATCTTTTGTTTGAGGCCGAAAAGTCCAGAAAGCTGATTGGCATGGATGTTGTTGAGATCGGCTACATGAACCTCGGGCGCTGGCAGCATATCGCTGACAAATACCATGAGCTTGGCATGTTGCCTGCCAATGTTGAGCTCGAAGGCTTTGTCTATTCACCACAACATGGCCAGGTCGCTTTCTGGCGCACGCTGGTTCAGCTCGGCGAGATAGTTTTCGCGCTGGTTGCACTTTTTTTTGTGCTCAAACTGATTCGTTCGCATTTTAATCTTGAAGAACTCAACCGCAAAAACCGCATTGCCAACCGCAGGCTTAAAAAGAGCCGGCGCCGCTACTCAATGCTGATCAGCAGCATGCCGGGAATGGCATACAAATGCTACATAGACCAGAACTGGACCATGCAATACGTCAGCCATGGCTGCCTGGCCCTTACCGGTTACCGTCCGGGCGATTTTATCAAAAGCCCAGTCGTCGATTATTTTACCCTGATTTTTGAAGAAGACCGTGCGCGGGTTAAATCTGAAATTCTCGGCGCTATCAGCATGGGCCAGCCTTTCAATACAACTTATCGGATCACCGATATTGCTGGCCGGCAAAAATGGGTCTGGGAGCAGGGCCGCCTGTCGGTAGAGCGAAAAAGTCATGGCAGTACATTTTCTATCGAGGGCTTTATCACGGATGTGTCGATTGCCAAGAATCTTGAGACCGAAAAGCAGCATGTTATTGCTGATCTGCAGCAGGCGCTGAGCGAAATCAAGACGCTGCGCGGAATTATTCCAATATGCGCCTCATGCAAAAAGATTCGCGACGACAAAGGACTGTGGAACCAGGTCGAACAGTATATCAAACAACATACTGACTCTGAATTCTCACACAGTATCTGTCCCGATTGTTCTGAAAAGCTATACTCAAAACGCCCGAATGGTCAGGCTTGAGCTAATACTTCTGCCCATGAGATTGCTTCCTGCTTCGGCTATGCCTCGCAGTCGCAATGACACACTCGCTCTATGGCCGAAGCAGTCTCAATTCTCAAATTTGCAGAATATCGCAAGTCCTTGTCTATAAGTGTTATCTCGGGTTAATGATTGGGGCGAGAGAATCGCCGCTGAAAATCTTTTCGAGTTCAAGCGGATCAATGTCGATGGCAGCGTCTTCTGACATGGCGGTCGAATACTGTTTGCCGGCTTCGATAAGAACCTGATGCCCGGCTTTTTTGCTGAACCCGACCTTGCCGGTTTCTACCGTAATTATGGTTTCAGTGTCAGTGGCATCTATGCGCAGCACTGTGCCGAGAACCGTTGCCATGCCCTGCGGAGTTTGAATCTTGAGCTCGCGGTTCTGTGGTGAAATCTTGTAAATAGCGATGCCATGCATCTGGCGCAGGTCTTTTTCGCTGTAATTACGAATTTCGAGAAAGGTGTTGCTGCTCAGTACAATGCGGCTGTCGTCCGAGGACAGCTGAATCTCGGCTTTGGCAGCATCAGCGGTCTTGATTGAATCACCCGAAAACAGCTTCTGCTCAGCGCTGGCCGTAGCAAAAGCCTCGACCTGTGCCGGCTTGACATTGACCTGGCCCTGCAGGCCAGCCAGCTTGCCAATTGGCTCTGACCCGCTGCCACCACAGCCAGCCAACATACAAACACTTGCCATCAGACAAAACGATGCAAAAACCTTGATTCTTCTGTTCATTTTTTTTCCTCTTTGTTCAGGTCTATGATTACCAACGTAACGTCATCTTCAAATGTTCGGCCCTGCGAATGCAGGCGCAGGTGCTCGATAAGCGAGCTGGCATCCTGCTCCAGAGACTGTTTCTCCGGCAAGTCTGCCACCACCTTGTAAAAAGAGTCGTAGCCGAACATCTGATTTTTCCAGTTTACACCCTCTATTATACCGTCTGAATAGACAAAAAGTTTTCCATTATCTGGAATATCTAATTCAGTAGTGGTAAATGGTCGCGGTTTCTTTGACAAACCCAGCGGTAAACTGGGTAGAGGTATTTCACGGGCGGTGTTACCGCTTTTCATGACTGAGGGAAGATGCCCGGCGGAAGCGATCTGCACGGTACGTTTTGTCGGGTCGATGATGCCTGCCACCGCTGACATCATGCGGCGTTTGCGTGTCATGTTGTAGATGGTCAGGCTTATTTCCTGTAGCAATCGCTGCAGATTGAAGTCTTCGCGCTCTGTTTCAAGCAGTACAACCGTTTTAGCAACGGTGGTGATCATGCTGGCCGACAGACCGTGACCGGTAACATCGCCCAGAATAAAGAATATCCGGCCGTCATTGAGCTTTAAAAAGTCGTAATAGTCGCCGCCGGCATCTTTGTAAGGAATGCAGATGCCATAGCAGACCACACCGCGATCATCTACGAGCTTTTCGGTCGGAAAGAAGTTTTTCTGAATTGTTCCGCACAGGTCGCCTTCGAGCAATTGCTCGCGCAGATCAGATATTTCAAGAAAACGCAGAAACAGAAATATTATGAAGGCTGTCAAGCTGTAGCTTGCCCAGGTCAGAATTATCGGCGGGTGCTCAAGCGGCAGAAAAGAGTAAAAGAACAAAAAGACCGGCATCAGCAGCCACAAAATTATCATCTGACGCAGATTGTTTTTGATGAGGTCGGTAAAAACAAAAATCGCGATAAAAACACCGATCAGATAATAGAACATGCGCTTGCCAAAGTTGTCATGCAGAAGCTGAAAACGCCCGCTCGATAGAGTTGCAAAAGTGTTGCAGATAATCTCCGGACCGGTTACCAGGCCGAGCGGGGTCTGGTGGTAGTCATGCAGAACCGGTGCGGTCGCGCCCAATACCACAACGCAGTCTTTGAGCAGCTCAAAATTGCGTTCATCGTCGAGCAGCTCTTTGATGCTTATCTGCCCCACTCCCTGATGAGAAGCGGTAAAATCTATCAGCGCCACCGACCGTCTGCCCTCTTTGATTCTGTTCAGGTAGTTGAGCGGCTGACCGAGATGTTCAAGCATTTCCCAGGCGATGTGCCGGCATTCAATACGGTAATCGCGCAAAGTAAAAGATCTCACCTTGCCGTCTTCATCAATAGGTTGCTGCGAAAGGCCATAAAAAGAGGCGCTCTCACGCAGATAAGTGTGGGGTGGCACGAATTTCAGCAGCGGGCCAGCTTTGGTCACCAGCTCTTCGTAAAGAGCCACCAGGCCAACATTACCGCAGTCAGTAATCGCCTGCGCGAACATCAGCAGTTCGATCTCATTCTCGCTTTCCGGGGTCTGGAAAAACACGTCGATGACCAGCGCGCGTGGTTTGCCTTCTTCATTGATCCGGCGCAGCAGCTGCGACCAGTATGACTGCGGCCATGGCCATTTATGTGGCGCTTCTGCCAGCGTTTCGCTGTCGATAGCCAGCAGAAGTATTGGAAACCCCGCCTGAGCGCGCAGATAGTTAGCGTTAAACTTGATCTTGAAATCTTTGATCTGGTTGTCTAGAGGCGCTGTCAGACTTGTCGAATAGATCAGCGCAACTGAGATCAGAGTCCATAGAACGGCGGCCGTTATAAAATCGCGCCGCGGCAGGATCATGTGCAGGCGCCTGAATTTGATTCTCAGATCAGTAAAAGGGTACATAGCTCAGCTTTCGGAAAATATCTCTCAGCCTGACGAATTCTTGGTAAATATTACACAACAGCAAGATTGCTTCCTGCCTCGGCTATGCCTCGCAGTCGCAATGACAAACACACTAACATCCCGTCATTGCGAGGAATTCTGCGAAGAAATCCCAGCGTGTAGATACAGACTCATAACATTTCAAGCTTTTCTGGTAGCAGTATATCAGTATCGGTAACTGCAGTCAAAGACAGGATTTTGCCCACTCTGTTCTGACGCGAAAAAGCGCCGGCAGCGACTTTTACGCTGCCGGCGCCTTTGCAATTCGCTTTTTAAAAGCAGGTTGGCGCGAAAGCTCAGACGAGCTTTTCAGCGGCACCGATCGCTTCTTTGATCTTTGCCTCACGGCCTTCTTCGCTGTTGGCATCCATTGGCTGGCCGGAGATGAAGTTGAGATCAGTAATGCCGGCCCATCCCAGAACCGTTTTGAGGTAAGGAATTATCTGATCGTAAGCTTCAGCCGGGGTTCCGGCCGAGTAATCGCCACCGCGTGTTGATACGACATAAACCTTGCGGCCGCCGGCGAGACCGACCGGGCCATTCTCGGTGTATTTGAACATGAATCCCGGCTGCCAGACGATGTCGATGTAGTGTTTGAGCTTGTAGGGAACGCCGAAGTTCCACATCGGGGTGCTGATAATGATAATGTCCGCCGCCAGAAAACGGGCAATGTGCGCCTTTATTTCTTCCCAGGCTGCGACTGCGTCGCCAGAAAGCTCCTGCCCGCTCATCAGCATATACTTGCCTTTGACGCGAGTAATGTTCATTTCAGGCAATTTTTCGGCGAACAGGTCGAGAGTGTCGAGTGCTATTTCGCCGTGCACTTTTTTGATCTTTTCGATAAGGGCGTCAGCTATTCTCAGAGTGCGAGACTGCGCGCCGCGAGGGCTTCCTACAATGTGTAATACCTTTTTCATGATTGTTTCCTCACTTATAATTGTTTTTACCTAGTTTGCGACACAGCTCACCGAGTTGCTGTTGCTCTTCGTGACTGAGTACCGCCATGCGTCTGGTAATATTTTCGGCATGCAACGGGAAAAGATGTTCGATAAGCCTGCGACCTTTATCGGTAAGACTTATCCAGTAAAATCGGCGATCCTCGCTGCGCTTCTCTCTAACGACCAGACCCTGTTTAACCAGGTTATCTATGACCAGTGTAATGTTTCCGCCACTTTTTAGCAACTTTTTGGCAATCTGGTTCTGGTTGAGGGTGCCGAGGTGCAGAAGGGCCTCAAGAATGCCAAACTGGCTTTCACTTAATCCTTCTGCCTGTATATTCCTCTGCACATCTGTGTTGACTGATTCGGTTGCACGCAGCAGCTTGATAAAGCAGTCGAGTGCCTGCTTCTTTTCTGTGCTGCCGGTAAAATGGGTTCCCATAGCGTTTGCTCCAGTTAATATACAATAGTTTAATATTAAAGTATTTTTTTATCAACCGTTGTCAAGCAACTATCATTAATGACAAGAACAGACCAGGTCATTATCCGCAGATTACGCAGATTTTATCTTAAGCCGTTCTCTCTCTCTTGTGCTCGTAATCCTAATCGGCCTGCAGTCCTCTTCATCTCTCTTCGTATCTCTGCGGCTTCGTGCGAGTTTCCTGTCTTTCTTCCTCTGCATCTCTCCCTAAATCTTTCTTCTTTCTCGTGCTCGTAATCGTAATCGGCCTGCAGCCTTCTTCATCTCTCTTCGTATCTCTGCGGCTTCGTGCGAGCTTCCTGTCCTTCTTCAGCCTGCTTTCCTGCTAAAAAAAAGATAGCCCGGGAACTAGTCCCCGAGCCCGGAAAGTCTGCGCGGTTAATGAGACCGCGCAGAGGCAAGGAAAGGAATCAAGCCTTGACGCGCTCAACCGCCATCGCAACACCCATGCCGCCGCCCACGCAGAGAGTGGCAAGGCCTTTGCTGCAGTTCGATCGCGCCATTTCATACAACAGTGTTACCAGAATTCTGGCTCCGGAAGCACCGATTGGATGCCCAAGTGCAATAGCTCCACCGTTAACATTGGTTTTGGCAGGGTCAAGGCCGAGCTGGCGAATTACGCCGAGTGACTGTACTGCGAAAGCTTCGTTGGCTTCGACTCTGTCGAGGTCGCTGACTTTCCAGCCGGCTTTTTCGAGAGCTTTCTGCGTAGCAGATACCGGACCCAGGCCCATTCGTGAGGGGTTCAACGCGGTGGTAGCGTGTGAAACAATTTTCGCTAGTGGTTTGAGGTTATGTTTCTTAACAAATTCGCCAGAAGCAATAACTACGGCGGCGGCGCCGTCATTGATGCCCGAAGCGTTACCGGCAGTTACGCTGCCGTCTTTTTTGAAGGCTGGTTTCAGCTTGCTGAGGGTCTCAAATGTAGTGCCAACCCTGAAATGTTCGTCTTTTTTGAAAACGATCGGGTCGCCCTTGCGCTGCGGGATTTCGACCGGAACGATTTCGGCGTCAAATTTGCCGGCTTCCCAGGCGTCGGCTACGCGTTTCTGGCTTTCAGCAGCAAACTTGTCCATTTCTTCGCGGGTGATCTTGAGCTCGTCAGCCAGCCATTCAGCGGTCATGCCCATGTGTTCGCCCGAAAAAACGTCGGTCAGGCCGTCGAGAACTGTCGAATCTTTAAGGGTTACATCGCCAAGAGCTGTGCCGTTGCGCAGGTTAGCAAGATGTGGAGCCGTGCTCATGCTTTCCATGCCACCGGCAACGATACACTGTGCTTCACCGGCTTTGATGGCATCTACTGCCAGAGCTATGGTCTTGAGACCCGAGCCGCAAAGCTGGTTGATCGCCCAGGCCGGAACGCTTTCGGGAATGCCGGCGCCAAGAGCTGCCTGTCGGCCAGGACCCTGGCCCTGTCCGGCCATGAGAACGTTACCCAGCATGACTTCGTCGATCTGCTCCGGTTTAACGCCGGCGCGCACGAGAGCTTCTTTAATGGCAACGCTGCCGAGTTTGTGAGCGGGTACCGCTTTGAGGGTTCCCATGAGGGCGCCGATGGCAGTTCTTGCTGCACCTACGATGAATACTTCAGTCATTTCTTCTTAGCTCCTGTTCTTAATTTTTCAGGTCTGGTCAGAAACTCTCTGACCAGCGTGTATGTGTGAATTCTGACCGGGTGCGCGGCAATCAATGATACGTGACCGGCCGGGATTACATGGTAATCGAGCATGCCTTTTTTAGCGGCTATGCATTCATGAATAGCAAAGGCTGCCTTTTCGTTGAAAACATGGTCGTCGCGCGCTACCAGGCTGAGAACTGGTATGTCGATGTCTTTTGCCGATATTTTGCAGCCGCCGACCTGGTATTCGCCCTTAAAAAAGGCGTTTTCCTGGTAAAAGGTGCTGATAAGCTCTTTGTAAGCCTGCTTGGTGAAGTCAACGTTGTCGCTTCCCCAGATGTCGAGGGCTTCCCAGATTTCTTTAAAGCCGGGCATTTCGAAATTTTCGAGCAGCCGGCGATATTTCGAGAGCTGCGTTTTCGGGTCAAGCAACGGAAACGATGCGTGAAAGAACTTCGCCGGCACCAGGCCCTGAAAAGCTGCCGTCAGCTTTTCAACATCGAAACCTTCGGTGGCGGTCCATTGTGCCAGCAGACCCGAGTCACTCAAATCAAGCGGCGCTGTCAGCAGAAACAGGCTGCTGAGGTCTTTTTTGAGCTCAGGATGAGCCGCATACATGGTGGCCATCATGCCGCCTATGCATTGCCCGGTGAGCTGAATCTTGTCTTTTCCGGTGATTTTTTTGATCTGGCGAACGGCTCTTTTGATCCATTTGCTGACATAGTGATCAAAGCCACAATTGCCCATACCGGCATCGGGATCACCCCAATCTAATAGAAAAACGTCGAGCCCGGCGAGCTTCATCTGCTCGATAAGCGAGTGCCCGTGCAGCAGGTCAAGAATATAGTTGCGATTGATCAGCGAAGGAACGATTAAGACCGGGTTGTAGTCCGATTCAAATTCTGTGCCACAGCGGTAAAGTGTCCAGCAGCCCTGGCGAAAAACCGGCGTCTTGGGCGTCGGTTCCATACCAAGTCGGCGGCGGTCGGCCTCTGTATAGCGTTTCAATACTGAACGCGACACCATCTCACGATACGCTTCCGGCATTTCCGGCATTGTCGGCATTTCCTGCTTTTCTTTCACAGCTTTCTGCTCCTGCCCTGCAAATTTATAAGAAGATTCTACGCGAAATTCGAGATTGTTGCACGCTTTGCCGTCGTATTTCGCGTATTACTCATTTTATTTTTTGTGCTTTTTTGCTTTGCTGTCATGCGCAGGCGCAGGCGCATGTGCTGCCGCTGCCGGTTTTTCGGCGACGGGAGCAGTTTTCGCGGCGGGCTTTGCCTGCGCGTCAGCGAAGTCTTCGAAGCGCTCGCTCAGGTCGATCAAGCGTTCTTCGATGTCGGTAAGTTTTTGCATGATTTTGATGATTTCGGTGCGCGAGGGCAGGTTCATGGCTGCCATCTGTTCGTCGAGAGCCTTTGAATAAAAGGCCTTGCCGGTCATGGTCGCGGCAATCGACTTTGACATTTCGCTGATGAACTTTTCGTTGTGAACGAGCTTTTCGAGGTGCTCGCCCATCATTTTTTCCCAGTTATTAGCCCACTGCTTCATCATATCTTCGCCCATTGTAAACATTGTCAGTCTCCTTTTCTAATTCGTAAGAAAATCTATAGCGCTCTGGCAGGCGTCTTTAGCGTTTCTGCCGGTGGTAATACCGATGTGTCCTGAGGGAATAGTGACTTTGCTGACTGGTGCCAGGTCGGAGGCTGGCAGCTCGGTCGTTACCAGCGGCGCGATATGGTCTTTCCCCGCATTCAAGACGAGGGTTTTCGCGCGGCGGGCCGAAGGATCAACGGTCTGACCATCGGCGGTCATCAGAGTGCCCTTGGTCAGCAGGTTCTTTTTGTAGAGGTCGGTGATCAGTTCATAGTAGGCTTTACCCGGGAAGTCGACCGGATCAGCGATCCAGCGCTCCATGGCATTGTAAAGCTTCATGAAACTTTCGCTTTCGAACTTGTCGTTGAACATTTTTGTTTTCTGGTAGAGGCCCATCGGTTGCACGAACTGAAACGAAGCGGCCAGCAGCCAGCCTGGCATTTTGTTCATACTAGCAGAAAATTCTTCGATCGGGAAATATTCTGCGTATTTCGCGAAGATGCCGGCATCGGCAAAGTCGATCGGCGCGGTGAGCAGCACGAGATGGTCAACGAGGTCTGGTTCTAGGCAGCTGAAGGCGTAAGCCATGGTGCCGCCGATGCAGTAGCCGAGCATGTCTACTTTTTCGACATCGGTTTGGCGGCAGATCTGACGGACAGCGCGTTTGATTGAGCGGTGATAGTAATGGCTCAGCGGCAGGTGGCCGACTTCTTCGCCAGGGTAGCCCCAGTCGATGAGGTAAGTCGGGCGCTGCTGCGCAAATTGTTTGATAAAGCTGGTTTCTTCGGTGACATCGAGAACGTACCAGCGGTTAATCAGCGATGGGATGATCAGCAGCGGGGTGCCTTCGACGCCTTCGGGGCTTATGAAGCGCAACAGTGAAACGTTGCCGGCGTTGTAAACTTCTTCGCGGGGAGTGACGCCGCGCGGGTAAGTGTCGAGCTCGCCGGCTGTCTTGCGCATGACGTGCTCGGCAATAGCGTCGAGGTGCTGAACCATTGAATCCATGTTTCCAATCATTTGTTTTGACCTTTCGTTGAAGGTGAGCTTTTTAAGAATTTCGCACAGAGCCACTAAGACACAAAGAAAAGCGTCGATCTTTATCGCCAGTTGCGGCCTGGTTTATATTCAACATCCACAAATTCTTCTTTGTGGCCCTGTGTCTTCGTGCGAGGCTTCTGCGCGGGGTTTGTCAGTCTTGAGATTTTCGCACTAAGCCACTAAGACACAAAGAAAAGCGTCGATCTTTATCGCCAGTTGCGGCCTGGTTTATATTCAACATCCACAAATTCTTCTTTGTGGCTCTGTGTCTTCGAGCGAGGCTTCTGCGCGAGGGTTTTTCTGGGCCCGGGCTGCCTTGCGGCAACCCGGGCGGTTTCGGCAGTAGTGCCGGTCAATATAGTGGCTTAGAGTTTTAAGCCGCCATCTACTCCAATAACCTGGCCGGTAATGTATGAGCTATCGTCGCTGGCAAGGAAAAGATAGGCCTTGGCAATTTCTTCGGGCTGGCCGAGGCGCTGCATCGGGGTTTTTTCCTCGAGCATCTTGATAACCTTTTCAGGAACTGTTGCCAGCATGTCGGTCCAGGTGTAACCAGGTGCTACAGCGTTAACACGCACGCCCTTGCGGCCAAGTTCTTTGGCCCAGGTGGAGGTCATGCCGATAACACCAGCTTTGGCAGCCGCGTAGTTGGTCTGGCCAAAGTTGCCCTGCACGCCGACGATCGAAGAGGTATTGACGATCGAGCCGCCGCCATTGGCAGTCATTTTGGCTGCTACAGCCTTGCTCATCAAGAATACGCCTTTGAGGTTAACTTTGATTACGCGGTCAAAAGCTTCTTCAGTCATTTTGAGAAGAGTCGCGTCGGCAGTGATGCCGGCATTATTTACCAGACAATCGATCTTGCCGTGTGCGGAATGAATTTCTTCGATCGCCTTGTCGACTTCAGCGGCGTTAGAAACGTCGAGTTTCTTGCCGATAATCTTGCCTTTGGCGCCGTCAGCGAGTTTGACATCGGCGAGTCCGGCCAGAGCTTTGTCGCTGATATCGATAGCGTATACGGTTGCGCCTTCTTCGGCGAACAGCTGGGCTGCCTTGAGTCCGATACCTGCGGCGCCGCCGGTGATAAGTGCTACTTTGTCATTCATTCTGTTCATGGTTATCTCCTGTATGCTTGAGCCATGCCGGCCCGGTAATTTTGCAAATGTTAATATACTTAAAATAGTTGGCTTGAACCATTGTCTGGTCAATTGTTGCCTGGGAGAACCCCGGTAAAAATCTGGGGCTCAAATTCTTGGAGAGAGATTAAAGGGGCCGTCTCGGCGGGCTCATCTGACCTGCGAGACAGCCCCTTTGCGAGCAATCTTCAGTTACTTGCCAGCTTCTTTGGTCTTCGGGGTGAAAGACTTGATGGTCTCTTCATATACCTGCTGGTAGCGGGTATTGAACTTTTCGAGGTTTTCGCGATAGAGGTTCTTGAGTTCTTCGTTTGAGCTTACGCTGTTGGTCCACATTTCATGCATGAATTCTGCATTGCGGTTCATGTGGTCGAAGAAGAGTTCCATGTTTTTCTTGGTGTAGCCGCTGTTCTGATCCATGGTGGCGCGCCAGAATTTGTTCATTACCTGGAAGTTGTCTTTCATCATCTGAGTGTACTCGTTAGAAAATTCCATCCACTTATTCATTTTAAAAACTCCTTAGAAAATTTTTGATTTCGAACTTTTGTTTTAACTCATTGCTGCGTTGCAATATTAGTATCGTCGATTTGCTGCAAAGTGTCAAGACTTTTTTTAAATATTTTTTATTTGGAAGCGTGATTTGCTTCTGATGCGCGTCTAGCGATTTTGCGTTTGCGCAAAAGCAGCTGGTTTGATTGCCGATATTCGGGCAGAAGAGTATCCGCAGATTTCGCAGATTGCACAGATGAGAGCATTTGAGGCGGCTGCAATCATGAGAATGTTGGAGCAGAAACCGGTTTTGCGATGTGGTGAGCTTAACAGAAAAGGGCAATCCCGGTTTGTCAGCCTTAAACTATCTTCTAATCTGTGGAAGATGCTGAAATGGGCGGTTTTTAAAATCTGCGAAAATCGGCGTAATCGGCGGATTCTTTCTCTTCTTCGTGTCTTAAAGGCTTAGTGCGAGTCTTTCTTCGCGCGGCAGTGTCTGCTTGTTTGCGTCGCAGCAAAACAGCCGGATTTTGCTAATGCAGCAAAACCTGGCTGTTGCTGACTACCATTCGTTGTAGCGGTATTTTCCGTCGAGTGTCTGCTTGCGGTTAGGCGAAACCAGTATTTTGTCGCTGGTATATGGCGCTGGTCGGGTTTGCCCGTCGCCTGCCTTTTCGAGCTGAACGCCGTCAAAGAAGACTGACTGCGAAGCTGTATGCTCGGTAGTGTTTTGCAATACCATGTAAGTGTTTGAGGCAATGGCAAGGTCAGGGCCGGGAAAGCTGAAATAGACGCGGTGCCAGGTTCTGCTTCCTGAATTACTGCTCAAAACAACGCCGCTGCCGCTGGTGCCCGAGGCTGTCAGTCCGCCGCTACTGTCGATCTCAATCCCGCGCCAGGCCTGGTTGCCATCAGCATCAACTTCGAGCAGCCTTATCGCTGCCGAAGCTGTATCATCAAGGCTAACCCACGCCGACATGATCCAGGTCGCGCCCGGCGGCGTCCAGGTCAGCGTGGCAACTTCCTGATAAACACTTCCCGAAGCCACCTCCGGGCCGACTGACCCGACTACGACTTCGCACATCAGTGTGAATGAATCGCTGGCAGACAAGCGAACTGTATCATAGAGATACTGGGTGCTCATGTAAATACCTGGCGCCTGTGCCGAGCCACATGGCCCGATTTGAACTGTCGAAGAAGATATTTCGCCGACTGTCAGGCTAGTGTCAGGTGCGCTGAATATCACCAGTGCCGAAGATATGCTATTACCACCGTTGAAAAGGGTAGTGTTGTTCCAGACCAGGTTGTTGAGAGCAACATTGCCGGTGTTCTGGTAGGAGACATTAAAGATGCCTGTTGAGCCTCCCTGATCAAGTGTCCCGGCGTCAAGCGGCAGAACCTGCGAAACCGCCAGTATATCAAGGGCGCCAATCGCACCGATATCTAACCTTACCTGAAAAGTGTCAGATGCTTCAAACCCGTCGGCAACCCCATTGCCGTTGTCGTCTTCGAAGGCTGTATAGGTGCCGATATAGACTCCCTGTGGCCATGATGCCACGTTAAGAGTCAGACTGGCAATGCAGTCGCTTTTGGTGGCACCTGAGCCGACGGTGAAATTGACAGGAGAAAACTCTAGGCAAGATGATGGAATAATATCCGTGCCTTTGGTCAGCGGCGAGATTTCATCCCAGCTGCCATATGACAACGCTATGTTGGTTTCATTTTTAACTGAAAATATCTTGTTGTGGGGCCCAACTGCGGTTATCGTGCCAAAATCAATAAGTGATGGGCTTACCGAGAGCAGTTTCTGGCCGACCGTCAAACCTAGCGTAAATGTGGCGCCAGGTTCTCCGGCATTCCAGATTCCGTCACCATTGTCGTCGATGAACATCACCTGTTCGCTGGAGTAAGGATACCCGGTCTGACCAACCGGCACTACTACCTGAATGGAAGCGTTAACCATGGTTCCGGTGGCCAGATTGTTGCTGGCGATTGCCGGGGCCATACTGATGCCGGAGATCGGCGTGGGACCGGAAGCTACCGGATTTAGAGCGACAGCATGCAGACGGATATTGTTGAGAATATGGATATTGCCGTCATTGTAAATCGAAACGGTAATTGAGCCGGTCTGGCCGGCTGGCACAAAGCCCAGATCGGCAGGATTGGGTGTTACTCTAATTATGCGTTTTGAAGCAACTTCTATTTCAAGAGTTGCCGTGTCACTGGCTTCGAGTGGATCCAGGCTGCCGTTCGCGTTGTCATCGTTCCAGACCAGCAGTGTGCCGGTATATACTCCGGCATTGGTACCCGGCGGAACATCTACTGACCAGTGTGCTGATTTGGTCTGGCCACTGTTCATGGCTGCAAACACGTTTGGGTTGAAGCTGCACGCACTGGCCGGTATGAAATTGCCGCCGCTGGTAAGATTGGTGGTTGCACTTGCGGTTGCTTTTACCAGAAGGAGTTTACCTGTATTCTTTACTTCGAAAAATGAGCTGCCTGATATACTACCGGGTTCAGCAGCGGAAATTGTTACCGGGTCGGTCAAAATTTCGAGCGACTTACCGCCGACCTGGCAGAGAACGTTGAAGCTGTCATAAGGGTCATCTACGATATCGAATACGCCGGGTGTAGTTTTGTCGTCAAACAATACTGCAGTCGGGTTTCCAACATAGTTTCCGTCGGCCTGACCAGTGTTGATCGTGATCGATCCAATCGCATTGAAGAGTTCTCCGACGGCAAGACTGAACGGAGTTGGTATAGGCTGAAACTCATACCATGACTGGGTAAGAACGTTAGAAAAAATATCTTCTACGAGGTCGACCTTCATCCACTGGAGATCGACGAGGTCGACGCTGCCGATGTTCTTTATCTGGAAGGTAATACTGCCCACTTCGCCCGGCACGCGTCCGCCAAAGTCGATGGTTCCGGCAAGAACCTGAATGGCACGGTATTCGTTAACATGAACGTTCAAGACAAAGTTGAAAAATGGCTCATCAGTATCGAATTCGTTGTTGCTGTTAAGGTCTTCATACATGGTCTGACCGCCGGAATAATCTCCGAATGGAACCCCGGCCGCGATATAAAGAGACATGGTAGCGGCTTCGGTGTTACCTGGAGAGATAACTGCAGGAATTTCGGGAATGATGTTTTCGCCGGGAATCAAGCCGGCTGCACCATCAGTGAGGTCGCCTTTGAGAAGTTTGAGTTTGGTAAGATCGAGTTCGCCTGTGTTTTTTATCGTAAATGGAACATCTGTTATCGTGTAGGTTGGCGTGCCGTTGCCCATGTCTATCGGGGTAGGCGCAACTTCCAGAAACATGTCGCCGATACCTATGCGCACCTGGAAAGTGTCACTGGCTTCCAGAGCAACATTATCTTCATACAGACGCCAGGTGGTGATATAAACTCCTGGCGGTTGAAATTCATCTACATCAGCTGAAACGCTTGCCAATAAAAGGCCATCGGTTGCCAAAGCTTGCGGTCCGGCTGGCAGAACGCTCAAGATTGTGTTGACATCGAGGCCGCCGTGGTCCACTTCCTCGAATTTCAGTATGCTAAGGTTGACGTTGCCGAGATTGAGGGCTGAAACGGTCTGTGTCGTCGTTAGCGAGCCCTGTGGCCAGTTGCCGAGGTCGATTATGGTTTCGTTGACATCAACAATCTCTGTGTCAACGACATTAACTCTTACCGTGAAGCTTGCATAAGGTTCTTCGGCCTCGCGGGCATAGTTCTTGATGTAATAGTCGTCAAAAGCGTCCATGAACACAGTGTACTCGCCAGAAGGCTGGTTTATTGGAATTCTCAATGAAAACGAGGCAGGCTGCGAACTGGATACTGGTATGGCAAAATCGCTGTCCGGCGAAAAGGTTACGTAGCTGCGGTGGATCTGGTCGTATCCATTCGTGTGTATCAGGTGTGAGGGCCTCCAGGTAACGTTGGTCAGCCCCACGTTGCCTGAATTTACAACTGCAGAGGGGCCAACCCACTTCAGCGTGTTCACTTTCATATCGCCAAAATCAATGGTGGTAGAGGCCAGTGACAACTGGCGCTGAGCGATGATAATAGAATTTGAAACATCCGAGCCGGACGTGGCTGTACCGTTGTTAAGATCGGTTCCGGTGAAGGTGGCGATCATACTGTAGCTTGCCGGTGTCAGCCCGGTAATTGTCTGTGCCCGGTAATACCAGGTGAATGTAGCCGGGAAGCCGGGGGTTATGTCGGCCGTGGCAGGCACTGGCCCGGAAAGGTAGGTCAGCGCCCCGGTTGATCCTGAGGTTGCCGAAGGCAGCGTCGGGGTTACCGTAGCGATGGTCGAGCCACTTGCAACCGGGTTTGAGACAAGCAATGTTACAGTTACGGTCGCTCCAACTTCTACTGGATCAGGTGTAAGATTCAGTTCTCCGGTTAGATATCCGGGCTGTTTGTTTTCAAAATACAGCCGTCCTACCAGTCCTAGTCCATCAGTTGAGTAATTTGCTCCAGCCAACTTATACTGTCGGATGTCTACACGCCAGGTATGAAATTTGTTATTTCCAGCCGCTGTTGTGTTGAAGTTAAATGTGACCTCGGTGGTCGCCGATATCATACCGCTGGCAGCGAAAAAATTTCCGGATGTCATGGCCGGGCCATTTTCAATGTCAACAGGATCTCCCGCGTCATCGTAAACGTAAATTCGGTAATACCGGTTGGTTAAAGCTCCGGTAAATTTACAGTATATCTGTTGCCCCTTTGTGTAGGCATACTGTTCAGGCTGGTAAGTGCTGTCATTTGTCGAAAGAACTCCAACCATGGCAAGAACTTGCCAGACTCCGGTGCCACTTGCAGGTGCAGCGACAATTGCAGTCGGATTATTGGCGTCATAGCCGCGAACAGTAGCTCTGATGGTATCTGTGCCCAATGTTGCTAAGGGGGCGATGTCTGCATGGTAGCAAATATCAAGGTAGCCGCCACCTGGAATCCGCGTGCCAGTTGCCGGCGAAACAACTATTTCGCTATGCGGGCCACCCAGCGTATGAGTAAGGCTGGCAGCGTCGAAGATGGCATCTGCTTGCCCACTATTAGCAACTCTGATGTTGACGATCAGGTTTTCCTGTCCTCTTGAAACGCTTTCGTAAACTTCGGTTAATGAAGTGATGGTGAGATTAGGAGGAGTCTGAACAACACAGACGTTGCTTGTGCTTGTCGCTGCCCAGATTTTTGGATCGATAATGACGTTATCATCGAAGCCGAAAGCCGCGCACCGCAAGCTCAGGTTGCCGAGGGCGGCAGCCTGCCAGGAAAGCTGATACGACTTGCTTGACTCACCGGTTATATCCTGGCGAACTGGTGTTGGACCACTGAGCCAGGATGCTCCGCCAGTTGCCATGGTCATGGTAGCAGTTTCGACATCGACAGTGGTTGCGCTGCCGATGTTGGTTACTGTGACTGTGGCTGTAAAAGTTTGGCCAAGGCTGACGCTGTTGGGAAGTGTGATGCCGAGAGTAAGACTTGCAGGGTTGCCGACTTCAAAGAAATTTTCTGCCAGAATGATCGAGTCGAAAACGCGAGTACAGGTAACCCGCCAGGTTCCAGTCTTTGATAACGCAGTAAGGTTCAGCTCATCATCAAATTTTCCAGTATTGTCGGTAGTTATGGCCGGATTTGAGGATTTTACCGGAACGGGATTTTCGGGCTCATACCAGCGCATGCGATGCTCTTTTAGGGGCATCAAATTCTCTGCCCGGGCGTAAACCGTATATGTCCCCACATTGAACGAATCTTTTGGAATAAATTTTGCCGCGTCTTTGTATGTGTTGACAAAGCCGGCGACAATTGTCCACGCACCCTTGAAAAGAGCGCCATCATTGTTTAGAGAAGGAATCAGCAGGTTGGCGTCGCGAAACTTCAGCCAGGCATCGATTGTGGCAGCGCCTGTTGCCGAGTTCGGGTCGATTTCAAGCAGATATCTTACCGATGAAGCCTGCCCGGCATATATTTCTATAGGTAAAGTCGTTTGCGGAACTATGTTCAGATAGCTTCCCCAGCTGAACTTGAGAGTAGTGAGGTCCCACAGCGCGGCAGCGTTGTCGTCGCCTTCGTTCTCGACCAGTACATCTACTGGAACGCCAGTTTGGCCTAGGTATACAGTTGAGGGTGTGGTAACACTCAATACGCGCAGTTTGGCGGGAGATCTTATCAGCCATGAGTGCGGTAAGTCCGCAGCATTGTCATAGACATTCGCTGCGGTGATACTGTTTGTACCTGTGGCTGTTGCATCAACCTTGTCAGTGTCTGGTGTACTGGATGCCAGAATGTCTACAGAAAAGGTGACGTTAAGAGTGCCACCATTTCTGGGAATGGTTGAACCTATGGCCGGGCTGGTACGTGTCCAGTTATATTGCCCGACAGCGGGGATTTTAAAGGTCAGGCTGGCGCCGCCGAAAGAGATGTCGGACGGACCTGGATTCATAAGGGTGACTGTAACTGGCACGCCCCCCTGACCCTGAGTAACAGAGGTTTTAGGGCTGGATACCTGTGTTATGACGATTCTTGTGCGTTTATACACGCATTCAACACTTTTCGGGGATTCCCGGCCACTTGTGTCTACATCAGTGATGCAGTAATAAGTAGTGTCGGTTACAGGATTGTCATCGAAGAAGACATTTGTGGTAGATGCAATTGGGCTTCCCCATGGCCCTCCCGGTGTCGTGCTGCGGTAAATGTTATAACGCAAGAGTTGCGGAACTCCGGCCGGAGGGATGCTGGGAAGCCAACTGAGTCTTATGCTGGCTGCGTTTTCAGTAACTCGCAATCCACTGGGACTGACATTGCAATAGACTCTGTCAAACCAGTGATGAACTTCATTCTGCTGATTTTTATCAGGATCGACATAAAGTGTTGAACTTAGACTTAGAGTATAAGATTCACCAGCTGGAAGTTGTTCGGTCCAGGTTGCCGGCCTGAAAGGACCAATCCGGGGATTTACTGCGGCTGTTCCATTGTAGTTTTCTTCTCGAAAAAAATTACCTATTCTGTTGCTGCCGGAGTTGTAAATGCCTCCATTAATCGTGATAGACCATGGTGAAGGATCTCCAGGAAGGACGACGCGGTAAAAATTTGAAATACTTACCTCTACATTAGCAGCGGATGCGATCACATTGCCTGAAAAGAGATTCTGATAGCAAACTGCCACCATGCTTCCGTCTGGTTTGTTGCCTTTTTTGCAATGGATGTAAGCTCTGACGCTTCCCAACGAAATGTCGCCGACAGTGCCGTCATATAAGCAGTCGGCAGCCTCATATCCGGCATTGGTTACAACACGTGTCCAGCTTGCCAGACTTCCGGTAAAATTGGCGTTGCCCAGTTGTTCCAGGGCAGATACAGGTAATGGCAGCAGAATGGCTGCGACGAGAAGAAGGGTGTGCAGCCAGACGAAACTTAGCCTCAAGTTGAACCCTGGACTTTTAAATGATTTCATATGTGTTCTCCTGCGCTTTCTTCTCGCGAATCCTGCGAAGCATGGCTGTCGCCAGGAAGGTCTTGTGTCGAGTATTCATAACCAGTATATGCTGTTTTGATGCCTGCTGGAGTCCGCTTTTTTACACTGAATGAAAGCAGGAATCTTATTAAAAACACATAACCCAGAAGCATCAGCAGTCGCATGCCATAGACCCAGTTGTAGCTGTCCAGGGTTTGTCCGAACAGGGCAGAGCTATGCAGTTGGTACAGGCGTTCGTCGCCATGGAGTTCAGCCATGGCCAGCGAAAGCTTACGCAGTTCTATGTCCTCTGGAAAGCGAGAGAGAAAGCCGATCAGCTGCTTCTGTGCCCTTTTATATGGAAGCAGGGTTATAAGTATCAGGAGCTCGTCTCTGGTCAGCGGCCTTTCTCGCAACGAAGGAGCAAATCGCTGAGAGCTGCGCTCGAACGACCAGTCTGGTGGAGCGGACGGGATGCCCGGTTCGATGCTGCGTGCCCGATTCCAGAGATGCGTGGCACGAGCGTCGTTACCAAGCCTTCCTTCGCGCCGCGCGCGCCTGGCAAGTTCTATGGCCTGACGCGCCGGGTGATTGATTGCAGGCTGTGATCCGGGCTTTGCCGCTAAAAACTGAGTTGTCGGCCAAAAAAGCATGAGCAGGCAACAGGCAAAGATGCACGGTTTAAAACCAGTTTGATTTGTTATTGCTTCTGCTTTACGGTATATTCGCATTGATAGAGCGCTCGAGATAGCTTCTGTGAGATTCTGTGCAAAACGTTTATACATCGTTTTGGCTCCCGGCAGCAGATTTTTGCAGTAACTCAAATTTTCGCTGCAGCTTGTGGTGTTCCTGGCTCAGGCGTATGCATTCCGGGCACGATTGCGACTGCGAAACCGATTGTTTCGATTTCGCTTCAACACTTTCTCTGATATCATGAATTGCTCTCCAGGCCTGCCAGATCAACAGAGCCAACAACACCGGCAAGGTCAGCAGGCGTATAAATAGGCCCCATAGAGAATAGCCGGTATTTTCAGTCGATTGGGCAATCAGATTTGCGGGCAGTTCCTGACCAGGCGTGAGCCATGGCGGCCTGGCGATTTTCGGTTCAACAATTCTTGCCTGCCGCCAGAGCTCTTCCGCTTCCATGGGCCGATTGGCTTCGTATGCCCGCAGAGATCTGGTGAGCAAGCCGGCGACGGTGTTCTGGGATTCTGCGTAACAAGTTCCACTTACCATGGCAATGGCGACAAAAAGTGCTGCAAAAGGCAGCAATAATCCGGTTCTTTTAGCAAGCAAGCCTAAGGACAAAGTCAGAAAAACAGCTGTCGCAAGGGTACGCAAAAACAGGATATGCTGCCGCCAGTCGAGTCCTTCAGCCGCAACAAACCCCAGAAGTATCAGACCCATACTGATACTGAATATCTTTGTAAAAATTTTTTTCACCCTGTCTAATTCTAGCAAAAATAGTGACTTTATCCTATACAATTATTCGAAATTGCCAGCAACAGGGTGGTTTATGCCTGAAATTAACATCAGTTGTTTTTGTACAGCTTATAAGCAGAGGAGTGGTTTTGCGAATACCCCCACGGGATTGCTGGATTTGACAGTGAAGAGGTTTAATCGGTGGCAAGCCCGCAGGTGAGAAACCGTAAAAACACCGCCTGAGGCTGCTTGAGCCTCAGGCGGTGCTGCTTAACAAAAGGTGGGAGTGAATTCAGTTGAAGTTTTTTCGGCCTTTGAACAGGTAAATAAGTATGCCGACGGGGCCGGTTAAGAGCGTAAACAGCGCCCAGCCGGCGCGATGCTTGTCGCATTTGTTGTCCTGGGCGATAAAGCCTACGGCAACTGTCTGAAACATGAACGCGAATATTACATAGGCCGCCAGGAGGGTTGGAAAGAATCCCATGGTTGTTCTCCTTAAATATTATCTGCCGAAAAGGCTTTTAATGCCATTGCCAATGCCCTTGGCAACCGAAGAAGACAGATTGCCGACCTGGTTGGCCACCCAGCCGCCAGCCTGTAACACCGATCCGCCGGCTACGGCCGCGCCACCCAGAATCGAGTTGCCAACGCCGCCCTGTCGCATGCGATCTTTGCCCCAGCCACTGAGCATACTGCCGAGTGCTGTGGGTACCCGTGAACCGATGCTGACGACTGCTCCGGGAATGCCAAGAACAAGTTTTGAAGCGCCTCCGGCCAGCTGACCCCAGTCGCGGTTAGTCCAGCCGGTAACCACTTCGTTGATACCAGAAGCCATATTGTCTTCGGTCGCAGTTGACAACGGGCTCGAAGGCCAGCTTGAACTACCATTGATATCGATCATCAGATTCGAATAACCGGCAACCTTGCCGATGAAAGTATCGCCAAATGGCCTTTTCCAGGCTTTGCTGAATTCGGCAATATCCATCTCGTGGCCAGAACGCGTGCCCCAGTAAGAGTCGCGCATGCGAAGCGAGATAATTTTTCCGGAAGCGTCACGGTTATAACCGTAAATGTTAACCCAGTGCGGCGTACCGTCACCCGAATCTACCAGAACCATCACCGGGGTGCCGGCATCAATTTTTTTGACTATGTCGTCGATTGAGCAGTTCTGGCGCTGGCGAGCCTTTACGCCATTCTTGTTAAGGTAACCGACTATTACCGGCGGCGCGGTGAAAATGCCGGCCGGATTAGTTGCTTTGTAGACATCCTGAGCCTCTTTGTCAATTCCAAGGCCCTTAAACACTGAAGTCATCGCAAACTGACCACAGTAATTGTCGCCGCCAATCGAAATATCCTGCTCTTCGTAGCCAGGCAGAATTTTGCTCGAACCTTCTTCAGGCTCTGGCGCGCTGCTGGCAGCGACTTCTTGCTCGTCTTCTTCTGTTGGCAGAGCAGCAGTCGGCTCGACTTCGGGTTCATCCGGGGGGGCGATTATAACTTCGTCTTCGCTCACTGCTGCTGGTGACGACTCGGTTTCGCCGGTCGCGCCTTCTTCGCTCTGCAGTTTCGGATCTATCTTGATAGTGTTGTCTTCATCAAATGGCCCGGCAATGCCCGGCGACAGCCCGATCAGGCTGATAGTGGCAACAAACAGGATCAGAATAAACATGAATAAATTCAAAGATTTTTTCATAATCGACCTCTTTCTAGAAGCTATTTAATTCTAACATCAGCATGAATAAATCGCCAGACTGTCACTGGCATGTACGCCGCAGGCATAAAACCCTTCGATACAGGGATTACTATTAATACCTCAACATCATCGAAAAGTTTATTTTATTTGCTCAGTCGATGTTAAATGGGTCACTGCTGGGCGGTTTCCCGGATTCATGACCGGAAAAACTGGCCGCTGAGCCTCTGCGTATTGTGTATTCGATACCTGACGGTGGCGGCGAATCGGTGTAATGCATGTTACCGTTAGCATCCTTCCACTGGTAAATCGTGCCAGGCCGATGTACAACCGCTGGTGAAGCTTGATTTTGCGGGGTTACCGTCTGGGTATTGCCTGAACCGGTGGTGCTTCCACGGCTTGCCAGGTAACGATCAACGTTTGACGATTGCCCCAGAATCGTGCGCATCTGCGCGTTGCTGAGGTTGCCAAATGTTTCGCGGTCTAGAATCTGCGCGGCTGTAAAAGCGTGTTCCGGGTAATCTTTGACAAAATTCTGCAAAAAGACAGCCATGCGGTTTTCACGGTTGTTGTGCTTTGAGAAAGAGTCGAGAACAAGTTTTTCGCCATCTGGCAACTCTTTGGACAGTCTGGTGAAAATCAGGGCGTTGATTGCCTCAACGTTTAAATAGTCTTCGCCGGTAAGCTGGCCGCCAGCGATCGGGTATGAGTCGTAACCGCCTTCGGGCTTTTCGATCTTAACCGTCTGCAGACTGTTTCTCGTGCGATTCTCTTCTTCCGGAAAGAAGAGAGCCTTGATGAATTCGGCAAAGCCTTCGGCAAAAGACGCTTTGGGCGCCGTTTTTTCGTTGGTGTAATGGCTGTTGTCAAACCCGTAGCCATCAGGTTCGATAGCGGTCAGATCGAGGGCATGCCCGAATTCATGCGCGTAAGTTCCCTTCATCTGCTCAGCCGCTCCCGGGCCGTAGCCAATACAGTGCGAGCCACTGATGCGGATCTCAGAGTGAATATTGTATGCCCCGTTCTCGTAGCGATAGATTCTGGCGTTCTGCGGCCAGAAATCATCGCTTACCTTCGGGTAGCGCCCGGTGTCTTCGTAGCCGGTGATATCAGCCAGTTCAATCTTTATACTGCCGCCAGCGTCTGGGTAGCGCGGTTTCAGGTCGTTGAATCTCTGATGCGAAGAAAACCGGTAAGTCTCAAGCAGACCGCGCTGCAGGTCGGTCAGGTTGCTTTCGTTGCCACCCATCAGCTGCAGCAGATGAGCTTCGCTTTGCACCCGAACTGATCGCACCAGATAAGCGTTTTGCCCATCTTTTGACGCTACGACGGTTTCGTTGCTGCCGACCGCGCTCTTCAGTTCCTGAATCGGGCCGTAACGGGTGATGACTGAATAGGTTGTACTCAGTTCAACCGCCGCAAACAGGCTGCTCGCGAAGGTGCAGAACAATATGGCGAGAACAAGCCTGGCGCCGTGGCGCTGTCGCATTATCATTTCTTACTCCCGGCCTGGTCGGTAAAAAAACGTACTGCTTCAGAAAATCTTGCTCGTTTTTGTGCATTGTTCTGGGCGATTTCCTGGATCTTCTCACGCTCAAACTGGTCGGGGTACTTTGCAGTATCGCTGGCAACCTCGATAATAGCGTCATAATCGGGCAGATATTTGACGCCAACCTTAACCCATGACCCTATTTCATCAGGCTTTTGGCCGGTTCTGGTGGCGAGAACCCGTATTTTTCTCGCCGCGCCGGGCTTGAGGCTGCTGAGAGTGCGCAAATTGGTCAGCACCTTGAGGTCTTTTGAGCTGTCAAAGTAAATCTCAAGATCACTGAGATTGCCGAGTGTGCTTTGCAGAATAACTGACAGCTGGAGCTTGCCAGTGCTGTCGAAATGCGAATCATTTACCAGCAAAGAAAGATTCGCCGGCAGTTGATAGCTGAACTGATTGGTTGCCGCGCGCGCTGAAAACGTTGCAACGATCATTGCCGCAAGCGCAACCAGTAAAAACAATCCGGTGGACTGCATCTTCATAAGATTCTCTCCTGTTGTCGCTCAAGTCTGCGCTTTAACTGCCTGACTTAACTTTTGCCTCAAGGTCGCGCAACCGTTTGAGGATTTCAGCCATTTTCTCGTCGCCACCGTCTTCTGCCGGTTCGGGCTTTTCGGGCGTTGCCGACGACTGTGACTGCGACTGCTTTGGCATGAACGGGTTAAATGGCGATTGCATCCAGGGATTCTGAAAAGGCATCTGCGTCATCTGAGGCATTTGCGGTATGCCGGGCATGCCGGGAATGGACGGCATGGTAAAATTGCCTTCCTGAAAGCCTTTGTAGACGTCCATCATCCAGGGGAAAAACTTTTTAAAAAAGCTGTCGATCGTTTCTGGCGGCGACTGCAGAATCATCTGGTAAAAATAAGTGGGAAGCAGGTCGTAGCGCTCTTCGAGCAGAACCTGCATCAGGATATACTTGGTAATGTCTTTTCCGGTGCTCTTTTCGACAACTTTTACCTTGTCGCCGCGCTGTAAAAAATCGCGGATCTCTGTCAGTGAAACGTAGCGAGCCTCTTCGACACAATAAAGTCGGCGATTATCGTATTTTTTTATCAGTATTTCTTTCACTGAGAACCTCGGCTATGTGATTAAGTGCGGCGGGAACAATGGTTAAGCCTACATGGTGCGTATCGAACACCTTGACGCTTGCAACCCTGGCGCCTCTTGCCTGCAGTCCCTTTGTGTAAGTGGCACTTTTCAGGAACAGAACGCCATCGCTTTTGTCGGCAAACTCTCCGACCGGCACTTCAAACCAGAAAAACTTCACCTTGTCTATGGCCTGTTTGGAGCCGGCGAGAACATGGCAGGTAACCGAGGGATCCACGCCTTTTTCGTTGAGCAATCTTATCACATCGCCGCCTTCCTGTATAGCACGGTCGATACCGTCTGATACCAGAAGGGTTGAAACACCGCCATTATAAAGTGCCGAACGGGTCTGATTGAGATCGGAAGTCATGCTCTGGTTGCTGAAATCGATTCCGTCTTTGACCCAGTTGTGCAGCATCTGAAACTGACCCGGAAAAAGCTTGTTGTGATGAAAGTTGTCGACAAACATGCCCTGCCAGAGCATCGATTCGGGCCCGAGCGGAGCGGCCAGATTCTGCTGTTTAACCGTGAAGTTATAGGCGTAGTATCTAAAAGCTGTGTCAATACCCTTGAGAGGGGAGGCTACAAAGATTGCTTTGCGTATATCTTTGCGGAAAGGGGTGATCCATTTGTAGTCATGAATGTTCGCGCCTAGATCTGACGCGTAAATTCTTACCGGCATCGCGCCTTTGCTGTGAGCGATAACATCTACCTTTTCGCTGCCGGTCACTGATTTAATGCGTGTTATTGCGTTGGCCAGCTGCTGTGCCTGAAGGAAATTGCAGCCGTGCGGGTGCGAAAAAGTTATCGCAAAAACTGAGAAGCCCTGTTTGACCAGATGCTGCATGAGGCCGGGCTTGACAATGTTCCCGTCTTCAGGCACGTCGAACGACCAGGGGTGACAAAAGCCACGGCAGGCGTTGTCGCCAGCGCCATGTACCAGCAAAACCGGGGTTTTATAGTTGGTTTTGTTCCAGTTCTGGGCAAAATGCAGCAGAAAATTGCGTGAATGCGGCTTGTTAGTGTTGAACGCCTTCTGGATAATGCTGTGATTCTGCCGGCTCTTTAAATGAAAATTTTCGGCAGTGAAATGCGGGTCGGTATCTTCGAGCAGTTCGATGCGCTCCCACGGGTTTGAGTCGCGCCCGGTTACTTCGCTGACAACTAACAGCTCAGCATGAACTGCGGCGGTGGCGATAAAGGCCAGTAAAAACAGGCAGCAATAAACTGCCCGAAAAATCTGAGTCGAAAAAAAGCTGCTGCTATTCTTATTCACTTACTCTATACCTTCCCTTATCAGGAAATACTGTCCTATGCTGTCAGAGAGCGCTTCGAACGGTTATTAGCTAGTCAATACGATTGAGTTCAAACGAAGCGCACCCGGAAAACTTTCTGTAAAATAAATTCTAACCGAAAAAAGTCATATTTCCAAGGGGCAGTACCAGATTATTTTATCTTTTTTTGTAATGAATCGGTACATTGGGCGCTGCCGCGTTTCTCATTTTGCCCTGCATAGAAAAATTGCGTAGTAACTAGTGACTAGTTAACTGGTCACTAGTATTCAGCAACTATGCAATTGCCCAGATTCAGCCGCGCGCCCGGCATAAGAAGTAAGTCCTGGATAGAATTCTTAACTCGATTTGTTAAAGTCAACTTTACAGAGGGCTATCCAGGGGGTAACATATTTCGTATGACTAATGAGCCGAATGATGCAAACAGCGACGTTACTCCTGAACTGGTGCAAAAACTCCAGGATGTAAAAGACCGTTGTGCGCCGCCACATCGCATGCATTTTAAGACGTGCTATATTTTCCTGTTCGTCGCTTCGATGATTGTTTACTTTTCACATTTGCTGGTATCTGATGCCATAGACTGGGATTCACTTCGTTACAGTCACGGCCTTCTGCCTCTTGATGTCTTGATGCTGCGCAATCCCATAGTTCCAACCATGCTGCCAGCGCTTGTCGTTCTTTTTGCTGTGTTGTCGGCAAAATTCAAATCATTGCGCTCTGCAAACTTTCTGGTCTGGTTCACACTTTTTCTATTCGGCCTCTCGGCGCTTCATACCTGGGTGCTTGGCATGTTCATCTTTTTTATGATGGGGAGAGTCGGCCCGTAAAAGTCGGGTGGATACGCACAGTTCAGCGTATATCCGGCAGACGACCTGAATTTGCTCGCAAGTGCTACTGCCGTTGTCCTCGCTGCTTCTTGTGATATGATTCACAAGCGGGTGTGCTCTGTGTTTTTTTGTAAAAACTCTTGCCAAACTGGCAAAACAGGCGTAGTAGTGCTGCGTGCAGATTATTCTGCACTTGAAATAACTGGCAGATGCCTTTCAGGAACAAATTATGCAGCAGTATCTGATTGCAATCGCTTTAATCACGGTCGGCGGTATTCTCGCGCCGGTCATCAGAAAACATCGGGATGTCAGTAATATTGTCGGCGCCGGCTCTGCGATCATCGGGGCGTTGCTCGCGTTATTGCCTGTATTGAAAGTTTTGTTCTCAGGCGCTGATTTTCCGGTATTGTTGCTCAGCCTGCCACTTGGGGAAGCCAGCCTCAAGCTCGATGCTGTTTCGGCATTTTTTGCGCTGCCGGTTCTTGTGCTGCTGCCGGTTACCGCTCTATTCTCGGGTGCGGTATCCCGCCAGGAAAAGTATGGCGCTGATGGCTACTGGTTTTTCTTCAATACATTGGGCGCAGCAATGCTGCTGCTATTGATTGCGGCGAATGGTGTGGTTTTTCTTGTTGCCTGGGAAATTATGTCAGTTGCCGCTTTCTTTTTGATTACGCATCGTGACGAGATTGCCACAGCGCGCAGTGCCGGTTGGAAGTTTCTCATCGCCAGTCACATCGGAACTGCTGCCTTGATGCTGTTGTTTGCGCTGCTTGCCGCCAGTTCCGGCAGTCTGGAATTCTCGCAGTTTGCCGTGGCGCACTTTACTACAGGCATGGGTTCACTGGCGTTTTTTCTGGCTCTTTTTGGTTTTGGCGTCAAGGTCGGACTGCTGCCTCTGCATGTCTGGATGCCTGACTCTTATACATACGCTGATGCCCCGGTTTCGGCTCTGTTGTCTGGCGCGATGAGCAAGATGGGATTTTATGGCCTGCTGCGCGTATTGATGCTGTTGCCTGCTCCGGCTGCTTCATGGGGCTGGGTGCTGGTTATCGGCGGGTTGTTGACCGGAATTTTTGCGATGATTACCGCTCTGGCACAGTCTGATCTGAAAAAGGTCATCTCATACAGCAGCATGGAAAACGCCGGGATCATTCTTATGGCTATCGGTTGCTCGGCTTTGGCCATGAGCTGGAAACAGCCGCTTATCGCCGGTATTGCCATGGTGGGAGCTCTTCTGCATGTGCTGAACCATTCGGTATGCAAGGGGCTGCTTTTTCTTGGCTCGGGAGCAGTTTCCTGGGGGCTTGGCACGCGCAAACTCGAATTGATGGGCGGTCTGGCTAAAAAAATGCCATTCACCGCGGTTTGTTTTGCGATCGCGTCAGCGGCTATTTCCGGGTTACCGCCCTTTAACAATTTTGTCAGTGAATTTATTATTTTTATTGCCGGCCTGCAGACAGCTACTATTGAAGACCCCGCCGCTCTGCTGCTGGCTGCCATTGTTCTCGCCGGGTTGGCCCTGATTGGCGGTCTGGCAGTAGCGACATTTGCCAGAACTTTCGGGCTGGTTTTTCTCGGGGCTTCAAGACACGACAAGAAACAGGAGATCAACGAGATCACACCTCTGGTGCGCGCTCCATTTATAATTCTGATGTTGCTTGTTGGTGTGTTGACTGTGGCCTCTCCATGGCTGCTCAAGCCAATTCATGCGGTTGCGCTGCTCATCATGAAAGACCACGCAGGAATTTCAGCGACAGCTTCACCGGTCGAATTTTTGCAGCAGCCGATAATTATGGTTGTGCAGTTCTCACTGGCTTTGCTGGTGCTGGTAATCGCCGGCTGGCAAATTCGTCAGCGCTTTTTCAGCGAGGGTGACCGCAGCGACCGTATGACCTGGGACTGCGGCTACGCTGAGCCAGATGCCAGAATTCAATATACTTCGTCCTCTTTCTCGCAGACAATTGTCGATCTTTTCTCGGCAATCATCAGGCCATACAAACACGGCGAGAAGGTTTCCGGGCTGTTTCCGCAGCACGCCAGCTTCAGAACCGACGCTCCTGATTCTTTTCTACGCTACCTTTTTATACCGCTTTTTGGTCTTGTTGACCGCGGTCTACGGCCGTTCAGGGCGCTGCAACACGGCCGTCTGCATCTCTATATCTGCTATGTGGCTATTACGCTTCTGGTATTGCTGATCTGGAAGGTGGTGGTGCTATGATCAGTCCCTTGTCTATCATATTCTGGCTGTTAATGATGCTTATGGCGCCAGTGCTGCCAGGTGTTATCAACAAAACCAAGGCCTTCTTTGCCGGTCGTCAGGGTCCGCCAGTGTTTCAGCTCTATTATGACATCAGCAAGCTGTTGCGCAAGACCTCGGTCTACAGCGAAACCTCTACTGTCGTGACGCGCCTCGCACCTCTGGCAATCTTGTTTTCGACTCTGGCTGCTGCTCTGCTGGTGCCGATAGCGTTCAGAAGCGCCGGGCTGTCTTTCGCTGGCGATATCATTCTGCTCGCGTATCTACTGGGCATTGGCCGGTTTTTTATGGTTCTGGCAGCTCTCGATAGAGGCTCAGCCTTTGAAGGAATGGGCGCCGCCCGCGAAGTGCTCTACAGCGCTCTGGCAGAGCCAGCATTGTTCTGCGGTCTGCTGGTGCTGATCAACGAGACATCGCAGATAAGCCTTTCTGGTATCTATGAGAAGCTGACTACAGAATTCTGGCTGGAAAACCCGGCAACACTTCTGCTTATCGCAACGAGCTGGATGATAATTCTTCTCGTCGAGAATGCGCGAATACCCATTGATGACCCGAATACCCATCTTGAACTGACGATGATTCACGAGGTTATGATTCTTGACTACAGCAGCAAGGATCTCGCCCTGATCGAATTTGCCAGTGCCGTGAAACTGGCTGTTTTCAGCAGTCTTCTGGTTGGCCTGGTATTTAGCTGCCAGGGTATGTCGGTGCTGGTACAGCTGGCCGTTTTTGTTGCCGGGATGCTGCTGGTAAGCATTATCATTGGCGCTATCGAGTCTTCAATCGCCAGAATGAAGCTGTTACACATACCAAAATTTATTGTGGGATCGGGCGCGCTGGCGATAATCGCGCTGATTCTCAAACTCTCAGGAAACTAACTTATGAACAGCATAGCTGCATTACTAGCCATAACTTGCCTGTTTCTCCTCGGTTCTAGCCGACTTCTCGTATCAATACGCATGGTCGCTTTCCAGGGAGTTCTGCTCGGCATCATGCCTCTTCTCGCCGCCGGCTCTCATCATCTCGGTATGGGTGCGTTCGCTCTTTGTCTGACCAATATCGGTCTCAAAAGCATTCTTCTACCATGGCTGCTTCGTACCGCCCTTTTTACCTCGGGAACTCGCCGCGAGATCGAGCCATTTATCGGGTTTGGTGCGTCGATCATGTCAGGAGTCGTTCTGCTGGCTATTTCTGGCTATATCGTCAAGCGTCTGGAAACCACTGCCCAGCTCAGTTCTTCGATCACCCTGATTGCCGGTTTCTTTATGGTCTTTACTGGCCTTTTTCTGCTTATTACAAGGCGCAAGGCACTGACGCAGACTCTCGGCTTTCTGGTTCTCGAAAATGGCGTGTTTACCACCGGCTTAAGCCTGGGCAGCGAATTCTCTGTCTATGTCGAGCTTGGCATTCTGCTCGACGTCTTCGTTGGTATTTTTCTCATGGGCATCATGCTGTTTCACATTGACAAGGAATTCGACCACCTCGATGTCGACCGCTTTAATGAGCTTTCTGATCTGACTATCGATGTCAGTGAGACTGAGGAGGTAAGCGAATGACCACTGCTTATGCGCTTATCATCATGCCGGTTATCACTGGCATCATATCACTGTTTATCAGTTCTGAACGCGCGCGCCGCAATCTTCTGGTAATTGTCGCCTTCGCGCATCTGTTTATCAGTATCAGACTCTGTTCTGGCTCTGCTGGCGAACTCAATGGTGTCTGGCTAGGTCTTGATCAACTTGGCCGAATGTTTCTGATGATTACCAGCCTGTTGTTTGCTGGCTCGGCAATATACTCAACGGTCTATCTCGACAAACACCCGCATTTTAACGGTCCGGCCATTGCCGGTCTGCGCATGCCGGCAAACAGCAATGCCATCTTCGCGGCCTGTATGCAGTTTTTTCTCGCTGCCATGACTCTGTCGATTTTGAGCATGCACTTTGGTCTGCAGTGGATCGGCATCGAAGCGACCACGCTGGCCAGCACGCCATTGATCTATTACCACCGCAACAAGCGTTCTCTCGAAGCAGCCTGGAAATACATGATTCTGTGCTCAGTAGGCATCGCACTCGCGCTTATGGGCGTGTTTTTTCTGGCCATGACTACTTCTTCGCATGTGCAGCAGTTTACCCCGGCCGGTCTGGTTCTCTTTGCCGGGTATCTCAAGATCGAATGGCTGAAGGTTGCTTTTATCTTTTTTCTTGTCGGCTATGGCACAAAAATGGGTCTGGCGCCGATGCATAACTGGCTGCCTGACGCGCACAGTGAGTCACCGTCGCCGGTTTCGGCCGTTCTTTCGGGTGCGTTGCTCAACTGCGCGTTTCTGGGTATTCTCAGAATATACAAAGTCTGTGCGGCCGTTCCAGAGGCTGCTTCTTTTGCCAGCGAGATGCTGATCATCTTCGGGCTTATGTCTCTGGCGGTTTCCGGTATTTTTATTCTGCGCCAGCCTGATTACAAAAGAATGCTCGCCTATTCAAGTGTCGAACACATGGGCATACTGGCCCTTGGTGTTGGACTTGGCGGTTCGGCCATTGCCGCAGCCATGCTGCATGCTATTGGGCATTCGCTGGCTAAAGCCTCGCTGTTTCTGCTTTCCGGCAACATTCTGGCGGTGTATGCCAGTAAGAAGGTCGAAGATATCAAAGGTTTGCTCAAGACCATGCCAATTACCGGCGCCTTGTGGCTGACCGGCTTTCTGGCGATCACTGGCACTCCTCCGTTTACCACCTTTAACAGCGAATTCGCGATCTTGCGGGTTGCCGTGCAATCGCGCAGCTGGACAGTCGCTGTTCTCTATCTGCTCTTTCTGCTTCTCGTTTTTGTCGGCATGCTGACGTCATTTATGCATATGAGTCTCGGCAAGGAAGGCGAGAAAGAGGTCGATGGCAGCGCCGGAGAATCAATCTGGCAGGTTTTCACGCCAGCGGTTTTTCTCTGCGTTGCTCTGCTGCTTGGTGTGTATTTGCCCGACTTCATACGCGACACCATAAATGGCGCGGCTTTTCTGCTTGGAGGTAAGGCACTGTGAAAAAACATCTTAAGATTAAAAACTCTACATTCACCCCTGTTTCAGCGGTTCCGGTTGTTGACAATCACCAGTTCAAAAAAGATGTAGCGATACTGGTCGCCGAAAACAGTCGCCTGTCAGCTCTTTTTGTTATGCAACGCGCCGATCAGAAACTTATTTGTGCTGTTCTCAGCAAAGATGAGGATGCCAGTCTGACCTTGCTTGCGACTCCCTGTCAGAAAGAATTCGAATCGCTCACTCCGCATATTCCGCAGGCGCACATGTTTGAACGTGAGATGCATGAAACGCATGGTATCGATATGATCGGGCATCCATGGCTTAAACCGGTCAGATTTTTGCCAAAACCAGGTTCTAAAGACGAAGTTTTGCCTGGAGTCACCAACTATTTTGAAGTAACCGGTGAGGAAATACATGAAGTGGCGGTTGGCCCGGTACATGCCGGTATCATCGAACCCGGGCACTTTCGTTTTCAGTGCCACGGCGAAAAGGTCCTCCATCTCGAGATCGAGCTTGGCTACCAGCATCGTGGCATTGAAAAAGCGTTGCTGCGCAATCAACCCCACCAGAATCTTCGCATGATCGAAGTTGTCGCCGGCGACAGCACAATCGCGCATACTACCGCCCACGCCATGCTGCTGGAAACACTGCATGGCGTGAAACCTGACAGAAACGCGCATCTTGTCAGAGGCATCGCGCTTGAGCTTGAACGCATGGCTAATCATACCGGCGATCTCGGCGCTCTTGCCGGTGATGTTGGATTTCTGCCTACAGCGGCTTATTGCGGCCGCATTCGCGGCGATATTCTCAATACTACTGCCGTGCTGTGCGGAAACCGTTTTGGTCGCGGCCTGATACGGCCGGGAGGGGTCGGATATGCTGTTGACAAGGCAATTGCTGACACCGTTCTTGAACGCCTGCGCTCTATTGAGGCTGACCTGATTTCCGCGATCAGCCTGATCTGGAATACGCCTTCGGTAATTGCGCGACTGGAAGAGACCGGCAAGGTAAGCCTTGACGATGCAATAGCTGCTGGTCTGGTCGGCCCCGCAGCTCGCGCCAGCGGCATGTCAGTTGATATTCGTTGCTCACACCCGACTGGCGCTTATCAGACTTACAAACCCGAACTGTCTGTCGGCAGCAACGGTGATGTCTTCTGGCGCACAAGGATGCGCTGGCTCGAACTGAAAGATTCCATGAAGTTGATCAGAGCCATGATTGGCGAGCTGACTGCTGTTGCCGTTGCTGAACCGCTTCGCTCAGGTGCTGCCGCCGACGTGATTGCCGTTGCCCTTACCGAAGGCTGGCGCGGCGAAGTCTGTCACGTTGCTTTAACTGATAAATCCGGCAAAATAGCGGGCTACAAGATTGTTGATCCCTCGTTTCATAACTGGTTTGGGCTGGCGCTCGCGCTAAGAGACCAGGAAATTTCCGACTTTCCGCTGTGCAATAAGAGCTTTAACCTCTCTTATTGCGGGCATGACCTGTAGAGGTAACTATTATGCTGCATATATTAAGAGCCAGATTGCATCAACAACATCGAACTTTTCCTTTTCCTGATAAACAGCCGATTCTTTCGCAGCGCTATACTGGCCGGCCTCTTATCAAAACAGATGGCTGTGTGACTGACTGTTCTGCCTGTGCGGCGGTTTGCCCCGCCGGCGCCATCTCGCGCAGCAGCGAAGGTCGCCCGATTATCGACCTCGGGCGCTGCATACTTTGTCGTGCCTGTGAGACTGCCTGCAAGCCCGGACTGATAAGCTTTTCTGCAGAGTTTTCGATGTCGGTGAGCAAAAGAGATGATCTGATCGTTAAAAACGAGCAGTTCAAAGTTACCGAAGGTCTGGCCGATGAGATTAGAAAACTTTTTGGCCGTTCTCTCAAGCTCCGACAGGTCAGCGCCGGTGGCTGTAATGCCTGTGAAGCTGACTGTAACGTATTGGGCACACCGGCGTTTGACCTCGCGCGTTTTGGCATTCAGTTTGTTGCTTCGCCGCGTCATGCAGACGGTCTGCTGGTGACCGGTCCGGTAACGCAGAACATGAAACTGGCCTTGCTCAAGACGTATGATGCTCTGCCGTCGCCGAAAATAGTAATCGCTACCGGTGCCTGCACTATTTCTGGCGGCCTGTTCCGCGACAACCCCGAAGTTAACAACGGCCTCGACGGTATTTTGCCGGTTGATCTCTATATTCCCGGCTGCCCACCCAACCCCTGGACTATTCTCGACGGCATGCTGCGCCTGCTTGGCCGCATTTAATTCGCCCCTTACACAGCAATGCCCGGTCAAAGAATCCACATTGCTTATCTTTATGCTCAGTAATGCTGAATCGTATCGGCGTCATCCTGCGCGTAGTCGCAGGATCCAGAATGGCACTAAAGACATGGATTCTGCTACTTCGCGTTGCTACGCGCAGAATGTGCTGTGTTAAAAGTCAAGTCGTTTTTGCTCTACACAGGCTAATTTCCTTATAATTTTCAGTGAAAGACTCTCCTTTCCTGG
>PGYB01000021.1:0-15905 GCA_002839445.1 Candidatus Riflebacteria bacterium HGW-Riflebacteria-1
CATTATAAATAACAAGACCCGCTTGGCGTCATAATAAGTCTTCTGATCTTATTCTCAAATATCTTCAGCCATTTCTGGCCGCCCTGCCGAGGCAGGAAATTCATAATACCAAAAACCGAAACCGAAGTCAACTGCATTTTATTAATATTATTTTTCGAACCGCAGAACTTTGCCATTGCGAAAAGCGACGATCTGGGCAAGAATCTCAACGGCGATCTCTTCAGGTGTGGTGCTGCCAAGGTTGATGCCTATCGGCGCGAACAAAGCATCGACACGCTTCTGTTCGACGGTCTTTTCAACCAGGGCCTGCTTCATTTCGACCAGTTTTTTGGCCGAACAGACGAGACCGACATAAGCGGCTTCTGAGGGCAGAACCTTTTCAAGCACCTCAAAGTCCTTGCGGTGGCCGGGCGTCAACACTGTTACATGGCAGTTCTTGTCGAGACCGGCTTCGGCAACCGCCTCTTCAAATGGCTTGCAAATGACCTGCACGCACTCAGGAAACAACTCCGGATTTGCGTATTCAGGCCGCTCATCTGCCAACGTAACCCTGAAGCGCGCAAGAACAGCCATTTTAGCGAGAACTCTGCCAATGTGCCCGCCACCAAAAATAACCATACGGGGCTCGTGCGCCTGCAGCTCGATAAAGACGCGCGATTTACCCCCGCAGACCGGCTCGCCACCTTCAAGTGGGTTGGCGAGGTCATAGGTTAACATCAATGAACCACCGCAGCTGAAAAGGTCAAGAGCGGCTTTGCGCGTGCGCTCTTCATTAATTCCGCCACCAACCGTGCCTGCTGTCGAGCCGTCGCGCCGAACGATCATTTTCTGACCGACGGTGCCAGGGCTTGAGCCAATGGTTTCAACTACCGTGCACAGCACAAACGGCTCGTTGCGGTTGAATGCCTGCTTTAGTTCATAAAAAAATTCGGTTGCCATGAATAACATCCTTCGAATTCATTTTCTATCTTTATAGCGTTTTCATGGTCATTTCTCAAGCAAAACCGTGGCGGCGCGGCCGAAACATGTTGAAAAAAAATCAGGTCAAGAATTGAGCGCTCGACGCCGATAGCTTTCCTGTAAAAAGAAAATCGAATCGGAGGCAACATGAGCGCCCAGGCCCTGCTAAAAAACATCACCCCGGAATCAGCCGCGGACATCTCGCCGCTGATCACACCATTTGGCCCGGTAACCCGCAAATTTGACGAATTCTGGACTGCCAGGCAGAGACAGATGCATTCTCTGCACTACGCTAACTCTTATCGGGCTTCGTTCAAACCCGAACTGCCTGAATACTTCATTTCGCGCTTCACCAGTCCGGGCGAGCGCGTCGGCGATCCTTTCGGCGGGCGCGGCACGACAATTCTTCAGGCGGCGCTGATGAACCGCAAGGGTGTCTCTAACGATGTAAATCCGCTTTCTGAAAGGCTGGCAGGGCCCAAAATCAACCCGGTAACCATCGAAGAAATCAGCGAAAGGCTCGACAAAATCGACCTGTGCGCACCTGTAGACCTTAGCCGTGAAGACGACATGTCGATGTTCTACCACCCCGACACTTATCGTGAGCTCATCAATCTGCGCAACTATCTGGTAGAGCATCGCGACAACGTCGACCGCTTTATCGAAATGACAGCCCTTTCACGCCTGCATGGCCACTCAAACGGCTTCTTCTCAGCCTACTCGTTTCCGCAGATTTCGATTCCCAAAGCCAATCAGGCTAAAATCAACAAAAACCGCGGTATCGAACCCGATTATCGCGACATCAAATCGCGCATTATCAAGAAGGCAAAAACCACGCTCAAAAGTGGCAATATTGATGAACTACGGCGCTGGGCAAAGCATCACAAGCTCACTACTGGCGACTCGCGCGACCTCAAAGACTGGGAAAGCGAAAGCGTGCATCTCGTGGTAACGTCACCGCCTTTCCTCAATCAGGTCGATTACGTGCAGGACACCTGGATCGAAACCTGGTTCTGCGGTATTTCGCGCGAAGAAGTCGAAGGCAAGATCGTGCAGACGCCAGATTTGAACAAATGGAAGGAATTCATTTCAAACACACTTTCAGAACTGCACCGCGTGATGGTACCGTCTGGACTTCTGGCAATGGAAGTCGGAGAAGTTCGCTATCAGGGCGAGCTGCTCAATCTCGACGAGATTCTCGTGCAGCTGACCTGCATGAAGCAGTACAATCAGCATCAGTTCAGGGTCAAGGAAATATACGTGCAGAGCCAGCAGTTCACTAAACTGGCCAACTGTTTCAGGGTCGAGAACAACAAACTCGGCACCAATACGAATCGAATTGTTCTTATGGAAAAGATATAGGAGGCAACTTATGCGCATTACCCCACTGGACATCTACCAGAGAGAATTCTCGCGAAAGAACATCGGCGGCCTCGACGAAAACGAAGTTTACAGCTTTCTCAAAAAAGTCGGCCGTGAATACGAAACCCTCTACGCCGAAAACAAGTCGCTCAAGGACCAGGCGCAGCGCCTGACCGGGCAGATGGAAGACTATCTTGAACTCGAAAAGACGCTTAAACAGACTCTCATCTCAGCGCAGAAAGCTTCCGGCGATCTCAAGGACAACGCTGAAAAAGAAGCTGAACTGATCGTAAAAGAAGCTGAACTTCAGTCGGAGCGCATCCTTGACGAAGCAAGAAGTGAAGCCGAGCTTATCGGCAAAGATATTCGCGAACTCAGAAAACAGAAACGCATGCTCAAAGTCGAACTGCGAACTGTTCTTGAGTCATATCTTTCTATGGTAAACGAAGATTCGCCAGTGTTTTCGCGATCGGTAGAACCGGTAGCCAAAGCAGCCTGACAAATGGCGGCAGAAGTTTGCATAAAGCAGACCCCACAAGGGTCTGTTCTTATGGTTTTAGCAGTTGTCAGATCTTCGCGAACAGAAATCGTTGACTTACATCAGGAACGTTGTAGAATAAAGGTCAAGGGCGCGCCGGTTGACGGCGAAGCCAATGCTGCGTTGATCAGCTTTATTGCCAAAACATTCGGGCTGGCAAAGAGCATGGTCAGCCTGAAACAAGGGCAAACCAGCAAACAGAAGGCTTTTTTACTGCAAGGTCTCGATGCCGGACGCGCGATTGAGATTCTGGAAAATGCAGTAAGCCTGAAGGAGCGGTAACGGAAATGCGGATTACAAAGTGGTTATGGGGACTGTGGGTCGCGATGATCCTGTCGATGCTGATGCGCCGACAGGCCGACACCTACATGATCGTTGCCCTGATCATCATTCCGATTCTTATCGTTCTAATGGACCTGCACGAAGAAATCGCTACCCTCAAAGAAGAGAATAAACACCAGCGCAAGTTTGTCATGGACCGCTATAACATCCTTTCTGAGCGCATGACCGATGTTGCCAACCAGATTGAAAAACGACTGGTGGTTGATTTTGCCGAATTCGCGCAAAACAATCCGCAACAGGCAAATGGTGAACCGCCGAGACTGCCGCCGGCCGAAAGGCAGATGCGCCGCAAGCTCAAGAAACGCCGCAGAGTCGAACCTGAGAAAACCGGCACGCTGCTTCCTGATTTTAGTGAAATGGCAGACAAGCCCGCGTCTAGCGATACCGATCAGCCTGAAAACAAAGCCTGAGTCCGTTCTGCTGATTTTTTGGCCAGCTTTTGCCAGAATTTCAGCGAATTTCATGGCAATACCCGACTGACTATCTCCTGTTTTCTGCTGTACAGCATATTTCTCCTGGGGGGGTGGCGGGAGGTACGTTATTTGCTTATAATTGCCATATCAGTTTTTATACAAGGAAAATAACCAGAAATGAAATCGAACTGTTTAAAAGTAGCGAGTATTGCAATCGTTTTCCTTCTGGCTGGTTCTGGCAATGCCTTTGCCTGGGGCAGCAAGGTTCACATGAAGATCGTCTCTGACGCTTACCACATCATGCCAAAAGCTTTTCGCGAATTTCTCGGCGAAACCGATAAGCCAACGCTGAAGCAACCCTCACTCAATCCCCTTATGGAAGCCAGTGTTGAGCCAGACCGTGTTTTAAAAGATTTTCAGAACCATATCTTTCATATCCAGGCTACCAGTATGGGAAAAGGACCTTTTCACATCGAGAACCTGGTCAATGAAGTTGGCGAAGCGATCGCCAAAAAGAAAAGCCGCCGTGAGATAGTTCAGAAACTCGGCTGGATTGGCCACTACACTGCCGATCTTGTTCAACCGCTGCATACCGGCTCAAGTCTCGATGATACCATTGAAGAAAAAGCCTATCATTCCGCCACCGAAAAAGATGGCGACAGATGGGTTCTGACTTACGGTGTAAATTTTGATGGCTGTGACGATGTTAAGAGAATCAGCGCGCGCATGATCTATGAATCACTGTGGGCCAATCAATATTATGAAGCCCTTGAATACGCATACACCAAGGGCGAGCGTTACAAGGAAGCCCGCCCGCTTCTGGCCAACTGTTACTCGCGCGCGGTCAACAATGTTGTCGACATGTGGTATACCGCATGGGTAAAGGGCGGCGGCAAAGTATCGCCAAATGACAAGAAGCCCAAATATTTTCCGCCTGCCAAGAAATTCATGTTCGTAGAATGATGTAACCAGAGATCAAGATAAAAGCCCCGCCTGATGCACAGGCGGGGCTTTTCGTTATGTCAGGATTAAAATTGCGGCAGCATTAACCGCGCTTAAGTAACCGGTTTGGCGAGACGCAGCAACAGACTGGTCGCCATCTCAGCCATTTCGCTGCCGGAGCGACTCTGCTCGATCAGCTTTTCGATTGCCGAAGGATCGTCGGTAAGACCGACCGCAAATGCCGAAACAATCTGCTGATCTGAAGTTCCATATTCCATCAACTGTTTCAAAACAGAGCGACCAGAGTCGCCAAAAGCAAGCAGCGCTATGGCCGACATTTTGCGCACAGTCCAGGATGGGTCGGCAGTAAGATTTTCGAGCTGTTTTTTGAGTTGAAAAAGCTTGAGCTTGCCGCAAAGGTAGGCGCCAGAAGAGCGGCTCATCTCATTGGAAGATACCAGCAACTTTTCAATATCAGCGAGGTTGTCAGCCATGCCCATGCTCCAGAGAGCCTGAACGCAGTCGGCCTGCACGCGGGTATCCTGATCGCTCTTCAATTCTACGATGCGCTCGACAATGTGAGAAGGCAGCGAACCAAGCTTGTCGTGCTTCTTTTTGAGCGCCATGACCGCGTTGGCGCGAACGCGCGCATCTGGGGCATAGAGGCATTCCTTGAGAAAATCGAGAACACCGTCACCATCGAGATCTCCAAAAGCAGAGGCAATAGTGGCGCGAATCTTGTGATTATCGGTTTTTTCGAACAGCATTCTGAACTCGTCGAGAATATCAGAAGAACCGAGCTCGACCAGCGATCTGATAGCAGACAGCACAATCAGCTCGGAAGAGCTGTAAAGAAGCTTTTTAATCGGCTCACTGGCCGCCGGAACCGTGGCGCGACTCATGGCAAGAATAGCGACCCTGACGACTTCAGGGTCTTTGTCTTCGAGAGCCTTGAGAAAAATCGGCACGAATTTTTCATCCCAGCGCTTTTTGAGGATTACGATGGTAACCCAGCGCATCTCGGAGCTCAAATCGACGAACGACCGCGCCAGCCGGTTGACCGCTTCCGGAAAATCAAAGCAGCAGAGAGTAGCCATGGCCAGAGCCCGATCAGGATGATCCTCGTTTTCCATAACGCGTATCATCGGCAGATAGATGAGCTGACGACTACCTTCGGCGCCGACAAACACGACCATATCCATGAGAGTTGCGTGCATATCACGCAGATACTCGACGACACGTTCCCTGACGTTTTCGGGCGGGATCTTCTGCAGATACTCGATAATCCTCTCAAGCGAGACCGGGAACATTTTTCCCTTGAGAAAATCGATGATCTTGCGCTCGATCTTCGGGTTGCCGTCTTCGATCTGGCGAAGCACCGACACCGCGATGCTGGTTAGAAAGCCGTCATACTTTATCAGAAGGCTGGTCATCACATTACTGTCAAGCATGGTCACACCTTTTCATGAGAATTGCTATTTTCTTTCAATGCGCAACAGCGCATCGCGGGCCTGTTGCTGCAGGCTGGAGTTCGGGTAGAGGTTAAGAATACGCTCGTAGGCCTGGCGGGCCCTTGTGAAATCGCGCCGATAAGTCTCATAAGTGTAGGCAATCGCGAACTGCGCCTTGTCGGCAAACTCGTTGTTATAGAACTGATCGATGAGGTCCTGCCAGTATTTGATCGCTTCGTCATAGGCGGCAAAGCCTTCTCTGAGAACGAATCCGACTCTGAAATAAGCCTCATGCACGACCGGATCATTGAGTCGGGTATCAATTATGCGCAGATAGATGCGGCGAGCCTCGTCGAAGTTGCGAATAAGCAGCTCGTTGGATTTGGCGAGTTTCAGCTCAACATCCATTGTTTCGATGGAAATGGGATGAACGCGTATGTAGTCTTCGAGGAGCCTGAGAGCCTTCTGGCCGTCGCGCAGTACTTCCATGTAATGGTCGTAGAGCTTCATGGTGTATTCTTTTACCAGCGGGTCGTCGGGATTTTCGTCAAGCCAGCGCTGGTAATACATCGCGGCTTTCTGGGGATCCTGGAGTGATTTCATGTTGAGCTCGACAAGCGTTTTCATGATATCAAGAGTTGCCAGTGACTCAAGATTATCGTTCCAGAGGTCTTCGAGCTCACGTTCAGCCATGCGGAAATCCTGGAGATCATCGACCTGACGGGAGATGATTTCTTCAATCTCTTCGAGAACTGCTTCGTCGTCTTCTGAATAGACGCGTTTAACAATCTTTTTGCCACGCACCGGTCGGGCCTTTTCGCGTTTTTTCTCGTCTATGCGCTTGAGCTTGGCCGTAGCAAACTCTCTGACATTGCGGATCTTCTGATAATCGGCAAGAATTGAAGAGTAGAAAAGCTCGGTAAGCTCGATGTTGTTAAGTTTGTCTTCGACCAGCGAACCAATGCGCACGATCAGATCAAAGTTATTGAGCGAAGGTTCATAGGTGTCAAGCAGCATATCGAGATAACTGACCGCCTTAACAAAGTCGCCCTTCTTCTCGTAGAGATCGGCAATTTTTTTGAGAATCTCGCGACTGCGCCTGACTGGCGGATTAGTTTTAAGAAATTCTTCATACTGACGAATGGCGAGATCATAGTCGCGCAAGTTTTTCTCGAACACCTTGCCGATATAGTAAGGCATGTCGCCGCCACCCGATGACGACAGCTTTTTCAGACGTTCGAGCTGTTCGACATTCATTTTGCCTTCGATTTCGTAGAGTTTTTTCTCGATGGCCTCGCGGTGCAGCGGATTAAGCGACCTGAACTGCAGAAGCACGTCGAGGTAATGGTGTGCGCGAGTCAGGTTTTTATTGCGTTCTTCATATTTATGCAGCCAGTAATAGGCAGAACGACTCAGGCGGCTCCGCGGATAGCGGTTCACCAGCGACTGATACCACTTCACCGCTTCGCTTTCACGGTTCTGCGCGGCATACATGCGGGCGAGTCTGAACAGCACCATGTCTTTGCGGCAACCCGGATGATAAAGACTGCGCAGCGCCTTTTCGTATTCTGCAGCGGCGCGCTCGTAGTTTCCGGCATCTTCGTAAATTCGGGCGGTATAGTAACGCATTCTGGCGACATCGGGCCGGTTTTCGAGTTTGCTTATCGCGGTTTCGAGAAGTCCCAGAGCATAAAAGCGGTCTTTATTGACGCGCCAGGCTCGAAAGACTTCGCTCATGCCGACTTCGATATCCTGAGCTTTTTCAGAGAACAGAACGCGTTCGCTGAACACCTTGAGCCGGTTGATACGACTGGTAATATCTTCACGCATAAAAGGATCGCGGCTGGCGGCAATGCCCTTTTCCCAGTAACTGAAGGCTTTCTGCGGATCTTTAAGTTCTGTCAGCGCGAGTTCGCCGAGGTTGAGATATACTTCGTCAAGGCGCGGCGAAGTTGGAAACAGTTCAACGAAGCTCTCATAATTTTCCATGGCGGCGTTGAGGTCTTTCAGAGATTCTTTAAGCAGGCGCGCGCGCTCAATAATGACCTCTTCGCTCTCGCGGCCCTGAACGCCGGTTTTAAGCATATCATTGAGTTCGGAGACCGCGCGAATGGCGCGGGTGTTTTCGGCCCTGATCTTGCTCTCGCGATAGTATTCAGAATTCGGGTAAACCAGGGTAATTTCATAAAAAAGGTCTTCAGACCGGTATCTGGTGTTTTCAGCGCCCTCAATCATCCGGGCGAGCCTGAACATGCGGCCGGCAGTCTCTGGCTCTTCTGGATACTGATCGATGAGATCTTCGATCTCGCCGATTACGCCACGCTTGCCAAGGTCGTCAACCTTCTTCTCGATCCAGAGTTTTGATTCAGGCAGCTCAAAATCAGCGCTGAAATCGCGCAATATCGCGGCAGCGCCCTTAAAATCTTCCTCTTCTTCACACTTTTCAATCAATCTGGACAGGGCCTTGAACCTTGCTGTTTCGGCTCCTTCTGACTCAAGAGCACGTCTGACATAAGAAAAGTCTTCGGTAAGCTTTTCGAGTCGCAGACAGATATCGGGGCGACTGTCTGACTTGTAAGCCAGAGCCGCTTCAAGGGTCTTTATCGCGTCTTGTTTCTTTTCATCGAGAATGAGCAGGCGCGCCATCTGCAACGAAGCGTCGACGCGAATTTCGTCAGACAACTGATTGTCTTCGACAAGTTTTTCAAAGAAACGCAGCGCGTTGCGTTTGTCATCAGCTTTCACATATACCTGCGGAATACGCTGTCTGACCTCATTTACCCTTCTGCCGGCCGGGTAGAATGACAGATACTCGAAATATGACTTGTTGGCCTCAACCGGCATTTTCAGGAAGTATTCCTGCGCCTGCGCCAGCCTGAAAAGCAGCTCAGACTGCCATTCGGCATAGTTGTTTCTGATCAGCATCTGCTGTGCTTCTTCGGCAAACTCTTCGGCCTTGCGGAAACGGAAAAACCTGGTGGAAATATACTGCCGCAAGGCCCGGTTTCTGAGATCAGCCGGCGTCTTGTCGCGGCGCAAAACGTCTTTGAGATACATCACCATTCTGTCGGCATTCGGCTTCTGGCCGGCAACTTCATCGAGAAACAGGCCATAGACGGTAGCTTCGTTGTATTGCGCGAGGTCCTTTTCGGTCAGCGCCTTAACGTTGCTGATCTTTTTAACATCTGCGACGGCCACGGTCTTTGCAGCAGCGCCGTCCTTGCTGGTAGACTCTTCGGTCTCTGCTCTATCTTCGCGCAACTGAGCGGCCCTGGTTTTAAGCCACTCCTGTGAGGTCGGCAGTTTTTCGGCCTCGGCAATCAGCTTGTTTATCTCGTCGGCCTTGTGTGGTGCGATACGCAGCACGCGCCGATAGTAGCGCACAGCGCGCTCAGGGTTATTGAGCGCGACACAGGCTTCGCCCATGGTCAGATAGGCCCTGGCAAGATGCCGGCTGCGTGGAAACCTTGCCGTGAACAGGCGCAATTTTTCGAGGCCTTTGAGACCATGTCCCTGCACCAGGTAAAGCCGGCCAAGGCGGTATGAAGGTGTCTCGACCAGCGGGTCGGTGAGTGGCAAAAGCTTTTCGGCCTTTTCATACCATGCAACAGCAGAATCAACGTCTTTTGCCACGCGATAGGAAATATTGCCAAGAGTCAGCAGGCCTGACACCTGAGCGGTGCCGGTAGCGTTTTCAACCAGTTCAGTAAACAAGGGCGCTGCCTTGTCAGGAAAATTTTGATACATGCGGGTGGCCGCGTCGTAAACCAGAGACCAGCGCGTTTCATCGTTCAGTTCGCTGCTTTTTACCTCGTCAACCAGCTTTTCAAGAGGCTGACTTGAAGAAGCGAGGCACATGACATCCATCAGATTCTGATAAATTTCGATGCGATCGCGTAAACCGGCTGTATTCAAGATTTTGCGCAGGCTTTCTTCGCGAATTCTGAAAGCGAGATCGCGCCATTCCTGCTTAAGAGCAAAGTAGTTTTTGTCGGAAGGCAGGCTGTGATCGAGATAATTGCGCAGCATATGCAACGCCTTAACCTGCTCACTCTTTTGTAGAAAGACTTTATAGAGCGACAGTCTGTAGTCTGAAGCGTCTTTGCTGTCGGGATACTTTGCAATGAACTCTTCACGCAGCGCGTTGGCCTTGTCAGGATCGCCAAGATCTTCTTCGTAAATTCTAACGCTGTCTTTAAGACCCTGCATCGCCCAGTAACTGTCAGGATATGTGCTTGCCAGCTGCGCAAAGATATCGAGAGCAGCGACCGGCTTTTTCAGGTGCAGATACTGCAGGTTGCCGATGCGGTAGCGCACTTCGTCCATGCGCCCCCAGTCATAAAGAACGTCGAGATCCCAGGTTGACTTTACCGGAGCGAACCTGATCAGGTAACGCTGATACATTTCGAGCGCCTGGTCAAACTTGCGCAAATCATCATCGACAATCACCGCAGTGCGAAACAGCGCCTCTTTGAACAACGCGTGCTCGGGATATTTGTTGATAAACTCTTCGTAAAGCTTGAGAGCCTCAATCATCTTGTTGCTGCGATACTTTTCGTAAGCCATGTCAAAAAGCATCTGAGCTTCGCTTACACCCGGTTCGGTCCGCTTTAAAGCCATGGCAGTCCATGGATCTTCGACCGGCTCACTGCGTTCTTTGTTAAGTTCTTCGGCCTTCTGATAGAAGTAACGAGCACGATCGGGGTTAGCCAGTCTGAACTCAGCGATGTACCCGGCCATGCGACTTGCCAGCATGGCCCAGTCTATTTCTTCGTCGCGCTTTTCGCGACGGCGTTCGAGCGAAATCGATTCAGAAGCCACCAGATGCAGAGGCGATTCAAGCAGGCTCGCCAGGGTGTTTATCGCCGATTCATAGTCTTTAAGGCCCTCATGCAGAAGCAATCCCTGCAGAATGCCCGCTACCCGGTAACCATCTATGCTGTCGGTGCTTCTGCGAAAAAGCGAATAGTTATCGAGACAGGTCTTAAGATCAGATCCCGGACTGTATAAATGAGCGATAACCGCTTTAAGAAAAGCCGCTTCTTCTGAGACGGCAGCGCCTTTCACGATTTTGCTCAAAAAGGGCAAAGAGCGCGACGGGTCGTTCAAGTCAAAGGCGTAAAGCATGGCAATGTGAAGGTTTGCCAGATTGCTGGCCTCGACTTCGGGGAAACCGGCGATTTCTTCCCAGGCTTCCAGTGCCCGCATCGCTATTTCGAGGTCGTAGCCACGTTCAAACCCCATAAGGTATTCGATTGCTTCGATATCGGGCTTCTCTGGCCATGGCCAGTAATATCTTCTGAAAGCCTTGTAAAGCTCTTCCATGGTGGTAAGATTGCGCCCGAGAATCTCTGCCCGCGCTACCTTGGCGCGAACCAGGTAATTGCGCGCCGGCATAGTGTCGATCAGCCGGTCAAGCTCTCTTGTCGCGCTCGCATACTCTTTCTTTTCGTTGAGAATATCGGCATTAAGAAGCATCGCCTCCCAGACTATGCGAGGATTTATGTGTTCAGAACGCAAAAGAGTGCGCAGATACATGAGTGAACGGTCTGTCTGTCTGAGTTCGCGATAATGGCTGGCGAGATAAAGCCAGCCCTCGCCAGGCTCACGCCCCTGGTTCTCTTTAACAAAGCTCATGACTTCGCGGCGCAACAGCTGATCCTGCTCTTTCTGTTCGGCCTCAGCTTTGATAGCCTTTTCGGCACTCGACTCGACCGGCCTCTTCTGAGGCGCAGAAAAAACCGGCGCCGAGGTCAGCGCCAGAACCAGCGCAACGACGCATATCAGCGGGTATGTCTTAAGTTGTATTTTCATCGGTATAAATTGTTCCTGATGCTTTTGCGCACCAATATACCAGATTTACAAACCGGGTAACAATAAAAAAGGGCGGTTGTGCACACCGCTGTTTAATTGCACAACTGCCCTTGAGGTCGAATAATAGAAATCAGTTTTTCCAGCCGAGCAGAAAGAATGCCTCGTCAAGCTGGTCAACAGAAGTGCCGACCATCATTGAGTCGAGAGCTGCCGCTTTATTCATATAAAATCTTGCCTGTTCCATATCGCCGGCCAGAGCATAAGAGAGAGCAGCGAGTGCGTGAACCTTGGCGGCATTGAGCGAGAGACCTGAATGCTGCGGGGCAAACTTTTCTGGCGGCATGTTGCCAAGCATTTCTGCGGCCCGAATATAATCGACAGTGGTCTGGTGGCGATAAATCAGGGCGCCGGCCAGACCAACCTTGGCTTCGTTATCTTTTTCGGCAGCAATTTCGAAATATGGAATCGATTCAAGAATTTTGCCATTTTTGGAAAGGGCCCAGCCCATGCCGCTGTGCGCTGAAGCACGCTGGCCTTCAGTAAGCGGCTCTTTAAGCGCGTTGGCAAAACTTGCCTGCGCGGTAGAATAGTTACCAAGCTTGATCGCATCCCAGCCTTCGTTGATAAGGCGGTCTGAAACAATCAGATTGCTGGTACCTCCGCCATTGCTGTTTCCACCACAGTTCTGAATCATCGGAAAAGTCATCAGAACCACCAGCAGAAGGAAAAACTTAGCTCTTTTCATGGTTATTGGCTCCATTATCGCAAAACCGCGATCTTGCGGCGTTCTTTAGTTGATACACCAGACAGGCTCGCCCTGATTTCAGCGTAATAAACGCCGTTGGCGACCCCTTTGCCTTTGCTGTTGGTCAGATCCCAGCGCACTTCGTAATCGCCGCCGCCAAGATTAGCCAGAGGCATCTCTGCGACCTTGTGACCGCTGACATCGAGAATCTTGACGCTGGCTTCGGCAGTTGCTGCGGCCGGGCCGGTAAACGCGGCCCTGATGTTGGCGAAGTTACGGGCTGGATTGGGATATGTGCTGATCTGCACCAGAGAAGTGGCACCGACCACCAGGCCTCTGACACTTGCCTGAGCTTTGTTTCCGGCGTTATCGGCAGCCTCGACAAGAATTTCTTTTTCGCCGTCCGAGATACCGGCGGCGTGCACCCAGAGATAGCCATCGCTGAGCCTTACCGGCAGATCGGTCTGCCCGTATTTTGCGCGGGTTGCCTGCTCGTTGATGCCGCTGCCGAAGTCACTGACCTTAACTCTCAACCAGCCACCACGCTCGGTTTCGGCGGTGCCGGAAATTACGGGCGCTACTTCGTCTGCTGCGACAAACACACTGCCTGAAACATCAATTTTGCCGCGCGCGCTGCCATCAGCAATGCTGATCGGGCCAATCCATCTGGCTCCGGCCGAAGTGGCCCGGTAGAGACCAATTCGCGACGAATCACAGGCATAGCTGCTCTGCAGAGGAATGTCGACGCCAATTGCTACATCAGCCTTTTCCATCGGCAGAGTGATATCGATATTGCGGCTGAGTCTGCTTAATTCGCGGTAAGAAACATTATTCTCAGGAGAGGCAACGACAACAGTGCCACCGCTGCGCAGTGACCCGGCCGGCACGTCGAGTGTAACAAACGACGCGGTCAGCAAACCCTGGCTTTTGGGCGGGTAGTATACGGCAGAGAACTTGATCTGGTTCGAAAGAATCACTCCGTCGGCATTGGTGCCATTTGCTACGATTCTTCCCTCGCCAGAGCGCTTCAGTGAGAAGTTGGTGATGTATGTCGAGTCGCTGACCGGCACCATAACGAGATAGCCCTGCTCACCCTCGTAAGTCATCTGTAATCTGGGCTCAGCCGAGAATTTCTTGTCGGTGCGAACAATTATGTGCAGCTCGTTTTCGAAGGTCGGATTTGGGAAAATCGCGACTTTGAGATCGTCAAACGAGGCTGAATAAACGTAGCTAAGCTTGTTAAAGTCATTGTTATGCAACACCATCGGCACCAGCACTATGTTTTCGTAGGTGCTGCCGGCGCCGTAGTTCTGTATGATCAGGTTGCCGGTCTGGCGGTCGTTAAGATAGATGAACTCGACAGCGGTATCAACGTCGGGGCCGCGCTTGATCAGCGCAGCCTTGAACTGACCGGTATCTGAACCGTCAAAGCCGATATTGAGGTTGCCAGTGCTGCCAGAAATCTCGATGTAATCAGCAGCCCAGGGGTTAACGTTCGATGAACGCGCCGTGACTTTTTCGGTCAGAATTACTTTTTCAGAAAATCTGACCGGCAGTCTTTCGTATTTTCCGATGTCATTGGTCGTGTTGTTGTCGTTATCAACGGCATAGCCCCATTTACCATCGTTGAGCGAGCTGCCATCGCGCTTTCTCGTTTTATTAAGATAGTTGGCAATCGCCCAGTCGGCAAAAACCGCCTTGGAATCAGTGTTAAACGATTTGAGCACCGCGTCGACGCTGCCCATGCCACCATCGCGAAAGCGAATCATGTTGCGAAAGAAGCCAGGCAAGTTTGAGCCGCCATATTTTTCGACCAGGTAGAACATCCAGAGGAAAGACGCACCATAGTTGGCGAATGGACTGGGTCCTAGCCAGACTTCAGTAATTCGATTGTCTGCAAGAATGGTGTCGGGCTTCTTGATGAACTCGTCAAGGTTGCTGCTGAACTTGCTGTCGAAAAGATACTGGCCATATTGTGTCAGGCCTTCTTCGAGCCAGCGTTCAAGACCTTTGAGAACATTGTTCTCAACATAGTAACCTTCATTGTAGATGATCATGTGCACAAATTCGTGTGCGACAGTGCCAAACGTTTCGGTTGGCAGCTGCGAAAAGCTCGGGAACAGGTCGATGTTGAGCAGTTCTTTTTCGTTGCTTAGTGCCTGTGAGCTTCTGGGAAACTGGTTTCCGGCCCAGAAATAACCGCGATAGCTGCCTGAGCCGTCGCGAATGTCGTCTAACAGAATGAAAATCTTGGGGTCACCATCGATATCGGGCTCATTGCCAAAATGCTCGCGCATCTTCGGGTAGATAATACCGTCAAACTGATCGGCCATTTCCTTAAGCTTCAGGCGCGCGTAGTTTTTATCGGCGCCAAGAACATAGCGAGGCTCAAGAACTGTGCCGGCTGCGTCAGGAGCAAAATAGTAGGGGCCATTCTGCATGTAAACACTGTCTGGCCAGTACATTCCCCATGCTGCCTGGGCTGGTGGCGTCATATCTTCTGAAGAAGAGAGAGGGCGTGGCAGTGTCGGAAAATACATTACCGGCACAAATATGTAACAGTGGGTTCCGATATAGCGCAAAACCGCCTTGGGATAGTGGCCGTTGCCGTCGAGATCGTAGATTTCGCCGGCCCACTCACTGCCAAAGCTCGAAGCGCCGTCGTCAGCAGTTGGATTGCCATTGGTGCCCGGCCATTCGCCGCCATCGTGATAGAGATTGCTGAGACCATAACCGTTGAAGGTGGTAAATGGAATCATCGCATTGTCGACATCGGCCGCCGAAAAGTTGCGACCACCGACAATAGCTCTGATAGAGCCTCTCATTCCACCAGCAGTGGCGGCTTCGATTTCCATGGTGCGGTTAAGAAGCGGCTCATTGATGAACGGGCCAAGGTCAGCAGAAAGACCAGTTTTTCTGGCTTCATGACCGTGCTGCACAGCAATTTCCCGCACGTTGTCGGGAAAAGCACTTACCTGTGCATAGGATACCTGCGCTGCACAAAGAACTGTCAGCAGCAGTATCCGGATTACTGTTCCAAGTTTTCTGTTCGCCTTTTTCATACCAGCCCCTGTATTAATCGGGTTGAGATAATATTATTCCTCAACTACATCGGCAGTTATTTTGAATAAACTGAGTAATATTTAGCAAACTGCCGGCGCCCTGTAACGTTTTTATAGATGGCATCTCTAAAGCGCATTCTTTGCCAGCTAAACTATGCAATTCAAATGTGACAGAGGACTAGTCCTCTGTCACACATGACTTCAAGAATTGATTTTTTGGTATACTGCTTATGCCGGGCTCTCGGCGGAATCCCAACGCTACAGCTATCGGCAGAC
>PGYB01000021.1:15916-83336 GCA_002839445.1 Candidatus Riflebacteria bacterium HGW-Riflebacteria-1
TGCCCGCCTACGCCCTTGTAACGTTTTCTATCAATGACAACTTTTAGACACAGTTCTTAAGGAGTTAGCTATACAATTCAAATGTGACAGAGGACTAGTAATGACTTTGGCTTCTTGAAGTCATGCAATTGTTTATGAATTCTCTTTTTTTGCTTGCCTGATGATATTCTGACCGGTATTCTGTCTCTTGCATTTTCTTTGCGGGAGAGGAGCCTCAAACGACTCTATGAAAGAATCATCAGTCTGTACACATCGCCAGGCGCTCTGGCAATTGCTTCTTATAACAGTGCTGGCAACGCTGCTAAATGGCGGTGCCATTTTTGCGGCCGAAGAAATGACACTAAAGATCTGGGATTTTCCACGCTGGCTTGAGCCAGGCCAAACCACCGACCGCTTCACGTGGATGACTCGTAAAATCAAGGATTTTGAAGCGCAGAACCCGGGCGTAAAAGTTGAACTTACCAAGCTTACCTGGCAACGCGGCCACGAAAAGCTCAAAATCGCAGCGGTCAGCGGCAACTACCCTGACATCGCTCCTGGCGTGGTTCCTCTGCTCTTTATCCGAGAAAACCTGATAGAGTCTGTAGATGAATATATGAGCGAAGAAGACCGCTCCGACTTTTTCCCGGGCACACTGAAAGCATTTCAAGTTAAGGGTAAGACTTACGGCTGGCCATGGTATATGGGCGGGCAACTGCTCTATCTGAATGCCGACATCTTTGCTTCAGCCGGTGTCGAACTGCCGGCCGAAGGGCGCTGGACCCCAGAAGAATTCACGCAGAAAATGCATCAGATAATGCTCTATCTCAATCCGGGCGAGCACGCACCCGGGGGTGCTAATGCCAACAACTCGCAGAACCAGGGTCATTACGCGCTCGGTCTTTATTTTCAAAAAGATGAAACCGCCAACCTGCCATTTCTGATGTCTTTCGGCGGCAGCATAATCGATGGCGACGGCAAATACGCCGGCGATTCTGAAGAGTTTCTCAAAGGCATAAAGTGGATCAACCAGCTGCGCGAAATGCGCATTATTCCTCCCGACAGCGGTGGCCGCTCGGCCAACGACATCTGGACCGCATTTGCCCGCGAAAAGCGTCTGGCTGCCGGCGCCTTTGGCCTCTGGGGCATCAAGGCCATGAACAGCAAGTTTCCCACCAACTTTGAGGTAGTGCATTACCCGTCGCAACCGGGTAAACCCAGCGGCTCATTCCTGGGCACTTCGGGCTTTTATGTGTTTAAAAACCCTGACCAGAACCGAGTCAAAATGGCCATGCAGTTGGCGCGCTTTCTGACTATTGGCGAAAATCAGCGCGATCTCGTGCATTACACGCAGTTTCCAACCCGCAAAAGCGCGGGCAACATCTACGCTGATGATCGCCACATGACCGCGGCATGGCAGATTTTTCAGGAAGGCCAGTCGGTCTTTGCTGACAGTCGCTGGCCGCAGATCGACGAAGAAGTAACTTCGGCCATACAGCAGAGTCTGCTCGGCAAGTTCGACCCGTTAACGGCAATGCGCGAGTCCGGAACCAGAGTTAACCGCGTTCTCTCGGTCGAAAGCGGCTCTATAAGCGAAGATGTCAGCAAGAGCAGCCACTTTGCTTCGGTAATCGCCATCATTTCGATACTGGCCATGGTTTTCGCGCTGCTGTCGCGGCAGGCGCACCTGATCATGATCGTTCCGGCAGTAAGTCTGACCGGTCTTTTCCTGTTCTACCCGCTGGCAGACGCGCTGCTGTTAGCTTTTCGCGATTACCGCATCGGCGAAGTCGGCGGCTACACACTCGAAAACTTTTTAAGAGCCTGGAACGACCCGCGTTTTATACTGGCCTGCAAAAACACCATGTTCTACAGTTTTCTCGTGGTACCGGCCAACGTGTTTACTGCGCTGGTGGTAGCAAGCCTTATTCATGGCCTGCAGGGGCGAACCAAATCGTTTTTTCGGGCGGCCTATTACCTGCCCGGCGTCGCCTCGGTAGTTGTTTTGACCATGGTCTGGCGCTGGCTGTTCAATACTGAGGTTGGTTTGTTCAACTCGACGCTCAGATGGTTCGGCATGCAGCCGGTAGGCTGGCTGACCGACCCGGCAGTGGCGTTCTTCTCGGTAATCATTTCGGGCATTCTCAAGTCGCCGGGCGGATCAATGCTGATCTATCTCGCCTCGATGTCCAATATTCCGCATTCGCTCTATGAGGCAGCCGATCTCGAAGGCGCCGGCCCGTTCAAAAAGTGGTGGCATATAACCGTGCCACTGCTCGGCGGAACAACGACTTTTCTGATGATCACCGGCGTCATTGCCGCGCTGCAAGTTTTTGCCCAGGTTCTCATGCTCACCGATGGCGGCCCGGGCAACTCGACCCAGGTTGTCGTGCTGCGCGTCTACACGTCAGCGTTCAGAGACTTTGATTTTGGCCTGTCATCGGCGATGGCGCTGATACTGTTCGCCGCCATCATGGTCATTACCGTGATACAACGCCGCTTCTCACGGCGGGAAGTGGAGTACCTCGCATGAATTTCCGCGTTGCCCACTACATATCACTGGTTTTTCTCAGTATCGGCCTGATTCTTACCGCCGGCCCCCTGGTCTGGATGTTGATCACCGCCTTCACATCGCCCGAAGCACTCGAAGCGACGCCGCCACGTTACGGCGAATTCTCGCTCGAAAACTTCAAGGTGCTGCTGTCAGCCGGCAGCATCGTGCGCTGGACAATAAACTCGTTTCTCGTTTCGGCAGCGGTAACTCTTGCCCAGACCATATTCAACTCGCTTGCCGCGTTCGGCTTTGCCGTTGGCCGCTTTAAGGGCCGCGAAACCATCTTTATGGTTCTGCTGGCCGCCATGATGGTTCCGGGGCAGATCGTCATGCTGCCCCTGTTTCTGTTCATGGCTAAATGGGGCCTTATCGACAACCTGTGGTCGGTGATTCTGCCGGCAATGGCCGCGCCATTTGGCATTTACATGGTTCGCCAGTATATGGATTCGATTCCAATACAGATGTCGGAAGCTGCCCAGATCGACGGTGCGAGCGAACTGCAGATTTTCACGCGCATCTATTTTCCGCTGTCAATGCCGATTCTGGCGACCTCTGGTATTTTCACCTTTATCAGCCAGTGGAACGCCTTCTTGTGGCCACTGATCACGCTCAACAGCGAAAAGTATTACACGTTGACCGTAGGCCTGTCGACCCTGCAGGATCAGCAGATCATGGATTTCGGCCTGCTGATGGCCGGCGCGACGCTGGCAGCTGTGCCGATGGTGGTAGTCTTCATGTTTTTCTCGCGCTACATGCTCGAAGGAATGCGCAAAGGGGCCATTCAGTGAGCGGTCTTTTTGTGTCGATCGACTGGGGCGGCAGCGAACTCAAAGGCATTTTCACCGGTAACAACCGTGAATTCAAGCTGCCCGCCGGCAATCTCAGGCTGCTTGGCACCGAAAGGCTGTCACAGATATGCCGCGACGTTGTTGCCGCTGCTCAGATCGGCGACAACAAAGCCACCTGGCTGATTGGCGCCGCCGGCGCCGATGATCGCGAAGCAGCTGAACGGCTTGTCTCAGCCGTTAGAACCGTGTATGCCAACTCTCAAGAGGTGGTAATCAAATCAGACTACGAGTGCAATCACGCTGCCTGCCTTGCTGGCAATGACGGCATTCTCTCGATCAACGGCACCGGCTCGGTTATTTATGCGCGCTGCGGTGATAAGAGCGTGAAACTGGGCGGCTGGGGCTTCGCTCTCGACGAACTCCCTTCGGGCGCCTGGTTCGGGCGTAAAGCTCTCGAAGGCGTTCTGCGCAGCCTCGAAGGAGACCATGAATCACGCTCATGCGGCGACGCTTACCAGCAAAGATTCGGCAAGGCTGACCAGCGCATGATTATCGATGAACTCTATCGGGCGCCGAGTATACAGAAAAAACTGGGCGAATACGCTCCAGTGCTGACTGACGCGCTCGCTGCCGACTGCCCGTTTGCGACGAAGGCAGTAAAAAGTTCGATTGAGCAGCTGGTCAGCCTTTTCCGACAAGCTGCCAGGCAGACCGGCATGGTCGGCAAAATAACGCTGTGCGGTTCTGGCGGCCTCTGGGAGAAGTGGCAGGATTTTGCGACCCTGGTCGAATACACCGCGACCGAACAACATCTCGAACTTGAGCTCGTCCAGCCGATACGACCGCTGCACCTTGGTCCGCTGATCCTGCACTCCAGGTCAAAACCCGACCTCGCCTGACAGGCGAAGGAGTCTATGTGAGCACCAATTCAGCCGTCTCAAAAGATTTGCCGCAAGAAAGCCTGATTTTCAGTGTTGATTCTGGCAAAGCTGCAGAAGCGCTGGCGAAATCGCTGCGCGTTCTTTTCTGGGTCGATGTTGTCGTATTTCTAGTTAACCTGCTGATTCTTTACAGCTGGATGTTCGAGTTAGGCTACCTGCCTGACTGGCAGGTTATCAGCCAGCTTTTTTTCTTAAATCTGGTCTTATTTATCCTGCGACGCCCTTTCAGCGCGCCGAAAGGGCTGCACTCGTTTCAGATTGCGCTGACAGAAACCGGCATCATACTCGATGATTATTATACCCGCGAAGTAATTGCACGCGAAAGACTGCAGGCAGTTGTGCAGCCTGCTACGAGCGGCTATCTGACAGTAAAAAGCCCTGGTCTGATGATCGACGGTCGTATGCGCATTCTTCCCAGACACATAATCGGCCAGGTTCAGCTGATCGAAGAACTCACAAACCGTTTCTCGCTGCCACTAATCGATAGCGCCGAAGCGATCCGTAGCGGCTGGCAATATTCGCCACTGAAAATCATCGCGGGCATCTTCGCACTGAGCTTCATAACAACCTCAGTTATGGCAGTTATTGCTGCGTTCACTTCTGGCATTGCCAGAATGATTCTTTTCCTGATGCTTTTAATCGGCATCATACTGGCTGCGCGCCGGTTCATTACATCATTAACGCATCGTCCTGGTGCAGTAGCAAAAAGGCGCAACCCCGCATCAGACCTTTTTTTGATTATGGTAATAATCCTGGTTTTCATGACAATGCATGAAGCGGCCAACAGAGCTGACCGCGAGCAGTCGGCCGCGGTGTTGCCTGCCCGCTCAGAGTTTTCATCACGGCTGTCAGTTATTGATCCACCCGCATTTTTCGCCCCGCTGCTCAGTCGACATTTGACTGCCGACGAGATAAGAAATGTTTTCGAAGACACTATTGCCAGTTGGCCCGCCAATGAGCGCAACGAATACGAGCGCACTCTCATCGAAACCGCCGTCAATTCTGACTTTATAGCAGCAAAGCTTGAGCACCCTCCGGGAAGCAGCACTGGCGATTTATCTTTGCAGCCGCTAAGAAAGGCTGGTCGCATACAAAAATTCCTGCAACTTTTCGCTCATTTCGTCGATCGGGAAGACCTGATCGGAGCCATAGTGCGCAGCCTCTTTCTGAGCGCCGCTGAGCTGGATACAGCACAATCTTTCATGAACCCGGGTGTTGCCGGAAGCTTACCGGGAACTCTCCGCGTTTCTGCCGTAAATTTGCTCAGGCGACATCTTGCGAAATCAGTGGTTTCACGCCTTACAGCCTGTGAACTCATCAAATTCAGCCACAGACTTGAAGCCGTTCTGCCAGATGTCACAACACTGCTTGCCGTCGAAGATTTCTGCTGGACTGAGCAGTTAAGAATGCATATAGCCGAGTATCGCACGACAAGAACCGACTTATCACGCCCGTCGTATTATCCTGAGCCTGATGATAATCGAGTTACACAGCTTAGACAGGTTCTCTTCGAAATGCCGCTGCCAATTCTGCAGCGCTACGAAACAGGTCTGGCAACGTTTCCAGCCATCAATCATGAGCTGGAAGTTTGTGTAAAGCATTCGACCAGCCTTATAGAAAGCTGGGGCTGGCGATTATTCGGCACCACAATGCTGCCTTATCAGCTGCGCAACCTCATCGGAGCGATGGATTGCACCTATTACTGGCCGAAAATATGGTTCGAAACGATCCGCGGGCGCCAGAATCTGCACGCTCTCGGTTACATAGCCGGCATTTCGGCATTTCAGACCGAGACAGGCACCTGCCCCGCCAGCCTCAACGAGTTATGCGCCTGGCTATCGACACAGTCAGACCCGGTTGAGCTGCCACGCGACCTTTTTACCGGCCACTCTCTGATCTATGACATCGCTTCCGGTCCCCGGCTTTTCAGTGCTGGTCCTGATGGCAAGCCGGGCAGTAACGATGACATCGTTCTTTATCCATAACTTCCACAGCTCTATTACTTGGCTCTCTGACATAGTTATCCACAGATTAAATTATTATCACTGCAGTAGCTGCCAGAATCAGCAACCTTATCGACCAGCGCTCAGCATTGCTGAAAAATTGTTACACAGGACACCAAAACACACGCCAAACAAGACTTTGACTTTGTATCTTTTGATATTGGCGGGATTTCTTATATACTGCCTGTATAGAGTAACAAGTATGTGAGGTATAACATGAAGAAATTGTTCGCCGTATTCAGTATTTTTCTTCTCATCAGCCTTTGTACAGGCGCACTGCCAGTGTGGGCCAATGAAGACACACCGGATTATCAGGCGACTGTAAGCACTGATTTTGCAGTTATAGACAAGACCTACGGTCAGTTCGAAACCGAAGAGTATGAGATGGGCAACGCCGTCAACAACATGCTCATCTCGGTTAACGCAGTCAAAAGCGAAAGCAGCCTGTTCAGGGCATACGCACGCTTCAGATACGCCAAAACCGGCCTGTGGACAAGATACCTCGCGTTTGATTCTGAATATCACTTTTCAGCCGTCGAAACAGTATCAGCTTATCAGCTGTTGTTCGTAGTTCGCGACCCGATGAAGGGCAAAACCACGGTTCCGGATTTTACCGTTCAGGGCGTTTACATCGACGAGAAGCTCATGGAATACACAATGCAGGCACCGGCAGAATTTGAACCAATTAAAATTGCACCCAAGCCCAGCCTGATATCAAGACAGGCCTGGGTAGCTCGCCCGCCCAAGTCTTCTTATACCCAGCACGCTGTTCAACGTATTGTTGTTCACCACAGCTACATCCCCAACCAGTCACAATATAAGGGTGCACTCAGCATCCGCGGCATTCAGAATTATCATATGGATGATCCTAAGACCAGCTGGACTGATATCGGCTATCATTTCCTTATCGGGCCCGAAGGCACCATCTATCAGGGCCGCCCTGAAACCGTTGTCGGCGCCCACGCATCGCCAAACACCAACGCTGTTGGCATCTGCCTGATCGGCGATTACGACCCCGAAAAAGACCCCATCCCGCCAGTCATGGAAAAGTCACTGGTAGACCTCATGGCCTGGCTCTGCTCGAACTACAAGGTTGACCCGGGCGTTAACATCTACGGTCATTGCGACTATTCAACCAAGTCATGCCCTGGCCTCGAAGTCTACAAGAGACTGCCGCAGTATCGCCAGAAGATCATCGCCACCATCGGCCAGAAATAGCCCACACCCGTTTTTCGCTAAAGCAAGAACTCTCTGCCGGCAGCGCCGCGCAGAGAGTTGTTTTTTGCGCGGCATGCAAAGCCACAACAGGCATGCATGTCGACAATGCATCTTTTCTTATCAACATTCTTCAGCACAACAGAATCACCACCAGATGCCGACGACATTAGTTCTTTATCCGATACTTCCATCATGATATATTTATGAGTATATAACGTTTAAATAAAAATTCGACGCAGTTGCCGCCGAAAACGCGTAACGCGAAACCCTGCCATCATTGAACGACGTTGCGAGGCGCCTGAACATAAATGAACGATACCATCAACATACCAGCCCTGCTGGCAGCCGGAGAAGGCTATCACATCGAGTTCAAAGAGAACCTCGACAAATCCTTCATCGAAGAAGTCTGCGCCTTTGCCAATTCTGGTGGTGGAAAAATTTTGCTCGGAGTCAGTGATCGTGGCCAGACCAGAGGCTTCCCGACCGACAATCGCAGTCGCTCGCTGGTTCAAGATGCGCTCAGGTCGCTGCAACCCAATATCGCGGCTAAGGTCAGCATACAAGGCAAACTATGCGTGATTGAGGTGCCAGAAGGGCCTGACAAGCCTTATGCCTGTTCGCGTGGCTTTTTCATCAGAAACGGCGCCAATTCGCAAAAACTTACGCGCAATGAAATCGTCGAATTTTTCCAGAAGGAAGGGCGTATCAGGTTTGACGAGCTTAAACACGAGCGCTTCGATTTCGCTACTGATTTTGACGAGAGGGCTTATGACGAATTTGTCAAAAACGCACGAATCAGCAGCACCATCGACCACGCGACGCTGCTGAAAAATCTTGGCTGCATGACCGAAGACGGCAGCCTGACCAATGCCGGAGTTCTGTTCTTTGCCAGAGACATCGACTTTCTGCTCAATCATGCTGCTGTAGTATGTGTGCTATACAAGGGCAATCAGAAGCTGCACATTCTTGACAAAAAAGATTTCAAGGGCAATATCGTTGAAAATATCAACAACGCCATTCTTTTTGTTCAGCGCCACACAAATGTTGAATATGTGATCGAAAAAGTCAGGCGCAGTGAGGTCCCTGCCCTCCCTGAAGTCGCACTGCGCGAATCGATAATCAACGCCGTTTGCCATCGGGACTACTTCGATCACCGAGCCAATGTCGTCGTCGAAGTTTTCGATGACCGCGTTCAAGTAACAAACCCGGGTGGTCTGCCCTCTGGGCTCAAACCAGCTGATTTCGGCAGGCGCAGCGTAGCTCGCAACCCTCTTGTCGCCAGCCTTCTGCACCGGTTGAACTATATCGAAAAGGTTGGAACTGGCATCAGCCGCATCCGTGCCGCAGTAGCAGAGAGTGGCCGCTGTCGTGTGGAATTTGCTTATAACGACTTTTTTTCGGTCACTTTTACCAGGGCAGGGTTCGAAAAAGTTCCTAATAAGGTTCCTAATAAAGTTCCTAATAAAGTTCCTAATAAAGTTCCTAATAAAGTTCAGGGCAAAACCGTATCCGAAATTTTAAACTGCCTGTCTAAAAACCCTGAAATAACCGCTAACGACATAGCTGACGCATTAAAAATATCTGCCAGAGCCATTAGAAAACATCTAAACCAGCTAAAAGCTGATGGAATCATCAAGCGCATCGGCTCGCGCAAGAGCGGAACGTGGAAAATATTGAGCACTAAAGTTTCTGAAAGCTCACCACAAGTTCCTAATAAAGTTCCTAATAAGGTTCCTAATAAAGTTCCTAATAAAGGGCACCACACATTCACCACAAATTCGCAGCCGATTCCGTATAAGGTTCACCATAAAACTGCAGAAATTGTAATCGAAAATCTCAGGGCAGACCCTCAGATAACTGCCCAAAAGCTGGCCGAAACGCTTAAGATTACGGTCAGAGCCGTGAGAAAGCACCTGAGTCAGCTTAAACACGATGGAATAATCGAGCGCATCGGCCCAAACAAGGGCGGACACTGGAAAGTTTTATAAGCGCCCGCTGACTATTTTCAATCCGCGCACCACCTGGCCAACAGCTTTAAAAAAGACGCCACGATAGATACAAAAAAAACACTTGTTGAGTTTCAACTCTCGACCCCTTACATCTAAATCTGTTTGTATATGCAAAAAACACCCTCATATTCTATACTTTTTTTGCGTAAAACAGATAGGGAAATTTCAGCTCAAACGCTTTTCAACAACTAGAATCAGTAATCGCTTGCGAATGCAGCACTGGCGTCTCGTTACACTATTCAGAGCGTAAAAAAAACGCCGGAGATCCGGCGTTTTTTCACTAAATATCAGAGGCTTAGTACATTTTTTTAAGAATGCTGCCGGGGAAGTAGTGCGCGAGAATGCGCGAAAAAGCCCATCCCTGCTTGGCGAGGCTCTGCGCGCCAGTCTGACACATGCCGACGCCGTGACCGAAACCAGCACCGTAAAAGTCGGCGCTGGCGATAAATCCGGCGACATCACGTTTGTAATCGGCGACAAAGCAGGCACTGGCGAAACCGCCAAGAAGTCTGCGGATATTAAGTTCTTTCATGACTGTTTTGTTACCGCGCTCGCCAACGAATGTTATGCGATAAATACGACCGGAAAAACCTCGGGCGATATCGGTAACGCTTTTGATGCGACCGACTGCGAGCTGATTTTCGACGGCTTTCCATTCGTTGGTGGTCATGCTTTTGTTCCAGCGAAAGCGGTTGCCACCCTCGACGGCCGGGTTATTGCAGTTACATTTTGGCGGGTTTTTAATAAAATCAGTGACCTGCTTTTCTTCTGACAGGTCGAGCGCTGGTGGGTTCTGGTGGTCCCAGACGCCACCGAGAATCGGGTTTGGCTTGGTTGTCCAGACCAGATGGTTGGCTTCGCTATGGCCGCCACAGTTAGCCGAATAAACGGCACTGAGCATTTTGCCTGTCGGCTCAGTCAGCACATAACCCTGCGTCGGCACGATCTTTCGGCCAACTTCAGTTGCATAAACAGAATCACCGTAAAACACCTGGCAATGTTGTTCAGAGCAGGTGTCAAAACCTTCCTGCGCGTGGCGCACACCGAGATTAGACATGATTTCACCACGGGCCGCCACCGCCTGCGCCTGCAAAGCGCCAATTTCAGCCTTGGCCGAGATTTCAGAAGTAACCACACCGGGCAGAACATATTCAAGACCGGCGCTTAAAACGCAGTCCATCGCATCGAAGGCGCCCCAGCGCACATGCAGGCGACCGGCGGTGTAATTGCGGTCAGCATAACCGTGCCATGAGTAGCCCTTGCCATATTCAACCTTTTTGAGATGAACTGACTGTTGCGGCTGCAGAAGCATATCAGGCCCACTAGCCATCGTTTGACCGTTAATCTTAAGCGTCACGCTTCCCTTTGCCAGCGAAACAATTTCTTCATAGATCCAGCTGGACTGGCCCTGCGCCGCGAGTTTATCGACCAACGCCTGCGCCGAAGCTTTATCAGGAAAAACGCCAACCGCGGCATCAGCGCGGCGGTTATCGATAAGAACAGTCTTGCTGTCATCAGCGTAAACCTCTTTACCAATTACCATAATTGTGAGAGGCATGCCCATTGCCTGCCATTTGAGCTGTTCGGCGGCAATCAGCTCATTGTCATCAAGCGAAGCCGAAACAACCATGACATGATAGCGTTTAACTGCTCTGGCGCTGAGAGCGCCGACGATCTGGCACTGGTCGGCGGCAGTGATTTTGCCCATGGTGCCGTTGATTTCCCAGGCGGCGCCCTGCGGGCAGTTAAAATCGAACGAAGCGGGGTACTCGGCGATCTTGATCTTGATTTCGCGGTCACCGGCACTGGCTGACATTGCAGTTAAAACGAACGCAACCAGTATGATGAGAGCGGTACAGCGCCTGATGTTAAGACTGAAAAGGCTCATTCCTTCACCTCGCATATATTTTACAGCTCTAATTTTAACATGATTTCCGCCAATTGCAAAGATACGGCAAAACCAGACAGTAATAATCCATTTGGATATCCATGAGGGCTTTACGAGATACGTTTGGACTATTTCTCGGACAAACTAATAATGATAATCATAAATGCTTTCTTTAAGAGTTATCCACAGATTACAGGATTAGCGCAGATTATTCAGAAGTTCTTATATGTTTTATCTGCAGTTATCCTAAAACCATCTGCGCAATCTGCAAAATCTGTGGAAAAATGCATGGAAGAGTAAAACGAAATACCTCTAGAACCCTCTTCAACAATCAAATGGATTATTGCTGAAAACTAGACTAGTAAGGGTTGTCTTGATGCAATTTACTGGCAATCAGAAAAACTGCGCGAAAGTTAGCGTTGTGGTATAATTCGGCAAAATCCGGGTTCTGCATGCAATCTAGGAGAAACAGCAATGGAAGTAATCATCAAGTCAGACAAGGCCGAAGCGAGCAAACTGGGCGCGAAAATTATTGCGCGACTGATCAGAGAAAACGCCAAAGCAGTTCTCGGCCTGGCGACCGGGTCGACTCCCCTGCCTCTTTACAGGGAACTGGTGCGCATGCACCGTGAAGAAGGACTGTCATTCAAAGATATTACAACGTTCAATCTTGACGAATATGTCGGCCTCGACCCGGCCAACCCCTGTTCATTCTACAGTGAGATGCACAAGAACCTGTTCTGTCATCTTGATCTCGCCAAAGGCGCATCTCATCTACCAGACGGCATGGCCAAAGATATTCCGACGAGCTGCGCCGCCTATGAAGCCGCGATAAAAGCAGCCGGCGGCGTTGACCTGCAGCTCCTCGGCATTGGCCATGACGGGCATCTTGCCTTTAACGAACCTGGTTCATCGCTCGCCTCGCGCACCCGCCTCAAAACGCTGTCACAGAAAACCATCAAGGCAAATTCGCGCTTTTTCGGCAGCGAAGCCAAGGTGCCACGGCATGTAATGACCATGGGGTTGGGCACGATCATGGAAGCGAAACAGTGTGTTCTGCTGGCTTTTGGCAAAGACAAGGCCGAAGCCGTTCGCGACATGGTCGAGGGACCGGTCTCAGCATCCTGTCCGGGCAGCGTATTGCAGTTTCACGAACAGGCAATCATTCTTCTCGACCACGAAGCCGCCGGCAAACTCACCCGCAAGCAGTATTATCTCGATGTCTACGCCAGCAAACCCGCCTGGCAGCTTTGGGAATAGAAGACAAAACCTGTTCTCACATTTTTCAACATAGAAAAGCTATCTAACAACATTTGTTACAAGCCGTTATCGGTATTGTACTGGAGACTTTCTGCCACATAGAGAACCCGGTTTTTACATCCAGAAGAGATAATATTGATTTATATGTCAGTTTTTATCTGAAACATTTGATTTCTCCTGACATATAATTCGGTCAGTTGGAACGACTCAATCAAGCTGCCTGAAAGAAACTTCGCCAGGACTGACAATAACATAAGAATAGTTCCTCTCTACGCCGCTTTCTGCATCTGAACAACCCGTGAATGGCTCTCTCCAGCACAGTCGAGTTCAAAACCGTTACATCAGGAAAAGCCCCCGGCTTTTGGCCGGGGGCGCACAATACTTATGCAGCTTTAAAACTGCTTCAGCGATTGAATCTCAGATTATTTTTTGACAATCAGAGAAAGATAGCGCATGGTGCCATCTTTGCTGACTGTTGCTAACAGTTCCTTGTTTCCTGCCAATGCCCCATATGTGTTGCTGTCGATGTCAAGCAGACCATTTGCGCCAAGAGCAACAGTTTGAGTTCTGTCAGCCGGGATTTCAGAACTGACATCTGAAACACCACCGGTCCAGCTTGATGAACCATTATTGAAGGTAACCAGCTGCCCATCGGTAAATGAATAGGGAGTGCCGGGGCCGGCGCTGACGCATGCGTAAAGCCAGTTGCCATTCATGTCGGCGGTTGTCAGGCTGGGATCCTGTTTGATTGCCACTGCAAATGCGCAGATATCGTTTGCCAAATATTGCACGAAAACAATGACGTTGCCATCGGCTGAAACCTGCACGAATTGATTTGAACCATCACCTATCGAGACCTGCCCGTCAGCTGAAACACTGTAGTTTCCTGTTGCAGTCGGTGTCCAGTTGCCGTCTTTGTAGATTGTATGGAAATTACTGAAATTGCCGCTGCCATTAAATGTAATCTCCGAAACAAGCATGAGCGAAGTTCCTGTGGGAACATAGCTGGAATTGACGCTGTCCTGAAATTCATAGAAGCGATAGGTGCCATTCAGAGTCGCAACACTGGCGCTGGTCGGCCTTTTGACAAACAGACCAACAACAGGATCACCAGCCTTATAGTCATGATAAAGACCGATATTGCCTGAAGGCGAAATGGCACCACGATTGGTGGTGCTTCCGGAGAAAGCAATTGCTCCATTGCTCTCGGTGAAAGTTGCACTGTTTGTTTTGTTGATTTCAGTAGAATCCGGGTCGAGCTTAACGGTAGCTGAAAGCTGATTGCCGCTCACGGTCACTTCGCTCATGCCTACCCAGCGGTTCTGAGTGCTGGCATTGAGCTCGAAAACGCGGTAGTTGCCAGAAAAGCGCGTGGAAGCGGCTATCTGCAGCTCGGAGTTAGTTCGGTAGCAGAAGCCAGTTTTGGTTTTGACATTGACTTCTACGCGCACCCACCGACCTTCGGTGAGGCCGGTACGCTGCAACTGATTCTGCGAAGCGTTCAAAATCGAAGCGCTATAGACTTCATCACCCATATTTCCGCCAGGGCCATCGACATAGTTAATTCCAACCCAGTATTCAGAGAACGAAGTCGATGGCTCTGCGGTCCACGTAGCACTTAACTGACCTGCAGCAGGCGAAGTCAAGGTGACGGTCGGTGCAGCATACGAAGTCGGCAGGGCCGGCACAGTATAATTGTATGTCTGGCTACCATCGGCAAATGTGGCAGTAATCACATAAACCTGACCAGCAGCGATAGAGGTTCCTGACGGAGCGGGAATCCAGCTGTAATTTGCTCCAGCGGCCCAGCCCCACTCATCAGAATTGTTTGGATTTTCAGACAGGTTAACTGTGCCCGTGGCATTGAGAATTCCACCGGAAACTATAGCAGAAACAATGCTCTGACTTCCTTTCCACAAATTGACATTGATGCCAGGGTGGCCTGAAGCACCGAGCCATTTCTGTGCTATAACAAGTTCCAGATAAGGGCTTGCCTTTACGCGATTACCATTAATGCGCCAGGTGCCATCTGTGCCTTTTTTGACTATTACAGCTGCCCAGGCGTGGTTAACAGTTCCGGTGATCGAGAAGGCTGTCTGATTTGCAGCACCGGTAAGGGCGAAAGCATTTTTTGTTCCGTCGATGGCTGTGCTGTAAGAAGTGCCTGCCTTGTCAAGGCCGGAGATTGTTCCGTTGAACCTTACAACGTAGGTCGATTCATCGACCTTAGTAAGAGTAGAGTCGCCAGAAAACGAATTAATTCTACTGTCGAAGAAATCAGCTGGCGGTCTTTTCATTTTGTCTGCCCAAGTGGTTTTGTTGAAACCTTCCCAAATGAAATCAGCATCAAGCATGTCGTCAATTTTGGCAGCAGCGGCGGCATCAGGAGTCAGCCTCTGAGTAGCTGAAGCCAGAGCCCGCAGCCAGAGATTATAGGCAGCCTTTACAGTCTCTTCGGTAGTAAGCGGAACCGGAGTCGGTTCTGTTGGTACCGGCGTTGCGGCAGCAACTTCTTTGGCTTCAGATGTGATGGCTGTAGCAGTCAAGTCTCCTCCAGAGCTAAGAGTCGTTTTGATCTGAGTTTCCAGCGCGGTTATTTTTGCAGAATCAACGGTAGCTACGAAGTCTTCGATAGTTTTGGTGGCGTCTTTTTCGACCCAGGCTTCATAGGCAACAGCCTGAGCAGTAGTAGTAGTGTTCACCGCTGTGTCTTTCTTCTCAACAGGTGTGCCCGATACGACTTCTGCTACTACGACAGTTTTAAGAACCGGCTTTGTTTCATCTTCAACGGGTACAACTTCAATGGTTACCTGCTGCTTGCCGGTAGCTACAGTTACTGTGGTTTTGTCCATTGTCAGTTCGGTTGCCGATTTAACTTCAAGCGGACTGTCAACCAGTTTTCTACCAGCAAGTTTGATTAGAGCCTTAAACTTACTAGATGGAGCTGCCCTGAGATCTTCGGCAATAGCAGCGCGAATTGCTGGAGTAATACCTGTTCCAGCAATGTTGATGTCTGCCGAAAGCTCGATTTCTCCTGTTGGCGCAACATAATCATCGTCATCATCATCGGTTAGAAAACAACCCGTAAAGGCGAGAACGGAAACTAACATGAACAAAACAGAAAAACGAACTAGAGCTTTCAAGAAGGGCCTCCCTAAGAAAATATAGTGAATACATACTAGCAGCTACCAGTTTGAAAGCTTGTACGTAAAAGTACGTACAATTTTGCCTGATTAATTTGAGATGACAAACTTCACGAATAAAATCCGGGAGAATCGAATAGCAGCAATAGCGCGAAAATATACTGCCTTTAGCATATCTCTGCCTGCTTCGGCTATGCCTCGCAGTCACAATGACGAAACTCGCCAAATCCAGTCATTGGTAGGTTCGCTTCAATCCTGATGCTCCCCGGTGCTTGTCCATCAATGGCCTTCGCGAGGAACGAAGTGACGAAGAAGTATGCCGAAGGCGGAACATTTGCGCGCCATTCCTGTGGCGCAAATGTATAAGACCATCCGTGGTCAATAAACCAGCTCTGAGCTATTCTCAATAGGATCGAATTTTAGCTGGTCGCTTAGATTTTAAGATTTTCGCCTGACCGGCCATTCATAAGGAACCCAGTCAGAATTAGAAACCGCCTCGGCATCCTTCGACAGCATCGCCAGACGCACCAGTTGTCTTGTCGAAGAAACTCCGACATTCATCTTGAGCCGAATCAGATATGAATCAACTGTTCGCGGGCTTAGATTGAGCTTTCCAGAAATTTCCTTGCGTGAATAGCCGGCACCAAGCAGCTCAAAAATTTCCTGCTCGCGCACGCAGTTAATACTGCCTGATATGCAGAGATCGTTCCCGCCGTCTGCGGAGTCGCTGGCGCAGAGAGTCGACAACTGCTGCAAGCGGCTTTGCAAAAGCTTGCGAGTGGCTCCGATGAATATTTCGAGAGGATCACCGAGACTGAAATGATATCTGACCCCGAGCTGGGATGACATTTCGCGGGCCTTGTCACATTTAAAGCCACAAAACACCAGAAGCTGCAAAGAAGAGTACTTTGCCCGCCAACGCCTCAGAGACAGAAATGAACTCTTGTCATCAGCGGCAACATCAGCGATCAGAAGATCGACCGGCTGCTCTCGCAAAGCCCGGTCAATTTCATCATGTTTGCTGGTAGACACACACACAGAGTAGCCCGACAGGCAGGTTACGGCATGCAAACGATCGACAATCTGCTGGTCAGAGTTGAGTATGGCAACTTTTACCGATTTATACGGCACTGGTTCCTCGCAAAAGACATCTTTATTTATACAAAAATTGTAACAAACCTATTGAAATCGTCAATAACTTTTCGAACAATTGTTCATATTCACATCTGGATCCTGCGACTGCGCGCATGACGACTTGATGTCGATTACGAGCACGCGCACGAAGATAAGCAAAGTGGATTTTTGGCCAAGAATTGCTGAATTGCCGGGGGTACCTTGTGGCATGGGGTAATTAAGGTTATAATTGATTAAAATATCCCCTATGTCTCTGGAGGCAGGAAATGAAAAGATTACGGTCGTTAAGGCTATGCATACTGGTTGCGCTCGCGGTTTTCTTCAGCAGCATGGTTACTGCGACCGGCTCATTTGTGGCGACATCTGAGGGGATACGCTACATAGTAAGAGACGAGTCAGGCAATATTACCCAGACGATCACCCCAGAGTTTGATGCCAGATCAGGCAAATACTATGTCAGGGGCAACCAGAACCGTATAATCAGCCAGACGCTCTCAGACGAAGCGGCGATGACCAATTTCAAGCTGGTGACACCTGTCGACGGCCGCACTTCTGTTTCTACTACCAAAGACTTCATGGGCAACACGACCGATGTTCTCAAGTCACTGCCCAATACCGACCCAAGATACCAGCAGCTCAAAACCTATATCGAAAACAACGCCGGACTGCGGCAGACAATTTCGATGCAGGTCGAAGCCAGGAATTACAAGATCAACCAGATCAAAAACGATCTGGCCGCAGGCACTCGTGACCCCGCGTTTGCTGAATGGCTGACCAATGACCTTAAAAAACCGGTTTATCTTGAAGTCGGCGACTCAGGCGGCGTTCATCATGACGCGCGCGGTTTTGTCCTTGCCGAGCAGGGCGCAAACGGCCAGGTTGCCTATCGTGACAACTCGTATGTCAACCGCATAGTCATTCCTTCCAACAGTGAAGTTTTCAATGGCGGCATGCAGGACCCTTCGGCAGCATCAGTAATCGCGCATGAGACCGGGCACATGATCATGGATCAGCTTTATGAGCGCAACAATTACCCGGCAACCAACTATTATGGCGCCCACTCGAAAAACACCGTATCAGACGAAGGCTTTGCCCTGTCTGAAGGCTGGGCCGAAGCCATCGAAGCGCTTTCTACCAAAGAATACCATGACAACGCCACCTCGTGGCGTATCAAGACGCACAAAAACATCGCCGACAACAAATACGTCTTCAAAAACCAGGGCGTGACTACCGGCCCGAATGACGGAATTCTCAAAAACGGCATGGAAATGCTTTCTACCGAAGGAGTTAACGCGTCGCTGTTTTACGACGTGCTCGAAAGCAACCGGATACAGGCGCCTTACTCAAAGATCTGCCAGGTATTTGAAACTGCCAAACCCCAGACCTATCGCGATTTCGTCGACGCTTACATTCAGAAATACCCTGAAGACCGCAGTCAGATGATCAAGCAGTTTCTTGAAAACACCAAATATGCTACGGTCGACAACAAGGCGACCATCAGATATAAAGAAGTGCATGATGCACAGCAGGCATGGCAGAACGCTGCCGATCCGACGGTAAAATCACAGCTTAAAGCTGAATACGACAGCAAACTCGCCAGTTATAAAGACACCAACGAAGCCCTCTACAAGCAGGCCGTTGTCGAAGGAAAAGTAGATGGAGCCATAGATGGCACGCGCGCCTTCAGCGACGAGACCGCGTCAGAATTCCGTTCACTCAGACTGAGCGAAACGTTGATAAAAGGTCAGAAAGCGCTCGGACAGGGCTTTCAGAACGCAGCAAGTTCAATAAAACAATCGTTCAGTGCCAAAAACCTTGCCATGACTGCTGGCACCTCAATCGCGATCAACCTGGCCAGCCAGTTAATGAACGGCCAGAAAGTCAGCGTCAAAGACGCGGTTAAGTCGGTCGCTTCGATGCAGTTCGTCGGCAACGTTGTCGGCTCTTCGCTTGGTGCAGCTGCCGGTCAGGTGTTTACTCCGCTGATTCAGACTTTTGTTCCGATACCGATCGTCGGCACGATTGCCGGCGCGCTTCTGCCAACACTTACCGCACTGGTCGGCGGCTCACTCGGCGGCAACCTTGGTGCCGGCATGGGCTTTAAAGCAGCTATCAAGGCACTTGACCCGGTAGCCATTGCTGGTCAGGCCGCCGGCTCGACTATTGGCGCCATGCTCGGCTCGATGATTCCGATACCGATAGTCGGCACCATGCTAGGCAGCATTGTCGGCGGCATAATAGGCGAAAAGCTGTTCTCGAGCATCGCAAAACTTTTCGGTTACAGAAAAGACAAGCCGCAGGCGCAGGCCGCCAGCGAGGTGCAGCCAGCTTACCTGATGAACAGCATGCAGTCAGTCGACACCATGCCGCGGCCAGCCGCCAAAGTGTCAACGCCAGATGCCGACCCGCTTGGCGTCAGACTGACCCCTGACGTCGACAAGATACCCTACAGCAAGATGCACCCGAACCTCAAAAAGGTTAAAGACCTTTACGAAGCTTCATACAAAGCCTATGTTCAGGCGATCAGCAGCGGCGATCAGGCACTGGCAAAACAGAAACTCACCGAGTTCACCAACACCAAAGCCAGATACGAGCGCGCCCTCAAGGCTTACACAAAATAAGAGCTCAATCCTCAGATTGCACCGATTTGCGCAGATTATCGCAGATCAAGGTTGTGCAGTTTCTCAGCTGCTATGTGCGGATCTTTGTAAACCTGCACATGGCCTGAGGCAAAATTCTCGCACGAAGACGCAGTGCCAAGAAGTAGTCGACGGGCAGGCCGGGCTTATTTTCTTTGCCAATCCGTGTAATCTGCGGACAATCAGAAAATCTAGCGCAGGACGGCGATTTTGCCGGAAGCCTTGAATTTTTGCGTGTCTGCAGTTGCAGTGATGCGGTAAAAATAGAGGCCGTTGCTCACCGCCTTGCCACCTTTGCTGCGCAGATCCCAGTCGACACCGTATACAGCAGCACTTTCGCGATCAAGGGCGAGAGTCACCAGATGATGACCGGCAACATCGTAGATTTTGACTTCGGCCTGGTTAATCATGGGTGCCCCGGTAAAGCTCATTCTGATACTCGCCTGCCGCTGGCATGGGTTGGGAAAAACGCTGGCGTGAGCCGCTGCGGTCGGTGCCAGGCCGCTGCCGACAATCGAAGCGCGCGCCTGATTGCCGGCGCGATCAGCGAGCTCAATTGTTATATTGTTCTCACCACGATCAAGACTGGCTACCATAAGCTCAATCGTCGAAGTCTCAGCAGAATACTTTGCGCTCACCGGCCGATCATTAGCCAGAACGCGCATAGCGTCGTAGTTTATGCCGGAAAGATCATCGGCCGCCCTAATATCTATCACCAGACGGTTGGCATCAATCTGGCGAATGCGGGGCAGTTCTACTGTCGGCGCGGCGCGGTCATTGAGAAGAAAATAACGTCCCGAACCTGAAACCTCTGCCAGGCGCTTTCCCGAAGAGTTCTGCAGAGACTGCCAGCTGGTAATTGTTCCGGATTCGTTGATCTGACACCAGCCGGCACGAGGAGCAGCGTAATTTTCGGCAGCAAAAACCACTGAAGCCGATGCTGACTCCGGCAGGATAATATCGTAGGGACCGGCGAGAACCTCAGCGTTAGCCGCCAGAGTCATAGCATCTGACTGCGAAAACATCAGCAGACCGTTGTCAGTCTGCCTGTATACGTGTAAATACGCGCTTGCCAGTGGCAGATTCTGCTGGTCATAGACTTTGCTGCGTATGGCAGAAAAGCTGAAGGAGCATGAGTCATCGCCATAATAGCAGACAGCCTGGCCTTTGCCGTCACCCGGCAACTGATAATGCGCCATGTAAGTGGTATTATCAGCATCAGCAGCGACAAGCCCAGGCGTATCAATCAGGTTGCCAAAAAACACGCGAAGAGTTGGCGGCGTTTCGATCGGGCCAGAAAAGGATTTTAGAAAGATCAGTATCTGGTCAGAAAATACCGGATGCGCGACAGGATAGAGAACCAGCCCCGCCGTGCTGGTTTTAAAAGAATAGTTTAGAGTCTGATCAGAGGGGAGTTCTGAATCGACGGCAATCGGCAGAATAAAATACCGGCGCTGCCCTGAAAAATCAGCGTCGAGAACCACCTGACCGCGAGAGTCCGGCGTCAGCGGTCTGATAAAGCCCGGACTGTTATGCGGCATCTCAGCAAGAAAAGGCGTCATGCCCTCGGCAAAGATCATCGTCACTTTAACCTGTCCCTTGCCATAGATTTCTTCGAGCAACACACTGTTGGGAAGAGTTGCTCCACTGCCACCGACAAACGAACCGCCGCTGCTGGCAAAGAAGTGCTGCACGTAGCGCAGCGGCAGCATGGCGGCCAGATCTTCGCCAAAAGCAGCCTTTTTATCGACGAATGTCCAGAGCGGGTTATCCGAATCTTCAACATGCAAAGCCATGATAAAATCGGCGAATATCTGTCTAAAATCGGTGCCGACACTAGTCAGCAGCTTATTTATGCCGGGAACGCCCTTAACGCGAGAATGCACCAGTTCGCGCACAAACTGCTGCTGCAGATACAGGCTTTTCCCGCCATACTTTTCGACCAGCCAGGCGACAAATGCAAAAGAAGCGCCGTATTGTCGAAACAGAGAGTCTTCATGAAACCAGCTTTCACGGTTATTGCTGACCAGGTTCACTGCCGGGTTTTCGAGGAACCTGGCAAAATGAGGCTCTGGTGGCCAACGCCGACTGGAATTCCCAACTTCACCAGAAAACACATACTCGCAGAACATTGAGAAGCCTTCGTCAAGCCAGCGTTCCTGCTCCGGGCTGTCGTTAGCCAGCTGAATCGAAAAGTTAACCATGTGCTGAAGCTCATGCGCCAGAGTGCGATAAAACTGGTTGCCTTTATCATCGGGATCACCGGGGTCTCCTGGCGCTATATCCATGAAAAACACAGGTTTCTGATTGCCAAACAGGCCGTCGAGATCGCGATGATCAAAGTAACCAGCAACATAACCTTCGCCGAAATTGTCTCTGATATCGACGAGAAAAATGTAGACCCGCTCATCAGGAAGCCTGTATTCAGCAGGAATTACCGGCTTGCCAAACCAGTTGTCAACGGTTTTATACACCTTATTGTCAAAGTTAGTAACTATCTGAGTGTATATTTCGGCAGCGCTACTGCCATAGAGCTGAGCATTCTCGCGCTCGATGAAAAGATGGCAATGGCGACCCTGCGCTACCAGATTTCCAACACGATATTCGTAGGTATCAGAAGAAAAGTTATAAACCTGAAAAGCGACTTCGCTCTCGTTCGGCACCAGCCTGATGTTGCGCGAGTTTTCTCTGATCTGTGCGCGAAACTGGCTGTTGCTGAGATATTGCCGACGCAAAAGCGCGTCGAGTTCTGGCTTGCGCGCGCGCAGACGGTGCGTGCCATCGACAACGGTCGCCGCCTGAACCGCTGCTGTCGAAAAGACAAACAGCGCCAGCAGCGCCGCAATGACAAATGCAGATGTTTTGCGGAATCCGTGTTCAGGTAATGTTAGCAATTGAAAATACCGCAACAGTTATATCGTCTTTGGTGGGCTCTGTCGCATTTTCGACCAGCGCAGCGATTTCGTTGACTATTTCTTTAGAAGACTTTGTTCTGCGATTAAGAAAAAATTCTTTGAGCCAGACAAAGCCGTCCTGGTGACCTAGATTATACTCGAAAAAATCGATGAGACCGTCTGAATAAAAAATAATCTTGTCGCCCTGATCGATCGCAATTTCGCTGCCCTGGTATTCGCTCTCGTTAAACAGCCCCAGCAGAGTGCCGGTCGAGGGCAGCTCAGTCAGCTCACCGGTTCTGAAATTCAAATGCAGCGGAAAGTCGTGCCCGGCGCTGGCATAGCGAAAGCGCATGCTGTCGAGATCAAAAACGCCCCATATCGCAGATGAATTAAAGCGCGACTGTGCGCCAAGAAAATGCTTAAGCGCGAGGTTGATATCGGCCAGCAGCTTTTCCGGTGGCAGGTTGAAGTCAATTTTTTCGTTAAACAGGCAGACAACAACGGCCATGACCATGGCAGCGGGAATCCCCTTACCACTTACATCGCCGATCAGAATACCCATGCGATTAACACCGGGATCCTCGACATAACGGGCAAAATCACCGCCGATAAAACGGGCCGGGCGACTGAAGTTCGCAACTTCGAGACCAGCCAGCATTGGCACTTCGCGCTGCATGACGCCTTCCTGAACGATGCGCGACATTTCGAGTTCGCGTTGAATCTGCGACTGGCGCTCAAAAAGATCTTCGGCGCGTAACGCCAGTTCTTTGTGCATGCGGTAATTATGCAGGCAGATCGAAATCTGGTCAGAAAGAATCTCAAGACGAAAATTGTCATCTTCAGAAAGCTCGCAGTCGGGGTCGTCACGCCCGACCATCATACAGCCATAAAAAGTATTGCTGCATACCAGGGTTGTTCCGGCCAGTGCACCGCGAAACTCATGCTTTTTAAAGGCATGTTCGAGCAGTTTGAAGGCAAGAGTCACGTCATCGAGATTTGGCTCGCTGGCGATTTCATCAAAGTTAACCGCGGCAAACCTTGACAATTCAATGCCAGCAGCTTCGACAGCGACAAAGCTGTCTTTATCAAAATCCATCAAAAACATGACTGCCCAGTCGAACTGGCCAAGTTCGAGAACAGTTTTGAGTATTCTGCTGTAAGGCCGGTCGCTCTGCAGAATTCGCAGATTTTCGAGCTCGTGGATCTTTGCGTAAAAATCACAGATTTCCTCGGCCGAAGTCTGCCGTAGAATCTGATCACGCAGGTAGGCAAAGCAGATAATTATCATGCCAAACAGCGCAGGCAGGGCCCAGTCATGATACGGCACCAACACGGCCAGCAGGGCGATAGCCAGCAACCAGAAAAAGACCAGAAGCTGTTTAGTGCTGTTAGCACGCGCGCGCGCTGATTTGTCAGCCAAGATCGCTCTCACCCTCTTTGTCTGTTAGTCTTCAAAAACCTTGCTGCCCCATTCCGAAAGCCCAACAAACAGCTTTTTGGGGCTGCGTGCATCGAGATAGAACCGCGGATCTTTTTCGAGATAGTTTTTGAGTCGCTGTCTTATCTTGAACAGAAGATCTTTGCTAAAAACATTTTTAAGTTCGAAACTTGCAGTCAGAGGTGCGGAAAAGCGCCGCCACAAGTCTGAGAGACTAACCGGCCTGCCGCGTTTTTTGAGGGCTTTATAGGTGCGCTCAAGCATTGATTCGAAGAGTTCGGCGCCGTTATACACATAGAAAAACGCGACCGGGGGCAGAAAGCCAAACTGTGCAATAATATTGCGGGCTTTTCTGACCAGCTTTTCGCCTTCGCCCTGAAAGCCGACCACTTCGGAACGCAGAATTCGCATAAGCATCAGATCGACATCTTTGCGAGTCAGAGTATCGATCAGACCGGCATCAGTTGGAAAGAACTTATGCAGAATCGGCCGAACCGTTTCGATCGGTTCGATGCTCAAAAACTGCAGGTTGCGACCGTAGGTCTCGGGGTTTTTGCTTTTCATTTCCCCGAGAATCTTCTCAAACTGCAGTATGAATTCAAATTTGGTATCGAAGGCCATGCATTAACCTAAAATAAATTATTCTTTATCTTAGGTCAGGCGAGCTGCTAAATCAAGCAATTTGTTCGCTCTCGTCGATCTCGTCGATCTCGTCGCTCTCGTCGCTCTCATCGCTTTCATAGGTGCAGCTCATATCGATAGATGGCAGCACACTCTCGCCAGTAATCTGCAAAAAGCCTTTTTTGATGAACAGCAGAAATCCGCACAACGATACTGCATACAAGCCTGCGAACATCGATAGAACTTCTTTCATTTTACCTCTCCTTAACGTCACTATATTTATCGGCAACTTTGGCAATTTTTCTGAATCAGCCTGTTTTTTTGCAGCCAGCTCAGATGGTGGGCTGAAAATGTCGATAGCCAATGCAGAGGCAAATGAAAATAATCAGATACATAGTAATTTTGATTCTGCTGTTTCCGGTGCTGGTGATGGCTGAAGGTCAGGCGTGCCCTGCCTGTGGAGCCAAAGAACTGGCTAGTTTGGCAATGGTATGCCCGGAATGCGGCGCCAACCTGCACAATTCGCTGCTCAAAGCTCAGCAGAAACCGCGCTCACGCCTGCGGGTAAGGCTGTTGTATACCGGCAACAACCCTGATCGCATGCCACATTACGGCAAACTCTACATCAACGGCACCTATCTCGGCAATGTCGATATGATCGAAAAGCAGAGCAAAACCGATGACTATGCGCAGACCTGGTCAAATGGTCTCGGCAAAGACTTTACGGCATACTATGAAAAGATTGTCGAAAGTATACCGGCCGGTATTCTCAAGGTAGAAGTAGAAATGAAATTCAACCGTCTTTATGGTCTTGGCAGCAGTTTAAAGCGCGTAGTGTTCCCTTACACATCCTTTACTGCTGGCGAAAACACTTCACTCGACCATTATTTCAGCGCAGCTTCAACCTTCAGCCAGCACAAACCGGTCAAAACACAGCCGATACCAATTATTTCGGAAGCGAAACTTCAGGGTGCGAGCGGCACTGTAGCTCTCAATGTTCCACTTTTCGACTAGGCATCAGGTATAAACTCGGCAAAAAAACTGCCGATAGAACAAGTAACAAATATAAAAAACGAGGCAGACAAACATGGAACAGACCAATTCACGCTGGTTATTCATTTTTATAGTGATGAGCCTGATAAGCATCATGCTGTTTCCGCAAAAGGTTCACGCAGACTCAGCCTGGCTCAAGTATTTCCGCAAAGATTCTCTTCTCAACACCTACAAACGAAGCTACGCGGTTCTTGACGACACACTGTGGATCGGCACCCATGGTGACGGCGTGACCATGAACGATGGCAAAAAAAAGGTAAACTATACCAGTCGCAACACCAGAACCAGTCAGTCTATAGATGACGGCCTGGTTTCAGATTATATCACCTGCATCAGCATTGATGAGACCAATGGCCTGGTCTGGATTGGCACCAACGCAGGCCTGTCGAGCTGCAATCTTGAAGGCAAAGAATGGAAGCGCTATACCGAGAAAAATGGTCTGCCCAATTCGGTAATTCGTGACCTGGCGATCGACTCTTCGGGCAGCCTGTGGGTTGGCACGCCATCAGGAATAGCTATTTATGATGGTGAAACCTGGAAAAAAGTATCAGACAGCAAAGGCCTTGAGCAGAACAGCGTGCACTCGATCAAGGTTAAGGGCGATTCAGTATGGGTTGGCACAGTAGGCGGCACGGTAAGCCGCTACAAAGATGGCGAATGGCGCACATTTGCGACTTTTGAATAAACCAGCTTTTCTGCAAGGCCGGCCGTTGTGCCGGCCTTTTGCTTTTTCACGGCATTTGATGATAGAATCGCCTCGGTAAAACCTTAAGAGACGAGTTTAATCGATGTTACAGCCTTCGCATCGCGGCATTTACGAATTCCTGTGGTCAGAGCACAAATACAGCATGATCGGCATCTCGCTCAAGATCTTTCAGGGCATGGCAGCGCGCCTTGGCAAAAATCCGCAGATTCTTAACTGGCTGCGCCGACTGGCGGTGCTTTCGACCGAAGAGCACCTGGAATCTTATAACGCGCTGCTCAACGCATACATGCACATCAAGCCAGGCTTGACCCGTGCCCAACGTCATGAAATAATAGAACTGCTGCTTGATGATGAGCCGGCGGCAGCCGAACTTCTTTATAGACAAGCATTACAGCTCAATGAGAAAAGCATGTATGGCTGTCGACTATTTTTTAAAGGCACTCAGGCACTTTACAAGTTCTGGGACGCCCAGGACAGACCGGGTCTCTGGATATGTTTCGGGCCTTTTCAACTGCATCTCACCGCGGCGCAGGTTTTTTCACGTCTGGCACTCTCGACCGGCACAGCCGCTGATGAGCTGATCTGTCGCCTGCAGCAGCTTTATTCAGGTCGCAGCGAAGATGAGTTTTTACTCTGGCCAGAAGAACTTCGCCGCCAGCTGCTTAACAATAATCTGGTGGCAATGCCTGGCAAATCAGCTTTTCTGCACCCGCGCGCCCGGGTGCTTTTGAGCGAAACAGGTGCGGACCGGCTGCAGGTCGATAATTACACCATGGCAGCACTGGTGCTCGAAAAGCTCTGGGACAGTGCCGAATACCCGGATGACGCCGTCGGGCATCTGCCACTGCATCAGGATTTTTTGCATGCTTTTCGGAGCGATTTTCTGGCTGAGGTCGCATGGCAGGAAGATTTCTGCGGCGAAGAGGCATGGGATTTCATTGCCGGTATATTCTGGCGGCAGAAATGCACGGAATCAGGTCAGCCGGCGATTTCTGATGACAGCTCAGCCGTAGGAATGGAGGCCGCTGATGAGGAAGTTGACCCCGAAGAGGGTGAACATGGTGACGAGGAAACCGACTATTGAAATGCACGCGGTCCAGGTGCCGTTCCAGCCACGAGCAAGCCGGACATGCAGGTAAATAGAATAGACAAGAAAAGTGATAAGTGCCCAGGTTTCCTTAGGATCCCAGCCCCAGTAGCGCCCCCAGGCCTTATTTGCCCAGACCATGCCAAATATCAGGCCACCGACAGTAAACAGCGGGTAACCCAGCGCGATAGCACGGTAGATCAGCTTATCCAGGCCGTCTTCATCAGGCAGCCATTTTTCAACGCCCTTATGCACGGCACCGCGATACATCCAGACAAGCAGCATGAGAATCAGCGTGGTGACAGATGCAGGAATAATGACGCCCCAGACCAGTACTATCCAGCTTTGGGCGTAAGACGGGTGCTGACTGAGATGGCTCGCCAGCAAGCTCATACCAGCAATAAAGGCGAGCGGCATTCCAATCGTGATCAGATAGCAGGCAATTTTTTCGAAAATATCCGAAAAACTGCTCTTCTCTGCAGTATGTGTCATGATTTTTCTGAAACAATAGAGATAGCTCAAAATAAAGGCGATAGCGAAAAGCGCTTCGCCAATGAAGGCCAGCGAAACATGCAGGTGCAGCCAGTATGACTGCAGCGCCGGGATCAGCGGTTTAACGTCAGAAGTAAAGAGCGAAGCCACGCCGAACATCAGAACAGAACCGACGCAGGTGCCTGCTTCCAGCATCGGCAGCGGCTGATTTCTGGTAAAAATCAGGCCGGCAAGGGCAATAAAGGTAGACAGGGTTACCAGCGACTCATACATATTGGAAAGAGGCGGGTGCCCCGCGCTATACCAACGGAAAGCCAGGGCGATCAGGGCGGCAATAACCCCTGCCCAGGCGATGCTGCGCGAAGGCATATACAGGCTTTCACGGTTCAGGCTGATGTTGGCGCTGAAACCGATAAACGCGAAAACATAGCAGATCATCGAAAAAACAAAAATCAGGGTTACATTCATGCTGCGGGTGGTTCCTTGTCGGGGTTGATCAACTGTTGGTCGAGCTGCTGCAGATCGTCAGCAAAAACTTTGGACGGGCGGTTGCCGGTTATGACCAGACGAGTATTGCCGTTCGGGTATACCAGCAGCCAGCTTTCTCGATACGGCACATAAAAACTCATAATCATGCCAAGCGTAAAAAGCAGGCAGCCAAGCCATACCATGGGTTTGCCAGGGTCGTGCGCCATCTGCATGCCACTTTCGTATTCGGCGTCAGAGCTGATAAAAGTAAATAGAAATGGCATGTTAGTCACATGGCCGGCCATCGACATGCGGTCGGGGGGAAAAGCCCAGGCACGGCCAGCGACAACGCCTGCGCTGTCATAAGCAACAATCATGGCTGCCGGGTTATTAAGTTCGTGCGAAACACTGACAAAACGGTCGTTTATTATGCGAAAATCTGGCATAAAATCAGCCATGACAAATTCAAAAGGCGACCATTCAGGCTTAAACGGCTCTTTAATATTAAGTTCGAGGGTTTGCGGAAAATCGTCTTTATTTATTGCCAGCTGGGTCGATGCTGAAGCATCGCCGATGAATTCGACTTTCATCTTTACCTTGCGGTAAAACTTGTTCCAGCTCGACTGGTAAAAGGTATAGTCACCATAACTTACCGGCTGATTAACCATTACCTGCACGGGCTCACTCTCATGCCCCCCGTCGATGAACCTGACCCGTGAGTTCCAGCTCTTGACGCCGATTACGCGGCCGTCAGATGCCTGATAATTTTCGATCCAGAGTTCGTCAAAAGCGATTTTAAAAGCCGGACTGGCAAGACCGTCTTTATAAACCGAGTGCAGAGCTTCGATCTGTTCGCGCATCTGGTTCAGTCTTGGGTCTTCTGGAGAAAATTCTTTGATATTACGTGCCTCGCGGGCAATGCGATCGGCGTCGCGTGCAGCGCGCACCGCGGCAAGAGGTGCAACCGGCACAGTGTCGCCCTTTGAACCTCTAATAACCGTTTCGACGCCAAGATAAACACCAACCAGACCACCGGCAAGCACCATTAGAAGCCCGATGTGAATTGCCATGCCCCCGAGCAGCGAAATTTTTCCGGAAGTATTCAAGCAGATCTGCACGCCGTCTTCATCGGTTCTGATCGCAGCGAATTCTCTCGACCAGTCCTGTTTCATGGGTCCAGAAACAGGCCGACCAGATTCGTAAGCGCTTATTTCTCTGGCACTCGCGCGTTCGAGCCGCGCCGACAGTTTGCGATAAGTGCTTTTCCAGCGGGTAATAATGCAGGTGACTGTCGAGATAGACAACAGCCAGAGACAGGTCCGAAATGGGGCACTGCGATACATGTCGTCGAAGCCGAGGCTGAGAATCATGTGCCCGATACGCGGGTAGCGTCTGATGTATTCAACGGCGTCAAGATTCTGGGGCACCAGCGTGCCCAATACTGACAGTACCGTGAGTATACCTATGAGTATTATTGCAGATTTTAATGAAACAAATATTTTATGAATTATTCGCATGGCACGGCAATTATAGGTTAAATCGGTGCACAATTGCAAGCTGGTGAAAAATTTAGCTTATGACGGGTTTTGATCGTAGTCGAGAAGAGCCACAGTAACGTCGTCACCCCAGGGCACTGTGCCCGAAAATTTTCTGACCTCGCGGTATACGGCATTAAAAAACTCAACGTTGCTGATACCGCAACCGAGCTTTTTCACCAGTCTTTCCAGGCGGTCATAACCAAACGGCTCGTTATTTTCATTCATGGCTTCGATAACGCCGTCGCTGAACATGACCATTCGGCAACGTGGGGGCAACTGAATCTCGGTAAATTTGAGACTCTTTTTTCGCGATGCGCCAAGCGGGTAGCCAATCTGCTTTACCGCTTCAACGCGGCCGTCTTCATGAATGAGATACGGAAAACCCTGACCGGCGTTGCAACATGTCATCAGACCATTCTTATCTATATGGCCGCCAAAACAGGTCATCATTTTTGCGCGGCGCAGATGTTCGAGCAAAAGATTGTTCATTCTGATGAAGATTTCATGCGGCATTTTGACGCCAAGGTCGACAATTCCAGAGAAGGCAGCCCGGGCCATTGAAACCACCAGCGCGGCCGAAATAGAATGGCCTGAGACGTCGCCCATAATAAAAACTATCTCACCTTCAGCCGGCACCAATGCGTCATAGTAATCACCACCAACATCGTCAGCGGGCACCGTGCGCCCGGCAAAGCGTGCATTGCCAGAACATATATCGGAACCGGGCAGAATACAGGTCTGCACAAAATGGGCAACTTCGAGTTCTTTCATGCCCTCGAGAGCGTTGTTAAAAGTCTCAGCAAGCTGCTGCCATTCGTCACCCGTTTCAATAATGATCTTGTGCGAATGGTCATGCGCCTCCATCGCGTGAACTCCGTTCATAATAAGCTTTGCCGGCCGTATTACCCCGCGTACCAGGCGGATGTATACAAAAAGCACAGCGATCATGACAATTAGCGCGGCCAGCAGCAGCCGGTTTTCTAGATTTGAAAGCTGCTGGTCGATTGATTCAAGCGAAATCGCCGCGAAGAAAATGTAACCAAGCATCTTCTTACCAACATAAGCGCAGAGAAGATGCGGCTTGCCGTTGATAAGATGCTCTTCGACATGCAGATTTTTTGGTGGCTGCATGATGCTGACCAGTCGCGGCATGCGCATTCGCATATCTACTGCGGGAAAGCTGATATTGAACAGGCGCGGCGATACGGCAATATAAGAGACATTCTCCGGCCATTTTTCCTTGTCGCGAAAAACTTTTTCGAGATAGTTGCGGGTAAAATTATAGTTGCCTGAAAACATGATGAGACAGTAAATTGCCTTGCCAGAGGGGTCTTTGATCAGATCTACAAAGTTGATAGACTGATTCACATCGAAACCAAGCTCAAAAAACTCACCCAGATTCTGCTGAATGCGCGACACGGAGTTTTCGTCTTCTGATTCGAGAAACGACGACATTACCATCGATGAAACCTCTTCTTTGTTGGCGGCACCGGCACCAAGCAGAGCACTGTTGTGGCGGTTTATCAGGTCTTTGCCAGTGAAGCTGGTTATCGAAGTGTAGGCAGTGCGCCCCTGAGATGGCATCAGGCTGGCAAAACTATTCATGTCAAAGTTCTCAGGCGTGGTATTAAGAACAAAATCGGCCTCGAGATCGAAGGGAATCCAGCCATCGGCGAACGCCTGACGAACAACCTGCTCGCGATGCGCCATGCTGTAGAAAACCAGGCGACGCACCTGCATGCCTGATGCGGCGTAAGGTCTGGCGAATTTGCCATCGCCATCTATCAACAGGCAAGTATCAAAAAGAAACTGCAATTCGAGACGCAACGACTCATCAATGAATTCCTGCAGATTCTCAGGTTTTTCATTGAGAATGTTTACCAGATCTACATACTGTTTTCTGATGGTGCGAAATTCTTCGGTAAAATTGGCGTCGAGTTGAATGAGATGCTTTTCAAGACGCCCGGCAGTCTCGATTTTAGCCGATTCACGCCGTGAATCGATAAAAAGGTTCCAGTAGAAGCCGACGGCCATAACCGGCAGCGCCATGCTGATAGCAAAAACAAAACTGATCAATGTAGTCAGTGGCAGGCGCAAACTGGTTTGCTCAGTCTGCCGTGTTCGCAGCCAGATCGGCAGCCAGAAAAAGAACAGAGCAAGGCTCCAGAAAGGCGCCGGCAGTTTTCGGTAATTCATCAATGCCAGTAAAATGCGGCCATCTGGCTTAAAAGAGACAAGCACCTCACGGTCGCCGAACGTCAGATACTCGCAACCGCTCTTGATATCCATGGCGCTGATGCGGGGCGCGATCACGTAGGGATTAAGACCCGCCGGCACGAGTGAGTCTTCGGGGTTAAAGAGATTAATATAGCCAAACTCGCCGGTCGAAACAGCGAAGCGCGCAAACAGGTTTTTCGCAATGAGCCGGTCGGTGAGCTTTCTCTCATGAACCAGAACAATCATTGCGTTAATGCCGGTTTTGAACTTTTCAGGCTCTGAAAACCAGACCCCATATGTGCGTTCTTTGGCAATAGTTACCTTCTGGATCACGCCGGGCTTGCCTTCCAGCCTGGGGAAGCCGACGCCACCATTAAGCAGTTTTATCAGCCGGTTTTTAGTTTCGCCTTCGAGACGCGGTCGTATAAGGCCAGTGTCAAAACGCGAAAGCATGAACTGCCAGTCATCAACGCTTGCCTGAGGAACATTTAATGGCACTTTATCAGAAAAATATACAATTTCGCAGGCGTCTGACGCCATACCATGCGCACGCAGCCATGTCTGCGCCAGATCTGCGGCTTCGCTGGCAGTTTTCCCGGCAACTTCGGCAAAGAGAGCCGCAAATTCACGGTCAAATATCTTCTCGAACTTGAATGACGCATACATTTTTTCAAGCAGGGCCTCGCTGCTGCGCCGAGTTGTCTGACGCTCACGTTGCTCGTTGCGCTCATGGAAAAAGGCGATGACAATCAGGTTGAGAGTGACCCCCAACAGCAGCGTCAGCCAGAATACCGGCCTGGTGTCATTCGCTCGCATCTGGGCCTCCCGCGATGAAACGTTTGAGCACAATAACCGTCTGATCGTCGTTTTGCGGGCCCCAGGCGTTTGCCGCCGCAATCAAAGAGTCGATCATATCGGCGGGTTCAAGCGCCGCAGAACCTGAGCAGACCTTGTGAAAGCCATCAAAACCAAGCATCTGACCGTTGGCATTGGTAGTCTCAACCAGACCATCGGTATAAAGAATCAGGCTTTCGCCAGGCGCGAGAACACGTTGTCCTGAGCCAATTACCGGCTTAGCCCGCACGCCAAGTGGCATACCCGGCAGATTCAGGCTTTCAGGTTCATCACCGGGGCGCAGAACTATCGGATATGGGTGGCCGGCTGAAGCGAAATCGAGCCGGCCATCGGCAGGCGTGTAAAAGCCCAGCCAGCACGTCATATACAGTCGTTTCGCGCCGTATTTAAAGTGCAGACGGTTGATTTCCTGCAGCAGAGTCGCAGCAGACTCAGCTTTTTCGGCAAGCAGAGACAGCCAGACCTTGGTCGAAGCCTGAACCATCGCGGGCGCTATGCCGTGACCGGTAACATCGCCAACAACCAGCAACACTCGCCCGTCTTTGAGCACAAACCAGTCAAAATGGTCGCCACCAAGCTCTGTCGCAGTAACGCAGCGCCCGCACAACTGCCAGTCATCGCCGCGCAGAAAAGTTTCTGGCCAGAGAGTCTCCTGAACGCTGCGCGCCACCTGCATTTCCTGGAAATTACTGAGAGTGCGATTCAAGCTCGAAATCATCGATGAAAACTCTTCGACAGCCGCGCCTTCAATAGTCACCCGGAAATCGCCGTTGGCAACGGCATTAAGACCGGTTTTTAGATTTTCGAGAGGCCTGAGAAGCATGCTGGAAGTGATTCGCGCCGACACCAGAGCCAGCAGAATAACCAATACCGACAGAATGAACATGCGCCGGTTCAGCTGCAAAATATTGCGTTCAATAATTTGATAGGGCTGCGCCAGCATCAACACGTAACCGTCGATGTGATTGCCCCGCACAGCGCTGAGCAGATAATTGCGGCCGGCAACCGCGGCAATTTCGTGAGCCGGAAGTCCGCTTCTGACAACCTGGTCGGCGAGACGCCGCAAAGCACTCTCGTTACCGGTAGCTCGTTTTGGGAATGAAGGCCAGAATGGATTCGAGTTGATTGGCACAGCGGCGAACCTTGGCTGATCATCGCTTTTGAGGCGGTCACGCAACCGGCTGACCTGCAGAAGATAGTTTCGCTGCATGCCGGACTGTGAAAGAAAAATGTACATCATGGCGCGGGCATGATTGAATTCATCAATAAAAACGTCGACGTAAGTCGGCAAAACGCTGTCGAACATGTTCAGCATGCCAATGCGTCCACTGCCCATGATCAGGCCACGCGCAAGCCAGCCGCCGAGATCAGAGATAACCGATTTTACATCAGTCGACGCCGATTTGTCGGTCTTTTCGAGGTATTCGCCGCGAAAGGTCTTGAGCAGCATTTCGCCATAATGCGCCATGCTTTCTTTTTTGCTGTCTACCCTTCCATGCGGGTTCTCGCGCGTGTATGAAAGATTGAAATTGTCAGTAACGATAAGAATCTCGCGCAGAGACTCAGAAAAAGTCGTGAGCAGTCGGGTAATATCCTGCAGTGATTCGCGAAACTCGCTCATCGGCCGATCAGTGCTCTTTCGTATCGCTGCCCTGAAAATGCCTTCGAGGCGGCGGTATTCATAAGTCAGACCTTCGTCGATTCTCGTCAACTCGGCAACGCTCTGCTGTTGTAAACCATCGATCAAAACTTTTTCGCGTTCAACGCGGTCGGCGATACCTGAGAATATCAGCAGAATCAATGGAATGCCGGCGCCATAAAGAAAAAGAGCAGCAAGTCGCACCCGCAAACCCGGCGACACCGTAGAAATACCTAGCAATAGATAGGCTAGCAGCAGAAAAGCAAGAACAGACAGCAGTCTGATGGTGAAGTCGAGGGCAGTAAAAAGCACGCCGGACTCAACTGGTTGAGTGGTTCTCGCGACAATCGTTGTTCCAGAGTCAGTGAACAGCTTGATTCCGGGGCAGCGATTGAACATGAACCCGCTCTCACCGCGAGGCATGGCATTTACCAGAGCGGTTGCCCCGCCGGCAAAACTGGCCGACTCAGGCCTGATAACATCTTTGTAAACCGGGTCCTGCCAGCCAAAGGAGTAATTACGGCCGAATTTTTCTGCAGCTCTGTCTATCGCATCATCAAGAAGCGCGTCTTTATTGAGTAAACGCTTGCCGACAAAAACGATCAGGTGGCCGGAAAGGTTGCCAGAGCTGTCTTTGAGACGAAACCAGCCGCCCCAGTGGCGATCATGGCTTGAGCCAATGCTGACAATGTCATCAGGAGTTCGATTCAACACCACGTGCGCGCTGCGATAACCTGAGAATTGAAAAATAAAGCGCTCATTTTTCTTGCCCAGAGCAGGGTCAATAACCGCTTCGAGAAATTTCTGTGCGACATACCGTGGCGGCGTCGGCATAAATGGCACAACCAGACACTTGCCCTGCGCATCATACATGAACACTTCGACCGAGCCGGGGTTAGCGTCAAAGTTTTGTTTAAGGCGGCGATCAAACGTTTCTGACGGCCATGGCAGAGCAGCCAGACTGGTAAACGCCTGGCTGAAACGCTTAATCGGCTCGGACTGCGCAGAAACATCGCTGAGAATTCTGGCCATTTCCCGACGCTCGGCCGCAATACGCCGGGCAAGATCAGTTTCAGCAAAATACTGATTGAGCCCGGTAAGCAGTATAAATGGCAGAAAAACCATCAGCAGCGCCTTACCGGCTGCCCTGGCTACGACAGTAAATGGCTTCTGTCGCAAGGATTCAGGGAGTCTGCTGATCCATTGCATCAGTTGCCAGCTAACTTACAATGAAGCTGCGCAGAGCAACACACATCAATAAAACCTCAAAACCAGTGGCTGTTCGTAGTTTTCGCGGATAAATGTTATTTCGGCCGCTTCGATAACCGGCTGCCGGCGCGAACTGAGAGATTTGGAAACTTCGTTCATCAATTTGTCGACCCGGAGTATTTTGCCCTTTACTGAAACCTCTGCAAACGCAGATATTCTAGAGTCAGACGGCAGATCTTTGGGGAATTCAACCTCAAATGAATAATCCATGTTGTTATCTGAATTCACTGAAGGCTGGCTATTCACAAACAACACACGACGGCCTTTTCTCGTAGAGACAAATTCGATACGACCGCTCCAGTCAACGGCACTACCGACATACGGTGTCGGATTGCGACTGACCTCGAAAACATCGACCGTCTTGCCGACATAAGCGGCGTTACTGGTGTCGCGGCGTTCCTGTGACACGCGGCGCTGTTCCTTCTGTTTGTTAAGCCAGAATCGGCTGGCATTGAGCATTTCGTCAACCTGCAGGTTCTGGTCGGCGGTCAGATTTCCATACTGGCGCGCCATCGACAGCAAGGGCTCAGCCTTTTCATATTCGCCGCGTTGATAGAAATAAGTACCGCGACTATAATAATTGTAACTCTGCCTGCCAGCAAGATAAGCCAGTTTATCTTTGGCTTCTTTAAGGTTCGGGTTGATTTCGAGACATTTGCGAAACTGCAAAATGGCATCTTCGACGCGCTCTTGCGCTTCGTAAGCCTCGCCAAGACCAAAAACGGCCTTAACCATTCCCGGCTGCAGCCGGATTGCCTGACCAAAAAAGCTTTCAGCACGCTCAGGGGTCTGAGTTTTCATGTAAATCAGACCAATGGCATAAGGGATTTCAGCATCGGTCGGCGCGCTTTTCTGCGCCTTCATGTAGCTTTCGAGCGCGTCGGTAAAGCGGTTCTGGCGAAAGCGCAAAAAGCCAAGCATCTTATTGATCGCCGCATCGTCAGGCCGTTCCTGCAAAGCAACTTCGTAATAGCGAATTGCCTCTTCATTACGTCCCTGCTTAAGCATTTCACGAGCGCGACTGACCGCCTGATCAGCTGGAATAGCGTCAAATGCTGTCTGTTGCATGGTTTCGCGGCCCTGAATCTTTTGCTGCGCAGCTACGTCAGAAGCCAGACTCTGCTGCATAGACTCAAGTTCTCGGCGGGCAGCGAGATAATCAGGCTTGATCTGCACGGCAATCTGAAACTGTATTATGGCTTCTTTTATAAAGCCCTGAGCCTTATAAACGCGGCCGAGGTTGTAATGGGCCTCCGGGTAGCGCGGGTCTTTTTCGAGGGCCAGCTTGAACTCGCGATAGGCCTCAAGATAACGGTTTTTATAAAAATGATTGAGACCAACGTCAACATGAAATTTGGCAGTTGTAGCCTCAAGGATATTTGTCTGCAGCAAAACAGCTGCAACAAGTATAGTCAATAAAAGTAATCTGTGACTTTTCATTCTGTTCTCACCTCGGCCCTGATATGGCAAACCTGAAATAATTGTATGTAAAAATCTTAACAGAGTGCAGTAAAAAACTAAACCCGCAAAAGCTTCAGTCCAGCTCAATAATCTTAAGAACTGTAAAGGTAACTCTGTTACAGGCCATTAAGCTCTTCGAGCTGTTTAGCCGAGCGTTCCTGTTCATCAATTATCTTGTTGAGGTCACGATTGATCGCCTTACCATCGTAACCGATGAGACTGGCGGCCTCAGCCACTTTTGCCTTCTGCCGCATTTGATCGGCCTGGCTCAACGGCTGTTTATTTTCGGATTTAACCTCAGGCTGAGTCGGCTTTGCCGCATCCGTTCCGGCACAACACCCGGTCAGCAAGCATGCCGAAGCTATGATCATAAAAATTGCTCTACTGCGCATTTCCGCACCTCACAATCTATCCGTCTGTTTCCATGCTAATACTTTCCCAGGTCCAATACAACCTGCAAAAAGGGGCGATTGACTTGTACATACCTGTCAGATTATACAATAATACGGTGAATTAACAATTCGTTTAAGATTGGCGCGCCGCATGTGCCCGGGTGTGATTTTCAGGAGCTCTTATCAGCGCAGCAGACAGATTAAACTATGAATAAAAAAAATTCAGGCCTTGTTTACTCAAGCGAATGGGGAAAAATGTGCCCTGATTGCGAGAAACCGATCGCGCAGTGCGCCTGTCGCAAGACTGGCTGCGCCGCGCCGCCTTGCAAAGACGGCATAATCAGAGTCGGGCGTGAAACCAAAGGCCGCAAAGGTGCCGGCGTTACAGTAGTAAGCGGGCTGCCCGGTTCCGAAGATGATCTCAAAAAAATTGCCGGCGAGCTCAAGAAAAAGTGCGGCGCCGGCGGCGCGGTAAAAGACGGGCAGATCGAGATTCAGGGCGAACATCGTGACCGACTCGTCGCCGAGCTCGAAAAAATGGGCTACCGCGCCAAACGCAGCGGCGGCTGATTCTGCCAACTTCCCAAAAGTGTCGGTGGTGAGGCTCTGCTTAAACCTGCGTAAAAGCAGGAGCAGCGGCAGAATCAAACCCGGCATAACCGTGATATGCTCTGAATCACACGATTAATTGTCCGGACAGGACTTTTGAGCTGCAAGCTTCTCAACAGTAAGCTGCGGGTGGTGATAGCGCCGGCGACCCCTTGTCCACCAGAAGCACTGAATCGCCTCGACCGGACAGAACTGCAGACAGGCCATACACTGTTCACAGTGATCATGCCATTTTGGCCGGTTTTTGCTGTTAAGCGTAATATTATCGACCGGGCAAACTTTTGCGCACAAGCCGCAGCCAGTGCAGTCGGCACTTGCCCGAAAATGATTGCCAGCGCGTTTGACATTCATGGCAAATATTCGCCAGGAAATCTCAGGCAGCCAGCTGAAAGGCTCCGGAATGGTTTCAATCCTGTGTTTTTGCCTGTTACAAACAGCAGAAGCAATCTCATTAATGCGGCTCTCAGCAGAAGCAAGCTTTCTGCTGGTCTTTTCAGGACTGTCAGCGCCATACAAAGGAGTGTAGTTTCCGGGCATATAGACGATCCAGCCAGCATCAAGACCACGAGAGCAAAATCTGTGCAGACACTTGTCGAAAATTCCCAGTGCAGCTCCGGCCGAACTATCGCAGGTCGCCACGGCAGCTATGTAAGGAGAGCCATTGATCTGTATATTGGCCAGCGATCTTTCGACAAGCGCTGGAATTCCGGCGGCGTAGACCGGAAACACAAAAACGACAACATCATCAGTGACAGTAATCTTATCACCTCTGGCAGCCGCAACCAGAGGCACAACTCGCGATACCGCAAGCTTGCCGGCAATGTTTTCAGCTGCCAGCAGCGAGTTGCCTGTTCCCGTAAAGTAAAAGACGGTTGCGCTCATACTTCTACTACCTCCAGATTTTAAGGTGGGCAAGTCATTTCAAAGTATCATTATAACCGATGATATTCTGTGGCGTATCAGATTAAATTCTGCTATATTGATCACATCTGATGGTTGCGAGGTACATTATTGTTGCGGCTTAAGCCCTTACGAAAAGCACTCTCTGCGATACTGCTTATTGCATTAGTCGCAGTGCTGTTTCAGGGCGTTCTGCATGAAGCTGGTCATGAATCTGATCACGCGTGCTGCAGTTCAGTCGAAGTGGCCATCACCACACCAGAACAAGCTGACGACTGCCATTCAGAGCATCAGACCTGTTCGAGCCTTTATTGCTCACACGGCGCTTTGTTTCTGGCCGAGTCTGCATTCTGCTGGCAAACATTCGGGCAGATTGAACTGTTGAAGTTTACCAACGACGTGCAGCGTCTGCCGATAATCCCGACAACCTTTTTCAAACCTCCAAGAGCCTCTATCAGCTGATTAAGTAACCTTTTTTCGCCAGCTGATCTGCGACCTATGGAGGCATATATGCGCGTTTCAATGCGTTTTGTTATTCTACTGTTTCTTATTTACTGCCCGTTTAGCCAGTTACAGGCACTCACCTTAAACGAGGCTCTCGAAATTGCTCAAAAACACCCGGTATTGCAATCTCACGACCTGAACATCAGAGGTCGCGAGCACGAGGCCAAAAATGCCAACGCCAGAGGCGCGAGCAGCATTTCTTTCAACTCTGAGAACTTTGGCGGCAGTCAGCGCGGGTTTTCCAATGTCGAATCTTCTGTTGAATTTTCGCTGCCCATTCAGGACAGAAAAAAGGTCAAGGCCAGAACGAAACTGGCGAGGGCCAGAATTGATCTGAGCAAACTGGAGAAGACCAGCGCGGCCTGGATAATTCAAAACCAGACACAACGTGCCTTTCATCGAGCCCTGACCGCTAGATTGCTGGCTGAAAAGGCAGAAGAAAACATCGATAATGCCGAGAAAATGGTAAGTGCCGCTCAGATCATGGTTGAGGCTGGCGCTACTGCCGAGCGCGAAAATTTTCAGGCTGAACTGCTTTTGCAGGAAGCGAAACTTGAGCATCAGTCATTGCTTGGCAAATTTGAGGATGCAAAAGCAGACCTGGCAATAGCGATGGGACTTGACTCTTTGCAGAATCAAAGTATAGAGGGTTCTGCAACGATTGATCTAGAGCTGCCAGCAATTGATAAACTTGAAAGGCTTGCTCTGGGCTCGCACCCGGAAATTCTGGCTGGCAATCTTCTGACTGATGAGGTTCAGGCAAAGCTCGAAGTGATTCGTGCTGAGAATCGGCCAGAATGGGAGATTACAGCCGGAGCACGCAATCTACGCGAAACCAGTCAGCACGATTTTTTGATCGGCATTACCGTTGAGCTTCCGCGTTCCAGAGATAATGTAGGCGAAAGACAGGCTCTGCAAAGCGATATTGAACGCCTTGCGCTTGAAAAAGCCAATAAGGCCAGAGAGCTTCGCCTGCAACTGCTCAACGCCTGGCAGAAATTCACCAGACTCCAGAAGCAGAGCAAAAAAGTTCGCGATGAGATTCTACCGGCTTCTTACCACCTGTTTGAGCTTGCACTAACCGGTTATCAACTCGGAAAAACCGATCAGATAGTGGTTCTGCAGACACAAAAGGAATTTCTCAACCACCGAAACAACTACCTGCAAAACCTTGAAGAGCTGTATGAATCTATGGATTACATCGAAAGCCTTGCTGTCCCCGCCAGTCTCGCGCAGCAAAACAGCCCTTCTGAACCACTGAACGAGCAAAAATAATACGAGGACAAAATCATGAAGAAAATTTTCACCTCAGCCCTTGCTGCAACCATAACCCTGTGTTTCATAGCAGTTATTGCAAACACCGCTCTGTTCAGTCAGTCCACAGATCCGCACGCCGGTTGCGACCACGCTAAAGAGGCGCCGGCAGTTGACCCACATGCCGGGCACGATCATGCTAACGAAACACCTGCCGTTGACCCGCACGCCGGTCATGATCATGCTAAAAAGGCGCCTGTTGCCGACCCGCACGCTGGCCACAACCACGCTGCTGCGGACTCCTGCTCTGCCGACCCACACGCAGGGCATGACCACAGCGCGCATGCCAGCGCCGGGAAAATGCCGGTAGCAGAGCTTTTCAAACAGATGTGCGAGCATAAAATCAAAACAATCGACTGCGATGAGTGTCGCTACGAACTGGGTGCCGTAAAAATTACCGACCAGACAAAGGCAATGCTTAAAACCCAGAAATTGTCTCAGGAAAAGCGTCAAGAAGAAATCACCTTTCGCGGTGAACTCGAATATGACAACCAGTTGTTTCGAACCGTGGCCAGTATAGTGCCAGGAATAATCTCTTCGATTGCAGTCCGCAGCGGCGACAGCGTTGAGCAGGGACAGATTCTCGCCGTTGTTGAAAGCGCTGAGTTATCACATATAGCACTCGACTTGCGAAAACTTGTGGCAGAACACGAGCTTGCCCAGAAAAAATTAAACCGTGAAGAACTGCTGCACGAAAAGAAGGTTGGGGCAATGCAAACCGTTCAAGAAGCTCGCGCGGCAAGAGACCTTGCCGCGATCGAGATTAAATGCAGCAAAGAGCGTCTCGCCATGTTTGGCTTATCTGATAAGGAGATTAGCACGATTATTGCTGGCCGCAGCGACTCAACGCAAAAGGGGCAACTTAAAATAGTCGCACCGATCAGCGGCCGTGTCGTAAAAGTACATGTGAACATCGGCAGCGCACTCAACGAACAACAGGCAATTCTTGATGTTGTCGACATCAGACAGCTCCGCGCCATAGGGCAGATAAAAGAATCTGACATTTCAGCAGTGCTGCCAGAGCTCAAAAAAGGCAATATCAAAGGCTTTATCACAACTCAGGCCTTTCCTGGCATGCTATACCCGGTAAAAGCGGTGAGTGCAGATGCCAGCCTGAGAACCACTTCTCGCACGCTGGGAATCCAGCTGGCAGTTAACAATTCTGACGAACTGCTTCGTCCCGGAATGTTTATCGAAGGCTCTTTGCAGATAGGCCTGAGCCAGCAGAAACCAGTTCTTCCGGCCACCGCCCTGCTCGAAGATGAAGAAGACAGCTTTGTATTTATCAAGTATAACGACTCACTCTATCTTCGCCGTGACATAACGCTTGAATCAAAACGCGGTGACACAATCGTCATCGGCAGCGGAATCGACGAAGGCGCCGAAGTGGTAACAGAAGGCGCTTTTCTCCTTAAATCAGACATTCTGCGCGGCAAAATGGGCGCGGGATGCGCACATTAAGGGGAAACACCATGAACAGGTTTCTCGACTTTCTTCTGACCCAACGCTTTTTTGTATTCTTGATTACGGCCATACTTATTATCACCGGCCTGGTATCGTGGAACCGTCTGCCGATAGACGCATTTCCAGACGTAACCAATGTTCAGGTCATGATTTTGACCAAGGTTCCCGGCCTGACCTCACTTGATGTCGAGCAGCGCGTTACCTTTCCGATTGAGCAGCACATGGGTGGCCTGCCTCAGGTTAAGCAGGTAAGATCGGTTTCGAAGTCTGAGATTTCGCAGGTTGTCGTCATCTTTGAAGATGATACCAATATCTATTTTGCCCGTCAGCTGGTATTTGAGCGACTTGCCGAGGCGCGGGAGTCACTGCCGCCAGGCTCATCACCTGAGATGACCCCTATCAGCACAGGACTGGGCGAAGTTTTTCAGTATACGCTCGACAGCGATGAATTGAGCCCGACAGAACTGCGAACCCTCCAGGACTGGGTAGTAGCTCCGCAGCTGCGCACAATTCCAGGAGTGACTGAGATCAACAGTTTCGGCGGCTTTGTTAAGCAATATCACGTAATCGTGAATCCATCAGCTCTCGAAAAATATGAGCTACCACTGCGTTCGGTCATCGAAAAGCTCGAAGAAAACAATGCCAATGCTGGTGGCTCGTTTATTGTAAAAGACTGGCAACAGACCTTTATTCGCTCACTTGGCCTGTTAACCAGCATCGAAGATATTGGCAACGTTGTATTAAAAGATAACGAAGGCGTTCCGGTTCTGGTTAAAGATGTTGCCGAGATTACTACCGGCGCGCAAACCCGCCAGGGTGGCGTTACTCGTGACGACAAAGGTGAAGTTGTCGCCGGCATGGTCATCATGCTGCAGGGAGCTAATTCAAAAAACGTAGTTGAAGACGTAAAAGAAAAAGTTCCGCATATTCAAAAAGCTTTACCCAAAAACGTCAAGCTCAACCCCTTTTACGACAGGACTTCATTGATCCAGGCCTGTATTAAAACAGTTGTCGATGCGATCGGCGAAGGTGGTATCTGCGTAATTTTTGTGCTTTTCCTTTTTCTGGCCGAGCTGAGAACGGCGGCAGTAGTATTGTTTTCAATCCCGATGACCTTTCTGGTCAGTTTTATCATCATGGATCTGTCGGGAATGTCTTCAAACCTGATGAGTCTGGGAGGGCTCGCTTTTTCGGTCGGCATGGTCGTAGACGCCACAATTGTCGTCACCGAGAATGCGCGCCGGCATCTGGCGTTAGCAAAGCCCGATGAAACAAGAATGGCGATCGTCAGCCGATCGGTGCAGGAAGTAGTGCGGCCGGTATCATTCTCGATTTTCATCGTATCACTGATTCTGATCCCTTTGTTTACGCTTCAGGGCATGGAAGGCAAGATGTTCATTCCGCTGGCCCAGACCATGCTAATCGCACTGCTGGTTTCGCTGGGCATTGCTCTTTTCATCGCACCGGCATTGAGCGAAAGCCTTCTTCCCAGAGGTAAGGAATACGAATTCCCATTTGTATCCTGGTTTCACAGGCTTTATGGGCGCACGTTAAACATCTGCCTTAAATATCAATGGACAACGATTACGCTGTCTTTGCTATTGCTGATAGGCACTGCTTCACTTGCTCTCGGGCTGGGCACCGACTTTATGCCAGAACTCGACGAGGGCGCTATTGCCATCAACAGTGTCAGGTTGCCAAACGCATCTCTGGCTGGTTCAGTCAAGGTGGCCGACGAAATTGGCAGAATGCTGAAAGTAGTTCCCGAGATTGAAACTGTGGTCGGCAAAACCGGTCGCGCAGAGATATCTGAAGACCCGATGGGGCCTGAACAAACCGACTTTGTCATCATGCTCAAGTCGCGCAGGGATTTTCCGCAAGGGCGCTCAAAAGCGGAAGTAACCGAACATATCAGGCAGGTATTAAACCAGGTGCCCGGGCTGCGACACTCGTTCTCGCAGCCAATTGCCCTGCGCGTTAACGAACTGATTTCTGGCATCAAAAGCGATGTTGCCGTCAAAGTATTTGGCGATGATCTCGATCTGCTCGCGAAATACGCTGGCGAAGTCGCGGCTATTCTTGCCACAACGCCCGGCGCCTATGACACTAAATCGGCACAACTCTCTGGCATGCGCCAGCTCGACATACAGATCGACCGCGCCGCGGCAGCCAGATACGGCCTTAACGCCGGCGATGTAAACGAGCTGATTGAAACCGCAGTAGGCGGCAAGGTCGCCACCACGATAATCGAGGGGCAGCGCCGCTTTGACCTGCAGGTTCGCTACCCTGAGAACATGCGCAAGAATCAGGATGACATTATGAATCTGCGCATTCGAACACCCGGTGACAACCTGATTCCTCTGCGACAGATAGCCAGCATAAAAGCTGTTGAGGTTCCGATTGAGGTTAAGCGTGAGAACGGCATCAGAAGCCTGGTGGTTGAAACCAACGTGCGCAACCGCGACCTTGGCAGCTTTATTGCTGATCTGCAGGAGCGGCTTGAACCGCTCGAGGCAAAACTGCCGACCGGCTACTTTTTGAGCCTTGGTGGCCAGTTTGAAAATCAGCAGAGAGCCATGAAAAGACTCGGACTGGTTGTGCCGGTGGTATTACTGTTTATCCTCATTCTGCTGGTCATGGCGCTTGGAAAACTGCGTGATGCGCTTCTGGTAATCACTATTCTGCCGTTCGCGCTGGTCGGCGGGATAATTGCGTTGTGGCTTTGGGAAATGACCTTCTCGGTTTCTGCCGCTATCGCCTTTATCGTGCTGTTGGGCGTAGCTGTGCAGGACGGGGTTCTGCTCATTTCATTCATGCGCCAGCTGCTTGACGAAGGGAAAGAGTTGCCGGTGGCGATAAGACAGGCCTGCGCGCTGCGTTATCGCGCCATCATGATGACTACCCTGACCTCTTTCATCGGTCATGTGCCGATGCTGCTGTCAACCGGTTCGGGGGCTGACATTCAAAAGCCGCTGGCACTGGTCGTCAATGGCGGACTGGTGTCATCTACACTGTTGACGCTGTATGTGGTTCCGGTAGTCTTTGGCCTGCTTGAAAGGCGTTATGCCAGAAGCGATGAGCAGGATGTTAAAGAAAAGGCAGCAGCCGACAAATAGTATCTTAATCGCCATGATCAGCTATTCATAGTGATCTGCAAGCAAACAGCAACTCAGCCCCGAAGTAATTTCGGGGCTGAGTCATTTACGGAAGAATTGTGTTTCGGCAAACCCTAGAATTCGGCTGATTTAGGCGTTCTCGGGAACGGCGAAACATCTCTGACATTTGTCATGCCGGTGATGAACATCAGCAGGCGTTCAAATCCCAGGCCGAAACCGCTGTGCACCACGCTGCCATACTTGCGAATATCGAGGTACCACCAGATGCTTTCGAGCGGAATCTTGAATTCAGCAGCGCGTTCCTTGAGAACTTCGAAGCGCTCTTCGCGCTGCGAACCGCCGATGATTTCGCCGACGCCCGGCACAAGAATATCCATGGCAGCAACCGTCTTTTCATCAGGGTTGACGCGCATGTAGAAAGCCTTGTTTTCACGCGGGTAATCAGTCACGATAACTGGTTTCTTAAAATGCTTTTCAACAAGATAGCGCTCATGCTCTGACTGCAGGTCGATACCCCAGCGTTCAACCGGATATTGAAATTTCTTCTTTTTGTTGGGTGTGCAGTTCATGAGAATCTCAATTGCCTGAGTATAAGTTATGCGTTCGAAAGCGTTCTTGCGAACAAATTCGAGCTTTTCGAGCAATGTCATTTCTTCGCGCTCAGCCTGGGGCTTGAGTTTCTCTTCTTCGGCGTAGCGCTTGCTGAGGAAGTCCATGTCGTCAACACAGTTTTCAAGGGCATAGCCAATAAGATACTGCAAGAATTCCTCGGCCAGGTTCATGTTGTCAGTCAGATCAGCAAAGGCCACTTCTGGCTCGATCATCCAGAATTCTGCGAGATGACGCGAAGTGTTTGAATTTTCGGCCCTGAATGTCGGCCCGAAGGTATAGATTTTGCCGAGTGCCATCGCGGCGAGTTCGCCTTCGAGCTGGCCGGAAACGGTCAAATTAGTCGCCTTGCCGAAAAAGTCCTGCGCGTAATCGATTTTGCCGTCGTCGAGCAGCGGCGGATTGTGTTCAGGAAGCGTTGTTACTCTGAACATTTCGCCGGCTCCTTCACAGTCTGAGCCGGTAATTATCGGTGTATGGATGTTATAAAACCCGCGATCATTGAAAAATTTGTGAATGGCGAAGGTCATTGCATGCCGAACACGCAGTATCGCGCCAAATACGTTCGTTCTGAAACGCAGATGGCCAATTTCCCGCAAAAATTCGAGCGAATGCTTCTTGGGCTGTAGCGGGTATTCATCGGGATCAGCGACACCCTGCACGCTGATTTTTTCGCAGAGCAGTTCGACTGCCTGACCGCTGCCCTGTGAGGCGACGAGCTTTCCTGACGCGCAAAGCGAAGCGCCGGTAGTTACTTTTGCCATTACTTCTTCGTTCAGGCCCTCGTATCCCTTGTCGACATCGATGACGAGTTGCAGATTGCGAATAGTTGAGCCATCATTCAGCGCGACAAAAGCGACATTCTTGCTTGAGCGCTTGGTTCGCACCCACCCGCTTACCGAAACAGTTTCGTCTGAAGGCGACATTGTCAGAACTTTGCTGATAGACTGGCTCATTGAATAACCTCAACTATATTGAATCGCTGCAATCCTGCCTGAGCAGGTGCGCCGATTATACTGCAGGGCGCCGTCACAGTCAACATACGATTCGGGGCTGCAGATTTTTCCAGTATGCAAAGCTTGAAACGAAAAATTGCTGGTGTATAATGGTTGCATGGCAACTGAAAGGCAGGATCTGATGAAACAAAATTTTTACCTGATCAAAATTGAGATGATGGAAATTGAACCCGCAGTCTGGCGTCGTTTTGTGGTGCCGGCCGAGATTTCGCTCGACCGACTGCATGACGTGATTCAGATAGTCATGGGCTGGAAAGACTCACATCTGCACGAATTCAACTTTGGCAAGCGCCGCTATGTCGAGAATATCGCTGAAGAATTCGATGATCGCGAGACTTTTCTTGAGGCAAATGTGCGCCTGAGTGCAAATTTCACTAAGAAAGGCGACAGCTGCGTTTACGTCTATGACTTTGGCGAATCATGGGTTCATCGCCTTACTCTTGAAAATGCCAATTACAAGTTGCGTGAAGATGACTGTGAAATCAGCTGCCTTGAGGGCGAAAGAGCCTGCCCGCCCGAAGACGTTGGCGGCCCTCCTGGCTACGAGGACTTCTGCAAGGCAATTAAAAGCCCAAGAAACAAGCAGCATACTGCCATGGTTGCCTGGTCAACCGGAGTTCAACCCACCGCCAAAAAGTTCGACCCCGAATATTTCGATGTTGACGCCATAAACGAAACACTTGGCTGTTTTGTCAGATGGTCACGAAAAAGAGAACTTGATTAAACAGGAGATAATCATGCAAAACGAAGGATACAACTGCCCGGCCTGCAAAAAAGCCATGCAAATCGTTACCATCAACGAAATCGAAGTCGAAGCCTGCCTGAACAGCTGTGGCGGCATCTGGTTTGACGCCGCCGAGATTTTCCGTTTTACCGCGTCGGGTATAGATGACTCGCGCGACCCCAATCTGCAGAAACTTCTCTCTTATAAGCCTTCTGCCAACACCGAGAATCGCGAAAAGCTGACCTGCATGAAATGCGGCATCAAGATGCGCCGCCACGAATATCGCGAGAATTCAGGCATCTTTGTCGATGAATGCTACGAATGCGGCAGTATCTGGCTCGACGGCGGCGAACTTGAAGCGATTCTCAGTAACCCGGCGGTTCAGGTATCAAACCAGGAACGTGCGCAGATGGCTATCGATCTCAAAAAGAAAATTGAAGAAGATAAAATACGTATTGCCGAAGAAGCGAGAAATCGCTACAAAAAGTATCGCAGCTGGAATCGCTGATTAACGCAGCAAACTTAAGCACGGAAGGAAATGACAAATGACCATACACGAAGGAACGAGAAAGATTTTCAGTCGGATAGCAGAGAAATATAATCTGCCAAACCTTTCCCAGATCATCAAAAGCGATGATCATATTGTCTGGAAAAAGGACGTCACCATCTGTGTGACCAACATTCTCAAGGCTGTTGAAGCAGAGGGCGCAACCAGAGAGCTTCTCAAAGAAGCAAAAAACATGTATAACGGGCCAATTTTTGCAATTAACGCCCAGGAAGGCAAGTATCTCATCGAAGCTGAGCCAAACCCTGAAAAAGCCGTTGAAGATCTTGGCAAATTTGATTTCTGTTTCAAGTTGAGCCCCTATCATGTGATTAACACCTACCTTGCCGTTCTAGTCGCTCAGGTTACCGCTCAGAATCTGAACACCCTGCTCAAAAAGGGCGAAGAGCATATGGAAGCCTTTATCGCCGCAGCTTTGCGAGATAATCCGAATTGGAAAAAGAGCGGCCTTATCAGTGATAAGCCGCTTCTCATCATTCCAATCGGCGCGGCCGGCTGCGGAAAATCAACTTTTTACCAGGAACTTGGCAATGTCGTGAATGCTTCTTGCGACAATATCCGCTACATGCTCTTCAAGGAATTTGGCCCCTGTTTCGCACCATGGGAAAGCACATTGGCCTGGTTTGTGGTGAACCGTCTGACCGACATCTATATTGGCCGCGGCTATAACGTATTCTATAACGGTGTTAATACTGATCTCGAATACAGATCGCCAATAACCATGGAAAACCCGGATCCGCTTTATGCTGGAATTCCATATAACATGAAGCTGGTATATTTCGAGCCCACCGTAAGCCTTACTGTCAGCGAAGTCAATGAACTCAAGGCTATCAATCTCTGGGCGAACCCTCTTGATAAGGTTGACCGGACAAGTTTGAGCAAAAATGTCTGCAAAATTCTCGATCTCATTCAGAGAAATACTGAGCGAACAATGGAGCGCACCAAGGCGATTCGTGAAGGCAAAGCCGAGCAGGACCCGTTCGACATTCTTTATCCGGTTCCCCCGGCGATTGTAAAAATGTTCATGGAGCAGTCCTTTTCAAAGCCAGAAGGCCCGAAAGTGGTGGTTGTTCCGCGCAAAGAGATTCCTGATGCCACCGCGCGTGCCGCGTTTTATCGCGAATATGCTGACAAGGCACTCAAGTCATAAGAGTCTCTGCCTGCCCGATAGCGAAAGCAGCCCTGAACGAATCGTTCAGGGCTGCTTATATTGTTAAGGAGTAACTTTGCGATGCAAATGCCTATCAGTGGATCAAACATGGGTAAAAGGATCAATAACCTTCAGGCCATTGATCCATGCAAAGTCCTTTGCATTTCTTGTTGCCAGGCTTTCCTTATTCTCAAGAGCTGTTGCAGCAATTATTGAATCGCCCAGGGTCATTTTCTTTTGCCTTCGCAACTGTATTGCAGATTCTATTGTCGAGAGAGTAACGGGATAAATCCTGCACATTGCAAACAGCCGCTGAAAAAGCTCAAGATCGCTCTCGTTCAGCTGATGATAACCAAGAACTTCCAGGCGTGTAATATCTGAGGCAGCTATATCCTGCTTTGACAGCCAGTTTCTAAGCTTGTCATTCTGAGGCAAAACCGCGTAGATAAAAATGTTGCTATCAAGCAGCATTATTTGTCGCGCCCTGGCAATGGGTGATCCTTGCGAATTTCTGTCTGCCAGGCAGCAGGATCATCAACATCCTTGAAAGCTGTACCTCTGCCAGCAATTTCATTAAGAATCTCAACAACCGCATTGCCGTTGCACTCCTGAGAGTCCTGGGCTGCCTTGAGCTTGCTCAATTTTGCCTTAAGAAATCTCACAAAATCCAGCGCTTCATCTTGCATTTGCGGCGGCAAAGCCTCAAGATCTTCAACAATCTGCCGGGTTATTGAATTCATAACAGCCTGCTTTCATTTGATAAAAAAACGCCTGGTTACTTTACAATATACCCGATGCAATATTCCCTTTCAAGGCTTTTCAAAAGCTGCATCAGAGATAATTATGACCGCCACAAGGGGCACTCACTCTACTGGCGAATTCGGGCAAAAAAAAATCACCGGTTAAGGTGGTTTTTCATTGGGGCATGACGGATTTGAACCGGCGACCCACTGATTAAGAGTCAGTTGCTCTACCAGCTGAGCTAATGCCCCAAAGGATACGCCGAAGCGTATCCTTGTCGAATGAGCCGCATTGGATTTGAACCAATGACCCCCTGATTAAAAGTCAGATGCTCTACCCCTGAGCTAGCGGCCCGCAAATTTTCACTTTCAGTAATCGCGCCTGGAAGGATTCGAACCCTCAACCTACGGATCCGAAGTCCGTTGCTCTATCCAATTGAGCTACAAGCGCCCAGAGGGACGAAGACGGGGCTCGAACCCGCAACCACAAGATCCACAATCTTGTGCACTACCATTGTGCTACTTCGTCCAAGGAAGACAACTTAGTTAGCCCCTAAGCCGCTCATCGCGCCAGAAGGGACTCGAACCCCTGGCCCGCAGCTTAGAAGGCTGCTGCTCTATCCACCTGAGCTACTGGCGCAACCGAAGAAAAAGAAAGCGGGAAACGGGACTTGAACCCGCGACATCCACCTTGGCAAGGTGGCGCTCTACCAACTGAGCTATTCCCGCATACTTTATTGCAACCAATCGGGGCGACTGGACTCGAACCAGCGACCCTCTGGTCCCAAACCAGATGCGCTACCAACTGCGCTACGCCCCGTGATTTACGACCATAGCGTTGCAATGGAAGTATATTATCAGAATGAGCTTTTTCCGTCAAGTATATTTTTAATATTTTTTATGCAAGCTGTGTACCTCGCGCTATTTCAGGCATTCTGACCAGATTTTTGTGGCGCACCACACGGCCGGGATAAAATTGCCTGGCGTGCTGTTGTTATCACAGCCGTTTTCTGGTACATTGCACAAAAGCAAAATCTTTACCCGGCAGGTCTTCAGATGAAGCAGATATGCGTTCTCGGACTCGGCTATATCGGGCTGCCTACCAGCTCAATTCTCGCTGCCAAAGGCTATCAGGTTCTCGGCGTCGACGTCAGCAAAAGGGTCGTCGACACCATCAACAGCGGCAAAATTCATATCACTGAACCAGACCTCGACCTGTTCGTTAAAGCGGCAGTACAATCAGGCAAACTAAGAGCATCGTTAACTCCAGAGCCTGCGGAAGCCTTCATAATTGCAGTTCCAACCCCGTTCAAAGACGGCAAGAAACCTGACATGTCTTACGTCGAAGCCGCCACCAGATCGATCGTCAAATATCTGCGACCGGGTAATCTGGTCATTCTTGAATCGACCTCGCCGCCCCAGACCTGCAGTCAGATCATCCTGCCATTACTCAAAGAAGCCGGATTCACGCCAGGTCGCGATATTTATCTGGCCCATTGTCCGGAACGAGTGCTGCCCGGCCAGATCATGCGCGAAGTTGTCGAGAACGAGCGAGTTATCGGCGGCTATACCCCGGAATGCGCAGAAAAAGCGAAAGAACTCTACGCCAGCTTCGTTAAAGGCGCCATACATCTGACCGATTCGACTACGGCAGAGATGGTAAAACTTGTCGAAAACAGCTTTCGCGATGTGAATATCGCGTTTGCCAACGAACTGTCACTGATCTGCGACAGCCTCAAACTCAACGTATGGGAACTGATTAAACTTGCCAACCTGCACCCGCGGGTTAACATACTTCGCCCCGGACCCGGCGTTGGCGGTCACTGTATTGCCGTCGACCCCTGGTTCATCGTCGACGCCTGCCCACAGGATGCAAAACTGATCAGAACCGCTCGCGAAGTCAATGATAGCAAGCCTGAATTTGTGGTGAAAAAAGTAAGGCAGGCAGCAGAACGCTTTAAAAACCCGGTAATCGGTATTCTTGGCCTGGCTTACAAACCTGATATCGATGACCTGCGCGAATCGCCGGCTATAGAGATAGCACACGAACTGAAAAAGAATCAGACCGGCACTTTAATGGTCTGCGAACCCTACTGCCATGAACACCCCGACTTTACCCTCTGTGACCTTGACGCAACCTTAAAGCAATCCGACATTCTCGTTCTTCTCGTCGCGCACCAACAGTTCAAGAAAATCGACAAAGAACTGCTCAAACCCAAAATAGTCATAGACACCTGTGGAATATGGTAACAACATGAAACTCTTACTTATTGACCCGCCATTTAAAAGCTTTGCCGGAATTTTCAGCCTTTATTTTCCGCTTGGCCTGACTTATCTGGCGGGAGCCGCCAAAAAAGCCGGATTTGACTGCAAAATCCTCGATATGGACGCCGCCGAGCCCAAAGAAGGCTCACTGAATTATTCACGCGAATACGAGCATTACAGCAATTATGTGACCTCCATCAACGATGCCGGGCACCCGACCTGGCAACTGATGCGCCGCCTTGTTGTCGATCAGAAACCTGATTTTATTGGCATCACAGCCCTCACTACCAAGTTCGGCTCGGTAATTCAAACCGCGCGATTCTGTCGCGAAATACTGCCTGATGTGCCAATAATAGTGGGCGGCGCCCACGCTTCAACCATGCCAGATCTTACCGCGAGCATTCCTGAAGTCGACTATGTATTGCGTGGCGAAAGCGACGAAACACTGCCTGACCTTCTGAATGCGCTTACCAACAAAGGTGATCTCAGCAAAGTTGGCAGCCTGACCTGGAAAAAGGCCGGCAAAATAGTCCACAATCCTGATGCGCCCTTTACCCAGAACCTCGATAGCCTGCCACTGCCCGACCGCCAGGCCCTGCTTAACCCTGAGCATTATTCTTCAGAAGATATGGGAATAATGCTGACTTCGCGCGGCTGCCCGTTCAGATGCAGCTACTGCTTTCACATGTGGGAACGCCGGGTTAGATTCAGGTCTGTGGCCTCAGTCATTGAAGAAATCGAACAGGTATACCGCGAATTCGGCACCACCCAGTTCTCGCTCAAGGATGACTCTTTCACTGTTCGCCGCAGCCATGTTTTGAGCCTGTGCGAAGCATTGAAAAAGCTGCCGTTCAAGATCACCTTCAACTGCACTACCCGCGTCGACCTGCTGGATGACGAACTGCTCACCATCATGAAAGACGCCGGACTGGCACAACTTAGCGTTGGCATCGAATCGGGCTCTTCCAGCATACTTAAACAGACCGACAAGGATATTACGCACGCCCAGATTCTCAAAGCCGCTGCAATGCTCAATCGTCATCACATTTTCTGGACCGGCTACTTCATGATCGGCCTGCCCACGGAAACCGAAGAGGACATTAACAAGACCATAGACTTTCTGCGCTGCGCACGGCCATATTACGCCGGGCTCGGCGTCTACAACCCATTTCCGCGTACCAAGCTTTTCGACCAGGGTGTTCAAATGGGCTTGCTCGACCCGAATCCGCCACTTGAGCACTTTCTGAATACAAATCCCAAAGACCTGTTTTTTAAAGACCCCAAAAAGCGGGTGCTCAAAATAGACCACCAGAAATTTCTCGAACTGTCAGAGAGCGCTTCACAAAAATTTCATCGCCACAATTCAAATTTGTTCAACCTGATAAGAAGAGGGTTCGCCCGCCGCCGCGCTTACATGTATGACCCGGCGCTGCTAAAACGCGACTTTGGCCGTGGTCTTGAATTTCTCGGACTCGGTAGCCTGCTGAAATAGAAGATCTGCCGCAAACGCTCGGCAGCACCCCATAAAGTGATGACTGGAGAACAGCCATGAAACAAATTCTGCAAAGCCTGAAAACCGGTGATATTGAACTGGCTGAAGTGCCAGTACCGAGAGTAAAACCAGGCGCGTTACTTATACAGACACGCCGCACCCTTATCTCACTCGGCACAGAGCGCATGCTGCTCAACTTCGGCAAAGCCGGCTGGATAGACAAGGCTCGCCAGCAACCAGACAAGGTTAAACAGGTTTTACAGAAAGTTAAAACCGACGGACTCATGCCCACAGTCAATGCTGTTTTCAACAAACTTGATCAGCCGCTGACTCTTGGCTATTCAAATGCCGGCAAGGTTATTGCAGTTGGCGAAGGCGTGTTTGGCTATAAAGTTGGCGATCGCGTGGTCTCAAACGGCAACCACGCAGAATTTGTCTGTGTCAGTCAGCATCTCTGCGCCAGAATACCAGATAATGTCAGTTCCACCAGCGCGTGTTTTACCGTAGTAGCAGCAATCGGTCTGCAGGGTATCCGCCTGATCAACCCAAGCCTCGGCGAAAGCGTAGCGGTAATGGGACTGGGACTGATTGGACTGCTCTCATGTCAGATCCTGCAGGCGAACGGCTGCAGAGTTATCGGCTTTGATTTCGACCACCAGAAAGTAGAACTGGCGCGCAGCTATGGTATCGAGGCCTTTGACCTGGCACAGGGCGACAATCCTGTTGATCTCGCCATGAACTTTTCTTACGGTAACGGCGTCGACGCCGTTCTGATAACAGCTGCAACCACCAGCAACGATCCGATTCAGCAGGCACCGCAGATGTGCCGAAAACGTGGCAGAGTCGTTCTTGTCGGCGTATCCGGGCTCAACATCTCACGTGATGATTTTTATAAAAAGGAAATTTCTTTTCAGGTTTCGTGCTCTTACGGGCCTGGCCGCTACGATACCGCCTATGAAGAGCAGGGACTCGACTATCCAATCGGCTTCGTGCGCTGGACCGAACAGCGCAATTTTACCGCGATTCTCGATCTGATGGCCGCAGGCAAGCTCAGAACAACAGAACTGGTCAGTCACGAAATCGATTTTGATGACGCGCAACGCGCTTACCAGATGGTCTCTACCGCTAAAGACGTTCTTGGCCTGGTGCTCACGTATGACGACAGTGCCGACACCGAAATGAAATCGGTCAAAATTGGCAAAGTCGAGCATATCAGCGCCGCGCACCCGGCAAAACCGATAATTGGCCTGATTGGCGCCGGCAATTATGCTGGCGGCATGCTGATACCGGCGCTGGCAAAAACCGGAGCCGTTTTAAAGACTATCGCCAGTTCGGGCGGTGTATCAGGAACCCACATCGGCAGCAAAAACGGTTTTAACATCAGCACTACCGATGCCAGCATGATTTTTAACGATGAAAAAATCAACACTGTTGTCATCAGCACCCGCCACGGTTCGCACGCTCACTTCGTCTGCGAAGCTCTGCGTAAAGGTAAAAACGTTTTCGTCGAGAAACCCCTCTGCCTGAATTTTGAAGAACTTGCACAGATCGAACAGGCATACCAGGAAGCCAGCAAAAAGAAGCCAGCTCGTCTGATGGTTGGCTTCAACCGCAGATTTTCCCCACTAACCCAGACGTGCCGGCAGCACCTCAAAACTGGCAATGCCCCATGCAGCATCATCATAACAGTAAATGCCGGGCAGATTCCGGCAGATCACTGGACGCAGAATTTCAGCAGCGGCGGCGGCCGCCTGCTTGGCGAAGGCTGTCATTTTATAGACATGATCAGATATCTTACGGACAGTCCGATCATTTCGGTTCAGACAACCAGCATGAATAACCCGCAACTGACTGAGACACCGCCCGACACGCTGAGTCTCACCCTCGCCTGCCGCGACGGTTCAATCGGCACAGTGCATTACTTCGCCAATGGCTGCAAAGACTTTCCGAAAGAGCGCATCGAAATCTTTTCGGGCGGGCGCATTGCGCAGCTCGACAATTTTAAAGCACTGAACTTCTTTGGCTGGCCCGGCGCCAAGAACCAGACTCTCTGGGCGCAGGACAAGGGGCAGGAAAAGTGTGTCGCTGAATTTATTGATTCAATTGAGAATGGCGGCGAATGCCCGGTTGCCTTTGACGAAATCATCGAGACAGCTAAAATCACGCTGTTGGCCGCCGGGATGTCTGAGAATTCAAGTGCAGCATGAATCTGAGCAGGCTCTTTCACACAATCCGATGGCTTAAACCAGTACAGGTTTATGGGCGACTTTGGTTCGCGATCAAACGCAAGCTGTTAAATGCCGGCAATCCTGGCAATTTAAGCAAGCTTGCGTGCGAACTCAAAAGCCAGCTGCCACTCGACCGTAATCAGCCTTTTGATCTGCGTTTTCTTAATCATTCGCAGCAGTTTGTTCCTGCTGCAATGAAGTGGCACAGTCGTGATTTTGCTGGCAACACCGAGAAATTATGGCTTTATCATCTCAATTATTTCAACTGGCTGTTTGATGGCCAGCTCGACAATTTGCCGCAGCTCAAGCTCTTTTTAATGCTCGACTGGATCGAAAAAAACACTTCGAGTCGCAGCGAAACCTGGGAGCCATACGTTGTTTCGCGCCGCCTGTGCAATTGGGTAATGTGGCTGCAGAGCAACACAGAATCTGGCGACCCTTATGCAGACTGCGTTTCGCAGTCAGTTGCCGGGCAATGCCGGCGACTCTGGAGCGATCTCGAATATCATATACAGGCAAACCATCTGCTCGAAAACCTGCGGGCACTCTTTGTCGCAACGGTTTTTCTTGCCGAAAGACAGGGCGAACTCGACAGTGAACTTGAGACGCGCCTCATATTCTGTGCCAGAGAACTGATTTCGCAGATCAGAATGCAGTTCTTTGCTGACGGTGGGCATTTTGAACGCAGTCCAATGTATCATCTCGAAATGCTCGACGCAGTAGAAGCGGTTAGGCTTGCCAACCGTCGTCTGCTGCAATTTACCCAACCAGAAAGCAGTCTGAAGCAGCAGGCGAGAAGTCTCGAAACGCTTTGCGAAGACCAGGTTCCGCTCTTGCGTGACTGGCTGGCCGTCGTGACCCACCCCGACGGAAAAATTGCGCAGTTCAATGACGCAACATTATGCGCGGGAATCAGGCGCCAGGGCCGTGCAATGAACTATCTTCTCGACAATTCAGGTTTTTTTGTCAGAAGAACAGATGACAGCTATTTTGTTATGAGCTGCGGCGAGCCTTCGCCATCCTTTCAGCCCGGGCACACCCATTGCGACATCATGTCATTCGAGCTTTCGCTGAAAGACAAACGTTGTATTGTAGATACCGGAATCGGCTCGTATCAGAACACGCAGATCCGCGAAGAATGCCGGCGCACTTCCGCCCACAATCTGCCGATGATTGAGCATGCCGAACAATCTGATATCTGGGCGCAGTTCAGAATTGGTAAACGGGCAAAGGTTATTCATCGCCATTTTGACTCAGAGCATAATCGACTTGAGATAGAGATGCTCGATCAGTATAATCAGCGCTTTCGCCGCGAGGTTATCTTTGCGAACAATTCACTACGCGTCAGAGACCGCATGTTCGACCGCCGGGTAACCGGAACTTTTGTCTCGTTGCTGCATCTGGCACCTCAGATTCAGGTCATTCCAGGCGACGAACCAGGCAATTACGGGTTCGCACTTGCCAACACTGAATTCAAGGTCGTTACAGCGGCGCGACTGCGTGTCGAAGGCTATGTGTGGTATCCTGATTTCGGCCTGCCTGTTAACGCCGAAAAATTAATTTTGAGCAATCATGAGACCGAGGCCATAGACTATGCTATCACCTGGAAAACCACTTAGAGTATTATTTATTACCCAGTTTTACTACCCAGACGTTACCGCCTGCGCTTTTCGCATGCATGAAACAGCGCAACTGCTTTCACAAATGGGTTGTAATGTCGAGGTGATCGCCGGCGAACCTCACAAAGGCGACCTTGGCCAGCAGATCAATGACGGAAAAGTAAAAGTCAGCCGGGTCAAACTGATAAAATATGAAGGCAAGGGCAAGTGGAACTACATACTGCATTACCTTTCTTTTATGTTCGGCGCAATCAAGGCTTCTCGACGCCACCGCGGCGCATTTGACGTAGTCTGGGCATCAAGTCCGCCTCTGTTCACCGGCATAGCCGGCTGGGCAATAGCTAAGCTTAAAAAAACCAGACTCTGCCTGGACATTCGCGACATCTGGCCGGAATCTGCAGTAGTAGCCGGCCAGATCAGTGGCACCGGCTTTCTGTTTAAAGCCGCAAAAGTTGTTGAATGGCTGCTGTATCGCCTCGCCGACCAGCTGACCTGCGTAGCCAGACCAATGGCTGACTACATCGAAAAAACTTCAGGCGGGCGCCGGCCTCAGATTATCTATAACGCGATTCCGCACAATATGGTTACCGAGCACCCTTTGCCGGTCGAGTCAGAGCCTTCTCAACTGCGGATTCTCTATATCGGCAACATGGGCTATTGCCAGAATCTGTCGCTGGTGATCGAGGCGGCCGCGATACTTGCCAAGGAAGGCAATCAGAAAATCAGGTTTGTTATAGTCGGCAACGGTATTGAAAAGCCGATGCTCGAAGATGCCATAAAGCAGCGCAAACTCAGCAATGTCGAAATACACGGCATAGTCAGTAAGGAGCGCGCGATTGAGATGATCCGCGAGACCCACGCGCTGATGTTGCACCTTAAAGACGATGGCACTATGGATAAAACCATACCTTCAAAGGTATTCGACTACATGGCCGGCGGCCGCCCGATTCTTTACGGCCTTAAGGGCGAAGCATGTGACATTCTCGGCTCAGTGAGCGGAAACCTTTATTACGATCCGGCTGCCCCCTCGCAGTTGGCTGCTCAGGCAAAGCATCTGCAGCAGAATTACCGGCAACTGGCTATTACCGCTGGCGCCAACCTCACACTGGTCAAAGAAAATTACCTGCGCGACCGCATGGCCGAGCGCCTCAAAGACATCTTCTCGAAAATGGCTTAAGCTCGTTCTCGTAATCAGCGTAGCGGCAATCGTCATCGTAATCGAAAAAGAGATAAAAATGCGATTATGTGAACGATTACGATAACGAGAACGAGAACGAAAAGAGAAGGAAGTACCAGGCAGCTCGAATAAGAGCAGGGCTAATTCTGGTCGTGGGGGTCGGTATACCAGTTGCGGTTTTGACCGGGGTTGTTGATGATCGAGTTCAGAATGGTGGGATTGGCGGTATCCATAAAATCTGCAACAAACTTTTCGCCGTGCTGACCGCTGTTTTCTTCCTGGTCAAACAACTGCAGCGAGATTCTGAAAAAACTGCGTGAAAAACCTGCTGAAGTAACGGTTTCAGGGCGAATTTCGAAAAAATTCACCTGATCGCTGAGAGTGCGAAAAGTATTTGGCCCCGGTGGCAGCTTTGGATGTGTGACCAGACGCCGCTCCAGCTTTTTGAACGGCGAACCCGGGCGGCTCGACAGCCGGTATTCGACGCGGTTCATGCGACGATAGCTCTCGGGGCCGCTGTTAGTAGGTATTACCTTGTCTTCATAGGCACCACCGTTAAATGTGAAAAATGAAAGCGTGATGTCGCTGCCGCTGCTGGTTTCGGTAAAGATGTCGTTGATGTCCTGCGTGGTGTCGTTGACAAACACAAAGCATGAAATCGCGAGATCCATCTTTAGCTGACTCAGAATCTGCTGGCCTTCCATGACCACGCGATTGCGCTGCAAGCCTTTGCTGGCAGAACGCTGACCATGCGACATGATGCGAAAAGTCGGAATCAAAATCAGCATGAGAATCGCGCAAACAACCATCAACTCAACCATGGTAAAAGCTCGTCTTTTCATCGTGCCGGCCTCTCCATAACCACGGTAGCGAATTCAAGCTGACTGCGGCTCATCCACGCCCGCACCTTGTTGCCGCTCTTGACTCTGACGCCTACCGTGATGAGGATTCCATCACCACCACCGCTGACTTTGCTCATGTTCACCATTCGCTCAAATGAATCACATTCGCGAAAATACGAAGTAACCGCGAAAATCGGCTTTTCAAGCACACCATGCCATTCACCAAGCGGAAATTTATCGGGCTTATCCATGTATTTAAGCGCCCAGGCATGACCCATGCCCTGGCAGAACTCGATCGTTTCGTTGCCGATCGTCTGCCCGAGAAACTCGTAGTAGGCATCCATACTCTGCGAATTCGATGCCTGATTGATCAGAAAATACGAAAGCAGGGCCACTGCCATAATGACAGTGCCGATCATCACTTCGATCAGCGAAAACCCGCGTTTTTTTCTATTCCCTTGAGAAGCTGATATCATCGTATCTTATCCATGGTGACATGTTCACTGCGAAAACCTCGCCAGCATCGGTATCGGCACGCAGGCGCGGATCAAATTCCACCCGGCTGGCCGTTGTCGGGAAACGGCTGAGATAAAGCTGGTCGACACCAACGGCTCCCTGCACCTCGAAAGCGCGCGAAGGCGACAGCGAACCGCTGTTTGAATCATTAAAAGCCAGCAGACTGGCCTCAACCCTATCTGAAGTAACCAGTCTGATATTGCCGCGCCGCGTAAACAGAATACACAGATCGCGATTCGGGTCTTCACGCTTTAAGCCACAGTTAAGGGTAAAGCCTGCAGGAGCGAGAATCGCGCCGACCCCTCTTACCAGAATATGATTCTTGCCCGGCGGCGGATCAAAAGTTACATGGTCGAGCTCAACGCTGACGACGCCGCGCAGGTTGAGTATGCCGTTCTTTTTGTCGTAAACCCCGTATTTTTCGAGTTCATGCGCACGCAGATAACGTGCCGAAAAGAGTGCATAGTGGCCAAACGGGCGAAACCCCTCAGAACCGGTCATGTTAAGGTCGCCAAGCAGCGAAGAATCGCGGCCATAAAAACGGGGCGCATCATCAAAGGTTTCGGTTATTTCGGCCTTCTGCATATTCTGGCCGCTGTAGCAGAGATAGTCTTCGACAAAGTCTGAGGTCAGCGGAATCGGAGGATTCGTGCGCTGTTCGACCTGAACCAGGCGCTGCGCCAGCTCAAGACCTTTCTGGTCGGCGGCGGCATTTTCGCGGTAAAAAGTAATATCTGGAGAAAAGCAGGTAAACTTTGAACTGTTTTCGAGATCTTGCACGCCCTCAGGCGGGATATCATAAAAATCACCGCTGCCATCGCCAATCTTGGCGCCATCTGCTTCCAGTTCAAAATGAACAAGATACAGGTAACGCTGCGTAACAGCGCCACGCACAATACTTTCAAGATAAGCTTTGTCGCCGTTTCCGGCAAAACTGATGCCGGCCGGCATTGGAACGAGCTTACGGCTGCCTGGCACAACTGAGAGAACCTGACGTGCCTCATCTTCTTTGTCATTGGCCGGAGCGCCGCTTCTGGCGACGGGGTGTGCGCTGATGTTAAAAAAACCTTTCAGGCCCTGGTATTCAGCAGCCCCATTCTTGTCAAGTTCTGGCAGCAACTTGAGAACCTCTGCCTGGCTGATCTCGAACCTGGCAGTGGGCAGAGCCGGAATAATTGCGCTGCTCTGCGCGTCGACATCTGAAGTATTCAAAAACACCCGACTGTCTTCGTTGTTGCGGTCAGCGCGGCCAAAATAGACCAGGCCGCGCCGGGTAGCGGCTATTGACGACTGATCCTGAAGAATCAGCTTTTGGCCATCATTAAAGCTCTGGCCGCGGTAGCCTTCTTTGAATTCGCGCAGCCCATTTCGCACAAGCAAGGCAAAATCAAGCGGAAACGTCATTGCATAAGAGCTCGCACGCTTCTGATAATTCGAGACAAGACAGACAGTCTTGATGTCGAACTGGCGGCGACGCTCGCACCCGGCCAGTTCTTTGCTGCCTGCCTTCAGTGAAGCTTTGAGAATGATCTCGAATGTTCCTAACCCTTCGCCTGAATAATACTGCTGGTTAGTCGGGCTTGAAGTGCGCTTGTCGAATACTCTGCCGGTCAAGGTGTAATCGAGGGTCGCGCCCTGCAGAAGCACCGACTTGTTAGTTTCGAACAATGGCGCTTCAAGAGGAAAAGCAGCGTTATCAAGCGCCGACGACTTCATCTGGCTGATAATGCGTTTAGTCAGATCATGATTCGGATCGCGGGTGTTGATTTGAATCGTGTTAAAGGCCGAATCAAGAATTACTTCGGTATAGTTGCGCAGCTTTTCGCGGTTTACGTGGTAAAAGGCTGAATGCGCCAGTTGTTTGCTGAAACTGTGATAAAAAAGAATAAAGACGCCCATTATGCTGACAACAGCGATGACAATGTAAAAAACGATACCGCGCCGCGAACTCAGTCGGGCACGGTGATCGTCTGCATTTCTATTTACGGTTTTGTGTGTCAATGCAGTTCTATGTCTTCCTGGTCTGGCGAAACAGATATTGTCTGTGCTTCGTCGGTCTTGCTGGCTTCACTTGCTGCCGCGTCAGCACTGTCGCTGGCCACGGCAACCTCACCATCCATCAGGGCAGTGTCTACTGCCGCGCTGCCAATTTTTATATTATCTGTCAGAACTTCTGTTTCGTCAACGCTTACAGCTTGTTCAACTGCAACCTGCACGGGAGATACGGTTTCAGTAGTGTTGACATCGTTACCGGGCATTGCCTGACGTGAACCGGTCTGCATAAATAGCGCGCCGAGAACTGACAATACACATATGGCGATAATCAGAGGTTTGAGCAGCATAGAACCGGAGCCTGATACCGGGGCGGAAGCAGCAACTGTCGAAGCAGCGGCGCCGCTTTGCACAGCCTTGAGAATGCCAGCGATCGCAGCAGCTTCTTTGCCGGTCATGGACTTGCGGGCAGCTTTCATCTGTCTGAGCGACTCAAAAGCCTCGCGGCAGGAACTGCAGGAAGCGATATGCCCGGTCAGCTCTGCTGAAACATTGCCTGAACCAGAAGTAATCTCTTCGATGAATTTTTCACAGATTCTGGTCGTCATAGCTTTCCCTCTTCCAGTCTGTTTTGATCTTGTCGAGTATTCGCATCATCCGCATTTTAACTGCTCCGACAGTTAAACCGGTTAACTCGGCAACGTCATTGAAAGGTAAATCCTGAAAAAACCTGAGCTCTATCAAGATCTGCTCTTCGGCCGAAAGCTTGTCGAGCATCACCTTGACCTGAGTTCTAGTATTAGAACTGTCTTCAAAAGTATCACAGAAGTCTTTAGAGAAATTCGCTTCAAGAAACCTTCTCTGAACCTTCTGTCGGCGGGTCCAGTCAATAAAGGCATTTTTCGCAATCGAGAACAGCCAGGACTTGAATGAACGACCGCTTTCATAGCGGTCAAATGCATTATAGGCCTTCAGATAAACCTCCTGGGCCATGTCATCAACTTCGGCCTCGGGCAACCCGAGATACCTCAGAAAGAATCCAAGCGCCCGATAAGTCTCTTCAAGCAACTGCGAAAATTCTTTGTCCCTGTTCACGCAATTGTTTCCTTCTGCTTGTTATACGTTGCAAAAACACAGAAGATAACAAAAATTTCACAATTTTTATGGGGCATTTTTTATCTCCAGCGTCTTCAATATCAGAACACCATCGGGCGCGCGCCTGAAAGGCAAGGCTCTGACCATTATCAGGTCGCCGGGGCGTAGTCTGAAGGCCTTGCCTGGTCGTGGCAGAATCATATACTTCTCGCGCTTGTCATTCATCGCAAGAATAGCCCCATCCGGCAGGTCTATCTGCTGAACAACCAGTTTGTAATCAGCTATTTCAGCAACAACCGGCTGGTAACCCTGTGGTTCGGGAACCTGCGCATCATCGCCAGTACCGGCGAGAAAAAACATAATTCCCAGAAGCACCATGACGCCAAGAAACAGCTTTTTGACAATCGGGTACAGAGGTGAAAGCTCTGAAAGGGTCTCTTGAACGCCTTTCCAGTCTATTTTCCGGGAAATGCTTTCGATTCTTTGCGTTTCGAGACGTTCTTCTTCGCTGGCCGCACGTTTCTGGTCGTCTTTCTGGCGCTGCTCAACAAAATCATGCACTTCGGTTTCTGCGGCAACACCAAGCTCAGAAAGAGTCGCAATGAGCGTCGAGGCAGCGCTGGCAAATGTTTCCCGGTGCTCCGAACGGTTCTGCTCAAGCAACCTGAGATCATAAACGCTTTCTACCATAGGGTTAACCAGATAGAAGGCCACCCCGGCCCGCACCAGCGCATGGTCTTTTTCGCGTTCAAGATAAGCGGTCAACATTTCCCTGATACTGGAAAACTCAAAATGAATAAGTGAGCCCACTGCCTTTTCTCTAACCTTATGGTCTTTGTCGGCAAGCATCGACTGAAAAAGCTCACGTGCATCATCGGGATGGTGACTGCAAAGACTGCGCAGCAACGCTGTTCTAACAATCAGCGACGGCGATTTGATAAAAATACGCACCTGCAGCATAAAGCTGTCATTGTCATGCGCCGCCAGGTATTCAAGAGCGGCAGCCTGGAGATCTTCGTTGTCACGACGCAACAGGGTCACCGCCCGAGATCTCCAACGATCGTCGTCAGCGATGGCGGCGGCTCGCAAAGCGGCGGCGAACAAAGCGTTGTCACCCTTTTTCTCAGCCATGGCTGCTGCGATAATTTCGCGCGCATCGCGATCTTTATCTGATCTGATTCTTACCAGCTTTTTAAGCAGCAGCTCTTTTTCATCAACCTCATCAACACGAGCTTTGCCTGCTGTCGCTTTTGTAACATCCGCAGCGGCAGCCCTTGCTTCCTGGGTGGCGACAGGAGCAGACGAAAGAGCCTGCTTGAGCAATTCGTTCTCTGGCGACTTTTCAAGCGCGGCGGTTAAAGCAATCTTCACATCTGCAGTCGAGCTCTTTTCGCGTAACAAAGCAACAAGCTCTCGTCTTGTTGCACTTTCAGAGCTTTCGTAGACTGACAGACAATTCTCAATAAAAAGCGTCGCCCGGGCACGCTGCATGTAGTTTTTCAATGTCTGGGCATAGAGCTGAAAGTCGGGGCAGAGTTCAGCCATACGAATCATAGTACAGCAGTTTTTCTGCAGGTCATTCAGAAAGCCTGCCTTTTTGCGCTCAACGGTCTTGACCAGGATATCGCCGATTCTAAATGGAACCTCTCGATCAGGGTTGGCAAGCACAATTGCGGCAGCAATCTTCAGCAGACGCTCATCCTGCTCGTGCGACAAGAGTTCCATCAGGCCGGCGCGATGCGGAGCAAAGGGCATTACCGAGATCGCGCGCAAAACCGCCAGGCGGCTGTAATAGTCGCCGCGACGCATAGCATCAGCCAAAAACGTCGCTGCGCTGCGCGGATATTTTTTGGCAAGCCCGCGAATAGATATTGCCCTGATAAGGGGGTCTTGCGAGGTGACCAGTTTTTCAAAGTGCTGCCTGAAAAGATCAGGAGCTTTCAGAATAACGGCTTCAAGACATGCCAGCTTTAAAGTAGAAGATTCTGAGAAAAGATTTTCTTCGAAATAAGAAACATAGTCGTCTGGCCAGAACGAACTGCATTTTTTGACGATCTCAGCCTTTACCACATCATGGGTCGACATGCCCAGCAACTTTTTCATGTTTTCAGCAGAAGCGTCACGTTTAAGCTGCGCAGTGCCGGTTTTTTTAACGACTTCAATCTGTTCGCCGGCTGAGAGTCTGGCGAAATCGGCAAGCGTAACACGACTGGCACCTGCGCCGGCATCTTTCCGCAAGCGCTGTCTGACAGATGCTATCGCGTGTTCAAGCAGCATGCGGCATTCAGGGTCAGCCTCAGACGCCTGACATTTCAAAAGCTCTTCGAGAAGAGTGCTGGAAGCGCCGCTCTTAATGACTTTTTCGATGGCAAAAATGCGAAAAGTCTTTATCGGCGCCTTTAATTCACCCAGTAGATTTTCAAGGTCTTCCAAAATGTTGCCTCAACAGAATAGTATCGATATTCTGCAACATTAAAGCAAAACTGGCAACGAGTTTAGAAAAATCGTTGAGCAAAGACGTAGAGCAAAAAAAAGTGCAGTACTCTTGCGCATCTGGTTATTATCTGTCATAATTTCGAAACAAGGCAACGCAAGTTAGCCTCTATTTCGTATCTTTGTTCTGTTGTTTGTAACCCTGATAAGTATATGAGTAATCAGTAAGGGGGGTAGCCCATGAGGCACCACAGAAGAAGTAACTTGATGGCTTTGGCCATAGTCGTGGTTTTATTCGTGTTTTCTTTTATGTCCGAGGCGACGGCCAGACAGCGCCAGTCAAAGTCTCCACAAGACATCTACCAGGAAATGATTCTGCAGCTCGAAGAACTTGAGCAGCGATCACCCCAGAACCAGGTAGCAGTTTTCAAGCTCAGAGACAACCTCAACAAGCTTTACTCGCATATTTCAGGCGACCTGACCGACCCCTTCAACAAACAGGGCAAGCTGGTCGTACCCGATCAGTTAAAAGGCAACGACCTTTATGACCCATGCAACGGTCTCCAGGACGATCGACTTAAAGACGCTCTGCTGGATGTTGTCAGAAACCACGTTTCAGTTGGTTATCAGCGCGCCCAGGATTTGATATTCTCTGATGTAGACAACCATGATGGCTATGTAGAATGTGTATACACCGGCAGAAAACTGAAAACTTCCGGCGAACCCAATGCCACCAACATGAATCTCGAACACACATGGCCCCAGTCTCTTGGCGCTGTAGGCATCGCCAAGTGTGACATGCACCATCTTTTCCCGACTGATTCAAGGGCTAACGGCATTCGTGGTAACAACCCGTTCGGCAATGTTGATTCAGCATCATGGGAAGAAGGCGGCAGCAAGACTGATAAACAGGTATTCGAAGTGCGCCCCGAACAGCGTGGCGATACCGCCCGTGGCATGTTCTACTTTTCAATCCGCTACGACAAAAAGATTGACCCCAAACAAGAAGCCGTTCTTAAGCGGTGGCACAAAGAAGATCCGGTTGACAGCGATGAGAAAAAGCGCAATGACCGCATCCAGAATTTCCAGAACAACCGCAACCCGTTCGTAGACAGGCCTGAATTCGTAGATAGAATATCAGACTTCTAACAAAGCACTCGTTAAAAACGCCGGGGTTCAGTTTTGAACCCCGGCGTTTTATTTTAGCCTGGACTGGCAAGAGATAACCCATCACACCATCGGGCGTCAGTCCGACAAAACCAGCTAGTCCTCTGTCACACATGACTTCAAGAATTGAATTTTTGGTATACTGCTTATGCCGGGCTCTCGGCGGAATCCCAACGCTACAGCTATCGGCAGAC
>PGYB01000040.1 GCA_002839445.1 Candidatus Riflebacteria bacterium HGW-Riflebacteria-1
TCAGCCCGACGCGGCAATCTCATTGTGACAAAGGGATTGCTTCGTCGCTACGCTCCTCGCAATGACAATTTTTAAACATGTCTTCAATTGTGACACTGGCCTAGAGCGGCGGCAGATTTTTGCGCAATACGACCTGATTTCCGCTACCCAGATAGGTAAGATCGTCAAAGCTCAGGCGGGCCAGCATAATACCGCGGCCATTAGCTGCCAGAAGGTTTTCTGGGTCATTTGGATCAGGCACCGCATGCCAGTCAAAACCATTGCCTTCATCGGTAATTGTCCATTCACAACACTCGCCATCCATCTGAAACTGAATCAGCACGCTGCGGTCTTTGTATGGCAAATCAGACATGCGCTGCCTGACAAGATTCTGCCAGTCGGCTGACTGTCCTTCAAGAGCGGCGCTTTTTTCGGCGTAGGTAATGCCGAGATTGCCGTGCTCTATAGCGTTCATGATGATTTCGAGCAGACCAAGATGAATGCTCAGTCTGTCTTCCGCCGGAATACGGCCTTCGGTTTCCTGCATCAGGCGGTCAACAACGCGACTGACGATGTCTGGCTGGTTCTTGAGCTGCAAGGTCAATTCACGATGCAGAATCATACCAAACACTTCGCGCTCTACTGAGCGCGTAGCCAGAACATCCTGATATTTTTTGAGATTGGCTATAACATCCTGGGGCATTACCGGCTTAACCAGGAAATCATTGGCGTGCAGGCGCAGAGCTTTTAAAGTGTATTCGGCGGTGCCAAATGCCGTGGTCATGACAACAATCGCGTTGTATGACTGTTTGCGAATCTTTGCCAGCATTTCGAGCCCGTCCATGACCGGCATCGAGATATCTGAAAAAACCAGATCCGGCTGAAAAGATTCGAAACACTCCAGCCCGGCGGCTCCATTCGCGGCTTCGGCGACGTCGTAACCCTCGTCGCGAACCAGCGTAGTCATAAACTGCCGCGAAGCTTCGTCATCCTCGACAATGAGAACTTTCATTTTACGGGCCCGCTGTTCCATCAATTCACCCCTTTACGCCTAGTTGTAACATGCGCTCCATGAATTCTTCAACTCTTTTAAGCAAAAGGTCCGGGGAGAACGGCTTGCTGACAAGCTTAACCGCGCCAGCGCCGAATGCTGCCCGCACTTCTTCGTCAAACGGTTCAGAAGAGATTACCAGCAGAGGAACCTTGGCATAATACGCATCACTACCGACTCGTCTGAAAAATTCCCGGCAACTTGCTGCGGCAAAATTCCAGTCCAGAACGATAAGATGAACCGGCTCTCCACTGCTTAAATACTCGGTTGCAGAAGCAACATCTTTCACTGCTTCTATGCGGTAAAGCCCGATGCTTCGCAGAATCTCGCATATTGTTGCCAGCAACATCGCGTTATCATCGATAACCAGGGCTCTTAAATCAGCAATATTGTGTTCGACTGAAATCGCCGGCAAGTCTGCAGCAAAGTCGATCGTAATAGTCGTGCCAGAGTTTTCGTCTGAGGTAAAACTGACCGAACCACCCATTGTCTCTGCCATGAGACGGGCAGAATAACCACCCAGGCCTGTGCCACCAACTTTTCCATGTGATGCAAACTTTTGCAAAAACTTGTCGCGAACAGCAAACGGTATTGTGCCCGGGTTGTTCACTGTCATATGCGGCTTTGGCGCTTCAAAAAAGCCAACCCTTACCGTTTTGTTGTCGGGGCATGCCTCAATAGCATTTTTAACAATATTTGCCAGCATTGAATAACACAACGTCTCTTCGCCGCGCGCATGAAATTTGCTGGCAGCCGAAGTTTCCATGTTGTTCACGCTGACTAGCAGCCCGACAGACTTGGCGCGCAGATGGTCAGAAAGCTCGAATCTGATCTGTTCAATAATGTTCACCAGCTCAACTGGTACCAGATGTGCCTGATAGGTGCCCGCTTCCATTCTATAAAGATCCATGGACTTATTGATCATATCCAGCATTTTTACGCCTGACTTTTCAAGCATGCGGATACTTTCCATGACATCGGCAGGCAGGTCACTGCGCCTTTTCAATAGAGCTGGAATACCGATAAAGGCAGTCAACGGTGTTTTGAGATCGTGCCGCATGATGCGCTCAACCTGCTCACGCAGTCTGACATTCTCGCTGAGAACTGCGTTCTGCTTTTCAAGATCGCTAAGAGCCTGGCTCAAAGCCAGATGTGTGGTTACTCTCGCCAGCACAATCGCAGGAACGATCGGCTTGGTTATATAATCTACCGCGCCGACTGCGAAGCCCTTTTCTTCATCGGTAGCATCTTCGAGAGCAGTTACAAAAATCACCGGAACATTTTTTGTATTCTCGCGCTTTTTGATTTCACTACAGACCTGGTAGCCATCCATGCCCGGCATCATAACATCGAGAAGAATCAGATCGGGCGGGTCGCTGCAATCGGCCAGCAAGAGAGCTTTTTCGCCAGATGTCGCGATTTTTATGCGATACGATGCCGCCAGAATACTGCGAAGCAGCTGAAGATTATCTGCTATGTCATCAACGATCAGTATTGTTTTTCTGGCAGAGTCAACGTCCACCTGATTTCTCCCACTTGCTTCATCACACTGCTTTTTCATATACTGCTGTAATAATAGCACACGAACACAAATACAACAATTTTCGCCCCACGCCCGGTCAGTTTGATCATGCAGCAATTCTTGGTGAGTTGTAAAACCATCATCAACAGAGATCATGATATTGAGGCATCGCATTTTTATTTGTCATCCTGCGCGAAGCGAAGCGCAGTCGCAGGATCCAGGTGCTTTGCATTGACTTTATGACAAATGCAGCCTAGAATTCACTTAAGATAGACAATGCCTTTAAAACAACAAGACCTTAAAACAGCCAGGCAGGAAAGTTTAAATTGCCAGAGCTGAAAATGAATGAATGAGAATTTTTTAAACGGATCGGCTGAACGCGAAGAAGCCTATGCCAACCTTCTGGCAAACCTGCCGGGCATGTTATACCGCTGCAAAAATGAGCAGGGTTATCCCCTGGAGTTTGTCAGCGAAGGCTGCTACGAGCTGACTGGCTACACCCCGGCCGAGCTCATCGGTTCTGGCAAAATATCTTATGGCGACCTGATTCATCCAGAAGACCAGCCTCTGGTCTGGAACAGCATTCAGGAAGCCGTAAAAAAGCACCTGCCCTTTGTCTTAGAATATCGCATTTTCACCAAAGACAAACAGTTGCGCTGGGTCTGGGAGAAAGGACGCGCGGCAATTTCCCACGGCCACAATGGTGTTCTTGACGGCATAATTATCGATATCACCAGCCGGAAAGAAGCAGAAGAAGCCAATCGGAAAACGCATGAGGAGCTTGTATCAAGCGAAGCAAGATTTCAAATGCTCACTGAACTCGCACCGGTCGGCATTATTATTTCTGACATGAACCAGAGAGTTCTTCATGTTAACCAGCGCTTTACTGATCTTTTTGGCTACAGCATTGCCGACATACCTTCGGCTGAAAAATGGTTGCTGCTGGCTTACCCTGACCCGGTAAAAAGAGAAAAAGCACGTCAGGAATGGCAGCTTCGCGTTGAAACGGCCAAGCTTAACCGCGAAGAGATAGTCAGTTATGAGACGCAGATATCCTGCAAAGATGGCAGTCTTCGCCAGATCGACTTTCGCACCAGTTCAAACGGCGAACTCTATTTTGTAATTTTTACCGACATAACCGAGCGCAACCGTATGGAAAGACAACTGCGCATGGCTCACAAAATGGAGTCAGTCGGGCGACTGGCCGGCGGCATCGCCCACGATTTCAACAATATGCTGGGTGTTATCATCGGGTATTCAGAAATGGCGCTCGACAAAGCAAAAGCAGACGCTGAGCTGATTGAGGATCTCAATGAAATTCTCACCGCAGGAAAAAAGTCGCGCGAGATAACGAAACAACTGCTGGCTTTTGCACGCGAGCAGATGATCAACCCGGCAAAAGTCAACCTCAATGAACTGGTCGACGGCCTGCTGAGCATGCTCAAAAAATTACTTGGCGAAGGCAGCAATCTAATATGGCTTCCCCATAAAGATCTGTGGCCGGTAAAGCTTGACCATACCCAGCTTGGGCAGATACTCGCCAACCTCTGTCTCAACTCACGCGAAGCTATTTCCGGCAGCGGCAACGTTATTATAGAAACCTCAAACGTGCTGCTGGATAATGCATACTGCTTTGAGCACCAGGGCTTTGTGCCTGGTGAATATGCATTGATAGCGGTAAGCGATAACGGTTGTGGAATAAATGAAGAGATGCTGCCGCATATTTTCGAACCATTTTTCACAACCAAAGGCCTGGCTGTCGGCACCGGAATGGGCCTGCCCACTGTCTACGGCATTGTCAAACAAAACAACGGCTTTATCAATGTATACAGTGAGCTTAACCGCGGCACCAGCGTAAAAATTTACCTGCCGCGCGTCAGGGAAACGGCGACCGAAGAGCGCCAGCAGGCATCAGCAAAAAGCAACAGTGAGCTGATTCTTCTGGTCGAAGACGAGCCGACGCTGATGAAGATGACAAAGATGTTACTGCAAAGGCTCGGCTATCGCGTTCTGGCGGCCGGAACCCCGGACTGCGCTGTCGAATTGGCTAAAAGTCAGCATGAGAGTATAAAGCTTTTGATAACTGATGTTGTAATGCCAGAAATGGACGGCGTCGCGCTTGCCGCACAGATCGCAAAAATTCAACCTGAAATCAAAACTCTGTTCATGTCAGGTTACACAAACAGCATGGCCACTACCAACGAAATAGTTGAAAAGGGTTGCAATTTTATTCAAAAACCATTTTCTATTGAAGAAATGGCGCGGCTTATCGCTAAAATACTGCACCAGCCAGCAAAGCACCGCGGCTGATGTCAGGTTGCCTGATTGAGAACTTCGCTGACAGCATTTATCAGTTCAGCATTTGAAAAAGGCTTGGCAATAAAATTAATGCCTTCTTTAAGCACACCATGTTGAGCAATGACATTGGCAGTATAGCCAGACATGAATAGACAGCTGAGATGCGGTCTGACTGCCTGCAGACTGCTCAGAAGATCGCGACCATTCATTTCAGGCATGACCACATCGGTCAGTAACATGCTGATTTTCTGCTCGCCATTTTCGGCCAGTTTTATTGCCTCTAAAGGAGAGCCTGTTGCTATTACCGCATACCCGGCCCGTGTCAGCATCTTGCAGGCAAGTCGCAGAATCGATGGGTCGTCTTCGACGATCAAAATGGTCTCACCATGTCCGACAACCTTCTCGACAAGCGGTTTTGCTGTTACTGACGCCTTTGCAGAAACCTGCTCGGGCAGATATATTTTGAAGGTTGTGCCCTGGCCCAGTTCGCTGTAAACGTTGATAAAACCATGGTTCTGTTTAACTATACCAAAAACAGTTGCCAGACCAAGTCCGGTTCCCTTTCCTAATGATTTGGTAGTGAAAAAGGGTTCAAAAATCTTGTCACGGAATGCTGCGGCAATGCCACTGCCATTATCACTTACCGACAACTGCACGTAACTACCGGGTAAATACCCCGGGTGATCTGAGCAGTATTCTTCATCAAAATTAATGGAAGCGGTTTCGATCATTATCTTGCCAGCACCAGACATGGCGTCGCGAGAGTTAACACAAAGATTGGCAAGAATCTGGTTGATCTGGGTCGGGTCCATTTTCACCGCTGGAGAGCCTGAACCAGGCACCCACTCAAGATTTATCGCTTCACCCAGCAGACGACGCAACATCTTGAGCATGCCGGTTATCGTCTCATTTATATCAAGAATTCTTGGGGCAATCGTCTGTTTTCTGGCGAAAGCCAGAAGTTGCCCGGTTATGTCGGCAGAACGCAATGCTGCTTTGTGAATCTCAGTCAGATATTCATGCATGGTCGCTTCTTTCTGGTCAACCGCATCAAGCGCCAGCTCTGTGTAACCGAGTATTACTCCGAGCATGTTGTTGTAGTCATGCGCGACACCGCCGGCCAGCTGACCGATGGCCTCCATTTTCTGAGCCTGCTGCAACTGGTCGTTCAAGCGCAGTTTTTCGGTTATATCATGCTTGACCGCCACGAAACTGACGATCTGGCCATCAGCAAACACTGGCGAAATAGTTGCCTCTTCGACTATAAGACTGCCATCATGGCACTTGTCAACCAGACGGCCGCTCCAGGTCTGACCACTGAGAATAGTTTGCCAGAGATCCGCGTAGAACTTCTGATTGTGCTGGCCGCTTTTAAATATGCTGGCCTTTTTGCCTAATACCTCAGCGCGACTGAACCCGGTCATCTTTTCGAGCGCCGGGTTGGCATACTGAATCACGGCGTTGGTGTCAGTTATGAGAATAACTTCGCCAACCTGCTCAATAGCAGCCGTCAAACGCTCCAGTTCTGACTCTGAAGCCTTTCTACTGCTGATATCGTTGGCAAATACCAGTGCGCAATTCTTGCCGCGAAATTCGATCGGAGCAACGGTAGCTTCGACCGGTATTTCTTTGTCGTCACAACGGCGCAGCACCATCTCAAACGCGGGCTGAGCTTTGCTTTCTTTGTTAAGAGCGGCGAAACCTCTGGCATAGTTGTCCTGGCCAGATTTATGAATAAAGTCGATTGCCGGACGGTTAATAAGCTTATCTGGCCCGGCGGCGCCAAACAACCGACAAGCCTCATCATTCAGATAAATAATCTTGTCGTCAGACTGAACAAATATACCAGTCGGCGCGCCTTCTACCAGTGAACGAAACTGGGCTTCGCTCCTTTCCAGCTCGATGGTTTTGAGCGCGACCTGACGGCGCAGTGTCCATGACCAGATGAACACCAGCAACAGAACGGCCAGCAGCGGCACGGTAATCATTACCAGCTGACGAAAAAATGCCCGAGAATCTTTCTCACGGCTGGCATACACGCCCAGCCATTTTTCCTGAATCCGGTGATACTCGCCCGTGGATTCAATTGTCATGAGTCCTTCGGTGAATTTGGCCTGCAAAGCCTTGTTGCCCTTGGCAAAGGCAAAGCAGTATTCAGTAGAATGCAGCGACTGCGCAGACAATTCGATGTTGGTAATCCCCTTTTGCTCTAAATAATACAAAGCCGACATGCGCGGGGTTAATAAAACGTCGGCTTCGCCTTTAGAGAGCCGATCCAGCGCTTCTTCAATGGTGTTTGTAACCGTGAGGCTCGCCACAACCTGCTTTTCGAGCATCAATTCCTGCATATAATCGCCAGCGACAACCATGACACCTCTGCCGGCAAGGTCAGCAAAACCTCCCGGGGAAAAACTGCTGTTTTTTCGATACGCAATAACGTATTCACAAATCGTGTGGGTTGGTGAGAAATCATACTTTAAATCGCGCTCTGGCGAATAGAGCATACCCATGATCACGTCAATTCGGCCAGATTCAAGGTCCTGTCTGATGTCAGGCCAGTGCCCCAGCCTGATATCGACATCAAGGCCGGCAGCATGGGCGGCGGCGCGGGTAAGGTCTACCACCAGTCCGGTATCTGCACCGCTCTCATCAATAAAATCATAGGGGGGATAATTGGCGTCACCGCCGACAATAATTCGGCGCAGCGCTGGAATCTCAAGACTGGCAAACCATTTGGCATGCAGCTGACGATAGGTGCCGTCGGCCATAGCCAATGCCAGTCCTTCATTGAGCAGAGCCAGTGTTTCGCTGTCGCCCTTTTTAACTGCAAAGCAAAAATCCTGGCGGAATTCTGTTATCGGCTTATTGATTACTCTGAGGTTTTTAAGGCCGGTCTCTTCGAGCAGACGAAGTGCCACCAGGCGCTGAATGACAACCGCATCACAGTCGCCCCGGGAAAGCTTTTTGAAAGCATCGACAAAGGTCGGCTCAGCAATAATGTTTATCCCGCGGTCGCTGCGCCGCAGAAATTCTTCGGCATTGTCTCCCTGCATTACCGCGACGCTGTGCCCACGCAGATCAGAAAGATCGTTGATATCGCGGTTATTCTCTCTCACCACAATCGCGCCATACATGGTCAGATAAGGCACCGAAAAATCATAACGTTCTTCGCGCTCTGGTGTCCGGCCAACCAGCGGCAGGGCCTGAATTTCGCCACGTTCGAGCAGACCGCGAACGTGCGCCCAGGTGCCAGTTGCAAAAGAAACTTCACCACCCATCTGCACGACCGCTTTTTGCATAAGCTCAATTGAAAAGCCATCAGCCCGGCCGTCGGGGTGCACTATGCAGAATGGCGGGTAATCAATTTCACAACCGGCGAGAATAACGGTCGAAATAGCCTGATCAGTCTTCTGCGCTTCAGCAGCAGTAGAAAACAGTAAAAAAAGCAACAGGCATGGCAGACTGAGCAGCAACTTATATTTTTTCATGTGTCCGAACCAGCAAATTATGTTTGCAACAGGTTATAACAGTTGCTCATTTTTTAGCAATAAACGCTCAACGACTGAGAGCTGAATTCCTGCTGCCGAGAATTTTCATCAGTGCGCCGGCCATTTCTTCACGGGTAAAGGGCTTGGCGATAAAATTAACATTGCTGTTCATCAAGCCATGGTGGGCAATAATCTTTTCGCCATAGCCAGACATGAACAGGCATTCGATATCCGGGCGCAAATCACAGATCTCTTTGGCCAGGGTTCGGCCATTCATTTCTGGCATGACCAGATCGGTCAGCAGCAAATCAATCTTGCCGGGATTTGTTTTAACCAGACTGATTGCCTCTGATGGCTTATCAATCGAAATCACAGTAAAGCCCATGGCCCGTAACATTCTGCCGGTCATTCCGAGCAGAGCCGGGTCATCATCGACGAGCAGAATAGTCTGTTGTTCATGTTTCGCCGTGGCATTTCCTGTGGCAGGCTCGCTCTGCAGCTTCTCGGAAAGTCTGGGCAGATAAACGGCGAACGTGCTGCCATGGGCAAGTTCACTATGCATCTCGACAAATCCGCCATTCTGCCGGACAATTTCTTTAACAATGGGTAGTCCGAGACCAATACCATGCTCTTTGGTAGTATGGAAAGGCTTATACAGGTTGGCAATAGTTTGCGCATCCATGCCGCAACCAGTGTCTGCAACCTTTATCACAGCATAATCACCAGGCACGCGCTCTTTGCCACCAACGCAGTCGCCGGGAGCAAAAGATAACGCCGCAACGCTGATAGTAATGGTGCCTGCGCCTTGAATGGCTTCATAAGCATTGACGCATAAATTCGCCAGAATCTGATTGATCTGAACCGTATCGGCATTGACCAGGCACTGCGCCGAAGCGGCCTTCCAGGACAGTTCGACATTGCTGCCGATAAGACGCCGCAACAGCTTTAACATGCTGCTGACAGTTACATTCAAGTCCTGCACCCTGGGTACGTGTTTCTGCTTTCGGGCAAACGTGAGCAGCTGTCTGGTAAGTTCAGTAGAGTGTTCGGCTGCTTTATAGATTTCCTGCAGATTTTCGTAAAGATGATGCGATGAGTCTATCCAGCTGAGAGCTATCTCAGCGTGGCCAAGAATAACACTCAGCATATTGCTGAAATCATTGGCCACACCACTGGCAAGACGGCCAACAACCTCTACTTTCTGAGATTGCTCAAGTTGCTCAAGCAGAGTCTGTTTTTCTTCTTCCAGTCGCTTCAACTGCGCCTGCAATTCACTGTTTTCTTTCAACATATCACTCTTTCTATTATCAGCATCAGCCATAAACATCCTCTTTGTTTCCTGCAACACGTACATTCTTTATACAATTATTATACACTATTTTGTTGCAAAGAAAAGCCACCCCTTAATACAGGCGTATCCATTTATTGCAACAAAGTCGCTTGTTAATAATCTATGCAGATGCTAAAATCTCCGTACAACACAGAACACAGATCCCGGCTGAAACATATAATTTCAGGGGCACAATAACAGATTGATGAGTGAGGAGTCTGGCGATGATGGCTGTTAACAATCTGCTTCTGCCAATCCTCGATTATCTGATGGAAAAAAGAGGCTTTGACTTTTCAGGTTATCGTGCCGCTATGCTGGAGCGGCGCATCAGCAGAAGACTTGCCGCAACACGTTGCAAAGATTTTCACCGCTACCTGACATTTCTGCAGAACAACCCGGCAGAATTAGACATGCTTCTTGATGCCATTACCATAAACGTGAGCAGTTTCTTTCGCGACCCGCTTACATTTGAACTGCTGGCCGACAGGATTATTCCGAGTATTCTGGAGAGCAAATTCAGGCTTAAAGACGACTCCATCCGGATCTGGTCAGCCGGTTGCGCCATGGGTGAAGAACCTTATTCACTGGCCATAATCATTCACGAACTGCTCCAGAAGGAAAAGCTCAGGATCACCCCACACATCTTCGCCACAGATATCGATGCCAAAGCTCTAAAGGAGGCCGAAAAAGCTGTCTACAAAACCTCCAGCCTTGAAAACATCAAGCAGCGCCAAATTACCAGATATTTTACGCAGGCAAGTCAGGCATTTCAGCTGCTCCCGGAAATTATTAATATGGTGACTTTTTCTCAATACGACATGCTCGACCAGAAGCGCAGAGTGCCGCCGGCGAGCATTTTTGGCAACTTTGACCTGATACTCTGCCGCAATCTGCTGATCTACTTCAATACAGATTATCAGAAAACCATTTTCACGAAACTTCATCACGCCCTCGCGCAGAACGGGATTCTCATTCTCGGGCAGGCAGAGGCGCCAGGGCCGAAACATCAACATTTTTTCAGTCGCATTATTGATTTCAGCCCGATTTACCGAAAACGCCAGGAGAATATAAGCCATGAAACTTAACGATCTTGAAATCAGTATGCTGCTGAAAATCAGCATTGGAATCATTCTGGCGATTATCGTTCTTCTGGGTGTGGTTGCCACTCACAATGCAGATCTTATCTGGCAGAAAACAGCCGGGCTTTATAGACACCCATTTGCGGTTCGCGAAGCTGTCAGCACCTTCAAATCCGACATATTAGCTATACATCGCGACATGAAAGACCTTTTTCTGGCTAGAAACGATGATGAAATACAAGCAATTGTACAGAAAATGGCCCTCCCCGAGGTTAGTGCCCAAAAGCAGTTTGCGATCATGTACGATCGCTATCTTGGACCACGCGAAGACGTAGATGAACTCAGTGTCGCTTTCATGCAATGGAAAACAATCCGCGAAGAAACCATCCGTTTGTTAAAAACTGGCGACAGGGAGAGCGCGGCCAAACGCACCATGGGCTCGGGAATTGGCGGCAGTCATGCCATGCATATTCTGGCAAAAATAAATGACATCAGTGATTTTGCCACGAAGAAGGCTACAGAATTCTATCACAATGCCACAGAGCTGCATGACACTCTGAACACACAGGTTTTTGCCATTGTCGGCCTGCTTGTCTTTCTCATTGCAGGTTTAGGTTACTTTCTGTTCGCCAGGATTCGCGGGCCGCTGAATGAGCTCACCATAGCAGCACAGCAGTTTCAGACCGGTAATTTTGCCGCGCGCTGCAGTTATGTATCGAAGAATGAATTCGGAACACTCTCAGCAACATTCAACCAGATGGCAGAGGCAATCTCGCTGCGCATTGAAACTGAAAACAACAATGCCGCCATAGCTAAAGCCCTTATTGCGGCGAACGAACTCAAAGCATTTGCCGAAACGGTTCTTGAAAAGCATATGGAGATCACAGAATCAAACCTGGGGGCCTTCTATATCCGTAATAGAGAGAACAGCCATTTCTCACCACTTGCGGCAATAGGAGTTAATCGGGAACTACTCGAGCCTTTTGATGCGGCAATTTATGAGGGCGAGTTCGGCAGGTCTCTTAAAACCGGCCAGGTATCACACATCAGGAACATCGATCAGGAAGCGGCGTTTAAATTCAAAACCTTTGCCGGAACTTATCTACCCCGTGAAATCATAACCATTCCCGTCGTGGTTAATGGCAGAGTCATGGCCATGTTGTCACTCGCCAGCATCAATACTTATTCCGAAGCAGCTCTGAGCATTCTGAGTCAGCCGGCATTGATCGCTCTCAACACAGCCTTTGCCAATCTCATGGCCAATGACGAAACCCGACAGCTTGCCGAAAAACTAAGAGAAAACAACCACGAATTGATTGCTCAGCAGCAAGAATTGCAGGCGCAGGCAGAAGAATTGCACTCGCAGACAGAGGAACTGCACAATCAGAACATCGAGCTTGAACGTCAGCGACTGGCAGTAGAAGAAGCCAGTCTCCTCAAGAGCGCCTTTCTGTCTAACATGAGCCACGAGTTGCGCACTCCGCTCAACTCAGTCATGGCTCTCTCAAGGGTTCTGATGATGCAGACAAAGAACAAGTTAAGTGCAGAAGAATTCAACTACCTTGAGATCATCGGGCGCAACGGCAGAAATCTGCTCAATTTGATCAATGAAATACTCGACCTTGCCAGGATCGAAGCCGGCAGAATGGATGTCAACCCGCAGGCATTCGCGCCTGGTAAGACCATTGAGGATATTGTTGAAAGCCTGACACCGTTGGCCGAGGAAAAGAATATCTCAATCACCGCTGAGATACCCGAAAATCTGCCAATGCTTGAGAGCGACGAACTCAAAGTTCATCAGATTCTGCAAAACCTTCTGGCTAATGCTGTTAAGTTTACTGCGACCGGAAAAGTCACTGTGCGGGCAACTGCTGAAAAAGAAAGGCTTCTGATTCAGGTAGAAGACACTGGCATTGGCATCAGCAAAGATGATCTGCCATACATTTTTGATGAATTCAGGCAGGTTGACGGCTCTTCTTCCAGAAAGCACGAAGGAACAGGGCTCGGACTGGCGATTGCCCGAAAGACGGCGCGCATACTGAACGGAGAAATTACCGTAAACAGCAGTGTGGGAGTTGGTTCTACCTTCACCCTTACTCTACCTCTGCTCTGGCAGGGCGCTGCCAAAATCAAGAATGATGTGGCACCCAGAATTCACTCCAGCATAAAGGCAACCCGCAAAACCATTCTCGTCGTAGACGATGAGCCTGAAATGGCAGCAATGGTCTCACGCTACCTGCTTCAGGAAGGATACAACACGATTACCGCTACATCAGGCCATGAAGCATTGAAACTCGCTGCACGCGAGCGCCCCTATGCAATTACTCTTGATGTAATAATGCCGGACATGGACGGCTGGGAGGTTCTGCAGGGGTTGAAGAAGAATCCAGATACCCGCGATATTCCGGTAATTATCGTATCGATGTCGCAGGATCAGGCAACCGGCTTTGCCCTCGGCGCTATCGGTTATGTTACCAAGCCGGTCGCGAGAGGCATGCTGGTTGCAGAACTCAACAAAATCGGCAAAGCCCGGCCTTGTACGGTCATGATCGTTGACGACAATGATATAGACCGCCAAAAAATCAGAACAATCATAGAAGACGAGGGGATGACGCCGGTGCTGGCTGAAAACGGCGCGGCATGCCTGAAGTTGATGGACAGGCATATACCCGACATCCTGATTCTTGACCTGATGATGCCTGAAATTGACGGGTTTTCTGTCCTGGAAAACATCCGGAGCAATCCTGGAATCGGGTAAAGAGGGGGCTTTCCCCCCTCCTTCCCACACCACCGGACATGCGGGTCCGCATCCGGCGGTTCATGAACTTTATCGGGCCTTAGCTGGA
>PGYB01000022.1 GCA_002839445.1 Candidatus Riflebacteria bacterium HGW-Riflebacteria-1
CTTGGCCTTGGCCGAATGAAGGCGACCTCCTGTCGCCATTCGGCACTTCGACCATCCTGGTCTCGTATGCTGTTTCTGTTCGTCAGCTCGTGGCTTTGCCCTCCGGCTTCCTTCTGACAGAGCTTCACAGCTCCGCCATTGCCTTCGGCTAGTATTGTATGATAAATATTCATCATATGACTTCCAATACAGAGGACTTGATCACCAGAGTGATCTCACCCCATAAGTTCACGCCCATGCCGGGCATACACAAATGCGTAGACGCGGAAAATGAGGCCGGATCACGGGTCTTGCTTGCGCAACACCCGCGCCCGTCTCTCATTTCCGGTCACGACAGGCGTTTATGGCAAAAAAGAATTATGAATTGAAGACAATCGGACAACAATACGGGACAAAAATACAGAAGCAAATCCGTAATGGTAGAACCAGGTGACGCGAGCGAAAGATTGTTCTTGGGCACAAGATTGTTTTCGTTGTAAAGTTTGTTTGGCTTGTTTGATGTGACGGAGATGCTTCGATTATTGGTGCACGGACGCAAGCGAAGAATTTGATGTATTTGGTCTCAGAGATTAGCTTGCAAACAGAGTTTCGCTGAGTATAAGAATTAATGACTATTTTTTTTGGGGTGAAACATATGACTGAACCTGCCAAGAGAACGTTTTCAATAACAAAAACTGTATCTACATTTGGAGTGCCATTTACTATAATAGGCTCTATTTTACTTCTTGAGGGTAATGTTCTCGCTTTCATCAATCTTGAGACACTTTTTGTCGTTGCCGGACTTCCTTTCTTCCTGCTACTGGGCAGCCACGGCAAGAAATTTATCGAGTTCCTGCCAGAGGCGATGAAAACTCTTTTCCTCGACCCACCGGATCAAAACCCAAATTTTGCCCAAATTGCGAGGGATGGCGAAAAATTCGCTCTGGCGGCTGGAACAATTGGTGTCGTGATTGGTCTTATCAACGTGCTTGGCAATCTTGCCGACCTGACAAAGGTTGGGCCGGCCATGTCCTTGTCGCTCCTTTCCATAGCTTATGGTCTTATTTTATCCGAGTGTTTCTTTGCAGTTGTGGGCAGGGCCTACCAGACCGCGCAAAGCGACTCGACATTGGATACGAAGCATGGAATTGCTCTGTTAGCAGGGGGAATCTTTGCATTTATGTGTTGTTTTTTCATCATGATGAATTATCACATTTCTCCCGCTTCAGAGCCTCAAGTTTACGAACAAGAAAACGAAATCAGCTTCACAGAAATTTCTATAGAAACAAACCTGGGGCAAATTCCTGAAGGCCATACGATCCAATTCATGGCCTGCCTGAAAAGTTCTGATCAGAAAACGAAAGATACTATTCTTTTCCTGGTCCCGGCGATCCGGGAAAGGATCATTGAGTTTATTCTCAAAAAAGAGTATACCGACTTGAGAGTTGCTTCCGCCTACGAAGGCTTGAAAGGAGAGGTGACTTCAATTGTTAATTCCCTTCTTAAGGAACATGGATGTCAGGAAATCCCCTCGGTAGTCTTCTCGGAGTTCCTGATAAAGTAGAGTCAATCTTGAACGATCAGTTTTTTTATTCAAGCCTCAGGTATAAGTGCTCCGCAGCGTTTTCGTTCGCGAACGCAAACTCGACAGTTACAGCAAAATAAAAACACAACCGAACAACAATACAGGACAAAATACAGAAACAAATCCGTAACGGTAGAACCAGGTGACGAGGGCAAAAGATTGTTCCTGGACGCATGATTGTCTTCGTTGTAAAGTTTGTTTGGCTTGTTTGATGTGTTTGATCCCAGATATTGGCTTGCAAAGAGAGTTTCTCAGAGTATCAGAATGAATGGAATAAGAGCTGTAACAATCGCGTAGGCTCGGAAAATGAGGCCGGACCACGGGTCTTGCTTGCGCAACACCCGCCCCGTCTCGTTTTTCCCGTCACGACTGGCGTTAGACTAAAAGAAATGAAATGGTTGCAAAAGGTTGCAAAACCAATCGAAAGTGAGTAATATTAAACTAAGATTAGGTTACAGGAGGCCAAAATGGCTATCGCCATAAAAATTTCTGATTCATTAATTTCAGAAGCCAGGGTCTATAGTAAAGTCAACAATCGTTCTTTAACAGGACAAATTGAATTCTGGGCAAAAATTGGAAAGTGTTCGGAAGAAAACCCTGATTTGACCTATGAACAAATTAAAGAGATCTTGCTCGGACTTGAAGAGCTACATTCTGGACAGAAAATTGAATACAAATTTGGCTAAAAATGAAGATTTATCAATCCCCAACGTTTTTCAGGTACATCAAAAAGGTCGATAAAAAATTCAAGGCTGAAATTGACACCCAAGTCCGATTAATTGCCGAAAATCCGGAAGTCGGTGAGCAAAAAAGGGGTGATCTTCAAGAAATCCGAGTTCATAAATTTAAATATTCCAATTGTCTCCACCTCATGGCTTACAAACATGAAGATGACGAAATTCATTTGGTAATGCTTTCTACACATGAAAATTTTTATAGAGATCTTAAGAATTATATCAAAAAATAGTCTAATCGGGTAAAGAGGGAGCTTTCCCCCCTCCCTCCCACACAACCGTAAATGCGGGTCCGCATCCGGCGGTTCATGAACTAGATCGGGCCTTAGCCGGATAATGAATCTTCACCCACAGATCTTTAATGCAGATCAGTCCCATACTTGTAAGCCATCCATTTGAGATACCGATTTGAGTAGCCTTTGTTCTGGCGCTTTGACCGGCATACATTTATTACCGCCCACCGTCAATGAAGTGGGAAAGATGAGTTCACCCAAACATCGGCCGCAGAGTCGGGGAAAATCGTCACTGCAAAGGGTGAGATTGGCGACAGTTTTTACATAAATAATTGTCTTTTAATGCCTCAATTTTTTAATCAGTTTGTGGATAATCATCAGTCCCACATGCTGCAGCGCAACTGCCAGTATGAACGTAATCACAAAAACCTTTATCCCGGTCAACATGGTCATACGGCTGAGCTTTGTGTACCACTTACTTCTTGTAAGCACTCCCTTGACAACGAATTGCCCCTGCCGCTTTCCGTAAAACACAGCATCTCTGCGGTCAAGTCCCTCGTCATCTCTTACAGTTCCATGGTATTCACAAACGATAAAACCGTCATCAGAGAAATCACCCACAGTCCCGTAGTTGCATACTGATGACTTGGTATGCAACATGGTCATATCAATAATTCCGCTGCTCTGCAAAATCTGCAGATTTTCAGGCGATTCAGTAAAAATCTTTATTATCCTACCCGGCGCGGACTCTTTTTTATCGAGCATATTCCAGTTGTATTCGTGGATCTTACGGCTCAGCAAAGACCCTTGAGAGTGACAATGACTTCCAGGAACGCTTCTGGGAATTCGAAAATTAGGTATGGCGATAACTGATGCAATAATAAGACTGGTAAACAAAATTACTATAAGCTGTGTTTTCTGCAAAATACGCCCCCCTGACAACACTCATTTCAGCCGTTCCGTCAAGCTGTTCAAGTCCTGAAGACTTTTATTAAGACATCCAGGCTAGTTGCTTTTGCTTAAAAATCTGCACTCCCGAAAATTATAGCATGCCGGGCGTACACAAAAAAAGGAGCGGATGAAAACCCGCTCCTTAATTTTAGTCTTACTGGTCGAGGAAATCGTTTGAATCCTTTTTCCTCATTACGGATCAGTAATCAATAAGTTCTCTATAATTATCTATTAATGTCACATCACCGCTCATTACTACTGCATAAGATCTGTCGAATTCCGGAACGGCATCCAGTATATATCTTTCCGCAAAGAGTTCTCTTTCGGAGTCTTTGAGAGCGTCTCTCAGCATCAGATAACTTACAAAAATATAAGTTTCCATTTCAACAAGATGCTTTGTGACTAAATCATAATAGGTTGAATCTTTCTTCTCTGCAACATACTGAACAGCGGTTTGTTGTTTTTTGCGCATTTCGTCTACATAAGTTGAGAGTCTCTTGAGTTTTCCATGGTAAGGAAGGCCGGCCAGTTCATCCATAATAGGATCGAGAACTCTCTGCATAATGCCGCCGATTGCAGCGACATGCTGAAGCTGAGTCGTTCCTTCGTAGATATTTGTGATTCTGGCGTCCCTGTAGAACCTTTCAGCATTGAAGTCCTTCATGTAGCCTGTTCCGCCGTGAATCTGTATCCCCTGGTAGCAGACTCTATTTGACATTTCAGTAGCAAAAGCTTTGCTCATAGGAGTAAGCACTGCCGCAATTTTGCTATAGAGTTTGTCTTTCTGCTTGTCTTCAGGAGTTACTTCTTCAGCTTTGCCATGTTCAACTATGCTGTTGTATGAATTTCTGAGGTCTACCATTTTGGTTGTTTCATAGAGCAGAGTTCTGGCGGCCATAATTTCCATTTTCATGCTTGCCAGCATTGAAAACACCGGAGGGAATTCTTCGATGGCAGTTTTGAACTGTTTTCTTTCTGCCGCATATTTTCTTGCTTCCCTGTATGCTGCTTCGGCGATACCCAGGGCTTGCGCGCTGATTCCGACGCGTGCGCCATTCATGAGGCTCATTACATATTTTATCAAACCGCGTTTTCTTTGTCCGCAGAGTTCAGCAGGTACACGGTTATACTGCAATTCTGCAGTCGCCACACCGTGTATGCCCAGTTTATGCTCGATTCTTCTTACAACGAGCTCAGGGCCTGCTTCGCAGATAAACATTGAAAGTCCGCGTCCGTCTGAGGTGCCTTCTTCAGATCTGGCAAGAACGAGGTGGACTTTTGCGCATCCGTTGGTGATGAAGCGTTTCATCCCGTCGAGATACCACTGATTTGTTTTCGGATCGAGAGTGGCTTTAAGTCTAACTGACTGGAGGTCTGAACCTGAGTCTGGCTCTGTAAGGTCCATTGAACCGTCAGCTTCGCCGCTTGCGAATCTTGGCAGATATTTTTGCTTTTGTTCTTCTGTACCGAATTCGCAGATAGTTTCTGCTATGTCCTGGAGGCCGAAAAGGTTTTGCAGGCTGGCATCAGCTCTGGAAACCATTTCTGTCATCATTGTATAGATCGTTACAGGGAAATTCAGCCCGCCGTATCTTCTTGGAAGCATAACGCCGAAAACTTCGGCATTTCTGAGTTCTTCCAGATTTTTAACAGTAAGCGGATGGTATGTAACCTTATTATTTTCGAAATGAGGGCCTTCCTCGTCCACAACTCTTGCCCTGGGAGCAATTCTTTCGCCTGAGATTTCGCCGACAAGTTCGAGAACTCTTTTGTAGTTGTCTTTGGCATCGGCGTAATTTTCAGGAGCGTAATCGAAATCTTCAGCCTGTTTATAATTATTCTCGCGAAGACTTACTACTTCTTCGAGTTCGAGATTAGCCAAGGTGAACTGGAGATCCTTATTATCAATAAAATAGTTAGACATTTTAAACCTCCTTAGACTTTAGCCTTGAAGGCTTTGATTAGTTTTGGAACGACATCTTTCAGTTCACCGACGATTCCGTAATGTGCTACAGAGAATATTGGAGCGCCCGGATCACTGTTAATAGCAATAATCTTCGCGCTCTCGTTCATTCCTGCGACGTGCTGAACTGAACCGCTTATGCCGCATGCGATGTAGAGTTTCGGCCTCACTGTAACGCCTGTCTGACCTACCTGATAATCATGGTTAATCCAGCCTGCATCAACTGCCGCGCGGGATGCCGCGACTTGCCCGCCGAGAGCTTCAGCGAGATGTTCAATGAGTTTGAAGTTTTCTTTTGTGCCGACCCCGTACCCGCCGGCAACGATTATCGATGCTTTTTTGAGGTCAACAGTTTTCGGCTTGCTTACTCTTTTGATTACCTTCATTACTTTTGCTTCATCTGACAGTTCAGGAGTAACTTTTACAACTTTGCCTTTTTTCGAAGTGTCAGGAGCCGTAAGTTTCATTACGCCCTCTCTGACTGTAACCATCTGCGGATCTTCCCAGGTGTTAACGATTGTGGCTATGATGTTTCCGCCGAAAGCAGGCCTTATCTGCATGAGTTTGCTTTTGTAGCTGACCTTGTTGACCTTGTCTTCGAAGTCATCGATTTGCAAATCCGTGCAGTCAGCTGTGAGTCCGCACATCATTTCTGAGGCTACTCTTGGTGCAAGTTCTCTGCCCTTCAGCGTAGCGCCGAACAGTAGAATATTTGGCTTGTGCTTTTTTAAGAGTTTTACAAGAGCCTGAGCATACGGAAGAACGGTAAAAGGTTCGAGAGCCTTGTCTTCTACCTGATAGACTGTTTCACATCCGTAATGAAAGAGGGAATCAAAGTTTCCGTCGAGTTTGTCTCCGAGTATTACTGCTTCGCTGACGACTCCGAGTTGCTTTGCAAGCTCAGTTCCCTTGCATACGAGTTCAAGGCTGACCTCGGCAATCTTGCTGCCTTCCTGTTCAATAAATATCCAAACATTTCCTTTATTATTCATATTTATCACCCTAAAGTATGGTCTTCGATAAGTTCGCGAATTAACCCATTTATGCCTGCTTCTGTAGGCTCAATGGAAACGACTTTGCCGGCCTTGAGGACGACGTTTTCTATTTTCTTCACTTTGGTCGGTGAACCTTTTAATCCGATTCTGTTTACATCAGCCTGGATTTTTGCGGCATCCCACTCGTAAATCCAGAGGTTTTTAGCCTTCATTTCGTTTTCCTTGTCAGCCAGAGCCTGTGCATCTGTATAATCCGCATCTCTCATGAGTTTGGCTAACTCGGAATGGGTTTTAGCTTTTTTGTATTTCATTATGCCTTTTGCTGAGGCTGATCTTGGCTCGTTCGCATCAATGACCGTAAGGAGGGACGGAAGAGGGGATTCGAGAATCTCGTAACCGCCTTCGATGGCGCGTTTTGCCTTGATTGCTTTATCGGATATACTGATTACCTCTTCTACATAAGCGATTTGCGGTATGTTGAGTTTTTCTGCGATCTGCGGACCTACCTGAGCAGTATCGCCGTCAATAGCCTGTCTGCCGCAGAGGATGAGATCGACATTTCCAACCGTTTTTACGCAACAGCTCAACGCATAGCTTGTAGCGAGCGTATCTGCTCCGGCAAATGCTCTGTCTGTAATAAGGATTGCTTCATCAGCGCCTCTATAAAGGCATTCTCTAAGGACTTCCGCCGCGTTCGGAGGGCCCATTGTAGCAACTGTGACTTTGAAGTTATATCTTTCTTTTAACTGCAGACCCAGCTCCAGAGCATTCAGATCTTCCGGGTTAAATATTGCCGGCAGAGCGGCTCTATTTACTGTTCCCTCCGGCGTCATAGCCTCGCCTGAAATGTTCTTGGTGTCAGGTACCTGCTTTACGAAAACTATTAATTGGCGCTTCACACTAGGTCTCCTGTATTGTTGTTGTATAGTCAATTATGAGACAAGATCTTAACATCTTATCACTATAGAGGCAAATAGTTTCCATTTCAGCAGTTTCGTATAATAAAATCAGGGCAAACGCAAGCAATTTATTATAAAGCACCTTTGAGCCACTGCTGCGGCCCAGCGTAATGCATGTGACCTGCTGATTTTCACCGACTGTCAGAACGTCTGGAATCGGTCTGATCTGGGGCGGCTTTACAATGTCTACCCACTTCCATTTCTTACTTCCAGAAGAATTGCAGGCCGCCCCGGTCGGCTCTAACAGTACTCCAGAAGCGGACAGTAATGAAATGGTCAAAGTAATCTTTTAAATCCTGCTTTCCCAGATTGCCTGGACATCGATCAAAGTAGCGGGCAATCCTGATGATGGCACGGCTGTAGGTGAACCTGTCTCCCTCCAGTCGCAGGTTAGCTCCGCGTTCGACGCAAAAAAAACCAATCAACCCGGACCACCGTTCTAATCCCTGGCTAAACGCCAAAGTGTTCATGGTAATCGTGAATTGCCGCGGTAACGACCCGTTCGGCGTGTTCCCGGCCATATGGGCGGTCGATATGAATTTCGACCTCGTGCCCCGGCACAAGCTTGTAAGTGCTGAAGTAATGATAAATACGTTCTATCAGCACTGTCGGCAACTCGCTGATGTCGTTAACATGCGCCCACATGTTGTCGGAAGCAAGAACGCCGATGATTTTGTCATCAGCTTCGCCGCGATCGATCATGGGAAGGCCGCCAACTACACGCACGTCGAGAATAACCTCAGCCCGTGCAATCGGGCGTTCACTGATAACGCAAATATCTAGCGGATCTTCATCACCGCGGGCAGAGTTCGGAGACAACTGATGAACCGTCGGACCGCAATAGGTTCTGGGAATAAATCCATACAATGCCGGCGGTTGCGAAGAAGTTCTTTGCGGGCGGTCAACCCGCATATAGCCGGTTTCCTTATCAATCTCATATTTAACCAGATCAAACGGAGTGATTTCGATATATGCCTGAACCAGAGAAGGCGGCTCTTTGCCGACTTCCAGACCATGCCAGGGATGGGGCCGCCACTTGTAAAATGGTTTGGGAAATGCCATGATTTTATTGTTCCTGTCAACAAAGATTATGCTGCATAGCAGCATAACATGACCGGCTGCTGATTGCAATCTTCGACTGCAGATAGCTCGGGCGTTTGGCAGCGATTGAGCGACTGGCTTTATCTATTGTTGCGGAAGTTTTTAACCTGGCTGGCCCAGGCTTTTCCTGCCATTGACTTACTCCCTGCACATTGTCATTTCGTCGGACCGAGCCGGTAGCGCAGGGGAAGATGCAGGCGCGGCCTTCACATTTGAGTTACCGCCCTTCATCGTTACATTGCAACAGGCTAACGATCACGAGCACGATTCACAAAATTTTGCTTCTTATCTTAGTGCCATTCTGAGGTGTTCCTCTATTCCCCCTCGATTCCACACAAGCTACAGTGAATGACTTCTTGAGACTGGTAAGGTATCCTCCGGAATTGGCGGAATCCCAAAGTTGCCTTGCAGAAAATTCTGGCATAAACTGACTGCATGTTAAAAATAATCAACGTGCATGAGTTCGCCAAAAGTATCGATACAGCGATTGAATACATTCATGGCATCTGGGGAAACTCAAAAAGTTTCGCCTATTACCAGGATGCAATACGCCATTCCTTTACCAACAGCCAGTTGCCGCAGTTTTATCTGTTGCTGCACGCAGGCGAACCGGTTGGTTGCGCCGCCCTCATCACCAATGATTTTATCAGCCGGCATGACCTTTACCCGTGGGTAGCCTGCCTGTATGTTGCCGAAGAATTCAGGGGAAAAGCCTACGGCAGCCGGTTGCTGACCCATGCAGTGCAGCAGGCCCGCGCCGCCGGCTTTTCAGCTGCCTACCTGACGACCGACCATGACGGCTATTACGAAAAATACGGCTGGCAGCGCATTGAAGACGGCATAGATCTGTTCACCGGCCTGGCTTCACGCATTTACAAAATGAATCTGTGAACCTGCCTTCTTTTTCGGGATCGGGATAATGAAGTTTTCCTTCCCCGCCTGGTTTTTGTGATCTCCTACGGGAATCAGGAAATTAAAACTTACTGAGCGGTGGAGCCGAGGTTTTTCAGGTATTCTTCGTAGCTGATGCCGTAGTCGATGAGGCCGGTTGGCGTTAATTCAATGACGCGGGTGGAAATGGTTTCGTTGAACTGCAGATCCTGCGAAGTGAACAAAATTGTGCCGGGAAAAGCCATGAGTCCATTATTCAGCGCGGTGATCGATTCGAGATCGAGATGATTGGTCGGGCCATCCAGCAGCAGCACGTTGGCGCTGCTCAGCATCATTCGGGCAAGCATACAGCGGACCCGTTCCCCACCCGATATGACATTTACCGTTTTGAGCGCTTCTTCGCCCGAGAAGAGCATACGGCCAAGAAAGCCGCGGACAAAGCTGTCGTTTTTATCTTTTGAATACTGGCGCAACCAGTCGACCAGGTTCACGCTGGTGTCGCTGAAAAATGCAGTATTGTCTTTTGGAAAGTATGACTGCGAGGTGGTTACGCCCCAGGTGAATGAACCGGAATCAGGTTCGAGCTCACCCATGAGAATTTTGAAAAGCGTGGTGTTGGCCAGTTCATTGGCGCCGACAAAAACGATACGGTCCTTTTTGTTTACCGTAAAAGTTACGTTATTGAGAATCTTGCTGCCATCGATGGTTTTCGTCAACCCCTGCACGCGCAGAAGCTGATCACCGGCTTCGCGCTCGGGCTTGAAACAGACAAAGGGGTAACGACGCGAAGAGGGCTTGATGTCTTCGAGATTGAGCTTTTCAAGCTGTTTGCGCCGCGAAGTTGCCTGCGAAGATTTTGATTTATTGGCGCTGAACCTGGCAATGAAAGCCTTGAGCTCTTCAGCTTTTTCTGAGAGTTTCTTGTTCTGATCCTGCTGCAGCTTGAGCGCCAGCTGGCTGGATTCGCTCCAGAAGTCGTAGTTGCCCGTGTAAAGAGTGATGTTGCCAAAATCAATATCGGCCATGTGCGTGCAGACGTGGTTAAGAAAATGGCGATCGTGCGAAACGACGATTACGGTTTTGTTAAAGTTGACCAGAAAATTCTCGACCCAGCGGATAGCGGCGGCATCAAGGTGGTTGGTCGGTTCGTCGAGCAGCAGAATATCAGGATCGCCGAACAAAGCCTGCGCCAGAAGAACCTTAACCTTTTGCGAGCCGGTCAGCTCACGCATCATTTGATTGTGCAGCTGCGTCTTGATGCCAAGTCCGGCCAGCAGAGAGGCGGCGTTCGATTCGGCTTCCCAGCCGTTCATTTCAGAGCACAGCCCTTCAAGTTCGCTGGCGCGTGTGCCGTCGGCTTCGGTAAAATCAGCCTTTGCATACAGGCTGTCTTTCTCCTGCATTACCGCATACAGTTCGGGGTAACCCATGAGAACAACCTGCAAAACTTCGACATCTTCGTAGGCAAAATGATTCTGGTTCAGGGTGGCAACGCGCTGGCCGGGGCTGATGTGCAGATTTCCGCTGTAGTTGGTGATTTCGCCCGAGAGAATTTTTAAGAATGTCGATTTTCCGGAGCCATTGGCGCCGATCAATCCATAACAGTTTCCGGGCAGGAATTTAATGTTGACGCCGGCAAAGAGCTTGTTGCTGCCAAATGAGAGGCCGAGATTTTCTGTGCTGATCATATTTTTTCCGATATTGCTGTAACTGTGAGCTTCAAAGAGTGCAGCGCCAAGGTTAACAGGAAATCACCGTTAAATAAAGGGCTTATCTAAGAATTATTGTAAGAATTCAGTTACAGATGGTAATTCGTCTTGGTGCAATTTTGAAAACCTGCCTGCGCCCTCACCAGGAGTATTTACAAAGAACTGAATAATTACGAGTTAATACAGGCTGTTGCCCTGGGCGTCGTAGATGACGAAGGCGGGCATGTTCTTAACTTTGATGCGGTGAACGGCTTCCATGCCGAATTCGGCGAAATCGAGCACTTCTGACGAAATTATGTTCTCGCTGGCGATCAGCGCAGCGGCGCCGCCGATGGTACCGAGATAGAAGCCGCCGTATTGGGAGCAGGCTTTGATAACGCCTTCGGCGCGGTTGCCCTTGGCGAGCGTAACCAGAGAGGCACCACGGCTCATGAAAAAGTCGATGTATTCATCCATGCGCTGCGCCGTGGTCGGGCCGAAGCTGCCAATGGCGTAGCCGGGCGGCGTGCGCGCCGGGCCGGCGTAATAGACAGGATGATTTTTAAAATAATCTGGCATGGGCTGTCCTGAGCTGACCATTTCGAAGAGGCGCGCGTGCGCCATGTCGCGCGCTACGACCATGGTCCCGTTGAGCATGACGAGTGAACCGGCCGGCTGGCTGGCCAGCTGCAGCAGAATTTCTGGCATCGGGCGATCGAGGTCTATCGCTGCGGCCTTTAACGAGTCAATTTTGATTTTTTCAAGCAGGCGCGCCGGGTTTTTATCGAGTATTTCGAGAAAAGCGCCTTCGGCGGTGATCTTGCCGAGCATGTTGCGATGCGCGCTGCACGAAACGCCGACCGAGACCGGGCACGAGCCGGCGTGGCGCGCCATGCGGATAACGCGAGCTTCGAGCACGAGATGCGAGCCACCGAACTGGGCGCCCCAGCCGGTTTCAGCAGCGATGTCGCGGGCGCGGGCTTCCCATTCAAGGTCGCGATATGGGCTGCCGCTGCCGTCTGCCGTTGTTGGCAAATCGTCATACCAGCCGGTTGACGCGAGCTTCATCGTCTTGAGATTGATTTCGGGCGAAGTGCCGCCAACGACGACAACCAGCGTGTAAGGCGGGCAGGCAGCGACCCCGAGGCCGCCGATCTTGTCTTTTAGGAATGCGGCAAAGGCCTTCTCGTTGAGCAACGCACGGCTGCCCTGTAAGAGCAGGGTCTTGTTGGCCGAACCGCCGCCCTTGGCCATGAACATGAAACGGTATTCTTCGCCCGGGCTGAAAGCGATATCGATCTGCGCCGGCAGGTTGTTGCCGGTGTTCTTCTCGGCAAACATGCTCAGCGGAGCCACCTGCGAATAACGCAGAAAATTCTCCGACCAGGCCTGGGCAACGCCCTTCGTCAGCATCTCTTCGTCTGCCCCGCCAGTCAACACGCGCTCACCGCGCCAGGCAAAAATCGTGGCCGTGCCGGTATCCTGGCACAGCGGCAGTTTGCCTTCGGCCGCGATTATTGCGTTTTTAACCAGAGAACTGCAGACGAAGCGCTCGTTGGGCGCAGCAGCCGGGTCGGCGGCTATTGCCGCCAGCTCGTCGAGATGATCGGGTCTGAGATAATACGACAGGTCACGAAAAGCCTCGGCAGCCAGTTGCGTCAGAACTGACGGCGCTACGTTCAAAAAACTGCGACCACCATTTTTTTCACTGTGAATGCTGTCACTGCTGATTTTGCGATACTGCCGCGTATTCATGATTGCCTGTCCTTTCAGCCCTGTTCGTCGAAGTAGACCATGTCTTCGATGCCGCTGCGATATTTTTTACCGACCATACCGACCATCATGTATTCTTTCCAGATCGGGTCGAACATGTATTTCTTGAGCAGCCTGAAATCTTCGATTTCACCGGAAGCCTTAACGTGCGTGCGGGTGCCGGTGCAGAACATTTCCCAGTCGCCGATACGAATGCGGTCTTTGCCACAGCCACCGATCGGCACATTGCTGGCGATAATCGCGCGCACCTTCGACTCAAGCTCATCGAGATCGATCTGCGGTTCTTCAGGAAACTTGATGACAAAACCATGCTTAACGTCTGAATGCAGCACACGACGGGTGTAGTTGTAATCAGTCGCCAGAATGTGGCTGGTGATATCTTCGGCTGAATGCGCCATTTTGCGATACTTCGTTGTCTTTTCAACAACGCTTTTGATAGAAGTTGGTGTCGGGCCAAACACGGTCGGGCGCGCCACAATGACCTCTTCGCCGAGTCCGAAGATTATCTGCGCGTTGTAGCCAAGCGCGCCGTAAATGAGGTCAAAATGCTCGATCACAACGCGGCGGCCGTCTTCGAGGGCGCGCTGAATTGCTTCGACGATTTCAAACTGCTGATGGAACGCAAGCTCATAGCGAATATCGAGATGAAAAGTATGCGCGGCAAAAAAGTCTTCACTATGAAAATCGTAAATTGGCGTAGGACGCAGGTTAACGCCGTCGTCATCGTTGGTCAACTCGAGCCCGGGGAAAAGCCCTTTGATCAGCGTCGATTTGCCTGAGCCTTCTGCGCCGATGATGCCGATCAGCAGGTCATTGGGCGTCAGATAGCGACTGGCCAGCTGACCGGCCAGCACATAAAGGCGCGGCCGGCCGCGTGGCGCGTAATACACCGAATAGAGCAGCGTCTCAAAATGCGACTGGTTTGCGTAGAGAAACGAATTGTTCGGCATACTAGAATTCTATGGCCAGAAGCGGTGCGTGCTGCTGCGCTCCGTAAATATCAGTTTCGCCTGGAGCCCCGGAAGGCATCAACCGCTTGATGGTAATCTTAACGGCGTTGGCGGGAGCAAACCAGATCAGGCTCAGAATGTCGCTTTCGCTGATTTTGAGCACGCCTGCTATCATCTTGTGGTTGATGATCTGCTGGTTTTTGAACTGCTCGAAAAATTCGCGGTTCTTGAACATGATATCGTAAGTAAGCTCAAACGGGCCGGCATTCTTTGAACGAATGACCTTGGCCGCTTCGAGAATGTTTCTTTTCATAATTTTGTTCCTTTGCTGTAAAGCTGCTTATCAGCCTGTCCAGGGCTGCGTCTGCCAGACTGCTTTTGTCAAACCTGCTTACCGTCTTTGAATGTTTCAACAGTAGTCGAAAACAGCTTTTCACCGGCTGGTTCCATCAGGTGATAGATCGAAAATTCGTAGACCTGGCCCATCTTGATATCAGAAGGCGAAAACGGAAACGCGAGATTGCCGGCAGTCGAAATGCGGCCTTCGTAGCCATAATGCAGCAGCGTTGAACGCGCCACGCTGCACAGGGTGTCGGCCTGTTCCTGGGTCGGGCAGAGAGCCTCGATAACAATGCAGAGCTCGTGCGAAGAGACATCAGTCAAAGGCTCCATTGCGCCCATGACGCCATTTTTGCCATAGACATGAAAGAACAGCTGCTGCGAACGGTCGCTGTCTGAAGACATTTCAGCAACCTGGTGCTTGACTTCGCTCAGAATTTTCTCGATACCGGCGATCATTATCGGGTCGCGGGTGCCGGCGATGCTGATACTGCGGTAACCGATCGGGCGGGCGCCTTCAAGCTTGATGCAATAAGCCGGCGACTTCTCAAAGCGGCTGCCTTTAACTTCAACGCGGCCATCGCCAATATCGGTGAACGAGCAGTCTTCGAGATTGATTGAACCGCCCGGGCCGGGCAGATGATAAGGATCTGACTTTTCATAAAGCGTATGAGCGGCGGCCGATTCACAGGTAAACTTGCGTTTCGGGTTAAGCGTTTCGAGAATAAAAGAGTCTTTTTTCAGAATGCCAAGGGCGCAGTCAGCGCCAGAACCAGGCGTTGACGCGATGGCAGCACATTCGAGAATTTTGCCGAGATGCAGTGCGAGACCTTCGTCATAACCCTGCATAACCGGCAGAGCGGCAAAAACCGCCGGGTCATAGCAGCGACCGGTCAACACGACATTACAGCCAAGCTGCAGCGCTTCGATGATCGGTTCGATGCCGATCTGCGCAACCAGGTAGGTAGTGTCGTCGATCAGACCTTCGGTAAGCTCGTGCACGCAGGCCAGCGGACTTATTCGGCCTTCACGCAGGGCTTTTTTAACTGAATCCTTGCTGATATCAGACGGGATAACGCCCATCTTGAAGCTCAGATTCTCTTCTTTAGCAATTTCATGAATAATCTGGCGGCACCATTCGAGATGAACCGATGCGCCTGAGCCGCCGGCAGTGCCGACAACAACCGGAATATTATTGGCCACGCCTGCTTTAAGCATATAGCGCAGATCGCGTTTAACAAAGGCGCGGTCAGTGAAGGCCTTGCCGGCGCCGAGATAATAGGGACCGGGGTCGGTCGATCCGGCGTCGACCGCGATAAGATGCGGTTTGCGCTCAATGCCGCGTTTAAATGAGCTTTCGGGAAAGCCATAGCCAAGAATGGCGGTTGGTGATAATACTCTGAATTCTTCGTTAGTTGTCATTATTTTACCCCGCTTTTCATGCGCAGAATTGCAATTATGCGCTCAAGTTCATTGTTAACAATGGTGAAGCCCTCGTCAAAACCCATTCCCGGCTTGGCCAGCATGCGTTCGGCGCGGGCGGCAACCGCCAGATGCACGCAGATACGAGCCGAAACGTCGGTTTCGTTGCAGGTGCCACCGGTATAAGCTTCAACTCCGGTTTTACGGCAATAAATCACGCTTTCGACGATATTCTGGATCCCGCCGAGATCAGGTGTCTTGATCTGCACCATATCGCAGGCTTTTGCATCGCAGAAATCGCGCACATCTTCATAGGTATTGCACCATTCGTCGGCGACAATCTTTACCTTAGAGCCTATTTTGCGCAGCTTTTGCGTGATGTAACCGAGTTTTTCGATCTGCAGCTGCTTTTCTTCCATGTCGACTGGCCCCTCGATGTAGAGCGGCAGGCCATCAGCATGCACTTCGAGAGAAGCCAGGTAATCGACGACTTTGTCCATGTTGTTATTGAAGATCGGCCCGATGTTGCCGTAAACATCGATATGCAGGCTCGGTCGGTAGCTTTCACTGTTGCGCAGATGCTTGATGCGGCGCACCAGCCATTCGATATACTCGCGCAGTTTTTCGCCGCTGCGGCCGAGTTTTTCGTCAATGTTGTTGATAAGTCCGTGTGGCAGCACCTCAACGCCCTTGATGATCATCTTGTCGACGTTGTCATAACGGTTGTCGCCGCTCTGGCCGAATATCGGCACGCGCTCGGCGATTACCGGCAAATTGTATTCACTGCATATCACTTCGCAGGGCAGCAGCCTGGAGGCTTTGGCGCAAGCGTCGAGCAGCGCCTGGGTCAGACCGTAGCGCAGCGCTGAATGCAGCGGCTTGCCCTCGATCTGCAGCCCGGCAAATTTTGCCGCCATATCGCGGAAAGTGCCGAGTTCCATGCCTTCGAGCAACGGGCGCAGATGTTTTTCGAGAAACGGCACGTATTCTTCGGCAAGAAACAGCGGATCACGCCCGCCAGCACCTGAATACTGCACTGCCGCGCAATCGCCCAGCCCGATCTGCCCGTCTTCGAGCAGCAGCATTACCGAAATGCTCTGGCCGGCTTCCCTGATGCGGCTGAATCTGGGCGTAACCGGTTCGCCGACGTAGACAAAACCGTCATGACCGGCGCCATTCTTGATCGCGCGCTGGTCATCGAAAAAGAATGCTGAATTACCTTTGCTGAATACTGCTTTAACTATTTTCATCTCGGTCTCCCTACCAGTCTGCCTTTGCTGATTGCGTAAATATCGTCAGTCACCATCTGGAAGCACACCGCGCGGTTTTCTGCTTTGGCCCGCTCTTCGAGTTTGCCGCGGTGGTAGGCCATGATATCGTCATCGAGGCCTAGATTGCCCTTGTTGAATACTCGGATATAACCCTCGTTGTCGCGCATCGGCAGAATCTTGCCGTGGTTGTATATCGACGGCGCGAAGGGAACATCCATGACGCCTGCTTCAAAAGCTGCAATTACGCCGGTTTCAACGTCGCCATTGCCGAGGCGGTAGATCGCTTCCATAATGCTTTTCACTTCGCGTTCGATCATCGCGACTTCTTTCTGATGATCGCCGCTGATCGGGAATCTATGGTCGCAAAGCATATTGACCGCCTGGCGCGTGCAGCGCAGACCCTGAGCGTTGGCTTCTTTGGTCGGAATACCCATCGCTTCGTGCGGCGATTTAACGATTACTTTGTCGGCGCCGGCAAGCACAGCAACCGAGGCTCCCCAGGAGATAACCGAGAAAGCCTTGGCTTCGTCTTCGGGGAAACCGCCCATCCACTGATGAAATACGGTGGTCAGCTCGTAATCGCTGAAGCCTTCGCGTTTGAAAAATTCGTGCGCAAGACTCTTGAGCGAAATCAGCGCTGCGATATCCTGAAACATGTTGCCGCCCTGCCCGTAGCCAAGAGTCAGCGATTTAACGCCCTGGCGCAAAGCGAGAATGCCTTCGACGATGGCAACGACATGGCTGACAAACGGCGGCACCAGAGTGCCGGTAAGCGGGCCAAAAGGTTCGCGATTGATGTGAATGCCGTTCTCTTCGTATATTCCAACGAGGCGGTCGACGTATTTCCAGTCTTCGATCGACTTTTTGAGCGGCACCTTTTTGGTGTAAGGAATATTGTAAGAAATACCGCCGCCTTCGTAACTGGTGAAGCCACCAGCAAGCGTTATCTCGGCGAGCAGTCGGGCATCAGGCGTGCCATGGCGAACCTGGATCGGCGATCTAACCGCTTCAGTTACCTGACGGCAACCAATCAGTCCGTGATTTACTGCCGGAAACCCGTTCAGAAGAGAAGTTCTCGCCTGCAACGATTTTTCGATACCGACTGCTGCTTCCTGGTAGCGATTCTGGCGGGTATAAGCATCTATAGTTGTCGGCAGCAGATCAGCGCCGCCTTCGGTTTCGAGATACTGTAAAAGTTTGATGTGGTCCTGAATCAGCGCGACGCCGGCCCTGGGCTGCAGCAGGGTTATACCGGCTTCTGAAGCCTTGCGCATGGCAACTGCGAAGTTTTTAGCTTCGGGGATCTTCTTCTGATAAGCAATGCCATCTTCGAGACTGAGGCCCCGCCCGGTCGGCCAGGTCTCTAAAATTTCGCTGCGGATCTGGTTAAAACTGTCGAGGCTAAGCATGTGTGAACTCACGGTGACTGAACTCCTTAACTTGTTCTTCGTTGTGATGCAGGCTGGTTAAATAAGAAACGGCGGTTGCGGCGCTTTGTTGCGGATATTTTGCGGCAAGGCAGCCCAACAACGGCAAAACGTAATCAGAATCGGAAAAGTATTCAAAATCTTTCGGCAGAAGCGGTATTTTATCAGATTTCACTGCCGGAGCAACCGGCATTTCAAGTGCGTCACCGGCGCGACCCATCGCAGCGAGAAAACCACCGGTGCCGATTATGCGGTTGACCCGGCGCAAATCTTTGCCGGATTGCGCCCACACCGGGCCTTTAGCGGTATAGACTTCTTCAATTGTTCCGGCGTGGCGCATCAAAGAGTGATAAACGCAGGCCGAGGCCAGCAACTGATCGAACTGCTGTTCAGCCAGGTCGGCAGGCAGATGGCTGGTATTGGCAGCAAGGCGGTCAATATAAGCACTCATGATTTCAAGACTCTGTTCTGAGCCTTCGAGATTGGCCAACAGAAGCTCGCGCGCTGTTTCGAAAGCCGAGGCCGCGCTGACCCGCATTCCAAGGTCGCCCTCTACTGTGCGCTTGAGAGTTGGTTCGACAATACCCTTGAGAATCGTTCCCGAGTCTGGGTAATAGGCTTCACAGAATGAGTAGAAATCGGTGGTGGCGCCACCCATATCGATCATGGCAAAGTTATCCCAGCCGGCAACGTGGTTGCCGATCGCTTCGACGAGGTTGAGAACGGCGAGCGGAGTTGGCACCGGCTGCGTTTTGAAGCGGCGCACCAGCTCATCGAGGCCTTTTCCTGAGATTATGCGCTCAAGAAAAACCTGGCGGATCGTCTCTCTGACCGGTTCGATGTTGAGGCGACCAAAATCGGGCATGAGGTTTTCAGTAACGCGCAGATCTCGTTCAGACAGCAGATCGCTGACATGGTCAACCGCCTGGTTGTTCCCGGCATAAACCACGGTGCCACAGAAAGCTGACCCGGCAATGGCGCGGGCGTTTTCGGTGACATAGCGCTCGTTGCCGCCATCAGTGCCACCGCAGAGCAGAAGAATATCGGGACGCGCCTGCTCAATGGCGGCAATGCAACTGCGGGTCAGCCGGTATGGGTAAGCCGCACAGATGCGGGCTCCGGCCGAGAAGGCGGCGAGGCGGGCTATCTGCAGTGTCATTTCGGGAACCAGCCCGACAACAGCAACATTCAGCCCGCCTTTGGCCGACGACGCGAAGTGAACCGGGACAGGTGTCGACTCGAGACTGTGCCAGTCGTGCCCGGGCATCAGATGGTGCAGAACGCCATAGACGCCCTCGGGCAGGTGATCAGTGGTGGTGGCCATGACCGCACGCGTTTCTACGCTGAAGCGGTCATGGCTGAGGTTGAACATCGCGGCCTTAGTCCAGGTCGAGCCGATGTCAACGCAGATTTTCCTGTCTTCTTCAATCATTTCCTTTTGGCCTTGAATCAAGGTCTTCGTTAAGCAGTTCCACCACTTTTTCCAGAGAACAGTCAGGGCCGAACACCCTGTCATAGCCCATTTTAAGAAACTTCTCTTCGACTTCGGCAAACGCAGTCTTGCCAACTACAAGGTTGCCGCCGACGTAGAGAAGGATTTCCTCAAGCCCCTTTTCGATACATTTTTCGCGCAGGCCGGCGCAGTCAATTTCGCCATGGCCATAAAGCGACGAAACCAGGATAGCCCGCGCATCAGTTTCGATAGCGGCGCTGATAAATTCTTCCTGGCTGACCATGACGCCAAGGTTGGTGACCTTGAATCCGGCTTCAGTAAAAAAAGCTTCGAGAATTTTGTTGCCGACAGAATGGCAGTCAAAGCCGATTACGCCTAATACGATGTTTACTGGTGTCATAGTTTTTTTCCTGGTCTGTTTAACAAGTTTTTAATTAGTTCTTCAAGATGCAGCAACGAGCCACGCTCGATCTGGTAAGCAAAATCGATCAACTGACCGCCGCGCTGCCTGAACCGGTTGATCATGTGCAGCAGTTCGCTGGAAAGCTGCGCAACGAATCCTGGAGGCACAATCAGCACGTCTTTGTCGTCGATGAATTTTTCGATTTCTTCGGGCGTTTCCGTGTAGTAACCGATACCGGCAAGAGCGCCATTGAAGCCCGACTTCTTGACCCAGCCACCGATAATCTGAAAGAAACGCGAACTCTGATACAACACGCCGGCACGGCATTGGTTGTCGAGTCTGGCCAAGGCAATCAGCGTATTCTGTGAAGGCGCCACCACGACCGGAACAGCCTTGTCGGCTACTGCTGGCGCGAGACGGCGCAATTCATCAATATGATTTGAAGTAGTAAGTATAAGGTCAAAAGGGGCCAGCATCGCCGACGGGTCTGGCACTTCACGCAAGTCAGAAAAAAGTATCCGCGCCGTCGTCAAATGCGTCAGCAACGCCAGCTGCGATTGGAATATACCAAGCGTTTCCGGGTTGCAATCGACGGCAGCGATGGCAAAGCGTGCCATTTCTTCTTCGCGTCGACCCAAAAGCAGGCCAAAGAGGTCGGCGATCTCGCGATATGAGAAACCGAGGTCTTCCAGTTTGTAAATGTTTTCTTTGATCAGACGGGTGGCGAGGTCAATGCGACTGATAGCGGCGCTGCCCGGAGCATTCTGCCCGGAGCGATCGGTTGTTACTTGCTCATTCGGGCTGTCGACGCCGGCACTTTGCGCATTGCGGGCAACCAGGCTGCCACGGCCGCGCGCCGCAACAATGTAATGCTGCTGCACCAGTGCTTCATAAGCTTTTTTGATGGTACCGCGGGCGACTTTGAGCTGCAGCGCGAGTTCGCGCTCAGGTGGCAGCTGCTGACCCGGCGTCAGGCGCCCGGCTCTGATCAGCGCAGCAATCTGACTGCTGATCTGCCTGTATATTGGCTCCTGGCCGCTGCTATCAATTTTAACCGGCAACATTATGCTGACCGCCATCATTGGTATAGTCCAACGCAACCATTGTATACCAATTTTAAATAAAGTCAACCGGTTATGGGCAAATGTACTTTATTTTTTACTTTCGCAGCAGCAGTGTGAATCTGCGGTTGCAGAATTGTCGGCGTTATCAACATACAGATCGATTAGATGCAAAATGTCCTGCGAGCAACATTTCTTGCCAGGATTTTTAGTTTCACACTCATTTCCAGTGCAGGCTTTTGTAAAAACCTTAATGGCCTTCAGAGAACGACAGCCCGATCTGATTGCTTCAATTATTTCGCCTTTGCTAACACCCAGGCAATAGCAAACTATTTCCTCTGGGGGCGCGCTCATCCACTTTCCCTTTCCAGTCATATTTCCTCCACGGTATTTTTATAGCTCAACGCCTGACAGCTCATCTTGCCAGCGGGCAAATTTAACATGGCAGCTCTGCGAAGCGTTGGCTGGGCTGGTCGAAGGCATAATCACAAGCTGATAACGCAAAGCCAGCTCAGGCGAGGTTTTTAGAATATGTTTTTTGAATGAACTATAGGCTTTCTGGCCGTTGAAGCAGATTTTGCTGACCTGTGGCAAGCTGGCAAGAAGAGCAACTATGTCATTGGGATGCTCTGAATCTTTTTCAATGCTCGAATCGAGACTGCCTTCGCGTCGACACTGCTGCAGAACATCCCATAATGCGATATGCAAAACTCTCAGCGCCGCAAGACGCTGCTGATAATCAACAGAAAACTCTATGCCGGCGCAGGCAAAAATAAACTTCCAGAACAGATTGTGCGGATGCGCGTAGTATTGTTGCGCTCGCAGCGAAGCCTCGCCAGGCATTGAACCCAGCACCAGCACGTGCGCATCTTCGGTCACTATCGGCACAAAGCTTTTTTTCATATCCGAATTATGTTCAATCGGCGCGCCCCTTTATTTTTTTCTACATCATAAAAGCAAAACCCATGCCTACGCCCATTATAAACTTTAACCTGAAAAACAAGTGTTTAATTTTCGAGAGATGACAGCGCTGCAGTACAGGTCTATAATACTCTTTATCTCACTGACAGCGAGGCAAGAATGAATACTTTTAAAACCCTTTTAACAGCCATTTTTATCATGGTCGCAGCCTGCATGCCGGCTTTTGCTGCCAAGCAGGCCAACTCCGATTACGAAAGCGTCGTAGCCAGAGTCGCCGGAATGACCCGCGACCAGGAGGCGCGCGAGTTTGCAGCAAAATGCGAACTCGACATCATCGACCTGACCTGGGAAGACACCGCCCGCTTCGAAGGCTCTTCGGTCGGTCCGAACATCAGTGACATGACGATTCAGGTGCATCACGGCAGCAAAGAAGCGCGTCAGATGACCTGCATGCCGGTCATCCGCTTCCCCAATTATACCGACAAGACCGCTGACATTCCGCTCGGCAAGCTTTACGCGCGCGTCGGCAACGAAAAGGGCCAGGAGCTCAAGACCATTCCGCTCGGCGCCCTGCTCGAAGACCCGCGCCCGCTTATGAGCAACCCGTCTTCATGGCCTGGCACCGGCAACATGCTGCTGGCGCAGCGCGACTCACATGTGCTGGTTTCGGCGCAGGCGTGCTTCCTGCCGATTCCAACCGGCGAAGAAGCTACTTTCAACCCGGTCATTTTCAATTACCAGTCATATGCCGGAAACCCGGCAGTGCTGGCGATCCTGGTCACACGCGAAGGCACCAGCATGACCATTATCGACAACCGGCGCGACGCGGTCAGCAATGGCGGCGCGCGCGGACAGCGCCTTTTCTTTAACCTGAACGGGGAAAAAGCGTCGCTGACCGGCAAACGCGCCAGCGATGCTGCTGCTGCCGAGCCGGCAAAAACATCAGAGACTACAGAGCCCTCCAGGCGCCCGACAGCTCCGGCAGTTGGCAGCAGCGGCGGCGACAACATGGTCATGCTGATCCAGGTTCCGCTTAAATTCAAAGAACCGCCGAGAAGCGATGCCAAAGGCATTGCTTTTGACAGCGAAGTCTATAGCAAGTCAGAACGGGTCTCCAACGTTGAAGAGGCTGTCATTGGCCATGGCGAAATCGAAGGACCTTTTGTCGAAATGGACAATCAGGCAATCGAACGCGACGACCGCTACCCGATCCGGGTGACCGTGCAATTCTATAAAGCCACCGACAATGGCGTGGTCAGCGAAGAAGACATAAAATCGATCAGAGAGCAGATCGACCGCGTTTATGCTGACGGAACCTATGTTGGCTCGCTGGTCGTGCCAGAAAAAGACGGTTTGAACCGCCCTACCGACTGGAAACCAACAAAAATATCATTCTGAAACACCACCGGCCGGCAGCTTTAAACAAGCTGTCGGCCGGTTTTTTAACGCACAATTTTAATTACAACAAGCAACGATTACGACGCGCAGGATGCGCTAGTGCCAGGGCGTCCGAGGATACGGCGCGCCCAGGTGCGATTACGAGCACGAGCACGATAAAAGAATACAGGACAACACCGTAAGTGCCGACTACTTTGCGAGGTCGTTGAGAGAGATATCGAGGAGCGGAAAGCTTTTCCAGCCGGGAAAATCAAAGTGCCACCATTCGCTCGCCAGGAGCTTAAACCCGCTTGTCTGCATGGCATTTTGCAGAATCTGCAGATGAGTTTTTACCGGTTCCTGCAGACCTGGGTTGACAGCACGCGCTTTCTCGCCGAACTCGTCGTAACTGCTCGGCATCGCAACCTCTTTCCCGTCGATCGTCAGCAGAGTGAGATCGACAGAAGCGCCGCGATTGTGTCTGGACCCAGTGTCGGGATGAGCAACAAAATTGCGGTCAGGGTTCTTATCCCAGAGTTTGCGCTGGACTGACAGAGGGCGGTAGGCATCCCAGATCTTGAGGCGATAACCCTGCGCGCGCAGCAAGACAGCAGCAGTGGCCAGCGCGTGCGCGGCGGGCTCGACCAGAAAAGCGCGATTGGCCTGGTAAAGCGTTTCGCCGGTGAAATTGTGCGGCGTCGCGTAAGGCATATCGACGACCAGGTCAGCTATCAGCTCCTGCAGGTCAACCAGGCTGTTTGCGGCAGGCGGCGCAGGCTGTGAGAAAAGAACGGCAGAAGTAATCAGCATAAATAACAGGCTTCCGGTCAGGCGTACAATCATTGCGGCACCTTTTGCATAATCGGTGACTTGATTATATTACCTTCCGGCAATATGGCCAACAACTTTGATCATTCGTGGTCAGGAGCCTGCAGCAGCGCTACTGCCAAAATTGCCTGCTACGACCACTGCAAAATCAAAGGCATAGCTGGCTAGACATTATTAAGGGGTCTGCGAGTGATTGAGCGATGACACACATTATGCCATCATGATATAATAAGTAAACTCAAAAACGAGGCTTCGCGAATGAAAAAATATCGTTTTCCAATTATAATTGAGCACGACGAAGACGGCTATTATGCCTACGTGCCAACACTACAAGGGTGTTACACTCAGGGCGACACATATGAAGAAGCAATGAAAAATATTCGGGAGGCAATTAGAGGTCACATTGCCGACAGGCTTGCCTCTGGAGAAAAGATTTCTACAGGTGGAGACATTTCTTTCACTCAGTTGGACATCGCAGTATGACGAAACTGCCAAGACTTACTGCTGCTGAATTGATCAAGTTTTTAAACAAAAACGGATACAATCTGAACAGGCAGGAAGGCAGCCACAAGATATTTCGCCACCCCGTTTACGGCAGAGCGACAGTTCCCGACCATGCAGGCAAGACAATACATCCAAAGATAATAAAAGAAATCATGGTCAGCATGGGCCTGACCCTTGAAAAATTTCTAAGTCTTCTCTAATTTCAATTTGAATGTTCTAGCCGTAGAGAAAGCATCCGGCAGCTTTCTCGCCAGGAGCACTCCGGCTGAATAGCGGTATTCAGCCCTTGGTTGAGATGTTCGGGTTGGTGGCCGGTGCATTCTTCGCCTCACCGCTGGAATTATAGCTGACGGTTGAAGAAGACTTTAACCTGGCGGCAATTTCGGCTTTGGCTTCTTCGCGATAAGCGGCGATCTTTTCGAAAACACCGCCCGGGCGGAGCTTTTCGGGGCTGATACCATTTTTAACGAAATCTGCGAGACCGCTAAAAATCAGCGAATGTGTTTTGTCGATACCATCCGAAACATCTTCGGGCAGATCGCCGAGAATATTGCGGGCCTGGCGAAAGCCCTCATTGATGGCGCCGCCGATGAAATCAGCGAATTTCTGGCGGGCGGCCTCATTATCACCCTCTGTCTTTGCGATTTCGCTGATGCCAAAAAAGCTGGTCGCAACATCAAGGATGCGCTTAGCCGTGTTTTCCGGGGAAAAGTAATCCTGCAGATTAGTCAGCTGATCCTGCTCAGCGGCTTCTTCTGTCGCAGTTTCATCTACCGGCGCTCCTGCAGTCGAAACCCATTCCCCTCCAGAAGCCCTCTGCAGAAACTCATAACTGCCCTTGAAAGAAAATATTTCTTCGGTTGTCTCGTAACCATTTGCCGAATTAATAGATTTTAACACCTGGTAATTCAGTTCAAACTGTGCTCTAGCCCATTCCACCTTGTTGCGAGCATCTGGTGACAAGCCAAATCGGTCAATGTTCAAACTTTTATAATTCTCGTTGCGCAAATTGGCATCAGGAGTCCTGCCAGCATTAGCAACTTTTTCAACACCAGGGACCGCTGTAATCTTCTGTATTTTTTCTACCATATTATCCCCCCACTTTTTAACTCGTAATTCCAGTATACACCATTAATCTTTACTAAACTGTTATCATGCCAGCGCGAGCACAAAGCGGTTTGTAGACTGACGTCAGATGCGGCGGGGCTTTGCCGCTACGGAGCTCTTCTTATAGCTATAAGCTAATAATATTCCGGCGCAGCAGTTTAGCAAGCTCTGATCAGAAGCGCCATGAAACCAGCGATAAAATCAAGGGTGGCGACAAGTCGGCAGGTGGTGGGCTCAGTGGAAAAAGCTTGAACGCAGCTGCTCTGACGAGGCGTCATATACCGAGTTGATGACTTTGCCGGTCGCTTCGTTAATCGCGGTTTTTCCGAAAGTCGACAGGTAGCGCTCAAGATCGCTCGACGGGCTCTGCGGAATAACATTGCTGGTGATCGCTTTGTTTACTTCGCGGGTATATTCACCGAGAAGGTTGTTTTTGATCATTTTGGGAATGCTGCTGACGATTTTCTTCATTTCATCGCCAAAGTTGACATAGCCTTCGGGATTATACTTGTATCTGGCCAGGCCGTTCGCGTAGGCCTCGGCAGTCAGCACACCGACCCAGTTATTGTTATACTGCGTCAGCATCTGCTTTTCGGCGCGCGCCATGATCGCCGGCATCTGGCGTTCAACTTCATCCCATCTGACATTCTGCGTTTTCAGGTCGTAAACGTATTTTTCGACCAGGGCTGCCTTATATTGCGACGGACTGATTACGTCAGCACGCCCGGCCAGCAATTTAGCTTCTTCCGGGGAAAGGGCCAGTGTGCCGGCCTTGTGCTGGCGACGCATATCGAGAACCTTTTCGATGTTTTCAGCTTTAGCGCTGCTGCTGACAAACTTGTCTTCATAAGTCTTTTTGATGGCGAGGGCGGCAAGTTCGTTCATGCGTTCGTCAGAAGCATCGGCGAGATCAGGATTTTTCGACTGCAGAACTTTTTTCATTGCGGCAAGATGTGCATCACCGCCGCGCAAACGCCCAAGTTCAAGCATCTGGTTCAGCTTAACATCGCGTTCATATTGCACGCTGATATCTTTTTTCAGGGCAACATTCTGGGGAAGAGCTTCAGCCTTCTGGGCGGTCAATGACTGCTGCAGCCAGGCATCGCGGGCTTTATCAAGTTGCTTGACATGCCCGGCAAGAGCCTTGGCATAAGTCGTTGGGTTGCGGTAACGCAGTGGGTTCGGCGTATTCTTTTTTAAATCTTCATATTTCTGCTGCAGGGTGGCGGCTTTTTTCCAGTTGGGGTCCTGGTCGCGGTAAAGATTTTCGACTGCTGCCTTACGGGCTTTGGGGCCATCGTAAACATTGTATTTAACAGCATCGACCGTCAGACGAGCCGCATGCACCGCGAAGCCATTTACCATAGAGTCAAAACCGGCTTTGGTAGCGTCAATCGAATCGCGCTTCTGTTCTTTCTCGGCAATCATTTTTTCGTAGTATTCGAAAACCGGCGTTCCTGCGGCGTATGCCTTCTGCTCATTGCGCAGATCTTTAATATCGCCGCTGACGAAAGATTTCTCAAGCGAGGCGCCAGCCATGCCGCTGCCAAAGTTAACCGGCATGGTAGAAAAAAGGCTAGCTACGCTCTTGCCCTTGGCGACGCTGCCAAACAAGCGCACTGACGCGCGGTCGGCCCAGCGCCCGAAGGTACTGTTATAAGCACGGTCAGAAATAATCGATCCGGCAAAACCTGAAATTGCCGCCGAAACACCGGCGCGCTTCAGGTCTTTAATGGCGTCTTCACGGGTGTAATGCTCGCCGCGCATCATTTCGTTTTCGGCGCGCAAGCGGTCAAGTTCAGCAATTGTTTCAGTTGAGAATGGAGTCTCACTGCTGAGATGAGCGTTGAGAATCTCGTCAATTCTGTTTTCGTTGGCTTCGATTTTTTCGGGATATTTGAAATAATGCACTGACCATAGGTTTTTAACCGCACCGCCGACCTGGCTCGAAAGAGCGCGACCGGCAAAGGTAATGCCAGCCTGAGTCAGTGCGACCTTGCCGATAGCGCGGCCGACAGTAGGACCAACCATGCCAAACATGCCACCGGTTGCCAGATTGAACGGCGCCATCACCGCCTCGATCACGGCCTGAACCGAAACATCGCGCCAGATTTTGGCTTCTTCTTTTTTAACCGTTCGATATTTTGCGTTCATACGTTTTTCGAACGCATAGGTCATGAGACCGCCGAGCGCAGCGCCAGTTACGATGCCGCCAATAACCATACCCACCGGGGTAAGCGGTGCCAGTAGTGCCGTTGCAATTATCACGCCCATGGTCGGCAGCAGTGATTTGCCTATTGTCCAGGCGATTCTTTCCCAGAGGGGCATTTCGCCGGGATTGCCCGAGGCGCCGAGCAGGCGCTGCGCGTAGCCGACTATTTTTGACTGAAAATTGCGCCAGAGATGCCATTTTTCTTCGGCCACCCGGGCTTCTTCGGCCGGGTTTCCTTCGGCGGAGGCGATTGTTGACGATTCTGCTGAAACTACCGACTCGTCAGCTGCGCCGGACTGGTCGACTGGCGACTGTTGCGAAGCCTGCACAGTCGGGACGTTCTGGCCGGTCGCTTCTTTATAAGCCTGCTGGGCTTCGAGATAGACATCGAGCTTGCCGCTGATCTCATCGATTGAAGCCTGTGACTCTACCGCTTTTACATACTCGGAATAAGCGCGCTGGTAAGTGTCATAAGAACTGGCTGCGGGCGCATTCTGGCTGGCGAACGCAGGCACAATACCCTGCACGAGCAGAGTAAAAATAAGCACCCAGGTTAGTAGAAAGTTCTTACGCATATACTACTTTTACTGATAGATCGGGGATGTGTCAATCCCCAGACGAAAAATGGTACAGCACCGAATACCATGAAAGTTAAGCTAAATGCTCTCTTAATCGTGCTCGTAATCATGATCGACAAGGCCGCCGATTTCTCTACTACGACGCGCAGGACGCGCTAGTGCCAGGGCACCCGAGGATCAGGCTGTTCTTTAGGTGGCGATTATGGCCCTGGCATAGAGCCACGTATCCCGCAGTCCTTAACCGGGAGTGGCCAGCCGTTAGAGAACGGCTATCCCGAAGGGCTCCCCGGGTCGGTGCGCCCAGGTGCGATTACCGCTTCGCTGATTAGGAGCACTGCTTCGCTGAGCACGAGAAGATCTTCTTGAATGACATGTTTTGCCCTAAGTTAGTGTGATTCTTGACAGCAGCTCAAATTGGATCTGTCCTTTTTTTTTATGTACATTACAAAAAATATATGCTTTAATATTTTAGCAAACAACACCGTAAATTTCCTGGGGAATCAAAATGATCAACCGTGAAAAGGCAATTGAAATACTCCACAAGCATCTCAGCAACGAAAACCTCCGCCGGCATTGCCTTGCCAGTTCAGTAGTGATGAAAGCGGCGGCCGAAAAGCTCGGGCAACCAGCCGAAGACTGGGAAATACTCGGACTGCTGCACGACATGGATCTCGATATTACCAAAGGTGACATGAAAAGCCATGCCAACGTGGCAGCTGACCTGCTGCAAAACGAAGGACTGCCTGAAGAATATCTACATGCAATCAGGTCACACAACGAAGAGACCGGCGCGACCAGAAACAGCGTGCTAGACCACGCGCTGGCTGCCTGTGAAAGCATAACCGGCCTGATAGTTGCCTGCGCCATGGTCTATCCCGACCGCAAGATTTCTTCGGTAAAGGCCAAATCTATCGCCAAGCGCATGAAAGAAAAGCGTTTTGCCGAAAGCGTCTCGCGCGAAAACATTCTCGAATGCGAAAAAGCCGGCATCCCTTTCCCAGAATTCGTTGACCTGGCTCTGGCAGCCATGAGCGCTATCGAAAACCAGCTTATCAACTGATACGAAACGGGCTGAAATCACCTGGCGAGAAATGTATTACATCGCTGCCGGCAACTGACGATACCGAAATCGGAAAAGCTTAATAACAGCGGAGTTGATAATGAAATATTACCAGGCAAAAGCAATCTATTGTCTAGTCTGCATACTGACTTTTGTCGTGCTCACCGGCTTGCAGCCTTGTCGGGCGGTTTACCAACCAGGCGCTGACAGCCAGGCTGGAAGTAACTTTCCCAGCGGGCGGCAGACAAACAGCTCTGCTGTTTTGAACAAAGCCGCCACTATGGCAAAGCAGACCACATATTATCGTGCGCTCAAAGTCGAGCTTCCTGGCATGCCGCGAGAGTTTCGCGGCGTCTGGATCGCTACTGTGATGAATATTGACTGGCCGACCTCAGCCACTGATCCTTATCAGAAGCAGAAAGATGATTTTAGCAGACTGCTCGATTATTACCAGACGTTGAATTTTAATGCCGTTATCGTGCAGATCAGAACAGCTGGCGACGCTTTTTACCCATCAAAATACTCACCATGGTCTAAATTTTTCACCGGCAAAGAAGGCCAGAAACCAGCTACCAATGAAGACCCGCTCGCCTGGATGATTCTGGAGGCGCATAAAAGGGGCATGGAATTTCACGCCTGGCTCAATCCCTACCGCGCGACTGTCGACAGCAAAACCGCTTCGCTGAGCGCGCAGCATGACCTGCGCAAGTTCCCGAACTGGATGGTGAAATACGATGGCAGATATTATTATAACCCCGGTCTGCCAGAAGTCAGGGCGCACCTGGTAAAAGTAATCCGGGAAGTTGTGAAAAATTACGATGTTGATGCCATCCATTTTGATGACTACTTCTACCCCTTCAAATACAAGGCGGTTTTCAATGACACGGCCGCTTTTAAAAAATACTCTTCACCTGGCCAATCACTCGATAACTGGCGCCGCGACAACGTCAGTCGGCTGATCAGCGATGTCAGCAAAGCAATCAAGCAGGAAAAGCCATGGGTGCAGTTTGGGATCAGCCCTTTTGGCGTCTGGCGCAACATTGCGAGCGACCCAAATGGTTCGAACACCAGAGCCGGTCAGAGCAACTACGACAACCTCTACGCCGACATTCTGACCTGGATGAAAAACGGCTGGATCGACTATCTGATACCGCAACTCTACTGGAGCCTTGATTACAGCAAAGCATCATATCGAGAACTGGTCAGCTGGTGGTCACGTAACAGCTACAACACTAAAATTTACATTGGAAACGGCCCTTATAAGATCCGCAATAATTACGACGCAGCCTGGCACGACCCGATGGAAATCCCTAATCAGCTGAGCCTTTCCCGCAATACGAAGAATATTTATGGCAACGCCTACTTCAGCGCGAAATCCATGTATCATTCAAATACAGACGTCGCAAAGCTTCTACGTGAGAGATATTACAACCACCCTGCCCTGCCGCCCCAGATATTCAGAATGCCGGCACCAGTTGCGCCGGGCGGCAGTCCCGCGCTGGTGCGGCATAAAAACGGGTATGCCTTTGAATTCGCTCAGGCGCTGCAAAAAGACTACCGTTTCGCGATGATCTACGCTGCCGCCAACCTTGACGATCTCAAAAACCGCACCGGATCGGCGGTATTTCAAAAGATGTATCTTGATAATGACCGACGCAAACTGCTGCCGCTGCAAAAGCCAGATAACGCAAGGTACATCGCGTTGAGTTTTCTTGGCAGATACGGCAACGAAACGGTACCAATGGTTTTTGAATTCGCCGGCAACCTCTGATATAATGGCCTTTTGCGAGCCATCTGCATTTATTGTTTTGCTCGATTGCATAACCAGCAAAATTGAAGTAAATACTAAGTTAATTCTGTACGGGTTTGAAAGAGGAAACATATGAAGAAATTATGCAGAAGCAGGGCAAAGGGGATTCTTTTTGTAATGCTTGTTCTGGGCGGCACAATGCTGACCGGCTGCCTGGACTTTACCGGCAAGCTTGCCGCTGAGCGCGAGGACCTTCAGAAGAGGCGGAAAATTTTAAGAGATAACTATAAAAAGGTAGCAACAAAATTAGACCATAGAGACCGCAACAAGCAGGAACTGATTATGACCGAACTCAGACTTGATTTATTTCGCAGAGCTCAGAAGATGATGCAGGAGGGCAAAAATGAGTAAAAGAAACCTTCTTGTCTTAATCATGGCTTTCTCTTCGCTTGCTGTTGGTTGTAATTTTGAGCTTGCCAGCGACATAAAAACAGAGAATCAGAACTTGCAGTTAGAAGTAGCAACGCTCGAAAAATGGGTGGCGGAGGCCGCGTCGGTTGAGGAAGAAATAGACGAAATCCGTGAGCGGCTTGTGAAAAAGAAAGAAGAGCTTGAAGAGTTTAAAAAAGAGCACCCGGAAGTCGTTGAATATGCAATAAAGAATAAGCTTGAATAGCGTAACCGCAGGCGCATAAAAATTGTCACAAACCAATTGACTTTGCCGCCAAGGAATGTTACCATAGTTATTACGCAAAGGCTCGTAGCTCAGTTTGGTTAGAGCACCACGTTGACATCGTGGGGGTCAGCGGTTCAAGTCCGCTCGGGCCTATTTTTTATCCCAATTTTTCGGAGATTCTGGCTTGTCTATTACCAGCCCGCTGCTAGATAACATCAGAATTGTTCTGGTCGAACCCCAGGGCGCACTGAACGTCGGCTCAACCTGCCGCGCCATGAAAAACTTCGGCCTCAGCCACCTCAGCGTGGTGCGACCGGGCTGCCAGCTCAATCTCGACGCCGTCAAAATGGCGATGCATTCGACCGATATTCTTGAATCAGCAAGAATCATGCAGACTATTCCAGAAGCAATTGAGGGAAGCCTGCTCGTGCTCGGCACCGCCAACCGCCGCGGCGAGTATCATGAGCCGAACCTGACCGTTCAGGAAGGCATACTCAAAATCAGGCAGGTTCTTGAAAAAGGGCCGGTTTCGATTCTGTTTGGCCGCGAAGAATGGGGCCTGACCAAAGAAGACCTCGTTCACACCATGGGCACTATGCGCATCGTCACTGACCCCGAATGCACTTCGCTCAATCTCTCGCAGGCAGTATTGTTGATAGCTTACGAACTGTATCAGAATTTTGGCAACCCGATGCCGCTGCCCAAAGCCTGCGCCGATGATCCGTATGAGCAGCCGCCGACCACCGAAGAACTCGCGCGACTCTATAATCACATTGAAGCCGTATTGAGCATGAGCGAGTTTCTGCCGCTGGCAAACAGTGATGCAGTATTGCAGATTTTGCGGGCTTTTTTTCACCGCTCGACCCCCACCCTGCGCGAAGTCAGTCTGCTGATGGGCATTTTTTCAAACCTGCGCGGCTTCATGCGCAAATACGTAAAGAACCCAAAGTAGTCCTTCTCGCATGCCGTCAGCGCCGCGACAACCGGATTGTCCAGGAGCGAGGCCTTGAAATATGCTTCAAATCTTGCAGGTCTTGCCTGGCTTTTTAAAAGACTTTCGAGTTGTTCTTTGTGTCTTAGAGGCTTAGTGCGCACTTTTTTTCTCTTGCCTCGAACCTCTCACAGCCAAGATATTTTTTGACGGATTGTGGTAAATTGTCAGGCAACTGGCTGAAATTAATCACATCGGGGCGCAAAAGAGTGCTGGTAATTACTTCTAATCAGAGACAGACCGGTTTCGTCTGGGTTCTGCTGCTCGCCATTCTTTTGCTTACCCCGCTGGCCGGGCTCAATCACCTGCTTGATCAACTGCGCGCCAAAGACGAGAATTATCTCGACATGCAGGCGCGCGAGCGTCTGCTCAATGAAATGACTGCCTTTCAGGAAAGCTTGCAGGCCGAGAAACATATCTTGACTGCACTTGATCACATGCGCGATCATTTTGGCATAAACATCGACAACGACAATTTTCGCAATCTTAGCTTTTCTTACGCAAGCGACCCGATGCTTATTCAAAGCGGCTTTCCGGCAAGCGCCAGCGAATTTCTCAGACAAAATTATCACATTAACCCGCTGCTGGCCTACGCGGTCGACTGCGACATGCAAAATTTCTATTCATACTATTCACGCGAGATTTTCAGAGACGAAAAGCTGCGACGTGACTTTGAATATGCCACGGCCCACTGGATGGTATTTTCGCAACACGATGTTGTCAACGAACTGCCAGACACTCCTGACATGCAGACAATCAATGACTCTTACAGACTGCGAAATGGCGCGGGCTATGAAAATGCGCAGCAAAGATTCCGCGAACTCTTTCAGCTCTACATCTCTGCCTTCGGTACCCCGCCCATCTCAAACGGCATCTGTCGGCCATTCTTTTCCAACCGATTCGGCAGCCAGCGATCGTTTCAGCTGATACATCAGATTTCGCGGCCAAAAGGCCTGAGAGTAAGCATGCTCGGTTGCTATTATTTTGTCTTCAACAGCAGCGACATTTCCCCGACGGCGGTATTGAAAAAGGCGATGAACAATATCGACCCCGCGATCAACAGATATGTCGTCAGCAAAGAGGTAGAGCAGCCAGAGTTTGTCTATGGCAGCGAACACCTGCTTTACTACTCGGTTTTTCCATCGCATTACTCCACGCATATCGAAGACTATGCCATCAATAACCCGAAGACCAGCAGCCTGCTTCGCGACTTTGTTGGCAGGCGTGGGCTCTGCGTCAGAATCGATAACAAGCTTCTGATTTCACGCTACGTGCTGGCTGGAAAAGTCTGCAGCGCGTTAGCCAGGGCGGCGTTGCTGCTGTTTTTTGCCTTGCTGGTCAGATCTTACATGCAGGATATTGAATATGGTCTGCGGCTGGCTAAAAAACTACGGGTTGCCGTCGCAATAATTGTGATGCTGCCAGTCATCGGTGTATTTCTGGTCAGTCGGGAATATGAAGCAGATAATGAGAAGCTGAGCCTGATCAAGTGCCAGACAAAAATCAGACGGCAACTTGATTTTCTCGGCAAACTGATTGGCGATTCCGACGCAAGAACTATGCTGATGCTGCAGGAAAGCAAAGAAAAGCTCGCCTTGCGTCATTACCGACTCGAAAACAAAGACCTTACTGAGCTTACCAGAAAAGGTGACTTTTACGGACTTACCGCTGGAGCCCTCGAAGGGTCACTAACCAGAGATGGTGCGCAGATAATGGCTACGCAAAGAAAACTCCGTGAGAATTCGTCGATTCGCACCGGTCTTTATCAGATACTTTTAGATCTCGGCGCAATCAACGCAGAAGCGCCAGAAATAAAGAAGATACACCGACAACACACCATATTTATTGGGCTCGCCGGAGCTCTTACCAACCTGTTCAGCGAACCCGAATCACTCGCCCGCGAAGGTCTTTTGACCAAACACATTCTGTCGGCTTCGGCCCTGTTACGATCTGTACATCATTTCATCGTCCACCCGCTTCGCCCAACTGTTATCGACGCGATTGTACTGCTGGTAATAGATGATATCAATATCATGAAGAAGATGTATGCGCAGATGTCACAGGAGTCTTTGCACCTGTTCAGCGAATACGACGAAAACAGCCAGATTGATTACGCGCTGGCCCTGCGCAGCCCCACATCATTACGCACTTACCAGGCGCCAAATTTTTCGTCTCCTTCCAACCGAATGACAAATCTGGCGGCGGCCGCGGTTAACAACAAAACTTCTGGCTCTATAACCAGACGTGTTGGAGGTCAATTAAAAATCGACAGCTGGACAATCTCTGACCTGAATCCGGTAATCATTTTGGCCAGAGCCACTCTTAACCATAACCCTTCGACCCATCTGCTGTTCGTTATCATTCCGTGGGCGCTGCTTGTTTACGCTATTCTGGCAGTGACCCTTATATCTGACGTTCTCGCGGACATTTTTCTGGCACCGGTAAGGGCCCTGCTCACTTTTGTCAGCAGACTGCGACAAAACGACCTGCAGGTCAGAGTCATTATTCCCTCTGGGGGCGAGTTTGAAGAGCTTGGTATTTCGTTCAACCAGATGAGCGAAGGTCTCAGGCAGCGGGAAAAGATGCGGCGTTTTGTTTCTGACAAACTGGTATCAAGCCTTGAATCGCAGGGCGAATCACAGCAACCGACCCGTGCGGCGCTCAGCGTATTGAGTTCGGATATTCGCGGTTTTACCGCCTTGAGCGAACAGTACCCGCCAGAAGAGATAGTAAGTCTGCTCAACGACTATTTTTCATGCATGGAAGAGGCATTGCAGCAGCATGGCGGTTCGATAGAAAAGATCGTCGGCGATGCGGTAATGGCAGCTTTTTACCGTGATGACCAGCAGGAATGCCATGCAGCAAGAGCCTGCAAAGCCGCGAGAGAAATGAAGGCCAGACTGGCAACATTTAACCGGCAACGCGAAGAAAACAACAGGTTCACGATCAGAACCGGAATCGGAATCGCCAGTGGCGAAGCTGTGCTCGGCTTTGCCGCCGGAGGCTCAGGCCGGCGCGAGTTTGTTCTCATCGGCGAAGTAACCCACCGCGCTGAAGCGCTTGAAGCACAGACGAGATGGGCAAAAAATAGCGGTATATTCGTTGACAGCGCCACCGCAGCCATGTTGAACGAAGAATTCGCAGAGGTATGCATCGACAATGGCGACAGCCAGATAAAATGTCTGGAGCTGAAGCATGTCTGAACAGCTACAGATAATAACCAGCAGCAACAGGTCGCATACAGTAAGGCTTTTCGCCATCTGGCTTTTTCTCATCGTCATGCCGGCGCTGGTGCTGGTTATCTCTTTCGACATGTTGCTCAAAGACAGCGAAGGCTATATCAAAGACACCCTGAAAATCAAAATGGTGCAGGAACTTGGCGATTTCCGCAGCAAACTGAGCTTTGCCAGAATGGTCGAGCTGAAAATGCACCGACTCACCAGCAAAACCAGACTGCTGGATTCTGATGCCGAAAGCCTCGCCAGAACGATCAATCAGCAACTGCAGATACCCGCGGTCATTGTGTTTCATCTCAACCCGCAAACCGGAAAATTTTCGAGCCATGTCGCTGATTCAATCAGCGCAAGGCTAGGCATGCTGTCGCGAACCATGCTGCAAAACTATCTGACGAGTGTGCTCAGAAACAGCAAGACTCCTTCCAGGAGCGGTAGCGCCGAAAACCCCGCCGAGGCTGCGAAATACAAAAGAAGCCTCGCCTATCTTCGCAGTCTTTTCAGCACCGCCGGCGAAATAGAAATTATGTTCAATCGGGCAACACCCTCTTTTTCTGGTCACCCCGAGCTTGGCCGCCTGCTTTTCTACGCTGTTCCGCTGGAGAATAGCGGCGCCGCCCTGCTGGTTTTCAGAGAAAACGATATTTCGCTACGCCAGCTCGCTGAGTTTGCCGCCAATGACCGGCTTTTCACAGATCTGCAGCGAAGCTTTACCCTTTCAGCAGAGGGGAGACAGGCTGTTTACCGACTCGGCAATGAAATGCAGCATTTCAGCGAAGCGGGCGATGGAGCGCTGGTAGTTAAGGGGATGGCCTCGGAAGAGTTCCTGCTTCGCCGGGTTAACAACGGCACACTCTTCCCGGCCAGATTAAAAGAAACCCTTGCCAACCCGCCCCTGCTGCAAATTACCGCTCCCCTGCCCTCACAACAGCACCCACTGAGAAAAGTAACTTCACAGGCTGAAAAAGCGGCTTTACTGCTGGTCATTCTCGCATCGGTGCTGCTGCTGCGCATATTTCTGTTTGGTTACAGCAGCGGCCTGAAAATTCGCACTCGTCTGCTGCTCTGCGTGCTCGGCGCCTCGATTCTGCCATTCTCGACATTTATCGCCAGCATGGCTTACCACGAACACTTTGTCGCAGAATTTGAGAAATCCGAGATCGATCAATACCTCAATCTGCAGCAGGACTACCTGAACAAATCGCTTAATGCCCGTATTGATGTCGAAGAGCGTAAAATGGCTGAACTTGCCGAGACACTCGGCCGACTCAACTGGCAGGAATCAGACAAATATCTCAGTGACTGGAAAAAGAAAAGTGTTTCAGTGCTGCTGCTCATCAGCTCTGGCGATCAAGAAAAGATTTACACAGACAGTCCTGATGAAACCCTTAACGCAACCGAAATCAGCATGAAGAATCTTAGTTTCATGACGCTGAGAAGTGCGCTCAGGCCAATCGAAGAGAGCCCGCAAGGTGAAATAAAAGATACTGGAACTCTCGGGATCGGTGTCAGGGGACTCGGCATCGTTCTCGAAAATGTCGGCAAACTGCAGGAAACACTTTCTGACAATGCTGTAACCCTGTTTTCCTCGTTTCCGGTCTTTGCCGAAAACCGACGTTTCGACGCGCCCACGTCGCTTGTGCTGGTCAAATACTACACTGCAGACCTGATATATGATTTTCTTAAAACACATCCTGAGTTCACCAGGTCAGAAATCAGGGGAAAATACCGCATTCAAAGCTGTTTTATTCCGATCAAACACGCTTTCAGACTGCCACCTGACCATGAAGCTATTTACAGCCAGGGCTTCTCACCCTCCAGATGGTCGCAGCTGGCACGCCATGTTCTACACAGCAGATCGACCTCATCGTGGTCTGACGAAGAATCAACAGCGGTAGCGAGTTTTCACAACCGTCTGCAATGCATCATCATCAACACATCACAGAGAATCAGCAACACCGATTCAGGAGTCGGAGACGTTTTTCTGCCAGCGTTGCTGTATTTTCTGCTGATGGTTGCCGCCATGGTCATATTCATGGCAAAAATACTGATAGAGCCGATCGACATGCTTAAACGCGGCGCCGAACTGGTTGCCGCCGGCAATTATCAGCACCGGCTTGAATACAATTCTGGTGATGAATTTGAACCCCTGACAAGCTCTTTTAACGAGATGACAGCCGGCCTCTACCAGCGCGAACTTCTCACCAGCTATGTCTCACAGGACGTTCTCAGCGAAGTCAGCAGCAGCATGACGCTTGTTCCTGGAGGCGAGCGTGTCGAGGCCAGCGTTGTCTTCTGCGCGCTGAAAGGGTTTAAAGAATTCAGCCAGAGCTCAAGTCCTGAACAGACAGTAAAAGTTCTCGGCCGACTCATCGAAGTTGCTGATCAGGTCGCCAACCAGCACGGCGGCGGCATGGACAAGCTGATTGAAGACACGGTCATGCTGGTATTCAGACAACGCGGCAACGATAATGACCATGTAATCTCTGCCTGCCGGGCAGCGCTGGCGATCAGTCAGAGCCTGCCCGACGCCGCCGCCCCTTTCAACGTTGCCATCGGCATCGCCTCGGGAGCGGCAGTCTCGGGTAAAATCGGTTCAAAAACCGGCAAGCTTGATTTCACGCTGATTGGCAACCCGGTCAATCTGGCGGCACGCCTCAAAGCGCAGGCGCATAAAGCTGTTAACACCGGCGTTATTGCCTGCCCGGCCACAATCAGGCTGCTTAAAGGCCAGGGGCGGCTGCTCTTTATTGAACGTACAGAAATAAAGGGAAGGTCGCGGACCTTCCCTCTCTATGAACTTGTTGAACTGCGCTAAGCTGTTCTGAGCGTCAATTACCAGCCAAGAATATACGCAAAAATCAGCGGAGCCACGATAGTGGCGTCTGATTCAACGATAAATTTTGGCGTATTGATATCGAGCTTGCCCCAGGTGATCTTTTCGTTGGGAACCGCGCCAGAATACGATCCATAACTGGTAGTCGAGTCAGAAATCTGGCAGAAATAGCTCCAGAATGGAATTTTTTCCATTTCGAGATCCTGATACAGCATCGGCACGACGCAGATCGGGAAGTCGCCGGCGATACCGCCGCCAATCTGGAAAAAGCCAACGCCCTTGCCAGTCGAGTTCTTGATGTACCAGTCAGCCAGCCACATCATGTATTCGATGCCGGATTTCATGGTAGAAGGTTTGAGATCACCCTTGATGCAATATGAAGCAAAAATGTTGCCCATTGTTGAGTCTTCCCAGCCGGGCACTATGATCGGCAGATTCTTCTGGGCTGCGGCGATCATCCAGCTGTTCTTCGGGTCAATCTCATAATACTGTTCAAGCACGCCAGAGAGAAGCATCTTGTACATGTATTCGTGCGGCAGATAGCGCTCGCCCTTGGTGTCGGCATCTTTCCATATCTTGAAGATATGAGCCTGCAGGCGCCTGAACGCTTCTTCTTCGGGAATACAGGTATCAGTAACCCGGTTGAGACCCTTTTCAAGGAGATCCCATTCGTCTTTCGGGGTAAGGTCGCGATAGTTTGGAACCCGTCGATAATGATTGTGTGCGACGAGGTTCATGATATCTTCTTCGAGGTTAGCACCGGTACAGGAGATAATGGCGATCTTGTCCTGGCGTATCATCTCGGCAAGCGACTTGCCAAGCTCGGCCGTACTCATGGCTCCCGCCAGCGTTACCATCATTTTTCCACCCTCTTTAAGATGCAGGCAGTAGCCCTTGGCTGCGTCAACAAGTGCGGCAGAGTTAAAGTGCAGGTAGTGTTCTTCGATGAACGATGTAATGGGGCTCTTAGTCATGGCAATCTCCTGTTTCGCGAGGCGCGATTTTACTTTAGTTACAAACAGAACGGTATGAGAATTTAATAACTCATAAACGCTGACAAATCAACCTCTGATTATGCTTGCGTAATCGGTGCGGGGCAGGTAGTATGCCTGACATGAGTGAACAGCAGCATGAATACGCAATTTGCACACGGGCGCTGAACCGTGAATTTACGGTCAGACTCAAGGCCGAGGGGCTGATAGCCAGTCTGCGCAACTTTTTTGCGCCGGCCAGCCGAACGGTGAATGCCGTTAACGACCTTGAACTGCTGATCAGGCCGGGTGATATTGTTGGCTTTCTCGGCCCGAATGGCGCCGGCAAAACGACTACGCTGAAAATGCTTTCTGGTCTTCTGGTGCCGACATCGGGCAGCATAGAAGTGCTTGGCTACACACCGTTTAATCGCGACCATGCTTTTTTAAAAAGCATTTCACTGGTAATGGGCCAGAAACAAAACCTGTGGTGGGATCTGCCACCGATCGAGACTTTTGCAATACATCGCCGCATCTACGGTCTCAGTGACAGCGAATACAATACCAGGGTCAAAGAACTCATCGATATGCTCGAAATCGCCGACTGTCTGGAAACCCAGACGCGCAAGCTGTCTCTTGGGCAGCGCATGCGTTGCGAGCTTGCCGTATCACTTCTGCACCAGCCACAAATACTATTTCTCGATGAACCGACAATCGGACTCGATATTCTGATGCAGAAAAAGATTAGAGAGTTTCTCCTCGATTACCACCGGCGTTTCAAGCCTACGATATTGCTGACTTCGCATTATATGGACGACGTTGCTGCCCTTGCCCAGCGAGTAATCGTCATTGACCACGGCAACAAGGTATTCGACGGACACTTGAGCGATCTCACGCAAAAGCTTCACCCTGAAAAAATCATGTCGATTGTGCTCAACAATGGCGAGTTTGAGTGCAAACTCGCCGATGGTTGCCGCCTTATTCATCGGGAAGGGTTGCATTACCGCTTTCTGGTCAACCGCAGCCGCGTGCCGGAAATGGCGGCAAAACTCTATGCCACCGGCAACATTGCCGATCTGACCATCGAAGACCCGCCACTCGAAGATCTGATTGGTCAGCTGTTTACATCTGGCAGACAAAAACCTGAATGAGTTCAATGTTTAAAAGTGACGGCAAGTTCGCGGTTCTGCTCGCGTATTTCAAGATCATTATGACTTATCGTGGCATGATGATTATACATGCCATTCGACTGTTGCTGCTTCCCATGGTGCTGGCTTCAGCATGGCTTTCAATCGAAAAAACAGCCAATAACCCATATTCAGACTCTGATTATCTGCTCTACTATCTACTGGTGCCGGTTATCATGAACCTCACCGACAGCCGCATCGTCTTCAAGTTTTCGCTGGCAGTCAAAGATGGTTCGCTCAACCGTGACCTGCTCAAGCCATTTCCGCCACTGATGGGCTATTTTCTCGAAAGCATTGCCGGCAATTCGATGCAACTGTTCTATCTCGTGCCATTTACCTTCATTTTCTGGTATTTTGTCAGTGACCGCGTCATGCTCGGGCACCTTGAACCTTCGCTGCTGCTGTTTTTTGTGGCAGCAATTATAATCGGCGGGCTTGCGCGCCTGATGGTCTCAGGAGCTATCGCACTGCTCAGCTTCTGGATCGAAGACGTCACGACACTCAATCTGATTCTCAACGGCGGAATCTGGGCGTTGCTTGGCGGTATGATCGTGCCGGTAGCAACCTTTCCTGATAAAATCAGATATATCGCCGAGCTGTTGCCATATCGATATATGTTGAGTTTTCCCATCGAAATATTCAGCGGGCGGCTGAGCTCACCAGAGATCTATCGGGGTTTTGCCACAGCCGCATTCTGGATAATCCTCTTCGCGATAATCATGCGCGTTATCTGGAAAACCGGCCTGAAAACGTATACTGCGTATGGGGGATAAGCGATAATTAACAGTCAAAACGCGAGCACGAGTAAGAGTAAGAGAAGAGAGACATGAGACAGGCGGCGATAATATTGCATCTCTGGAAGGCAACGATAATTCAGGCCATGGAATATCGTGTCAGCTTTGTTTTCGCGATAATTGCCAACTTTTTCGACTTTGTTTTCGGGTTGCTGCAGTATCTGATTTTTTTCACTGCTGCCAAAAGCATAGCTGGCTGGGACTCTGATCAGATGCTGGTGCTCTATGGCGTTTTCATGCTGGTTTTCGCGCTGCATTTCATTCTGCTGTATCCAAACCTGGTGGCGATGGGTGAAATGGTGAATTCAGGAAATCTTGATCTACTACTGACCAAGCCGGTTAACACCCAGCTGATGGTATCGTTCAGAAGAATATCGCTGGAAGAGCTTGGCAGTATTGGCACAGCAGTGCTGCTTCTTTGCTGGCAGCTTTACCGTGGTGTAATTGTTGCCGAGCCCGGTAATATTCTGCTTTTTGGCGTCAGCATGATCTCATCACTGCTGCTTATCTACAGCGTATTTCTGCTGTTGATATGTCTTGCCGTGATCATGGAAAGACTCGAAAACATGGCACAGCTTCTGTGGTCGATGTTCGCTTTGTGCCGCTACCCGGTCGACATTTACCCTGACCGCATCAGATACGCATTTTTCAGCTTTCTTCCGGTAGCGTTTATTGCCACTGTGCCGGCAACTGCGCTGCTGGGTCGAGCCAGCGCGATGACAGTCTGGCTGGGCTTTGCAGTGTCGATAAGTGCAGTTGCGGCATGCAGCTGGCTTTGGCGGCGTACAATAAGAGTTTACACATCTGCCGGCGGCTGAAACAGTTTATTTGTCTGTCTTAGTGAGAGCGGCAGCCTTCGCTTTGAGCTTTTCTGGCAGAACTGGTGTCCAGCGCAGTTGAAGTGTGTTTGAGTTGTATTCACCTTTAATCGTGTAATTGCGGCGGAGCTCGATCACAATACCGCCATCAACGGTTTTGCATAGATAACCATAGCGATTGCATGTGCTGTTGAAAAAATTGTTAACCTGGTCTTTGCTGGTAGCAACATTGATGTCGCAAACCCCGAGCAGTTCTTGATCAGCGGAAGTCAGACGCTCAGCGTATGGCGGAATGTCGAGATAGCGAATCACATCGCCGTCAAACAGTCTGATATAGTATTTCTGGCTAAACCATTGATTGCCAAAATATATGCCAACAAGACCGATAATTATAAAAATCACAAGCACAAGGCCTGCCAGACCCGCTCTTCGGTCATTTGTCAATTTCATACAACAGCCTCTCCTGATTGAAACTGTTTGCAGTATCGTCTTTAAGCACAGTTTTGTTAATCATAAAAAAATGGCTTTCTGAAGACCAGAAAGCCATTTTAAGACATTACAGAACTATTTTCTCAGAATTACTCCGGTGGTAGGCGCCACGTTATAGTCGCCTTCGGCAGTATAAAGACCGGCGTCATTCACTTTTTCGCCGTCACAGATAACTTTCCAGGAGCCGGCAGACGGCAGTTTGAAGTTAATCCAGTTGTTAGGATCACCGTTCAGCAGAACCAGCAGATTGTCAGTTCCTTTGAGAATCATGCCGATGCCATGGCCATTAGCAGGCTGGATCCAGTCGATGTGCTGGCTGTTAAGTGCCACGCCATGCCTGAAATTCGGGTATTTTTTGCGCAATGCGATCAGGCCGCTGTAAAGATCAAAGATATCGCGATTCTTGTCTTTTACGGTCCAGTCGATGTAGTTGATGTCGTTATCCTGATCGTATGAGTTGTGGTTACCCTTCTTGCTGCGGTTGAATTCCTGGCCAGCGTGAATCATCGGAACACCCTGAGCAGTCAACAGAACAATGGCAGCGAGCCTGGTTTTTTTCTTATCACCATGATAAAGATCATTGAGAGTGTAACCATCGTGTGCTTCGAGATAGTTAAGGCTTTCACTGGGTTTGGCAGTCCACCAGAAGCAGCTGCCAGCCATAACCGTCATGACATCATTACGATTGCCTTTTCCATCGATGAAAGCGCGCATTTTTTCGCGATAGTCATCGTTCCATTTTGACAACCTGGTGTTGCGGAAATCGCTTTTACCCCACTGGTTGCGCTGCCAGTCAGCAGCCCACGGCTCAGCAGTAAGAATCGTGGTATCTGGCAGTTCGTCGATAACGCGCTGCATGGTCTTCTTATCGATGATTGTACCCAGGTCGAACCTGAAGCCATCGACATGATATTCTTTCTGCCAGTATTTGAGACTGTCGAGAATCATTTTTCCGGTCATCGGACTCTCAGTACGCATTTCATTACCGCAGCCGGTGCCGTTCCAGTAGAATTTTCGGTCATCCATCAGGCGGTAATAGCCGGGATTATCAAAGCCCTTGAAGTTAAGCGCCGCGCCGCGGTGGTCGCCTTCGGCAGTATGGTTGTAGACAACATCAAGTATCACCGCGAAGCCTTCGTTGTGCAGACCATTGATGAGGGTCTTGAGTTCTTTGACAGCCTGACCGGATTTACCGGTGGCAAAAGAACCTTCGGGAGCGAAAAAGTGACTGGTCATGTAGCCCCAGTGGTTGGTAACACCGGCAAAGTTGTTGTCGAATTCGTGAATCGGCATGAGCTGGATCGCGTTAACGCCAAGCTGTTTGAGGTGGCCGAGCACACGGTCGCTGCCCTTGCCCTGCAACATGCCCAGGTAATTGCCCTTGTGTGGGCCGGTTACTCCAGAGCTCTTGTGGGCGGTAAAATCTTTTACATGCATTTCATAGATAATCGCATCTTTGCTGGCCGGACGCTTAAAGTTCTGGTCGGTCCATTTGAATGAGCGGTCAACCACAACGCTCTTGCCGTCGTGATCGACGTTGGCAAACGCGTATGGATCTGAAAGCAGCCGTGTGGGGTCGAACAAAAAGCCAGGAGCTTTCGGACCGTCAGCAGTAAAGCCGTAGAAAGTGCCGTAGAGTTCACCTGGCAGTATTTTGTGCCAGATACCGGCCGCGCTTTTTGTCATAACGTGCTCAACACCCTTGGTCGCAGCTGCCGTTTTAAACAGATGCAGCTTTACTTCGGTCGCATCGGGAGCGTAAACCGAAAAAGCGGTATTACCATTTACCACGTGAGCGCCAAGCTGTGCGTCATTGCGGCTGGGCTTGCTGCTGGTGTTTGTCGCGCTGGTTCTGGCGAGCAACTGCATACGTTCACTGACATTGCTGCCAATTATCGCTTTATTAGCTTCGAATTCTTTGCGCAGCGCCTGCATGGCATTGAGATTGCCCATCAGTTGTGGGTTTTCGGTCTGAGCCAGGTATTTTACGCGAGATTCAAGAATATTGAGGCTCTCTTCGAACGCGCGTTTTTCGGCGTGGTTTTTAACGCGATAACCGTAGAGTCGAATCTGCTGCGTCGCTTTATCGGCCTCGGCAGGAGTTTCTATGGTGGCGATCAGTCGCTTGAGACTCTCAAAGCTGGCAGATTCTCGCGACAAGGCGGCAACGGCACCTTCGTTACCAGATTCGCTGATGGCGCGGCCAGCCAGATGCATATCTCTGGCCATGCGATTGATGTTGGAAACCAGATTCTTCTCAAAATCATTCGCAAAAACGGTGACTGAAACCAGCAATGCCAGGACCAGGCATATATAGCCGCGTGCAGAAATCTTGTACATCATTAGCCTCCAGGTTCGGGTTGCTATTATATTTGTTAATTATACCTGTTTTAACCTGAAACGTCAGTGCTATTTGGGCAAAATAGTGCAAAATATGCAAAAAAAAATTCGTTAAAAAAAAACTCCCGTATTGCTACGGGAGTTTTTCTGTTTAATTTATCAGTCGACGCTGAGATGAATGACGGTGCCGCCGTCTTCGCCGCCCTCGACGCGCAGCACTTTGAGAATGCCCTGCCGCGACTGCTTAAAGCGCTCCTGAAGCGTCAGCAGGTCTTTGTCAATCTTGGCCACATTGTGGCCAAACAGGATCAGGTCCTTTTCAAAACGCTTCAGCATACGGCGCAGGTCTTCGATGTCAGAAACAGTCAGATTACAGCGCTTGACCACCTGGCCAAAGTTCGGTGCCAGACCGATTTCGGTGACATTATCAGTGATGTGCTGCAGAAGTCTGACCCCGTAGTATTTGTCCATAGGCCGCATGCGCACTATGTTGCGTGCAGTCTGGTTCTTTACCCAGCCCTTGCGGAGAAAATTATTGAAAATGGCATGGATTTCGTCAGTATCGGGGATTTTGGGCGAAGGGTTGCTGTTCCAGTGAATCAGACTGCGCCGCGAAGTCATGGTCGGCCGCGACTGATCACGCTTGAGAGGCTCGGTATTAGGCGGAATCCGCAGCGAAATAGTAACCTGCTTGTCTTTGATATCTTGTGGCATCGGTATGCTGATAGTTGAGTCAGCGCTGACCGAATAGGAAAAAACGCCGGCAAGAACAGCCATTATTCCGAGCGGAACAAGGGTTCTCAGTCCAGGTATCGTAAATTTCATGACATACCTCCGTTGCAATCTTATTCATCGCAGCCTATCGGCAGACCGTGCGAGATTGTTAACTGATTGCGGAAATATGTCCGGGCAAAATCAGACGTCGAGTTCGAACAGCTGATTCGGGGTTGCTGTCAGCCGCAAAAGTCCATCTGGCTTGACCATATAGACGTCTTCGATTCTTACACCGCCCCAGCCTGGCAGATAAATGCCGGGTTCAACGGTAAAAAGCATACCGACCTCAACCTTGTCGACGCATTTTTTTGACAGGGAAGGCGCCTCGTGAACGTCTAGCCCAAGCGAATGTCCGAGCCCATGACCGAAGTATTCGCCATAACCGGCATCGGTTATCACTTTGCGGGCGATGGCATCAACCTTGCGGCAGACAACGCCGGCCTTGAGCGCGGCTACAGCTTTGCTCTGGGCTTCGAGAACTGTGTTGTAAACTTTTTTGAACTTTGCCGTAGCCTTGCCAATAAAGATAGTGCGCGTCATGTCTGAATGATAACCACCATAGACTGCGCCAAAATCGATTTTAAGCATTTCGCCAGCCTTAATTTTGCGTGAAGACGGCTGGGCATGAGGCTTGGAAGCATTCGGGCCGGAAGCGATGATTGTGTCAAAACTGGGCATCTCAGAGCCGCGCATTTTCATGAAAAACTCAAGATGGGCGGCTACTTCGGTTTCGCGCATACCAGGCTTAATAACCTTCATCAGATCGGCAAACGAATCATCTGCGATACGAAATGCTTTTTTGAGACAGGCCAGTTCGTCGGTATCCTTATGACGCCTGAGGTCTTCAACAAGGCTGCTTACCGGTATAAGCTTGATTTTGAATAAATCTGACCAGGCAAGATACTGGTTAAGAGTCATGCTCTTTTCTACGCCAAGTTTAGTGATCTTCTGCTTTTTGATCTCTTTTAACAGTGCATCAGCAAGGCCTTTGGTAAACACAACAATTTTGGCGGCATCGCCAATTTCGGCAGCACTCTGTTCTTTGTAGCGAAAATCAGTAAAGAAAATAGCCTGCTTTGGTGTTACCAGCAGGGTGCCACAAGATCCGGAATAGCCACAGAGGTAGCGAATATTTTTAAGGTTGGTGACCAGAAAAGACTGGTAGTTTTTGCTGAAGCTTTTGCGTAACCGGCTGATGCGTTCGGCGTGATTCATTGCCTGTTCTCCTAGTTTATTGGTCAGGAATTCTGATTTTTCGGGGCGGTAAAGGTTACTACCGGCCGCCCGCCAAATGAGCTTTTTTCAAGAATGGCAGCGGCATCGGGAGATGGAGCAATCATGGTTATCGCCATGCGCTTCTGGTCGAGCATCTCTTTGGCCACCTTTTTAACGTCTTCAGCGGTTGTCTTGAGATACGGCAGAAGCGTGACCTCAGGCAAGCGGGGCTCGACATCATAGAGAAAACCGGTAGAAAGGCGATTCATACGGTTTGTGGTGCTCTCAAGAGCAATGAGCATGTTACCTTTGAGCTGTTCGCGGGTATCTTCGAGTTCGCGGGCAGTAAGGCCGCGACTGGCAATTTTTTCGATTTCACTGTGAAAAAGCTCGAGAACCTTTTCGAGATGCTCCATCGAAGTGCCGGCATAAATACCAAGCAGACCAGTCTTTTTAAACGAAGTATGATACGAATAAACCGTGTAGGCAAGACCGCGTTTCTCGCGGATTTCCTGAAACAGGCGACTGCTCATTCCTCCGCCAAATGCTGCATTCATTATGGTCATGGCAAAGCGCCGGTTGTCAGAGAATGATACCCCCGGCGTGCCAAGCGTCAGATGCACCTGTTCAATATCTTTTTGATAGATGGAAACATCGCAGGTCGGCTTTGGCAGTGTTTCACGCGCGCTGAAAGTGCCGGTGCGCATTTTCTTAAGTTTCTTTTCGAGCATTACTTTCAGCTCATCCCAGACAAAGTTGCCGGCAACGCATATCAGCAGGTTTCCGGTGACGTACTGATTATTGAAGAAATCAAAAATATCATCACGCTTCATTGCCGCTACTGTCTGGGCTGTGCCAAGAATCGGGCTGCCAAGTCGCGCATTTTTCCAGATGTTCTGGCTGAGGAGCTCGTGAATTATCTCATCAGGCGAATCTTCATACATTTTAATCTCTTCGAGAATCACGCGGCGCTCGCGTTCAAGCTCTTCGACAACGAACTGCGAATTCAAAACCATGTCAGACAACACATCAAGCGCGATATCAAGACGGTCTTTAACCACTCTTGCGTAGTAGCAGCAGTAGTCTTTGGCGGTAAAGGCGTTCAAGTAGCCGCCAATACGGTCGAACTCGCTGGCAATTTTTTTGGCCGAGCGTTTTTTGGTGCCTTTGAACAACATGTGCTCGATAAAATGCGACACACCCTGCTGGTGCTCGTTTTCATAGAGCACACCGCTTTTGAGGAACATGCCGATCGATACGCTCTGCACGGTATCAAACTGTTCGGCGATGACCTGTATGCCGTTACTGAGAGTCTGCTTCAAGTATGGTGACAAATTATTTCTCCAATGTTGGAAACTGCGATTCATCTTCTTCTGGTTCAGAAACAGAATCCGCTGGCTGCTGTGAATTCATGGCCTTATCCTCATTTATCGGCATAAGTCCCTGACTGTCGTTGAAATCTTTTTCGTTCTGCTGCTGTTCGCCTGACTGCTCAGCTTTCTGGCCTTCTGGCGTCAGCTGCTCAGGTATATCGATAGAGGGAACCGGCAGTTCTTTGAGACTCTTCATGCCAAAGTAATACAAAAAATCCTGGGTGGTTGAATAGAGTCTTGGTTTGCCGAGAACCTGTTTTTCGCCAGAAACATAGATAAGCTTTTTTTCGAGCAGGTTGGCGACAACGCCGTCACAGTTGACGCCGCGTATGGCATCAATCTCAGCCTTGGTGATCGGCTGCTTAAAAGCAATAACCGAAAGCGTTTCAAGTGCCGGCAACGAAAGCGAAACCAGCTTTTGCCCATCGAGACGCTGAATAAACTGCGAAACCCTGGCCTTGGTTGCAAGCTGTACACCATTCTCGAGAATAGCTATCTGCAGGCCACTGCCCTCATCTTCGTCATATGCCTTTTTGCGGGCCTGTACGACCTCTTCGGCCTTTTCGAGGTTAACACCAAGAATCTCTGCCAGCTTTTCAAAGGAAATCGGGCGGTTCTGCACAAGAAGCAGGCCATCAAGAGCGGCACAAAGCAGAGAGAAATCGACTTCAACTTCCGGCGCTGTTTCGCCGGCAGGCGATATTACGCTTTCTTCGCTCATCTGCAAGTTATCTTCATTCATCGCTGTCTCCTGAGGCGTAGTTGACTATCTCTTCGCTGAAGCTGTCGGGCTGATCTTCGGGCAAGCCTTCGACTTCGGATTTCTCGGGGCGGGTTCCCGGTTTGGCCAGGCGCAACAGTATTGGTTGTAAATTGCCCTTCTGTATCGGGTTCAGTTCACCGGTCTTGGTCATTTCGAGAACCGCCATAAAGGAAAGAACGGTTTCAAAGCGGCTGGTAGATTTTTTTACCAGCCGGTCAAAAGTCATCTCACCCTTGATCGTTTTAAGCAGGGCCCTGATTTCGTTAATGCGGTCGATGATTCCTATTTTCTCGAGAACTACCCGATGGATTGGCGGGCTGATACGCCGGCGCACCAGAGCGTGATAAATGCTCAACAATTCGCCGGGGCCAACGTTGATTTCGAGAATCTCTTCGGGCTGGCGTTCGAGATCTGTACTACGCGTAAAAATTCGCGAGGCGCCGCGCTCCATCTCGCGCAGTTCAAGGGCAACCAGTTTGAACTTCTTGTATTCGAGAAGCTTCTCGACAAGAGAGGCGCGGGCATCTTCTTCGAAAAAGCCCTCGTCGATATCGAGATCGCCGCTGCTCATTTCCTCAGGCTTTTCGCGCGGAAGAAGCATCTTTGACTTGATCTCAAGAAGAGTTGCTGCCATGATCAGAAATCCCGAGGCGACTTCCATGTCGAGGATTTCCATCATCTGCAGGTATTCAAGATACTGCGCTGCAATGTGGGCGATCGGAATATCGTAAATATTGATCTTCTGCTCTTCAATAAGATGATAGAGCAGATCGAATGGTCCTTCGAAGACCGGCAGTTTTACCTGATAGCCACTCATTTTTTACAACAGAAACCCCATAACCTGCCTGACCTGCTGCAACACTTCTGCTGCTGCTGCATGCGCTCTTTTTTCGCCTGAATCGAGCACTTCTTCGACATAGCCTTTGCGCGTCTCAATTTCGGCGCGCCGCGCGCGAATTGGTTCAAGCATGGTGTTGAGGCGTTCAAAAAGTATAAGTTTGCAGTCGCGGCAGCCGAGACTGGCTGTACGACAACCCTGAGCAATTTCTTCGAGACGATCAGGCGTATAAATTTTGTGATAGGCATAAACCGTGCAAACTTCGGGGTCACCTGGGTCGTTGCGGCGAACACGCTGGGGATCGGTAATCATCTGCTGCACCTTAGCCTTGAGTCCTTCGGGGGTTTCGCGCAGATCGATACCGTTATTGTATGACTTGCTCATTTTGCGTTTGTCAATGCCAAGCAGCAGGGGGACCTGTGACAGCAATGCTTCGGGTTCTTTGAGTATGTCGCCGTAGCTGCCGTTAAAGCGCCTGATGATTTCGCGGCTGAGTTCAAGGTGCGGCAACTGATCTTTACCGACCGGAACGACTTCAGCATTGTACACCGCGACATCGGCAGTCATTAGAACCGGGTACATGAGTTTGCCGAGCGACACTCCAGATCTGGCATCGTCATCGCGCACCGCATCTTTGAAGGTCGGACAGCGCTCAAGCCAGCCCAGCGGCGTGCAATTACTCAGAATGGTGCTGAGTTCAGCATGTTCATGCATCGAAGACTGTCTGAAAATAACTGATTTCTCAGGGTCGATACCCACGCTGAGCCAGTCGACAATGATATTTCTGATAATTGTCGGCAGATCGTCAATCTTTATACGATCAGTGAAAGCGTGCCAGACCGCGGCAAAAAAGAAGCAGTCGTAGGTATCCTGCAGTGACACCCAGTTTTTGAGGGTGCCTTCGAGGTGGCCAAGGTGAAGCGAACCGGTAGTTCGCATACCGCTGACAAGTCTTTTTTTCGCCATGATCGGTGTCTCCTGTAATGTTATTGGCTTAGTAATCTGTTGCCCGCAATGCGTCTTCGGTGGCACGCAGAGTCTCTGAATCGGGGTTGAGCAGAAGCGTCTTCTGCCAGCATTCACGCGCGCGGTCGATGCGTTGCTGCTTATAATAACCCACTCCGAGGTTAAAATGTGCTTCTGTGTGGCTGGGGGAAATCTCGATCGCCTTTTCCCAGAATTCAATTGCCTTGTCAATGTCGCCCTGGCGATCATATATATTGGCATAGGTAAAATAGACTGCGGCATCGCGCGAGCCTTCTCTGATCAGTACGTCAAGAATGCGGGTAGCAGCGGCCATATCATTTTCATAATAACTCGCCCGCGCGAGCAGAAGGCGCTCTTCGGGGGTCAGTCGACCAACCATTTCAAATGGCGCCAGCACCGATACGGCGAGATCATAAAAACCAAGTGTTACAGCCATTTTGGCGACAGATACCGCTTCAGACTGATCAGCAATGGTTGCCGGGTTGATCATGCGCAGATAATGCTCGGCATTTTCACGATTCAGATTAGCGTCTTCGACACTTGCCAGAAGCATCAGCAGACGATTATTTGTCGGATCTGCCGCTACCGAACGCCGCAATATGTCTTCTGCCAGCTGATAGCGCATATTCTCGACAAGAACACGGCCGACCCTTATCGCTTCATCGCTGCGCAATGTTGATTCTGAGCTTTTCTGTAACAGGTTCTGCAGCTCGGGGTCGCAAATTATGCGCACAGTCGCGTCTTCGAGAGTAAAATTCAGAACCGGGGCTGCGGACTGGCTACTGTCAACTTTAAAATAGAGGTCAACACGTGACTGCGTTGCGGGAAAAACGTTAAAAGCATCACGGGTAGACTTGTTTTCTTTGTCGAGTAAAGAATCAAAGCGGGTGTCGATATCGATGGCAAAGTCTTTAAGCGGGTCAACCCGGTAAGTTTTGACACCGGTGTTTACGAAAGTCATGTTGATAAAGATTTCGTCCTGGCGCGACACACCCAGGCCTGAGGCAAACGGCCGGCGCGCTATACTGTTAACCGACATGACAAGACCGCTCGGGTGCGCCACATCTTCGCCCATAAGAAATGCTGTTTCGGCGGCAACAGAGGCAGAAACCAGCATCAGAAGGCAAAGGAAATAGAGAAACAGTTTGCATCGCGGCTTGTGAAAAATCATGGCCTCAATACTATCACAACCCATGCCGCAAGTAAATTGCGAGAAAGCAATCAATATAACAGCAGCTGGTAATCGAAACTGTCTGAACTGCGGTCGACGGCTTTCATCAATAACCGCGAGCGTGAGTATCTGCCTGCAAAGGCTTTTTGCAATGGCATCACCAGTTCCTGTTCATACAGGGTTGGCGGCAAATCTGCGCCAGACCACACTATAGCTGTGATCTGCGAGTTTGCTGAAAGTCTGGTGAAAGTGTAGTAATCATTTGGACGCTCTATACTGATCTGGTATTTGCGCAACGCCACCTTTAATTCGCGGCGGGCATGTTCGAGATCATCGTGCCCACTTTGCCAGGCAGAAAAAATTACCTGCAGGGTGGTCTCAGGAGTCTCTTCATCGGCAAACATCAAAGGAAACACCGTTAAACATGCCTCTTTGGCGGCCAGCTCATCAAGCGAACAATTGCTGATGCTAATTTTTGCTTCGCGCCCGCGAATGAATTCGCCATGTCGATTCAGAATCAGACCCATCAACTCGTCAGGCTGACACAAGTTCTGCATCTCAACGGCACGATTGCTCAGCCAGCACGACATAATCTGATATACGGCGGACCAGAAAATTTCACGCTGCGTTTCTTCTTCAATTTCAAACGCTGCTTCTCGCCAGTAGAAAAGGTAGTCGAGCTGCTGACGGTCAAACCAGCGATCTTTCCAGGCGCGAAACGGATTCATCGACAGGTCGAGCGGGTTTCTGATCTGCTGGTTGAATTTTTGCAGATTGCTGGCGCTGAAAGAACCGTTCTGGCCATCAAGCCAGGCGCGCAAAATCATGGCCTGGCTGGCCGTCACCGCGTTAACAGTCAGAGCGAAATCACGACGGCTCAGCCAGTTCAGAGCTGAGAAGCGATGTATAACCGGAAAAAAAACGGAGTCGACAGTGCCAACTTCAGAAACAGCTTCAAGCAGCCATGAAGATTGCAGGCGCAGGTTCATTTTGGTTTACACTCAAGCGGGCTGCCGATAGCCAGCCAGTTTTTGACCAGTTGCGGATCAAACTGCATTCCTGAGAGTCTCGTTACTTCGGCAACAATGTCTTCAGCCCTGGCAAACTGGCGGTTTCGGTAAGACCGGCGAGTGTTCATAGCTGATATTGCATCAGCCAAAGCGATGATACGTGCTGCCACAGGAATTTCTTCGCCCTTGAGGTTATCTGGATACCCCAGACCATCCCAGCGTTCGTGGTGCCAGCGGATCAGAGAAGGTACTTCATCAAGGCCGTCAATCTGCGATTTAAGATGAAGTTCGCCCAGTAAAGTGTGAGTACGCAGAAGTTCGAGATCATCACCTTCGAGGCGTTTGTTGCTCTTCATTATACTTCTTGGCAAAAGCAGTTCGCCAATATCATGCAGCATGGCAGCGGCATTAAGACTCTGCAACTGCTCATTGTTCAGACCAGAAGCTTCGCCAATCAGCGCCGACAGACCGGCTATTTCGCTCGAATGCGCTTTATCATAGCCTTCGAGTCGATCAACTATTGAGGAAACGCCACGCAACAACTGCGAATAGCGCTCATGCGCCGGCATCGCCTTTTCCCGCAAATCGAAATAAAGATAGGCAAACCAGGTAATGACAATGATTAGTATTGCATTGAACAGGGTTATCAACATATGGCTTAGAACCCGAAGTTAGCTCCAACAACATATCTGCTGGTTTCATGAACGCGGTCTGGAGTGTATAAACCAAAATCCAGGCTGAGTGCTTCATCAAAGCGATGGCGCAGACCCACGACAAAGTCGTTACCAGCGTAATCCATGGTCAGGATGGTATCCGGGTCGATATTCAGGCTGGCGCCCATTACAAAAAAGATCGGGTCAACAACGGCGCCCTTTTCGGTGTAGCGACCGAAAGCAGCCTTTTTCTGATTCTCATTCATGGCGATATTGGTGCCGAGGCCGAGCACGACGCGGTTGCCTGGCAGGCCGTTAAGCAGCATCACCGAATTCTGATAGTCTTCATTTGGGTCAATAAAAGCTGCCACAGCCATATTTGATCGGATTTTATATTTGCCGGCAAATACCGGGTCGGTCTGATCGGTCTTGCCGTCAATTGAGAAACGCTTTATTATAGCTACTTCGGCATCATCAGAAAAGGCGAAAACCCCTTTAAAAGAGGCTTCGTTGAATTTGGATTCGCCAATCATGTGCACTGCCGCGCGCGCACCGCCAGGCGGCAGCACTTCGAGACCTGGCACCAGCATTGTGCCGCTTAAGCCGTTGATGGTGGCGCTTGCCATGCACATCGAGGCAGACGCCATGAACAGCAGAACAAGAAGTATCCTGCCGGCAATAACAGATTCAGTAGCCTTCGATATCGCGCAACTTTTCGCGAATCTTTCTGGCCTCTTCGTGGCGTGGAAATCGATCGAGAAATTCCTGGTAGGACTTCCTGGCCTGATCATAATTGCGCAGTTCCTTTTCGTAAAGTTCACCTTTTCGCAAAAAGGCATCTGCTGATACATCGGCATTAGGATATTTTTCGGTTACCGAATTATAATAATTCAAAGCTTTCTCGACATTCTCAACACTCTTACGATAGCGAACACGACCGTCAGACGTCGTTGTCTTTTTCATCGAATCAAGATCCTGCTCATAAATCCTGCCGAGACGATAAGTGAGATCTTCGGTGCCAGGGGCGTCAGGGTATTTCTGCATCATTTCTTCGAGCAGATCGGCAGCACCTTGATAATCTTTCTGCTTGGCATCGAGAACATCAAACAGCTTGCGATAGGCGCGAACAGCTTCATCCTGATCGCCAGATGCCGCTATCGCCTGTCGATAAGCGCTGGCAGCCTGCTTAAAGTTTCCAGATTCTGAATGCATGTCACCCAGGTCAAGACTGGCCTGGGCAGCCTGCTCGGCATCCGCGGTGGCGGCAAAATCTTCCTGGGTAGATATGGCATCGGCCTGAACACCGGTGCCGACAGAGAGCCTCTTCATACGTTCCTGGGCTGCGCTGAAGTAGGTGCTGTAGGCATAATCCGCAACAATTTTGCGATAATTTTCGGCCGCCTGCTCGATCTGGCCGATTGCTTCCTGACTGCTGGCGAGGTTGTAATAGACGCGGTCAATTGCCAGAAAGGCGGGGTGATCTTCAATGATACGCCGATAGATTTCGATCGCCATCGGATAATTTTTAACACGTTCTTCATATACTCTTGCCAGATCATATAGAGTCTTAGGCAATTCCGGGCCGGTTACTCCACCAGCCTGCAGACCACCGTTGAGCATTTCGGCGGCATCGCTGAAATTTGCCAGGGCACTGGTCATCTGAGCCTCAGCCTGTTTGATTCTGATCTTGCCTATCTCGACCATGGTCGAGGCATGAAATTTGCCCTGACCCATCAGGGGCTTAAGTTCTTCGACGGCAGCGTCATAGGCCCCTTGCGCCAATTGCTGCATCGCACGCTGAAATTCGGGCGTAACCTGAACGGGTTGAGCCTGTATACTGTAGCCTGCTAATAACATCGCTACTGTTAACAAGGCTGTAAGATTTGTTCTGAAATCATATTTGAAAAAAAACATGGTGACGACTCCTGTATTTTTATTAAATATTTGTTGTTGTTAAAAACTCATGATAACATAAGCTAACAAAATTCTGTTCAGACAAGACACAGAAAGATGCTAAAAAATTCGTTAAATCAACAAGATAAAATGGCCGATGTAGATCTCACAGGCTATTCACATTCGACAGAGGAAAACATCGAAATCGAAATGGAATTTCGCATGTTGCCTCTCGACAGGGTTTACCCTAACCCGAATCAGCCGAGGAAGATCTTTGACAAACAGGCATTAGATGAACTGGCGCAGTCAATACGTGAAAACGGCATATTGCAGCCAGTTCTGGTGAGAAAGATCGGCGATCGTTATCAGATTGTATCAGGTGAGAGACGCTATCGTGCGAGCAAACTGGCAGGCGCCCGAACTATTCCTGCTGTCATCCGTAAACTTGATGAAGAGCAGACTCTGCTTGCCGGACTGATCGAGAACATACAGCGCCAGGATCTCAACCCCATAGAAGAAGCAAAGACCCTCAGGGACATACTTCTCAACTATGGTCTGACCCACGATCAGCTGGCTGAAAAGGTCGGTCGGAGCCGCTCAGCGTTGACCAATCGTCTGCGTCTGCTGCAGTTGCCCGTCGAGATCCAGGAACTGGTCATCACAGGCAAGATATCTTCGGGACACGCCAAGATGCTCGCCGGAATTAAAGATCCACTAGAGGTGAAGACCTGGGCCAGGCTTATCATCAAAGACCAGATGTCTGTTTATGAGATCGAGAAACGTATAGCACAGAGTCGTACTGCGCACGTGTCAGGTGCGGCGCTAAAGAAAGGTAAGTCGTCGATGAGTCAAGATTTGCACATCAGAGCTGTTGAAGATAATCTTCAGGAACTTCTTGGTGCGAGAGTCCGCATTCGTCATGGGAAAAAAAGCGGTCGCATAGAAATTGAATTCTACAACCGCGAAGATCTTGAGAGGGTCGTCGAAACAATGGTTTCGCTCTGCCCATAATTACCATCGTGAAAGGTAAGTAGACCGGTGAGAATAAAATTCTGGGGCGTCAGAGGCTCGATTCCCACGCCAGGGAGAGACACGGTAGAATTCGGCGGCAACACCACCTGCATGGAAATACTATCTGCAGGCAAAGAACGCATTATCTTTGACGCCGGTACCGGGATCCGTGTACTCGGCCTGGAGCTTATGCAGGCCGAATTCGGCCAGGGCAAAGGCAAGGCGCACATATTTTTCACCCACTCCCACTGGGATCACATCCAGGGCTTTCCGTTCTTTGCTCCAGCCTACATCGGCCGCAAAGACATGCAGGGCAACCGCCTCACCGATTTCTGCAACGAATTCAATCTGTATGGCGCCGCTGACGTAGGCGACCGGCTTGAATCAACTCTGCGCGGACAGATGGACAACTACTATTTTCCTGTCGATCTCAATTACCTGTCATCAAGCATCAACTTTCGGACCCTCAAAAACAATCAGGTAACCATTGGCTCGATTACTATATCAGCGCTTAAGCTGGTACACCCGAATGGCGTACTCGGCTATCGCATCGAAGACGGCAATTCTTCGGTGGCACTTGCCACCGACTGCGAACACCCTTCTGACGGAACAATAGATCAGAATCTGCTTGAACTCGCGCAGAATGTCGACGTTCTTATCTATGACGGCCAGTACACTCCCGAAGAATACGCACCGCACAAGTTCAATCTGCCCGGCCCCGGCAAACAGGGCTTTGGCCATTCAACCGCCCAGGAAGGCATCAGGGCAGCAAAGGCCGCCGGTGCGAAACGCCTGCTGATTACACATCACGACCCGCTCCACAATGACGAATTCCTGCAAAATATGGAAAACGAGGCACGCAAGCTTTTTGCCACAACAGATTTTGCCAGGGAAGGCATGACAATCGAGATTTAACAACCGATTTTTTATGGTTGTGCAGAGATTGATTGTGGTATGATGTGCATACCATGGGTAAGGCATCTCTTTTAACACCCGTTTACTTTTTCAGCTCGATCAGAGCTGGTTCTGGCAAGAGTTCAATGCTTGCCAATCTTGCAGTTTTCCTGAACAATATTAATCAGAAAATTGCAATTGTTGATCTCGACGCCGAAACTCCACTGAAGCTCAAAAACACTTTTCCACGCTCCATCAGCCTTCAGGAATACAGCGACATTTCACTGATCTCACAAAATCACGATTCGCGATATCAGAAGAATTTTTATTTTACTGAGACCAGCCTGATTTCATATTTTCCTGCGCATCAGCTCAAAGACGCTTCAATGCTGTTCAGCGACACAACTTTGCGCGATTTCTTCATTCAGATAACTGCCTGCTTTGATACGGTCATGGTTAACTTCCCGTCAGGAGCCTCGCACTGTCAGAAATCCTCTGATCTGCTCGCGCGAACTCATCTCTGGCGCGGCAAAAGTCCCGTTGCCATAATAGTGTCGCAGGCTGACGAAAAAAGCCTGGTAACCCTGGATTCGCTTATTCATGAGAACCCTGCCTTCTTTTATCAGCTGCAGGAAAACACACTTCTGCTGTTCAACCGTGTGCCGACTTCAGTAGAAGATCAAAAACTTTCAGAGAACACGCTCAACAGCCTCGAACTGCGCAGCCTGTTTAATTTTCCGGCAACTTACGTGGTGGGCATCAGCGAAGAGTTTCCTCATCAACGCCAGATTGCAGCGCCGCAGGTTCTCAACAAAGACTCGGTCATACACCAGACTATAGCGAGTTTTAATCGACTGCTTACCAGCACAGCAAGAAGTTTGAGCCGCGCAACATATGATCTGACCTCTGATTATCAGGCCTGTCTCGACGGGCAGCTACTCGAAAAGCTTTCGCCGTATCTCGAAAAAATTCAGGCTCTGGCCGCGCAAAAGCTTTTTCAGCACCCCTCAGACGTTCAGGTATTTCTTGAAGAGAGCGAAGGCAATTACCGGATCAGAATCAGATTGACCGGCGTAAAACAGCCACTATCCGGCATTCAGCGCGTAATCGACCTTAACATTAACCGTCAGATTAAAGACCGCCTCTCGCCCGCGATCTGGCAATTCAGGCGCAATTTCGACCTGCCGGCAACAGCAGATATTTACCAGAAACCAGACAAGCCTGCTCTGGCTGTTAAGCCAATATACCGCTTTGACGATCGCTTTGCCGGTTCGCTCGACTTCAGACTGCGATGCGAGTTTGACTTCAGACCCGAACGTGGCCGCTACCCGTCTCCGATTTTTTTCAAGGCCGCCCTTGAAATGCCCGAAATACCTTCACTATCAGAAGTTCTTGGGTACTCGCGCAAACAATTCAAAAAGTGTGGTTTTGCAGCTTGTTCGCACCTTTACGCGATATCCGGGGTGACACACTTTTTCATACCTCCAGAATTTGATCTGTCAACCATTTATAGCTGCGTTTTTCAGCAGATGTATAGCAGTGATCTCAAAATTTACACCCGCCAGACCTTGCGGCACGTCAAAGAATTTGTTCCGGCTTATCCAATGCCTGAATGCGTTTTAAGCATGCATGCAGAACTGCCCGATGAATTCGCCCGCACTAAGCAACTGCGCCCCGAAAGAGATTTTCTGGCACGAGTAAAGACTGTTATTAAAGAAAATCTTGTAAAAGTCGCCAACGCCGCAGCCAGATTTCGACACAGCGAGCCTCTACTGGCATGCGGAGAGTATCTCGATCAGACTGGCGACCCCCCGTCGCTAAGTCGACTGACGATTCCGCCCATAATCAGGCTCAGCGCGTCGTCAAAGATTTCCCTTCCCGAGATCAGGGCCCGAACCAACGACCCGGCAAATCGTGCGTGGCGCGATAATTTTGTTCTTAGAAATATACTCGATGATATCTGCAAAGCCAATGAAACAGCGCTTTACAGCCTTAAACTGCTGAATTCAGGCATCGATAGCCGGGCAGCGCAGCTTGTCGGGATTTCATTCGCCCAGAAACAGAGCGAATACAGGTCAAATATTCTTACCAAGGCAATTCCAGATAGTCCGACGACATTTATTTGCGACTATATCACGCCGCTCACCGATAAATACGAGCCTTTACGTGAGCTCAATCTGCCCAGAGCGTTTAAATACGCTGATGTGATGATAGACCATTACTTCGCGCCCGTGGTTTACCGACTTTCTCATAGAAACCAGATATCCGAAGAAAAAAGTTCGCGAATATACAATTTCAGTCACCCGGCATTTTTTAAGCAAACCTATGCTGAACGTTCTGTCGAAAAGGCTAAATCAGATATCACGCTGCCGCGGCAGGCCACTGCGCACAGATTCGCGGCAGAGGGTTACGACTACCACAACCTGGCCTACCGATCCCTGCGCGGAAAGCCAACCATGGCGCACCAGATACTGCCGGTTGCTTATACACAGGCTACAATCGGGGACTATCGCGACATCGGCAATGCCAAGGCCACGCGAACAGACCATCTGATCGACGCGAGGGCGAACTCGCTCAAATTCCCGCCGCATAAAGGCAAAATTATTGAGATAAGGGTTTTACTGAGCCGACCGCCGTCATTGAGCCATTTGCGGGCTGAGCGGCCAGTTTTCGCTGAAATTTCAGCCCAGTCGACAAAATATGTATACAGACACCTGTCAGGCAAGAAAGTGCCTGACAAATTTTCAGCTGCCGTGTCTCCTCATCTTCTGCAGATTATTAAAGAACTCGGCACAACAGGCGGACTGCCGTTTACCCCGTTCTACAGTTTTAATCCCGCTTTTACTCCGCCAACCATCCCGGCTTTTGTAATTGCAGATCCCGAGCTTTACACTATGCCGGTGCGATCAGGCAGTCGACAGATATGGCATTCTGTCAGCAATGAAATCTCCGACCGGATTGATATTGAAACCATGATAGAAACAAGCAAGTTTGCGCATCAAACAGTCTATTCTGAAAAATTTGTGGAACCTGAATTCTTTTGCAAGCTGCCTGAGCACATCGCATGCGCTCTACGGGCGAGAAATATCGAACTACCACAGTCTCTTGATTTTGGCGATTATCAGCGAATCAAAGAGGTTCTCGACCACGAAAGCACAATCTTTTTCTCTGCCGACAAGCGTTTTACCGCAAATTACGATACTTGCAAACTCACTGCCAAACCGACTTATCGCCAACCTGCTCTGGCAAAGCAGTCACTACCGAAGGCAGCGGCAAAAATCTGGAAGCAGCTTAAACAACCCAGAAAGCAGTTCTGGGTTGTTTTTCCTGATAAAATCGCAACGCTTTACCAGCACCTTCTCTGGAGTATCTCTGCCAGACGTCAGCAAACGTCATTGTTCTCAGACTCTTTTCTCAAAAAAAGCGACGGCACGGCAAAAGCGTTTACCAATAGCGCAGCAGCTGAGACGCCAGACAACCCATTTTGTGACAAGGGATTCATGCCCGCCACCAAGCTTTCGCAAAACTTTTTACGCACCAGCATAAAAGTAAAAAAATTGAGTCTCAAAGATATTATGAGTCTCGCCCGCCAGGCCAGTGAAAAATTCAGCCAGGTCAACAGTCAGCTCCGCGCATGAGTTTTAAAAAATCGAACAACAATGACGCTCCAATCTTCGATAAGCCGGCGCAAAAAAAGGCAACAGGCTTTTTTCTAAGAAGATTGATGAGCCTTGCCGGGAAACCGGTACTGGCAGAAAAAAACCTGCCGATAAGCCCTTCGACTGATGAGCTTGCAGAAAAGTGTTACGTCTGCAAAATGTCCCTGTTATATCGCCAGCAAAAAATCGCGGCCGCCAGACTTGATTTTAAGCCAACGGTAAAAGGTTATGCCGTTCCACAACATAGCAATTTCGAGCATCCAGAGCGGTTTCGCAGCGAATTAAACTGTATTTCAGCAAATGGAGCAAAGCTGAAAACTGTTTTTGCCAACAGGGCCTTAGATACAGCGGTTCCAATAAAAATAAGCAAACATCACCAGAGCTTTGCCGAACGCTTTGACACCCACATAAAAGCAACCACTGCTTATAGCTTTGCGCCCACTACCGCATTACCTGAACTTATTGGAACCCACGCAAAGCTCAATTCAATCAAGCTTGCGGAGACTTGCAATACGATTATGAAGTCTGCGCTGTTTTCGGGATTTAATAGGCGTCTGAACTGGCAACCGCAGGGTTTCAGTTACCCTGATTCCCAGCTGATTTTCAACTCGCAGTTTCCCGACACCGTCAGCGATTTTTTCAGGTATCTGCCCGAGCCGTGCAATTTTGCACTGTTTCCCGGGAATTACGGTTTTTTGCCGGCGGTGCAAACAGCTCTGTGCCGCATTGAGCATAACTTCGGCGAACAAAAATTTGCAACACAGGCACCGAAGTCGGCAGCGAATTTTGATCCGCGAATCGAGTTCGCGCGCAATCTTGTGATACTCTGCAATTCTTCGTTACGCCCGGTTGAGGGAAATGCCAGCGCTTCACATGCTAAGCCGCAAGACCCAGGACTGTCTCTTGAAGTGTGCAACAGGCAGCTCCACCCAATGCCGCGACACAGAGAACGTCTTCAATGCTTGTTGACCGAAGTAGTTGCCCGGATAAAGGCCTCGCCACAAATTAGCTCGCCAGCGCTGCGCAATCTGAGGCTTTCCCCCGGACTGCAGGCAACCAGCGTGACGCAGAAAAAAGGTCCGTTCGCCGGCACCATGCTGCTAAATTTGGCCTGCCAGGCTTCACGAAGTCGCTTAAAACTCAGGTTGAGCCTCAAACACGCCGACTACTCAAAAAAAGTTCCCATGATGCAAACGCTGTCACACCACCAGATTTTTCAGTCGCGTATGCCTCTGCCAGCCAAAATAGCCAACAGCTATCTGCCTCTTGTTCTCGCCGAACCCTCAAAGAAACTGCTTATGCGATCTAAGCCAGAAGTATGCCCAAGCTATGCGGCAAGACGCAGCTCAATGCGCTTTACCGCGAACCGGCATGCAAAATATTGCCGCAAGGCTCTGAAAACCATCTTCGAGGCGCGCACAACAAAAATCAGCGAGAATCATGTAAACACAGACAACAGATATTGTGTCGCGAGTAAGCTCTCTAAGGCACAACGTTGCAGCGAAAGATTCGCTTCGAGCAAGCTTTGTAATGAAGCGATAAACGCTATCTATCTACGCTCAATGCCATTTTTGATGAAACTGAGCGCGATGCACTTTACCGACATCTTTCTTCCTGACGCGCAGCGGCGCGCGGTACCGGCAACAGCCAGCTTTTGCTCAGATCTTGCTCCCCTGCCCCTGCGGCGACGCAACACACTTAAATCGCTGAGATTCAAACTGACGCGCATCAACGATGGCTACGTCGCAGCCTCATTGCGCGCGCGACGCCGGATCCTGCAACCGTCAGAAACTTTCAGAATTCATGACGCCAGAACTGCGATAAAAATCACAGAGCCCACCAGACTGCCGGCAGGAACAGGCGAAAAGTTCTATAATCCCGGCTATAGGGGCAGGCTTAGCAGGTTTGCTCTTTCTGACCGCCTGCCTGGACAGATAAGCGACCAGCTGAAGCTTAGCATGGAGATTCTCGATAATACTCAGCGGGAGGATTTGCCACAAAGGCATTTTATCCATCCGGCAACCTGGGAAAAGGCAACAAGACCGCACAAATGTCGGGTTATACTGGCTCCGCACCCGTTCGGGTTTCCGCATTTCCGGTTGCCGATCGACAATTTTCAGCTCGTCGAGTCCTCGATTTCTTTCAAATTCAAACTGCCAACACCCAGCCACCTTTCTATCACCAGCAACTGCAGCTTTTCAAGCGATAGACAGCATCTGCCACCATTAAGCCTCAAGAATCCGCGGCGCTTTCTATTCGCTGAGAAGCGTGAATCCAGTGTGCAGCCTGTCAGCTATTATGCCAGAAAAGAGTTTCTGCGCGACAAGTTCTCAATGCCGGCAAAAATAGAGACTTTTGCCCATGAATGGGGCCTGAAAAATTCACGAAAGCTCGCTACCACAATTTTTCATCGACTGCCTGCCCTGCGCGCAAGACAGAAAGCTACAGCCGAATTCGCCAGTGTCTCTGAGTCAGATTGTTGTCAACTGATCCCGCCACGGCAGGAGTTCATGCACTTTTTCACGCCACGCATTAAACACCTGCTATTGAGTTTCAACAAATTCCTGGGCGCAGCACAGCCTGCAGCGGCCCTGCTGAACAGCAGCCCGACCAGATTCTGCAGTCCTCAGCGCTTTATACCATCCCTGCAACTGTCAGCAACAGAATCTTTTCGCCAACCTGCCAATGCATTCAGCTTTAAGATTCCACGCAGAACAAAGTTCGACGAAAAATTCAGCGCCGTCAGCACCTGCAAAAGCATGTTTACAGCCTTTCTTCATCGGCCCAGGTTTTTTATGTTCCCTTATCAGCCTGAATACACCAGTGCCGAGCTCGGCATTGATTTTAGAATGCAGGAAGAGCCGCTTCTTGACCGC
>PGYB01000041.1 GCA_002839445.1 Candidatus Riflebacteria bacterium HGW-Riflebacteria-1
TGCCTGCTTGTCGAGAGCAAGAATGTCGATCCTGCGTTTGCTGTCCTCCCAGTCACCGAATTCCTCAGAAAGAACATAAAGATCGTCACCGAGAACCTCGATTTGTGACCGCAAAAGCCTCTGCAGATCACCACGTTCACGAATTTTCAGTTCCGTGAATGAAGTCTGGACAATTGGTCGAAATTCGTTTGATGTCATTTCATAAAGTGCCATGAATGCCTCTCCAGTGGTTCCGGTTAAAAATTTCAATGATTGAAATCGGTGATCACAAATGTGTTTGCCCTATTTATATCACACTGGTCTTTGATATCAGAGGATAAAATTGGCAAAGTATCTTTAAGTCATGTAGAATCTGCAAAGATTAATAGCATTCCACAAACGCAGGATCCCTTATGGCAACAAATAATTCATTTCAGACGGTTATTGATAAATTCAGAAAGCAGGCTACTTCAGAGTGGGATAAGGGTAGTAAATTTGAACACCTTATTCAGGGTTATCTCTTAACAGATCCCGCTTATGCCGGACTTTTTAAAAACATATGGCTCTGGAATGAGTTCCCTGGCAAAGCAAATTTTGGCTCAAAAGACATTGGTATCGATCTGGTTGCGCAAACCCTTCTGGATGAATTCTGGGCAATTCAATGCAAATGTTATCAGCCAGACACCGTTATAGACAAACCTGCCGTTGATTCATTCATTTCCTGTTCAAGTAAACAGTTCACCCATCCTGAATCAATGCAGACAACTGGTTTCTCACAGCGTTTGATCATTTCCACAACAAACAAATGGGGATCTAACGCCGAAGAAACAATTCAGGGACAAAAACCTCCTGTTACACGGGTTAATTTGCACGACTTGGAGCATGCCCCAGTAGACTGGATAAAGCTCGAACAGGGCATTTTCGGTGAGAAATCGCGAACCAGACCCAAAACTGTCAGAGAGCACCAGAAAGAAGCGATTAATAAAGCCATTGATTATTACACGAAATCTGAGCGCGGCAAAATGATTATGGCGTGCGGCACTGGGAAAACTTTCACCGCACTCAGGTTTGCAGAAGAACAGACAAATCACGCCGGTCTTATTCTTTTTCTTGTTCCTTCCATATCGCTTCTGGGCCAGGCCCTTAGAGAATGGACGGGCGATGCTATCGAACCCATTAATCCTGTTTGTGTGTGCTCTGATACAGGTGTCGCAAAGAAGCGAACAAAAGATGAAGAAGAAGATACCTTCAGCACAGTTGATCTTGCGTTACCAGCTTCAACTGACCCGACAAGAATAGTCAAACAGTTGCAGGCATTTACTTCCGCCGCCAAAAAAGGCCTTACCGTCATTTTTTCAACCTATCAATCTATTGACGCTATAAATAAAGCGCAGCAGCAATTCAGCAAGATTGATCCAGATCGTAGCATTTTTGACCTGATAATCTGCGATGAAGCCCATAGAACAACAGGTGTGGCAGTAACAAAAGAAGATTCATCTCACTTTATCAAGATACACGACAATGACTTTATCAAAGCCAGAAAGCGTCTCTACATGACTGCAACCCCACGGCTTTATACAGATGAATCAAAATCAAAAGCAGCACAAAATGAAGCTATTCTTTGTTCAATGGATGACCCCTCAATATACGGTGAGGAATTCCATCGTATCGGCTTTGGAGAGGCTGTAGAAAAGGACCTTTTAACAGACTACAAAGTGCTGATTTTGACTCTCAGCGAAAAGGATGTCCCACCGCCAATTCAAAAGATGGTGGCAAACAAAGAAAGTGAAATAAGTGCGGATGACGCTTCCAAGCTGATTGGCTGCATAAATGCTCTGTCAAAACAGATCCACGGCGACGATGGCATAGTAAAAGAAGTTGATCCCGGTATCATGAAAAGGGCTGTTGCTTTCTGTCAGACGATTTCTGATTCCAAAAGCATTACACAGCTTTTTAACACTACCGCTGATGTATATTTAAACTCTCTGGGCCAGGTAAGTCAGAAAATGGTTTCTGTGAGCGCAAAGCACATTGATGGAACAATGAACGCCCCAACAAGAAATCAGTTACTCGACTGGTTGAAAGAAGCAGATGATTATTCAAATGAATGCAAAATCCTGACCAACGTAAGATGCCTCAGTGAGGGAGTTGACGTTCCTTCTCTTGACGCGGTTCTGTTTCTTTCTGGCAGAAACTCTCATGTTGACGTAGTTCAATCGGTTGGAAGGGTTATGCGCAAGTCGCCAGGGAAAAAGTATGGTTACATCATTATACCTGTCGTTGTTCCTTCAGACGAAGATCCTGTGAAGGCTCTTGATGACAATAAACGCTATAAAATAGTTTGGGACGTATTGAATGCACTTAGAGCGCATGATGACAGGTTTAATGCAACAATCAACAAAATTGAGCTGAATAAAAAGAAACCAGCACAGATCCTTATTGGCAAACCTGCCGGTGGCTATTCATCAGCACAGGATGATGGCGGTGGACCCAGCAGTATTGACGATGAAAAAATGCGTCAGCTGTCAATTCAGTTTGAACAGTTACAAGGTGCGGTCTTTGCCAAGCTTGTTCAGAAGGTCGGCGATAGAAGATACTGGGAACAATGGGCGACCAGTGTGGCTCAAATTGCAGAAAGACAAACCAAGCGTATTACGGCGATCGTCGAAGAAAACCCCATGCACCAGAAAGAATTTACCAAATTTCTTACCGGCCTGCAGAAAAATATCAACCCCTCAATTACTCAACAACAGGCAATAGAAATGCTTTCACAGCACACCATAACCAAGCCCGTTTTTGAAGCTCTTTTTGAAGGTTATTCATTTGTTAAAAATAACCCCATTTCTCTCACGATGCAGAAAATGCTCGATCTGCTTGAAGGGCAGGCATTAGAAAAAGATACAGCCATACTTAACAGTTTTTATGAGTCAGTGAAAATGCGGGCTGCCGGAATAGACAATGCTGAAGGGAAACAGCGAATCATTATCGAACTTTATGACAAGTTCTTTAAAACAGCATTTCCCAAGATGGTTGAGCAGCTGGGGATTGTTTACACACCAGTTGAAGTAGTTGATTACATTATTCATGAAGTAAACCATGCTTTAAAGCGCGAATTCAATTTGTGCATTTCTGACGCAAATGTTCACATACTTGACCCCTTCACTGGTACAGGGACTTTTATAACCCGTTTACTGCAGAGCGGCCTTATTAAATCTGCTGATCTACAGCGAAAATACTCAAAAGAAATACATGCCAACGAAATCGTTTTGCTGGCCTATTACATAGCTGCGGTCAACATTGAAAATGCTTACCACGACCAGCTTCCTGCCGAAAGCTCGTATCAGGCTTTTGACGGAATATGCTTAACTGACACTTTTCAATTGGGCGAAGCTTCTCTCTGGGATTATTATGATGAATTCCAACGCAATTCAGAAAGGGTCCAGAAGCAGAAAATAACCCCGGTTAAAATCATTATGGGTAACCCTCCCTACTCTGTGGGCCAGAAATCAGCCAATGATAATGCCCAGAATCTCAGTTATCCCCATCTTGAAGCACGAATAGCAGAAACCTATGTTAAAGAAACTCAGGCTACCAACAAGAATTCTCTTTATGATTCTTATATTAAGGCTTTCAGATGGGCTTCTGACAGAATTGACAAAAAAGATGATGGTATTATCTGCTTTGTTTCCAACGGCAACTGGATTGACAGTAACAGTTCTGATGGTTTCAGAAAATGCCTTGAAAAAGAATTTTCAAGCATCTACGTCTTAAATCTTCGAGGGAACCAACGTACTAGCGGGGAATTGTCTAGAAAAGAAGGCGGAAAAATTTTCGGTTCAGGCTCAAGAACGCCAATCGCAATAACTTTATTGGTAAAAAAAGCTAAGAATAGAGGAAAAGCTAAGATTTTCTACCATGATATCGGTGACTACCTTTCTAGGGAAGAAAAGTTGAGTCTGTTGAAAGGCATGACTTCTCCAGTGAATCCAAACCTGGGGTCATGGCGACAACTTACACCGAATGAACATGGTGACTGGATTTCAAAGCGAAACAATTTATTCAGCACTTTTATTCCGCTGGGTGATAAAGATGATAAAACCAACAAGCATACGTTTTTTGTTCCATTTTATTCAAATGGCTTGAAAACCCAACGTGATGCATGGTGTTATAATTCCAGCAAAGCTGAACTTGAGAGCAATGTTAAGAGGACTCTTGATTTTTATAATCAGCAGGTAAAAGAGTTTAAAGCGGAACAGCAAAAAAAACCTGACCTTGAAGCTAAAAATTTCTTGGCCTACGATGCTGCTTATATCAACTGGACCAGAGCATTGATTAATGATGCAGAAAGGGGCAAAGAACATAAATTTGATAATGGTTTCTTTGCCGACTCCTCTTACCGACCTTTTTTTAAGCAGCATCTCTATTTTTCACGAGCATTGAATGAGATGGTTTACCAGATTCCCAAACTATTTCCAGCTCACGATTTTGAAAATAGAGTGATTTGCCTTTCTGGTGCTGGGTCTACAAAAGATATGACTGTTTTAATTACTGATTTGATACCAGATCTTCATTTTAACGGTGATGTTCAGGCTTTTCCACTCTATTACTACGAAGAAAAGAAAGCAGAAGCGCTTTTTGATTTGGCCGGGGGCAATTCTGGTTATGTAAGAAAAGATGCTATAGCTGATTTTGCATTAAAACAGGCAAAAAGCAAATATGGCAAAAATGTTACTCGTGAAGACATTTTTTATTACGTTTACGGGCTTCTTCACAGCCCTGATTACCGAAATACATTTGCGAATGACCTGAAAAAAACTCTGCCGAGACTGCCTCTGCTTGAAGATGTTAAGCATTTCTGGTCTTTCAGTAAAGCTGGCCGAGAATTGGCTGAGCTGCATATTGACTACGAAAAAGCTGAACCCTGTGAGCAGGTTGACGTCTCAGGCCAGGAAAGCGGCTTTTTCGCAGTTGAGAAAATGAGGTTCCCTCAAAAAGACCAAAAAGATACGATTATTTTTAACAGCAAAATAGCCATATCCAAAATTCCGCCCAAGGCTTACGAATACGTTGTTAATGGAAAAAGCGCCATAGAGTGGGTCATGGAACGCTACCAGGTAACAGTCCACAAAGAAAGTGGCATCAAGAATGATCCCAATGACTGGGCAAAAGATGTCGGTAACCCACGTTACATTCTAGATCTGCTGCTCAGTATTATTACTGTAAGCCTGAAAACGGTGGACATTGTTACTTCGCTGCCAAAGCTTAGGTTTAAATAAATATAACTATGAAAAATCCAGAAGTAAAATTATTATATAAGTATCAAAGCCTGCCATCAGACGAGGCAGAGCGGAAAAATAAACTTGAAGCGATAAAAAATAATTCTGTTTATTTTGCTTCGCCAGATGAATTCAATGATCCTCTTGATTGCCGCATTGAGTTTAAGCTGAACAAAAACGACATGAAAAAGTTTTTCAATTTTTTAGTTCAGCATGAATCAATTCAGCATGAAATGAAGGTTCCGCCTGAATGGGAGCTTGCAAAAGCGCTTCAGATGGCTCGACAAGGGGATAAAGATGCTAAAAACGCATTAGAAAGGCTCGGCAAGCAAACTGATAATATATTTGCTAAAATTCATGACGCTATTAATAAATCGTTGGGCATTTTCTGTCTTGCAGAAAGTCCCCTCTGCTCTTTGATGTGGTCTCATTACTCTGACAGTCACAAAGGCTTCTGTGTTGAATACGAGAGATCTCCAGGATCTTTGTTAGCTAGCAATACCCAAACATTTCGCGTTCGCTACACAAATGATTACCCCCTTTTGGCAGTGGCTGATTTATTGAACACAATGACTGCAATTGCAGGCAGCAAAGGGAAAGCAATCCCTTTAGAAGAGCTTGTTCTCGGATCAATATGCCTGACAAAAGCAGATTGCTGGAGTTATGAAAAAGAATGGAGAGTAATAGCAGCCAGCAAGCAATTCGTAGGAAAAGCGAACTTATCCAGAAAGACAGTAATATTTGGTTTGAAAACTCCAGCGGAAGACATAAAGGCAATTCTGGAAGTTTTACCAGAAAAAGTAGCCTGCGAAAGAGTAAAATTCAAGCCCAGGTCATTTGAGTTAATGAGAGAAAAACTACCACGTTAGCTCTTTGAATATTTCAATTTGCCGGCATGCCCGTTCAGAATAGTTGGCATGAGATTCCACCACAGCAAACTTTATGACCTCCAGCAGCACTTCTGGCCAGGTATCTCTTACCATATCGATTCATGGTTACAGATCTACTTTGTGACCCAAGAGCTCGCTGCTACGACTGGATTTTTATGCGATTGCATAATAAATAGACTTTATTCTTCTGCTATTAGGATATGGAGATTACCACGTTTGCCGGTCAACCGGATCAGCACCAAAATCACCATCTAACACCAGAGGCTTGGTGCGATGTAAATCCTTTGTCTATAAGCGTTTGTAGTATCCGTCACCAAAATCACCAAATAATATACTATATACCTCTGAATCTTATTCACCTTCATTCTGAATAAGGTTGAGTATGTGTATGTAAATTTGGTGATTCTGGTGAAATCCCGTATGACCTGCTGCTGGCCTGGAGTTCATGGTCATCATTGCCTGGTGCTGGCATTGGTGTTTTGGTGCCAGCAACAGAAACTTTCGGTTTTTCTTTCACTGTGGTAAAGTATGGTGGAAATTTGTATGGAGTTCAATAGACCCTTAAAGACAGTGACATTTGCGCTGTAGAGGTAGGGCTGGTCGCCTTGAGTGGTTAAGCACATCAGGCATACTCCGTCTGGTGTGGTGCAATTGATTATGGCTAACTCAGCTTATCCGGTGAAAGAGATCGTGACATCCCTGTAGAAAATGATTGTGAGATACTGAATATTTTGAACAATAAAAATTTAGACAATTTATTTCTCGGGACAAAAGACAAAGACCGTCGAAAGGCAACAAAAGAAGCGTTTGGCCTTAGTGATATGCGACTAGAAGCACAAAGAGCATTGCAGCTGCATCAAAACTCGATGGGTTTCGATCCTATCCACGAGTTTTTTAAATCCCTCAGCAAATCAGCTAAAGAGCCATCAAGAGCTTCCTCAATGTTTCTAGAAACAATTGACAGAGCATTCGAATCTCAAAGAAGTATCAATGCAATGTTTGACGCGATAAAGCTCCCAGAGAACTCCTTTGCATTTGATGCTGTAAGGCAATATAAAGAATCAACTGCATTTTTGAAATCGCCTCTATCACAAATAGGTTTGCCTGATTTTTCAGGCCTAAACTCTATAACAGCCGTGATATCCGGATTTGAATCTGCTTTGAAAAGCTCAATCTTGAGCGATTTAGTCAAGACTTGCACTTTGATAGATTCTATAAATAGATTTCCCTCTTTAGATCTGCCTTTCCCAAGACTTGAAACAATAGATCTCATTGAAAAAATAATTGAAGATAATCCTGACATTGAGAAAGAGATGAATAGCCTCTCAAAATCTACCGAGGGTCTTAAATCAATTTCTTCACAAGACCCAGGAACTCAAAAGGGAAGAGGAAAGCAATCAAACTATTTGGCAATCATCTCAATTTTGCTCACAATTCTATATGGTTCTTTTCCGAGTATTGGGCAATACAGCGAAAGAGTAGTGTTTTCGATTTTAAAAAAAGTGAAACAAATTGAGCTGCGAAAATTAGAAGAAATATGTCAAAAAGTTGGTCTTTTTATGACAAAAACAACCACTCTTGTCAAGGACAGGCCTCATAAAGGAAGTAAAACAATTCTGAAATTAACCGAAGGAGCACCTGTCAACGTGATGAATACCTCAGGAAGATGGTGCCAAGTCGAATTTCACTTTAAAGAGAAAAATATGCGTGGTTGGTGCCCTAAGAAAAATGTTTATCGGCCTGAAACGACAAAATGACGGAAATAGTCCTACAAATTTTGACCTCAGCAGTTATGCTTTGCGGACAGCATGACAGACCATTTCGAAAAAAGTGCCTACGGTATCGGCACTTTCTGGATATCCCTGAGCTCAGCTGCGGTCGCTTTACTGGCCACTGGTGCAGGCCCAGGCAAATTTGATTGCTGTGCGGAATTCTGGTAAGCTGAGCGCGTTAGACTGCTGTTAAAGATATCGGTTCTCAGGGTGGAATAATGGTCATTGAAGAACTATTGAGCCGGGGTGAGGGTAAGACGCTTGAATTCAAGCGTGAGTTGTCGTCGCCGAAAGGTTTGATGAAGACTCTGGTTGCGTTCTCGAATACTGCAGGTGGCAAGATTATCGTAGGCATCGATGACAGTAAGAAGGTGGTCGGTGTTGATCGGCCTCTCGATGAGGAAGAGCGCCTGTGCAGCATGATTGCTGATTCGATAAAGCCCCGTCTGGTTCCGAATGTGGAGTTGATGACTGTCGATGGCAAAACCCTGCTGATTGTCGAAGTTTTTCTCAGCAATTCGCGCCCGCATTATATCGCTGCCGAGGGGCCAGATCAGGGCGTTTATGTTCGTCTTGGCTCGTCGAACCGGCAGGCAGACCGTGAATTGATAGGTGAACTGCGGCGTTCGGCTGAGGGCGTCAGTTATGATGAGCTACCTATGCCGGAACTATCTGAAGATGATCTGGATCTCAAGGCGGCCCGGCGACTGTTTAAGGGCCGTCGGGCACTGGATGACCAGGAATTATTAACTCTCAAGCTGCTGCGGCGTGAGCAGGGTCGCCTGGTGCCGACCCGTGGCGGTATGCTGTTGTTCGGACGGGAAAGGGTTTTTCACTATCCTGACGCCTGGGTGCAGTGTGGCCGCTTTATCGGCAATGACAAGGGTGACATTTTTGATCATATAGAACTTGAGGAGTCGCTGCCAGAGTCTGTCGAGAGCATTATGCTGTTCCTCAAGAAGCATGCCATGCGCGGCGCAGACTTTTCCGAGATCCAGCGCAAGGATGTCTGGAGTATTCCCATCGATATACTGCGCGAAGTCGTTATCAATGCTCTTGTTCACTCTGACTATTCGCAGCGTGGCTCACCGGTGCGGGTGGCATTCTTTGATGACCGCATCGAGGTCGAGAATCCAGGTATTCTGATGCCTGGGATGACCATCGAAGACATGAAGAGCGGTGTCTCCAAGATCCGTAACCCGGTAATCGCAAGGGTATTCCGGGAGCTGAAGCTGATCGAACAGTGGGGCAGCGGGGTGCGCAGTATCTTCAATGAAGCTGCAAAGCAGAATTTGCCAATGCCGGAAATTATTGAGATCGGCATGCGGGTAAGGTTTATTGTCAGATTCGCTGAAGCAGTGCCTTTGCGTGGAAATCTAAAAAAGACCCGCGGCACCATGGGGCGTGCCACCCCCCAGGCTACCCCCCAGGTTCCTCCGACGGTTGAGAAGCTTGTTTGTGTTTTGAACCGAGAGATGAAGCGCAATGAAATCATGCTTGAACTTGGCCTGAAGGATCGTAAGAATTTCAGACAGGAGTATCTGTCTCCTGCTATAAAGGCTGGTTTTGTCGAAATGACCATTCCGGATAAGCCAAGCAGCGGTTTGCAGAAATACCGGCTTACTGAGGCCGGCAGGGCATTCCTGGCCTCCAGGGATTCTTGACCATTGTAGACAATACAGCGACGAAGGCTTCCCTAATGTTGCATAATTGAAATAGATTGTTGTAGAATTGATTTGATGCAGAAATGCAACAATCGGTTATATTTTCGATAGCGACCATTCATTAGTTAGTGGCTTTTGGCGATTGACGATATGAGTAGACGAATGGGTAGACGGCTATTCGATGGCGTTTTGGTAATTCAGCCGTGGAGCTGGTGTGTAAGTCGTCTTCGATTCCCGCCGCCTCCAATGGTTGAAAACTCGTCCGCTTTACAAAAAAGCGGGCGAGTTTTCTCTTTTAGAGCTGATTTGATAGAATGTAGCTGAAGTTGTGGGAGAAGCGATGACAGAAACGATTCGGAAGAACAGCAACCGGTTGCAGGGTTACGATTATTCGCAGCCTGGTGCCTATTTTGCGACCGTATGTGCCTGCAATCGGCAGAATCTGTTCGGAGAAATCGTCAACGACCGAATGGAATTGAACGATGCCGGTATTTTCGCCAGACAATGCTGGCAGGAAATTCCGCAACATTTTCCCGGCGTTGCATTGGATGAATTCGTGGTAATGCCAAACCATGTTCACGGGATCATCGTAATTGATAATAAGACCATTGCGGGTGGATCTGTAGGGGTTCAACAT
>PGYB01000023.1 GCA_002839445.1 Candidatus Riflebacteria bacterium HGW-Riflebacteria-1
TTGCCAAAGGAAAGTCTTTTGAAGAAATCGCCGAAGCAACTGACCTGCCCATTGATCAAATAAAGGTCCTTGCTGGAAAAAACAAGCTCTGTGAACCCACTCACGCCTCCAAACCAGCAAAAGTCTCAGAACCCGCCGCGCCCGACAAGACCACAAAAAAGCCAAAAAGCTCGCACAAGGCCGCGAAACCGCGAAGACAAATGCCGCCCTGAAAAATAATCGGCGCCAATCACCCACGATCATGGTGAAAAGGCCAAATTATCAGATAATGTCAGCGCATCTTCATTTTTTTACTACGATCATTGTATTTTTTCGCCAAATCAACTATCCTATGGTTATAGCAAGATATTTTTAGAACGAGCGTGGTAAAAAGCATGAAAATTGATTCGACTGTTTTTAATCAGCAAACTATGCGCACACTGGGCTCAGCGATACGAAGTCGCAGAAAAAACCTGAGGTTGTCTCAGGGCGAACTTGCCGACCTTGCCGGAGTGAGTGTTAATCTTCTCAGCCAGGTCGAAAAAGGCAAAACAACCACCCAGATATGCAAACTGCTCGACATTATAAGCACGTTGGGCTTACAGTTTGTGCTCGACGATGGAAAAGACCGGATTCTTATCAAGAATGAGCCGGCGCAGCGCTGATGCAGGCTAAAGACATAGAAAAGCTGGTTATTTACCGCGAAGATCTCAAAGCAGGAATTTTGCAACGCACTTCCACCGGCTGCATTTTTCATTTTGATCCAGAGTTTCTCTCATCGCCACGATTCCAATGGCTGACATTACGCATAAAAAAGTCGCACCAGCCCATCAGCATAACCGGAAGCAATCTCCACCCTTTTTTCGCCGGGCTGCTCCCGGAAGGCAGGCGACTCAATACCCTGCAAAAAATCCTCAAAACATCGGCGGATGACATGTTCAGCCTGTTTGCCGCAGCAGGCAACAACGTGATCGGTGATGTTCATTGCCAGACAGGCAATAAAACGGAAAATGCATACAGAGTTCCACCTTTGAAGAAAATTGATTTCTATGAATATTTTAACGATCTTCTCAGCTGCAACAGCTATCAATTGGGCGAAGACAGCATCGCGGGGGTTCAGGAGAAAATTTCCGCATCGATGATAAGCTTTCCGCTGAACATAGCCCGGGCCAGAAATGCTTATATCTTGAAACTCAATCCCGAAGACAAGCCAGATCTCGTGCAAAACGAGCTCTATTGCATGGAACTGGCAGGAAAATGCGGGCTGCATGTCGCAAAGACAAAACTGGTGCGCGATCGATCAGGCAATCTGGGGCTTCTGGTGCAACGCTTCGACCGTGATTACGATGAAACGCTGAACAAGTCAGTCATGCACCACCAGGAAGACGCCTGCCAGTTCCTCGACAAATACCCCTCAGAAAAATATCGTATTTCGCTGAACGACATCGCTGCGGGAATATGCGATTTGAGCTCAGCTTCCAGTGTCATGCTGCTGAAACTGCTGCATCTTTACTGTTTTTCATACCTGCTGGGCAATGGCGATCTGCACGCCAAAAACATAAGTCTTATGGTAAAGCATGGCAGTCGCCTGGTCGAATTAACCCCGGCCTACGACCTGATCTGCACACTCATCTACGGTGATCACCAGATGGCCTTAAAAATCGATGGTCGCAACGACAACATCAAGCGGGCAACCATTCTGGATTTTGCCGAACGTTTTAACCTGTCTGGCCCGGCGGCGCAAAACATGCTCGACAAGCTCTTAAAAAGTTTCAGCAGTCACTGCGCTATCCTTGAAAAGATACCAATGACCGCCAGACAAAGAACCCTTCTCCAGAAAACCATAGAGAAACGCCTGGCAGATCTTTCCTGAACGCCCGGTCAACCCGCCCTGAAAAGTAATCTGCGAATGGCTTTCTCTTCAGCGCCTCTGCGTGAGAATCGATTACGATTACGACGCGCCCAGGTGCGCGCACGATTTTGGGAGTTATTGTCAGGGAAGGGGCTTTGCGGTATACTGGTCATGCGAACCGATTTTGCGACTGGCGCAAAGGAAAACGGCGATGAAAAAACAACGCAAACTGGTCAGTTTCGACTGGGCCATAAAAAGGCTCTTGCGCAGCAAGGCCAACTTCGACATTCTCGAAGGCTTTCTATCTGAGCTGCTTGGCGCCGAAATCAGAATACTGGCCCTGCTTGAGAGCGAGAGCAACCGGGATTACCATGGCCAAAGAAGCAACCGCCTTGATCTGAAGGTAGCCAACCACAAAAACGAAATTATCATCATTGAAATTCAGTATGAACATGAATACGACTACTTTTTCCGGATGATGTTCGCCGCTTCCAAGGCCGTGTGTGAACACCTGACCGAGGGTGCGGCCTATTCAGCGGCGGTTAAGGTCATTTCGATCAATATTCTTTATTTCGATCTGGGTCATGGCGACGACTATATTTATCATGGCCAGACGGTGTTCACCGGGCTGCATCGTCATGACGAGCTGACGCTGAGCAGTGAGCAGCGGCGCCTGTTCAAGCAGGCCTCGCCCCGCGATATTTTCCCTGAATATTATCTGATCAAGGTCAATAACTTCAACGATGTTGCCAAAAACACCCTCGATGAATGGATATACTTCCTGAAAAACGAGGAAATCAAGCCAGGTTCCAAGGCAAAAGGCCTGCAACAGGCAAAAAGCCGCCTTGACATCATGAAACTCAGCGAAGCAGAACGTATCGCCTACAACCGCTATTCAGACGACCTGCACTACCAGGCCAGTATGGTTGAATCTTCTTACGGCCTCGGCAAGCTCGATGGTCGAGAAGAAGGCCGCGAAGAAGGCCGAGAAGAAGGCCGAGAAGAGGGCCTGGAAAAAGGTCGACTGGAAACCCTGGCGCAAACAGCACTTAAAATGCTGAGCAAGGGTATCAGTACCGAAGTAATTTCTGACATCACCGGCCTGACTCCTGAGCAGATCGAAACATTGCGCAAAGACAGCAACAGCGTAAAAGAACCCGCCGCGCGCTACAAGGCCACAAAAGGGCCCAAAAGCTCGCGCAAAGCCTCTAAAACACAAAGATAAAATTCAGACTGAAAACCGGGAGATTTACGCATGGATAAACCGAAATAAAAAATCATGACGGCTAAGATTGGCCGCTCTCAAACTACTGGTCGACGAAAATGTTTCGCCGCGTGTAGTGGCATTTCTTCGGCAGCATAAGATTGATGTTGTCGACGTAAAAGAAATGAACTGGCATGGCAGAACTGACGACTTTCTTCTGCAAAAGGCGTTTACAGACTGTCGTTTTATTCTTACTCATGATGCAGATTTTGGCACTCTGGCGATAAAAGAAGAAAAACCTTGCTTCGGCATATTGTTTCTCAGACTGGTATCCTCCCACATCCTGTGGGCGACTGCGGATACTCTTCTTCTCCGCGCCTCTGCGTCTCTGAGTTAGAATCTTCTTCAGGGGAAAAGGTCGGCGGTTTTGAGTGCTTTGCCGGCCTGGTCTTTTGGCGAGAGTATCAGCTGACCGGGGTCTGTGACCGGCCAGTCAATTGCGAGATCGGGATCGTTGAAAGCGATGCATCTTTCGGCGGCCGGGTTGTAATAATCGGTGCATTTGTATTGAAAGTCGGCGAGCTGCGCCTGATATCGACGGCAACATCAAAAACTGTACCGAGGTTTACGCGCACGAGTTTCCCCTGGGTATTCTGCAGCTGGTAATGCAGCCCGCGCAGGGTATTTTTAACTGAGCTGCTGTGGTTGTCCTGCACAAAATCGGCGTCAATGCCGGCTTCAGCGAATTTTAGGCGGTTCCAGATTTCGAGAAAAAAGCCGCGCGCATCTGAAAAAACGACTGGTTCGATCACCAGAACTTCAGGAATCGCAGGCGGGCTTTGTCGATAAAGCCCATGCGCCAGGCGATTTCCTCGACGCAGGCGATTTTGAGGCCCTGGCGCTCTTCGACGACCCTGACAAAGTGTGAGGCATCGAGTAATGAAGCGAAGGTTCCGGTATCGAGCCAGGCGGTGCCGCGACAGAGCATTTCGACGTTGAGCTGGCCGGCTTCGAGATAGACACGGTTGAGGTCGGTGATTTCGAGTTCACCACGGGGTGAAGGCTTGAGCGCTTTAGCATATTTGACGACCTGTTCGTCGTAAAAATACAGACCGGTAACGGCAAAATTCGAGCATCATAGCGAAGCAGCAGCAAAAAGGCAACAAAATCATCGCCAGGCGAGCAAAACAAAAGAATTACGCGACTTGCCCGATAACAATTACTGGGCTATACTTTCAGCAGTGTAGTTGTTCTGTAAATTTTTTCTGTCGGGATACTAATGAAAAAAACTGCCTGCCGACCCAAAGTATATCTGGAAACTTCTATTCCCAGTTATCTCGCTTCGAGGCCAAGCAATGACCTGAGGGTCTGCGCCAACCAGAACATATCTTTTGACTGGTGGACCAACCGAAGGCATCTGTTCGAGTTATACATTTCGGAACTGGTGATCGATGAATCTTCGCTCGGCGACGCCGAAGCCGCCAAAAGACGCCTGGATCTGCTGGTCGACATTCCGCTTCTACAGAACAATGAAAATACAAAGCAACTGGCGGCCTATCTTGTAGAAAAAGGGTCTCTCCCGGCAAAAGCAAGGCTTGACGCACTTCACATTGCTATTGCCACCATACATGGAATTGAATATCTTTTGACATGGAACTGTACGCACATTGCCAATGCCATCATGCGACCCAGGATAGAACAGGCCTGCCGCGACTGCGGCTTCGAGCCGCCGATCATCTGCACACCACAAGAACTTATGGAGGGCTGATATGTGGAAAGACCCGATCATCGAAGAAACCCGTAAACGGCGCGATGAACTTGCGCAAAAACTCGGCGGCGAGCTTGAAGCTATCTGCAAAGCATTACAGGAAAGAGAAGCAAAAACCACCAGAAAAGTCGTCAGTCTCCAGCCACGCAAAGCCCGTCTGCCCCAAAAGGCTGCCTGACCCGCCCCTTTCTGTCGTTCTACGCGAGCCGCCAGGCGAAGTCGCAGAATCCATCGCGGGCCTGCTCAAACCTCTAAATAAAATCTGCGCCATCTGCGTAATCTGCGGAGGTCTTTTCTCTTCAGCGCCTCTGCGGCTCTGCGTGAGAATCGACAGCGGAATATGACTTGCCCTGTGCTGACCGGATGGATTATAATTGATCATCTTGAATCCTGAGAGTTCAGATTATGCCGACAGTTTTGCGGGTGGGTTCATTCCGCTTCCACCACATATTCATGTCGAAACCCCGGATGGGGAGTGTAAATTCTGGCTGCACCCGATCAGACTGACGCGAAACATCTGGGTCGAATTGACCGATGGCCGCATTATCGGCTTTCCGGCTGACCGTTTCAAAATCTTGAAAAGTGCCAGCGACAAAGAACTGGCAGAAGTCAAATTACGTCTCAACGGCTTCGCCTTACGCTGGGAAAATCTCGACGAAGACATCACTGTTGCCGGAGTGATTGCCGGCAACTTTCAATTACCGCCCGCAGACAACTACAAAGTTTCAGAACCCGCTGTGCCCTACAAGACCACAAAAAGGGCAAAAGCCTCGCACAAAGCCGCGAAGACACAAAGATAAATGCCGCTCTGAAAAGCAATCTGCGCCAATCGAAGTCTCCGTGTCTTTGACCAAAACAACTGATTGCCAAAAGAATAATTCCAATTTAGAATGGTAAGGGTAAAATAACTAATCCAGAAGCTTAAAACTTTCATCAGGTCTGACAACAGGGGGCCTAATAGTGCCGACGATCTCGATGTTTTATGGAATTCTCGTGCTGATGTATTTTTATGACGATAAAAAGCACAGCTCACCTCACATACATGCTGAATTTGGTGAGTATACGGCTGCAATTGAAATTGAATCGGGAGAAATTCTGGCTGGAAGTTTACCAAAAGCAAAAATGAAACTCGTTCAAGCCTGGATAGAAATTCACAGAGAGGATCTTCTTGCCAACTGGAAACTTGCCGTTGCAGGCGAGCCAGTTTTCAAAATTGATCCTTTGAAATAGGAGCAGGCAAAATGGATAAGATCCTGAAGGCAGTCCCTCTTGAAGATTACAAACTTGAAATTATCACCAGTAGTGGCATTTCAGGCATATTTGACGTTAAGCCATATCTGGGTGGATCTGCTTTTCATGAATTGAAGAACGCAGATTATTTTCGACTGGTCAAATCCGCGCATTATGGCATCCGCTGGCCAAATGGCCAGGATTTCAGCTCAGACACCATTATTAACGACATCCAGGGATCTTGTCTCGAATCTAAATGCGCCTGAACCAATCACGCAAAGCCCGCCGGCCCCAAAAGGCTGCCTGATCCGCCCCTTTCCGTCATTCTGCGCAAGCCGTCAGGCGAAGTCGCAGAATCCATCTTACTCGGCCTGCTCAACTCTAAATATAATCTGCGCAATCTGCGGATTACTCTCTTCTTCGTGTCTCTGCGGCTTGGTGCGAACCTCTTCTTCAGGGAAACAGGTCGGCGGTTTTGAGTGCTTTGCCGGCCTGGTCTTTTGCCGAGAGTATCAGCTGCCCGGGATCTGTGACCGGCCAGTCAATTGCCAGATCGGGGTCGTTGAAAGCGATGCATCTTTCAGCAGCCGGGTTGTAATAATCGGTGCATTTGTACTGAAACTCGGCGACGTCGCTGAGCACGAGAAAACCATGTGCGAACCCGGGCGGAACCCAGAAGAGCCGCCGGTTATCGGCTGAAATGACTTCACCAACCCATTTGCCGAAAGTCGGCGAGCTGCGTCTGATATCGACGGCAACATCGTAAACTACACCGAGGTTTACGCGCACGAGTTTCCCCTGGGTATTCTGCAGCTGGTAATGCAGGCCGCGCAGGGTATTTTTAACTGAGCTGCTGTGGTTGTCCTGAACAAAATCAGCATCAAGGCCGGCTTCGGCGAATTTGCGACGGCTCCAGGTTTCGAGAAAAAAGCCGCGCGCATCGGAAAACACGACTGGTTCGATCACCAGAACCTCAGGAATCGCAGTCGGGGTTATTTTCATGGCTTTTCACCAGCGATGCGCAGCAGATAATGGCCATACTCGTTTTTAGCGAGCGGCGCGGCGAGTTCGAGCAGGCGGGCTTTGTCGATAAAGCCCATGCGCCAGGCGATTTCCTCGACGCAGGCGATTTTGAGGCCCTGGCGCTCTTCGACGACCCTGACAAAATGTGAGGCATCGAGTAATGAAGCGAAAGTTCCGGTATCGAGCCAGGCAGTGCCGCGACTGAGCATTTCGACGTTGAGCTGGCCGGCTTCGAGATAGACACGGTTGAGGTCGGTGATTTCGAGTTCACCACGGGGTGAAGGCTTGAGCGCTTTGGCGTATTTGACGACCTGTTCGTCGTAAAAATACAGGCCGGTAACGGCAAAATTCGATTTTGGCTGTTTCGGCTTCTCTTCGATACTGATAGCGCGGCCGTCTTTATCGAATGCAACGACGCCATAGCGTTCGGGGTCGCTGACATAGTAGCCGAACACAGTAGCACCGGCCGGGCGCTGCGCTGCCGCCTGCAGTTTCCGTGCAAGGCCTTCGGCGTAAAAGATGTTATCACCGAGAATGAGACAGCTGGGCGCGCCGTCGATGAATTTTTCGCCGATGATAAAGGCCTGGGCGAGACCGTCGGGGCTCGGTTGCACGGCATATTGCAGGTTGATTCCCCACTGGCTGCCGTCGAGCAGCAGGCGCTGAAAAGCAGCCTGGTCTTCGGGAGTGGTGATGATGAGAACGTCTTTGATACCGGCGAGCATCAGTGTTGACAGCGGATAAAAAATCATCGGCTTGTCATAAACCGGCACCATTTGTTTACTGACACCCCGGGTTATAGGATAAAGCCGGGTGCCCGACCCGCCGGCGAGAATAATGCCACGTCGCTGTTTCATTGTAGGCTCCAAAAAATAAATTAACCGCATCATAGCGAAGCAGCAGCAAAAAGGCAACAAAATCATCACCAGGCGGTGCAATCCACGGGTGCCCTTTTCTTCTTCCTCGCCTGGACTCTGCGGCTCTGTGTTAGAATCGACAGCGGAATATGACTTGCCCTGTGCTGACCGGATGGATTATAATTGGTTATCTTGAATCCTGAGAGTTCAGATTATGCCGACAGTTTTGCGGGTGGGTTCATTCCGTTTCCACCACATATTCATGTCGAAACCCCGGATGGGGAGTGTAAATTCTGGCTGCACCCGATCAGACTGGCGCGAAACATTGGAGTTTCACCCAAAACGGTCAGGGAAATTGAAAAGCTGGTATTCCAGCATCAGATGATGTTAGTGGAGAAATACAATGCCTACCACAGCTAAAAATGGGTTAATAGAAGCAGTTGAACCAGCCGGAATAAATGCCTGGGTAGCAAATCGCATGGTGTTCGTCGAATTGACCGATGGCCGCATTATAGGCTTTCCGGCCGACCGTTTCAAAATCTTGAAAAGTGCCAGCGACAAAGAACTGGCAGAAGTCAAATTACGTCTCAACGGCTACGCCTTACGCTGGGAAAATCTCGACGAAGACATCACTGTTGCCGGAGTGATTGCCGGCAATTTTCAACTACCCCCCGCAGACAACTACAAAGCTTCAGAACCCGCCGCCGCCTACAAAACCGCCAGAAAGCCAAAAAGCCCGCCAGCTCGCCCTAAAAAATAATCTACGCCATCTGCGTAATCACCCGGGCACCTCCATCCTGATGCGCCCGAGTATCACCCACATCCTGTGGGCGACTGCGGATTATTCTTTTCTTTTTCTTTGCAGAATGGTATTTTATCTCGCACCTTGCGTTCGACCAGAATAGCCAGCAGGCTATAAATCACCGCCCAGACAGCCAGGCCGGGAACGGCGAGGTCGTAGCGCTGCATAAGCAGAGCGCTACCGGCGCAGGCGAGCATCAGAACGTATTCGCACAACACGGTCCGGCGATGCGACCAGCCATTGAGCACAAGGCGCTGGTAAAAATGCTTACGATGCGGCAGCCAGATTTTTTCGCGGTTAATGGCGCGGCGCAGAATAGTAAGCGAGGCATCGACGATAAAGGGCGAAAACACCAGCAGCGGCAGCCAGATCGGAAAAACCGCATCGCGCACTCCCCATAAAGAAAAAGCCGCAACCAGAAACCCGATGGTAGCCGAGCCGACATCACCCATGAACATGCGTGCCGGCGGAAAGTTAAAGAGCAGAAAACCACATGCGGCAACCGCAATAACCGCCATAAATTCAGCCATTACCAGCTTCTGGGAAAATTGCGCGGCGACGGCGAGTGCGGCAAAGCCGATCGCTGCCATGCCGCCAGAAAAGCCGTCCATGCCGTCCATGAAGTTGTAGAGATTGATCAGCCAGAGCGTGGCAATAAGATAAAACAGCAGCATGCCAATGCCCGCTGCAGCATAAACTGTCGCATAAATAACTGCAGCGGATGCAAGAAGATGCACAACAAACCGGCCGGCCTGTGAGAGAGTTAAAAAATCATCAGCCAGCGAAATAACCGCGACAAGCAAAGCAGCCCCGGAGATATAAATAAATACTTCCGGCAGACCATTCTGATAAACCAGCCAGCTCCAGCCGGCGGCGCTGCCGGCAAGAATGGCAAGCCCGCCAAGACGCGGCGTCGGCCGGCTATGCAGCGACCGCTCATCGGGCTCGTCTTTTACCGATAAAATGCTATTATCCCGGCAGATCAGCCAGGCAACAACAATGCTCACAGCAAGAGAAAACAGGTAAACCACAGAAGAACGCCCTGCTCCGGGATAAAACCAACACAATATGGCAGGTTAAAAGTTCGGCACAGCAAAGTCAAGCGTTAGACCCAATATTTCTAAAATACCGTCTTGCAAACGGGGAACAACAAGCTTTTCGATTACAATCCTTCGAATATTTCGCTCAACCACCCCTTAAGTGAGTATTTACGTTTGAAAATTTCCGTAACAGGTGGCGGGTTTTTTAAAAGAAAACCATCTGGTAAACTCGGCTCACCTCTCTTAATAACGGCTATTCTGTCTGGTTCATAAAAATCTTGCGAAAGAATATTTATATTCGTTGTAACCAGCTTTCTACCGGAAGCGATCACTTCAAATGTTCTCATTGTTAAACCGGTTTGTTTTGGATGCTCGATATCCAGAACAGCAGAACATTCTTCATATCGGTCACTAATTTCTTTAGAAGACATTGGAGCAAAAATCAGTCTCGAATGATCCAAGTTGCGTAATTCGCGTTCAAAAATTTGCCTGAAAAAAAGTTCTACGCGGCTTCGAACAAATAACCAATAGTCAAAAACAATGACCCCAGAAAGAAGCAATGCAAGTGATGAAATAATCTTTGGTCGATCCCCATTGAGTGTACCCACAAAAAAGAGCCTGTTCGACGACCTGGATGGCTTTGCATCACAATACTTATCCAGAAAAAACAAAGGTCGATAAGCAAATCTTTCAAATTTCTTGCAGTCAACTGGATCAAAACTGAGAACTTTATCAAAATAAGGCAACTTTTGCTCTGTATTTACAACGTTTGCGACACTATCCCACAAATACAAGATAAACTTTGCATTTGTATACTTTTTCTTCAATGCAGCTATAAACTTTGGAGACAAGCCCTCACCTTTTATAATGAAAACAAAATCGCAAACAGAAGGTGATGCCTTTGCAAGCCAATGAAAATACACAAAGTCAGCAATAACCCAACCGATATAGGGCATAAGTCTGATCAGTGCCTTAAACCAAACATGTTCCAGTGGCTGAGCGCTTCTAAATACGACAACCGCGCCCAAATCTTTCAATTTAGTTGCTATCTCATTTTCGTATCCGAATGTTCTGGGGCAAAAAAACAGAATTTTCTTTCCTGCAATATTCATCTAAACCCATCATTTATAAACCCCTTCAGGATTTATAAAGGCCTCGTTTTTTCATTTGTTCTATAGAAGACAGGTAATTGTCTTCGCTAATTTCCTGACTTTTTACCCAGGCGACGAAACGTTTTATACCATCAGCAAAGGATACAGATGGTTTATAGCCAAGCAGATTGGTAATTTGTGTCAAATCCGCAAAATTATCTCTGATATCACCAAGTCTATAGTCACCTGTAACTCTTACATCAATACTTGAATTAAATTCACTCTTAAGAAGGCTGGCTACGGTCAGAACATCAGTCTGAACTCCGGTTCCGACGTTTAAAACCTGATAATTGCCTTCATCCTTCTCTAAACCTAGGACAGTAGCTTTTACCACATCGTCAATGAATACAAAATCACGGCTTTCCCTGCCATCTTCAAAAATCTGAATCTCGTTGCCATTACTGATTCTGGTCGAAAAAATAGAAAGAATGCCAGTATAAGGGTTCTTCAAAGACTGGCCGGGCCCATATACATTTTGATAGCGAAATGCAACAACAGGTATTTGCATCGCCTTTCCTGCAATCAAGCACATTTCTTCCTGAGCATGCTTGGTAAAGCCATAAATCGAAGAAGGCGAAAGTTTGGAATCCTCTGAAGTTGCCATAGGAACAACTGTTGTATTACAAATGGGGCATTTCACAGAAAAATCACCCATAGACATATCTGATTCTTTTCGTGCAACCGGAAAAACATCTCCATCTTTGCTGCAGTTATATTTACCTTCTCCATATACGGCTCTAGAAGACGCTACTACAACCTTCTTTACGGAATGAGCTTGATTTGCAAGAATATCCCACATTAACGCGGTGCCACCAACATTCGTATTTACATATTTCTCAATCTCATACATTGATTGGCCGGTACCTGTTTCCGCTGCAAGGTGTATTATTGCATCTTGGCCCTGGATTGCTTGTTCCCAAAATGATTTGCATGAAACGTCAGCGTGAAAAAAAGTTACTTTATCTTTTATCGTCTTGTAAAGGCTCGAATTAGTGGGCTCATCGCCGTGAATTTGAGACGAGAGACAATCTATTACAGTTATGGCATACCCCTTACTTAAAAGATGTAATGACAGATTACTTCCAATAAAACCAGCACCACCTGTAATCAAAATGTTTTTCATGATAGGCCCTTCCCTTCGGCAATCAATTAGTAATGGTTACTTTAGCCGCCCTACAATCGGTTGGCTACACTTCGACAAGAACTATATTTTTTCCCAGCAGTTTCTGCTGAAGTTATACCTTTTTATGACCCTAGCAGGATTACCCGCAGCAATTGTAAATTCAGGAATACTTTTTGTAACAACCGAATTCGCACCAATAATTGAACCCTCACCTATTGTTACCCCCGGTAGAATGGACACCGATTCGCCTATCCAAACATTATTCCCTATTTTAACCGGTGAGATTTTATAATTACGTTCCATCGGCGGGGTTAATGGTGATGAATCCTTCTCGCCACCGTCATAAAAGCCATGGCAGCAATCAGAGATATAGATCTTGCTGGCCATGAGCACATTTTCTCCTATTGTAACGCTATTCATTGCTGTGATATGAACATAGTCGTTTAATTGAACACCTTTTCCAATTGTAAGCGTCACCGTGATTCCATCATCTGGATACGCTTCTAATCGACATCCACTGCCAGTTGTAAAACCGGTTGATACCCTAATAAACTGGCGACCACGAATATAAAACGGGAAACGAATCAACCGAGCATTTCTGAAAAGAAGCTTGGTTCGGATCCAAAAACAAATTAATTCAATAATACCAATAAAACCATAACGCACAATCAAATCCAACACTTTTCGCTCACTTTCAATTTGCAAAAAAACAAACACCAACAAGGAAGCAGACTATATTGAATGAAAGGTATAGAAATCTGAATATTAACTATTGCCAAATTTCATGTTATAAATTTCCTCATAGAAAGCATAAGTTTCTTCAAAACATTTATCCCAACTGAACTTTGCAGCTTGCAAAAATCCTCTGCGCACAACTTCTTCACGAAATTGCAAGTTCTTAAGAGAAGCGATGCTCTGAGCCACTCCATCAGGAGTAAGCTTATTGATATACACGCCCGCGATTCCAGCTACTTCTGGAATAGACGACATTCCAGTTGTGACAACAGGACAACCAGATTTCATTGCCTCAACTACAGGGATTCCAAACCCTTCATAACTAGAAGGGTAAACTAGACAAAAGGCATTATTATACAAAATATTAAGTTTACTACTATCGATACCAGCAAAATGAAACACACGATCTTTTAAATTACTCATCAGCAGAGATTCTTCTTGATTAAACGGTTTACCTCCAACGATTACCAAAAACAAATCAGAAAACTGTTGTAAGGCTTTAACAGCTAAATCAAAATTTTTATAAGGACTTCTATCACCCACAAATACAATATACTTTTTGTTCTGTAGGCATTCAAAATTTTGATTCAGATGCTGAACTTTGTTCTGAAGTAAGAAGAAATCATCGGACACACCAATATAGATAACTCTGATTTTTGACTCATCGGTGTGAGGACGAAATTTTAGCAAGTCTCTTTTTGTATTCTCTGAAATACATATTAGTCCATCACTATGACGAACAGCATAACCTTTTTGCCAACTATGTATAAATTTTGGTAGACCATTTACAAAATATTCATATGTAAAATCATAAACAGTTGTTATATTCACTATATTCTTCTGAATTGACACGCGATAAAGGCTACTATGGAAAATTGATTTTGAAGGCAATCTTTGTGTAAAAGGGAAGTAGCGCAATACTCTAGAGGGCACACACAACTCCTCTTTTGCTTGAATGGTAAGATGTTTCCTAAAAATGTTGCTATTCTCTTTTTCAAAGAAAGAGACTTCTCCTCTAATTTGAAGTCTCTTTATTAGTTCATGCCAATACATAGAAGCACCACCAGCTTTTTGCAGAGAAAAAATAATATTATCATAGGCTATCTGCACAAAAAATATCTCCTAATATATATACTCTTGCACTGCAAACCACCGGAATTAGGCGCCTTGCGCTTGCAACTCTTCATGAATCAAAATATCCAGTATGTCAAAAAATGAATCATCATAATACCAGTCCAAATGCAATCTTGCCTTAGAGTTATCGCCTACAATATCATATACCTCATTTGGTCGGCAAAGCTTATCGTCAACAACAATCAGTTTATTGTCAAGCTTCAGCTTATCAAAGACATAATAAACTATATCGCGCAGACAAATAGATTTGCCAGAGCAAACAATAAAATCTTCAGGCTTCTCGAGCTGCATCATCATCCACATAGCCTCGACATACCTTGGAGCATACCCAAAATCTCTTTTTAAGTCTAAATTCCCGACAAAGACACAATCCTTTTCACCTCTTTTAATTTTCAATGCTTCAAGAATAATTTTTTTTACAAAAAAATTCCCGCTTCTTAAGAAAGATTCATGATTAAACAAAATACCATTGCAAACAAATAACCCATAGGCTTCTCTATAATTCATAACCATAAAATGAGCAGCAACCTTGGAGACCGCATAGGGGCTAACCGGGTGCATTGGAGCATCTAAGGTTATAGGCAGTTTTTTTACACATCCAAACATCTCACTACTTGACGCCTGGTAAAGCTTTGTCATAGGACTCAGCAGACGTATTGTTTCAAGCAGATTGTTTACAGAAGCCGTATTGAAGGAAAATGTTCCAATTGGCTGAGAAAAAGACAATCCCACAGAGCTCTGCGCGGCTAGATTATAAACCTCATCGGGTTTATACTTCATCAACAATCGTATTACATTTGTAATATCTAATAAATCAAGTTCTTCAAGGACTACCTTCTCAGCAATTTTTAAGTATTCCAAACTTTTTACATTTGAAGATCTGTAACTTCTAACAGTGCCAATAACCCTGTAGTTTTTTTCAACTAGCAGTCTAGCAAGATATGGCCCATCCTGACCGCTAATTCCAGTTATTATTGCAGTTTTCATAATTTTCTCAACAAATTTCTTTGATTCGCCACTTCATCATTCGTGTACATTTTGGAGTAATTTCCTTGTTGTTAAATTGATCAGCACGCGAATTGACTGTGACATGCTCCCACACCAACCTTGCTGAATATTACTGCTACAGGTAATCTTTTCTTAGTCAGATCTACTTTCATTAACTCAGTCGCTTTGATTGAAGCTCTTGCTTGATAAAGCGCAGAACTTCTAAGAAACGTCCTCTCAAGACTTTTCCAATTAGAGGCTTAAGTAGTCCAAGCCATAAAAAGCCCCCCCCCCCAAGGTATTTTCTATGAAACTTTATCCTATTTTTCAATACTAAATTTAGCATTCGTTCGTATCTATCTGGCCCATGTTGGCTCCCCCAAACCTTGTGATAAACAATCGAATCTAAACATACACCCAACTTAAACCCGCGCTTCTTAGCAGAAAAACAATAATCGACTTCCTCATAATATAAGAAATAATCTTCAGGCAATAAACCATTATTTCTAATTACTTTTTCAGTCACTAAAAGTGAAGCACCTATGATATAATCCAATCCTGCATTAATCTCGCCAGGCACTAAAATGTGACTAGTTGCTGCAGAGAACCTATTAACGTGGCCGCCCAAAGCCTGGACTTTATGAGGAAATTGATAATACATAAGGGCGGAACCAGTAAGATCAAAAAAATAGTTTTTCGCATAGCATACCAAATTACTAAGCGCATCTCTTTTAATAACAGTATCATTATTTACTAGCCAGATAAATGCAAAATCACCCTTTTTTAGCGCATATTTTATACCTATATTATTCCCGGCTGCAAACCCACCGTTTTTCTCGGCCCTAATAAAAACAATAGGCCAACTATTAATGCAATCACTTGAGTGATCTAACCCTAGTTCTTCGTCAGACTTATCTATATCGTCAGAGCAAACGATGTGTTCTAGAGGTTTGTCAACTGCAGGGCAAGAATAGTCTCTTAACGGGTTCCCTGGATTTACCCAGTTACTTTGCGTACCTCTTACCCATCGCAATAGATTTTCTAAAGAGTCATCTGTGGAATTATTATCAACTACAATAACTTGGTAATTATTGTAATCATTTCGCAAAACACTTTCAAGACACTCTATCGTATCTTGCCAACTATTATAATTCAAAATTATGATATAAACTTTATCACTTCTTTGCAAGACAGTACCCCTTATACTTCAAAATCAACGCAAGTTGCCGATAACATTGCTTCATTTTATATCACTGACCGTGGTTTGCTCAAGAAAAATTTCGGCTGCCTATTATATTTAAGCGTTATATGGCTTAAAATTAAAGAAAAGAGTAATGGCGGTAAAAGGAAAAAAAGGATACCATTTATATGAGCAACAGCAAGAGGAGGATCGCTCCAGATCGTTCTAACCTGAACAAAAAAGAGAAAATGGATTAAACGGAATAAATATCCTCGTTTAAAACATACCAGTCGGTTATTCCGGAACAATCCGATTATGCAACCGAGAACGAAGGAATACGCGAAGGCATAATCGCCGAGATAAAGATATCCCAAAATATTGTGTCTAGGATTTGGGCCAAATGGCATTGGACCGTAATGATATGCAGTCAATGCAAACCCTATTGGCTCAGGCGCTTCACTGCTAGAAATCATTCTAGTCATAGCAAGAAAGTCAACAAAAGTAGCTGTAAAAATATCAGTTTTTTGTTTTACTTTTTCAATAACGCCATGAGGGTAAGCCATAAAAAAAACGTCACCGGTCGCAACCATCCTCTCCGCCAATAATCCAGCAATCTCAAACCCATCAGTGACTTTTCGCTGAATTCCTAAAGTAAAAAAAGCTCCTATCACTCCTAAAATAAGCACTAAGGGCAGCAGTCCTTTAAATTTTCTATCTGCTTGAGCAACTTTTTCAGGGAAAATTGAAGAGAAATAAAACTGCACAGAATAAAAAACAAACACAACTGAAAGCAATGCTGACTTAGACCCGCTAAAAATGAAGCTTACAAATAAAACTACAAGTGTAGCTCTGTTTAAAAAATGTAAAAATGGACCTTGGAATTCTTTTAAATAAAACGAAAAAATTATATAAAAATATATCAAAACGTTTGTGTAAGCAGTTAACAATCTGCCTAAAATGCCATAACCTCCACTCCCAGAATAAGTAGTCAAACGACTTGTCAAGAAAAGAGGGATGCCAAATTTTAAATATGTAATTGCTTGCGCAATAAGAAATACTGTAAACACAAATGAATAAAGATATATTGCAGCATATGTGCTTTTTAACGAGAATTCTTCTTTTTTGGAAAAACAAACGGGTTCTTGAATTAATCTTCCCGTTGCATATATACCTAAAACAAGACAAGCTTCTGTAATGCAGAAAGAGAAAAAGTAACGCCTATCAATTAGGCCAAAACAAAACAGGTAGACCACAACTGAGGAGGAAAAAGAAGTAAAAAAAATAGTTACAAACAAAGGATCAAAAATTGAAAAATAACATTTTCTTAAAGCGATGCAATATGTGAAGAAACATAGCGACCAAATTAAGAAATATGTTCCTAAATTTTCGACTAAGTGGTTAAAAAAGTCCAAACTATTCATTTTTTCACCGTTTAGGCGCCATTAAACGACTCTTTGCGCTGCCTAAAAGCCTTCTGAACCAACATATATAAAAAAAGTATTTGCCGAAATTGTCTTTGATTATCTTCAGTCTATCCCTTACAAAACAACTATCGATATGAGAAGAACTTACCCCTGTATCGTTATAGTAGGCAACTAAAACTGGGAGATAAACGAAATTCATGAAAGCAATCAATCTGAGGTTTAATTCATAATCGGCCAAAACTGAATAGCACAGATTATATCTTGTTTTCAAAAAAACACTTCTTGGATAGAAAATAGATTGATGACAAATGTTTCTTTTGACTAACTTGTATTTTGTAAACTCACCATCATATAATTTATGCTTTCCAGGCATGTAGACATCACCATAATATATGGTTCCTGAGAGCATTTTTTCCACAATCAGCTCAACCATCTTGGAAATAGCACCAGCAATAAGCAAATCATCAGCACCAAGAAAATAGATAAAATCCCCAGTTGCTAAGGTCACAGCCTTATTCATTGCATCGTAGATTCCCATATCGTTTTCACTAAGCCAATAATCTATTGTAAGCTCATACCTTCGAATCAATTCTAAGGTACCATCCTTAGAGGCTCCATCAATTATTATGTACTCAATGTTGTCGTAAGTTTGGTTGATTACACTCAGAATTGCGCTTTCAAGATGAGTTTCGCCATTGCAAACCACAGTAACAACCGTTATCAATGGCTTCTGCGGTCGAGCTCTTTTGAAATAGCCTTTAGTACGAAGACCACCTGCACCTTGACGTCCTTCGCCCGGAGTCATGAATAAAGAAGTGGGAAACTCATCTCCCGAATTTGACTCCATAGTTGGAATCTGCCTGACAAGGGACCGCGTGGTACTGTATTTTTTATCTAAGCATATAATTTCTGCAATATTCATAATATTCTTTTGCCTAAATGGAATGGCCTTGAAAAAGAATGTTGCCAGCAGACGGGTCTGAGCAATCTTTCTGATCGAAAACTCCAAAGACATGCTGAAAATGATTCTGCAGGCAGTTAAAACAGAGCAATCCCAAACAGGGGTTTTCTTGCTGACTATCTCTGAAGCCCTTGATAAAAGCAAAAAAAAGAAAAAACTTGATAATGTCTGGAATATTTAGCTCCCTACTAACCACTTGCAAAACCGCCTTCCATTATACTTATAAGTCCTTAATCGATTTACTATGACACACTTACCGAAGCATCCCTCACGCCAACGTCTAATCAAAAGACTTGTTGTGGGAAGTACACATCTTTTCCGATATTAACACAGAGTGCTTTGCGTTGCATTCTGAAAGTTACATTTAAATGCCGATAACTTCAGACATCGAAGCGTTTCTTCTCATTAAGTAAGACTTCCTCATAAAGCATGATGTACTTGCGTACCACCACATTTGTATCGAAGCAATTGACAATCTTTTCCCTTGCAGCTTGGCACAACCCAGAATAATGAGGTGAATTCAAAATCCATTCAATACCTTGAGCCAGATCACCTGCCAAATAAGGCCTTGCAAGATAACCATTGATTTTATGGTCAATAATATCTAGCAAACCAGTAGCACCAAAACCCACAACTGGCGTTCCGCAGGCCATCGACTCTGATGCTGTTTGCCCGAAAGCCTCTTGGAGAGAAGGTACTACCATGACATCAGCAGCACTATATAAAGCTCTCAAAGAAATATCGTCATATAATCTGCCAACATAATGAACCGGGAAGCCAAAATCAGGACTCTCTTTGGTTTTACTCGATCCAAAAACGACTAATTCAATATTTTTGCTTTTCAAACATAGTAAAGCTTCACGAAGAAAATTAAAGCCCTTGTTTGGATCACTTGCAGCGTTCATAGCACCAAACAACACAATCCTTTTGTTTAGAGGTAGACTCCAAAGCTCACGAGCAACTTGACGACTTATTGGTTTAAAAATATTTGTGTTTATGGGGTTTGGGAGACTCACAGTCTTAAAACTGTGAAATAGCGAGCTTTCTTTGGCGCAATTCTGTAACCAAAGGCTTGGACCTACAATGACTAGATTAGACAGCTTTTCATAAGTATTCTTTTTTCGTTTCCAACCTCGTCTGCTCAAATCCTTATCACTTTTACTGCTTAAATTTGGACAGAAGCCACATTTTTCTTTGTATTTTTCGCATTCCCATTTCACATGACAGCCACCGGTAAAAGCCCAGTCGTCATGCAAAGACCAAACAATAGGCTTCTTGATTTTAGCTAAATCCTCAATTGTTAGCAAACCCCCACAAATCCAATGCAAGTGTACCAAATCCGCATCGGACTCATTAATTTGGCGGGTAAAATTATTCAATGAAAACCAGGATGGAGAAAACAACAACAGCTTTTTCCGTTTGGGATAAAGCCTTAGAGGCAAAGAATCTATTATCGGCATAATATTCGGGAAGTATTGAAAAAATTTACTCGCTGTTACAGCAACAGTATAATCATCACTATTCTTTTCTTGAACAAGCAGCTCGCTTAAGACACCTTCACTTTGAAGGCCTTTATGCAAGCGAAAAGTAGCCCTCGCTGCCCCACCCGACGTGTCACTGTAATTGACCAAAAGTATTTTCATTTCTTCACCAAAAAATCTAAATAATAATAGTAATACACATTAGCTTTCAAAAAATAATTAGAATATTGTTTGAATTTTTGATTTCGAGCTGGTGCCCTCAGCAATATAAAAAATCTCAAAAAAGAGTCTAAGCAATCTCGTCAATAAAAACACATAATATCTGCGGTTTTAAGCCTTGCAGACGCGGCAACCTTATAACTATCCTTATAATATCCAGCCGACACAATAACACAAACCTCCTCATTGCTTGGTATGGGAATGATCTTTCGCAATCTGCGATCCATTTCAACTGTGTAAGCCCAATTAAGAGTACACGAGGCAATGCCGCTATAATGCATAGCATAAAGCAAATTCATTGAAAACATCCCCACATCGACATATAGCATATTTATTTCTCTTGCCCCTGCATACACACTAATATCACCGCTCAAAATGATAATGGCATCTGCAAGATGTCCGAATCCCCTATTTCCATTATGAATTGCCAAAATCTGTTCGATCTTTGATCTATCTTTCACTAAATGCACTCGAGTTGCCTGCCGATTACAAGAAGAAGGCGCCGACTGTGCAATCTGTATAACTCGACCCCATACTTTCATATCGATATTTTTTTTGGCATAGTCTCTTACGCTATGCCTTGACCAAGCAAAATCAGCAAATGGTTTTACTGCATAATCATATCCTGAAAATTCATTGACGTAGAAATTCCTCTCATCCTTCACACAATGCCCAAACGAATATTTTCCTAACGAATTCTCTATTTTCGATTTGAGCTCTGTATCAACATCAACATTATTCTCAACATGGATTCGAATATATTCCCTCAGTACATTCAATGACGCATAAATGATTACGTTCGGCTCAAATTTAAGCTCAAAATATTTATCTAATAGAACACATAGCCCAATAATCATATCCTTTCCAAAATTAAATTTTCCCTCTGGCATGGTTAGTCCCTTTTCTAGTACATGACAATGGGCAGCGATTCTTCCAATAAACTGCTTCTGATTAGTGACGCGAATACTAGCCGAATGTTTTAAATATCGCCAGATGAAATAGAATTTTAGCCATAATAGATTCAAAATCTGGGCCATGTGGTTTTTTGCGACATAAAAAAAACGAATCATTTTATGCTCCTGAGTAGAAAAGATCGTGAATTCTCGCGAAATTCGCGCATTTTCATCTCTATAATATCATAATCTATTTTCTGGTTTAGAATATTTGACAACGTAAAAGGGTCGCCAACAACACGTTCTTGCAACCCTCCCCTTAGAAGAATAGTTTCAAGTTTGCTATTAATTAGGTCGTTAGGCAATGTTACAAATGGTTTACGAGAAATGATCGCAAACAATGTGCCGTGAAAAGTACTTGTTACAACACATTCGGCATGCTCAAAATAGGAAAGCCAATCAAACGGACCGATTGTAGTCAAATTCTTATTGCACCACTTGTTTGAATAGCCAACCGAAATCGTCACCAATCCGTTTTCACTAGCATAGCGTTTCACTTCAGAAATCTGCTCATCTGTGATTTTAAACGCATAAACAAGCAGATACTTTGTTTTTTCTTGCATTTTAATAGATTTAGAATAAATTCTATAATCTGATTTCTCTATTAGAAGCGTAGGGTCAACAACTATTTCCGGGAAATTCCCTGTGTATCTTTCAACGATCTGAGCAGAATTTTTATCACGCACAGAAATGGCACTAAATCTCTTCAACCCTTTGACAACATATTGTGGGGGAGTCATATCAGCTGAATATTTGACATTTCCGAAACTAGGCGCATAAGAAACAAGTCTTACATTCTTAGGAATTGAATTACCGAAATAAATGGGGTCACGACCTAGGAAGTCCCATTCATAATTCCAGATAATATCGCTACCAAAAATAATGCAATCATATTTGCTTAATTCAGAAGCAGTAGTAAGCCTAGGAGATATTGAAAGATGTTTCAAATCCTTATGAAAATTTCTGAATTTTAGTAAATTCTTCAAATTCAAAAAGAACCATCGATTTAACAAAAAAACGCGTAGTTCGTTGAAACGATGCACTTTATTTGAGTAATCAATAATCTCAGCATCGTAACCGCAATTTTTTAGAAAACTCATAGTAGCGAAAGCTTGGAAAAAACCACCATGGTTATACCCTTTATGAAAAGTAAGTATTCCAATTTTCATTTGCTTGCATCATCCTTATAATTTTGTTCAAACAGAACAAATACATTTTTGTAGTGATAGTAACATCAACAACTATTTCAGTTACGAGCAAATAACAAGGTTTTTAAAAAACGCCTCACCGAGGGTGGTATGATCAAAGAAGTCTCATAAACAAGTTGCCTAGAATCCCTAATTCCAGTAGTTAGCAGAAGTCTAATTTCTATTAACAGACAAAAACTGAACAAAACAAAAATCAGTGCATTGATCACGCTATAATGAATCTGCAGCTTTGTCTTCGCAATTTCCCTAGCTAAAAAGCAACGGTCAAATATATCTAATCTATTTCGATGCTCCAGCCATATTGCTCTAATTGCTTTCAAGTATGATTCTTGTAAGACTTGAGCGGATACCCGACCTGTTATACCGGGCCCTATGCGGTAAAATGGACCTTTTTGGTTAAGATAATAAGCCGACTCACACTTTGCAAGGAAAGCCACCTGATGAACATAATCAGCCCAAAGGCCCACCTCCGGTTTCCAACGTGGAATGCTATCAAACAATTTCTTACTAAACCCTGTGCATCGGCCTCCCGCCCCCCCCCGTCGTAACAGTAGTTTAAAAAAGGAGCACTTTTTATATGGTAGAATTTTGAAAACTTTTTCAGTTCCATCGGGATATAGATTAACAGTTTGAGTGATAAGTATAAAACTTTCATCACGCGGATTCAAGCCATTTTCTTCAATATACCTGTTGAAAGAAGCAAAAAGACCATCTGAAAACATGTCATCACCTGCAAGAAAACTTATTACATCGCCTTCAAATTTCTCCTCTATCAATCTATTTAGATTATTATAAATGCCGAGATTCTCTTTGTTACGCAACAAACGAATGATGTTTGGAAAGCGGTCTTCAAAACTCTTTATAATATCGCAAGTTCGATCTGTAGAAGCATCATCGCTAATTACAACTTCTAAAGGCAGGATATCTTGCTCAAAAACTGAGTTCAAAGCATCCCGTATGTACTTTTCCTGATTGTAAGTAATCATGAGGACAGTGTGCCGAATACTTAGAGCTTCGATTTGACGAGTTCCTAATTGCTGCATCTTTATGAGTCTCCATCTATAAGCTTAAAACAGATACCGATATCATATTTTTCCAACATAACTAACCTTCAACGCTTAAAACGAGCTTTAAAGCCATTTAAAGTAACCCCTGTTAATCTAGAAATGCGACGCAGCACCACCCATATCACAACCAAAGACAAAGCAAAAGAATTAGCATAATAAACAAAGTGGTTCTGAATGAAAATGTGCATACAACTCGCAAAGACTAGCAAAAATATACTATTTAAGATAAGCTTCAAATTGCCTAACGAAAAATGAGTTTTTGCAATAAAATGAGCCGTCACGACCATAAATACAAAATAATATATATAAAGAATCATAAAACCAATGCCAGTGCCAGGCAACCCCCAAAGCTTACTACATGTGTAAATAAGTAATACATGAGCTAAATTTGCCAATAACTCTGCAGCACAAAAAAACTTACCTCGGCCTTGTGCAATTATGATGTAACTTAATGGCCACGATATAACCCTACCGAAAATACCATAAACAGACCATCTCAAAATTGGTATGGCATCGTTAAATTTGCCGGAATACAACAATTCAATACCTATTGGAGCAAACAACACTGTTGCCAGTAGAGCAGGAAGAGCTAGAAGCAAAGCAATTTCGAGTTGAGCATTAACTTCCTTTTCAATTAGGGCATTATTAAGTGCCACTGAAGCCAAGCGAGGATAATAGTCTGTGCCCATGGCATTTAAAACGAAATTAACAAGTATGCCTGAAACAGCAAAAGCGGCACTCCACACACCAACACCTGCAAGGCCAAACTGATTCGCAATGATCAGGCGCAAAAAATAGGCAACACAAACTCCTTGCAAAGCAGTCGCCATAATGGGCAAACCAAAACCAAGCAACTTTTTTGCCTCAGCAATTGCATGGGCCCAGCTAACCTCAATATCAGCAATAACAACTTTGCGCGCAAACCACCAACTCGTAAGCAAAGCAAAAAATGAAGTTAAGATTAAGCTTGGAACAATACCAGCTTCACCCCACAGATAGAAGCAAGGAATACTGACAACTGTGCCGTTTACCGCACCAAAAACACTTATTTTTGCGACTGACAGAATGCGCCTGGTTCCTTGCAAAACACAAGTTTGGCCTATGGAAATGTTTGCAAATAAAACCGTGATACCGAGGAACGCCACACTAAAAGCGTGATCAGTATTTTGGAATGTAATGGATGAAAGCCATGACGACAGGGCAACCGTAATCAGGCAGCCAAAAAAACCGCTGAACCAAACAGACAGGCGGAGAGTTTTTACAACCAAAGCGATTCGATTAAAATCATCTTGTCCACTGGCCTCAGCGATTGCTCTAACACCGCTTGCATTGATACCCAGATTTGAAGCCGTTGTAACAGGAGCAAGCATAGCGGTATACATACTCATCAAACCCACTCCTGCAGGCCCTAGTAATACGGCTACAAATTTTGTACGGATCATTCCAATAACGATACTTATGAAAGCCGATCCTCCAATGATAGAAGACGACTTCAACACACTCCTGTATCTTTGTTGGTTTGCACTTGTATCTTTTTCATTGGCGACCATTGAGACTTACCAACACAAGCTTTCTGTTCCAACCAAGATAAATTGGCTTAAAAACAATTTGTATATTTCTTTAATAATCATTTATTACCTTGCAAACATATGACGCTTCTTCAATTGCTAAAACGGGGCTAATTGGAATACTTAGCACCTCATTATGAATTCTTTCGCTTATCGGAAAACTTGTTTCATTCCATTCAGCGTATGTACGCTGCCGATGCGGCGGTATTGGGTAATGGATTACCGTCTGAATATTATTGTCTGCAAGGTGTTGCTGGAGTTTATCTCTCTCTTCGGTCCTGACAACAAACAGATGCCAAACATGACTATCAAGATTTATCAGATGCGGAATGATAATTTTTGTATTTTGAATTCTTTCTCGGTAAAAACCTGCGATTTCGCGGCGCTTAGCGTTGTCATCATCAAGATGTTGCAGTTTAATTCTCAGAAATGCAGCTTGAAGCTCATCTAATCGGCTGTTAACACCTCGATAGATGTTTTCGTATTTCTTCTGGCTACCATAATTACGAAGAGCCTGAACAGTCATCGCAAGTTCATCATCATTAGTCGTGACCATCCCTCCATCGCCTAAAGCCCCTAAATTTTTACCTGGATAAAAACTGAAGCCGCTAGCATTTCCAAAGCTGCCAGCTCGTTTCCCGTCTAAAATTGCTCCATGAGCTTGAGCGGAGTCTTCGATTACCAGCAAATCATACTTTTTTGCCAAATCACAAATTTTAGTCATGTCGGCCAATTGACCATAGAGATGAACTGGCATTATAGCCCTCGTCTTAGCCGTTATCTTTTCCTCAATCTTCGTTGAATCGATATTATATGTATTAATATCCGGCTCAATTAGAACTGGAGTCAGCTTGTTCTCAGTTATTGCTAACACCGTGGCAATATAAGTATTGGCAGGTACAATTATTTCGTCACCCTCTTTTATCTCGCCAAGCTCTTTATACCCACGTAAAATCAAGCTAAGGGCATCAAGACCATTTGCAACACCAATACAATGTCTTACACCACAGTAAAATGCAAACTCTCTTTCGAATTTTTCGACTTCTTGTCCCAGAATATACCAACCAGAATCTAGGACATGTTCAAAAGCAACCATTAGTTCAGATTTATACTTTGAATTAATAGACTTAAGATCAAGAAAGGGGATCATATATTCTCCAAGATATCCAAATTTATCTGACAAATTTCTTTAAAATATAAATCTGCGTTTAGCAGCTCTTTTGTCCTGAGGCCATTCGTAATGCCTATGAAAGGAATGCCTAACATTTTCGCTGTGTTTGCATCCTCTTCAGTATCTCCTATGAAGATTGCCTTACAGAAATTATAGTATTTTAAAGCCTCAAACTTTGTATTTTGCCTTAGCGGAGGGCAATCTATAATTTCATCCAGCAAAGAAAAAACGCCCAGTTGTTTCAACTGATTGATTAGGTTTTCCCTATTTTGCCTCATCGTTACCAAAACAATCTTAAAGTTGCTTTGCTTCCATTTCACCAAAGTCTCTTTTGCTTTTGGTTTCAATTTGTCGAATTTCAGATATTGTGGACTTTCTATCAACTTCATCCAGTCATCGAGAAAACAAGAATACAATGCTTGAAAACCGGATTTTTCAAGCAAAACATCTCTTTTAATCTTACTGCGCTTCATATCCCAGTAAGCATCTATATCAAGCGGTTGCCCACCATATCGATTGATTATTGCGGAATAACAGCTATAATGCCTGTGCTTTCCTTCTAAGACTGGCCCGTCTAGATCAAGAAAAATAACAACAGACTTATTTTTTTCTGCAAACTGCATAAATTTCTGCGCAAAGATCAGGATAGTCTTTTCCTAACTCGAAAAACCCCTCAATCATAAGGTCGCTCCAATTTGCTTCCATTTGTTGATTGGAAAGCGGCTTAAAGTAAACCCCACCCGTTTCAACAACTTTCAAACCTGATACAAGAATATCCTCTTTTAATGACTTGAAAGTGTACACTCTTCTATGGCCAAGAGCCATATCTCTATCATTAAGCTGGCAAACATGATTGAGGAGTCCCATCTTTACAGCAGCCTGTCTGTGTATTGAATTTGCATTTGGTACACCGAGAAGTATTACTCCATCGTCCTTGAGCCAATTCATAGCCATTTGCAAAAGCTTTACTGGATTATCAACATGCTCAAGAATGTGTTCCATCAATATGGTATCAAATTTTTCATCTGTTGCAAAATCTTCAAACAAAGAATGCACCTTAGCATGGTTCTTGTAATTTGGAATCATATTAAGAAGCTCTTTTGAACCATCTACGCTGACTAGTTTAGCGAAATGCTCTACGAGAAATTTTGTCATTTCACCCTCGGCTGGCCCTAATTCAAGCCCAAATGAAGGTTTTATAAAGTTTTTAAGAGTTCTATATCTGTATTCTATGAGTTTTTTATCAAAATCGAGTTGACCATTTATATACCAAGAACCATCAAGGTTTTTTCCCATATTCCCCCCCCCTTTTGCAATAATCATACTCCAGCTTCAGACCTTTTTTTAGTTCAACCTCTTCATTACCAAGAAGACTGTTCATTTTTGAAACGTCAAAAATAGAGTCATTGCTGACAGCACCGGCATTGTTTTCTATATTTGTCTTTACGTCCAGTCCGCTCAGATCAACGATAATCTTAACGATTTCCTTGACACTCATCGAAATTGAGGATGCTATGTTCACGGGTTTTACATATTCATTAAGATTCGATGCTTTAATAATCATTCTGCACGCATCAGTAATGTAAAGAAAGCTTCTTTTTTCATTCCCAGATGACCAAATAACAACAGGCTCAGCATTCAGTATCTTTCTTATTGTAGTTGGAATTAATTTCTGATAGATATCTTCTCCAGGCCCATAAATATGCCCCAAACGTAAAACTTGCAACAAAACCATGTTCTTTACCGACCATTCTTCAAGCATTTTTTCACAAAACAACTTTGAATGCCCATAAAGAGAATGTGGCTTTGTCAAAGAATCTTCATTGATAACCTCTGAGGTATGACCATATACGTCAACAGTGCTTGCAAAAATAAATTTATTCAGTTTTGAAGTACATATCTTAAGTAAATTCTGAGTGCTTCTTATGTTAGAAATTGATCGCTCAATATCATTAACCTCTGAACCATCTTTAGGAATAAACGCTCCCAAATGATAGACAGTATCAATCCTATCTAAACCATTTTTTGCCAACATTCCTGCCGGGAAACTATAATTTTCGTGCCTGATACATTCATAACCTTCTACTTCAGTATCCGTAATGATAATGATTCGTGAGCTTCTATGAGGTTCTGAATTTCTAAGCATTTGTACAAAGTGCTTTCCAATAAACCCAGTTCCTCCCGTAACGAGAATGTTTTTCACTCAATCACCTTCAAAATTTTTAAGATTTCCTGTTCTGTCGTCAACAAAGGCTCCCTATCCATACTCCGAATCCAAAGTAAGCCATCAGGAAGTGGATTGATCTTTTTCGTTAAAGAAGGAAACTCTCCATAAAGCACGATGTCCTTAAATATTTTAGGCATATTGAGTCCAGCTTTTGTAAAAAAATAAACAGTCGTGAAAAAACGTGAAATATTAATTTCCGTAGGATTGGGAAAACCAGAAGAATCATAAGCCATATCAACCCCATAAATTCCATGAGGTCGCTTATCAACTGCTTGAATTGAATCAATGGCAACCTTGTTAACTTCTTCACAGGAATATGTTTCGCCGACTCTAGTAACCCCTGTTACTCCGGAAAGAGTTCTATTTCCAAAATTCCAAGACCTTCTTTTTCTAGTTTGAGCAACAACCAGCTCCCCTGCATGCCAAATGGAAAGCCATGTTACGGTTTCGGGAGTTAAAAGTTCTGCCGCAGTAAAGCTTCCCCAACCGTCATAACGGTCTATCCATTTGCTGGCAAATTCGAAGTCATTAGTAGGCAGTGCTCCACGCCCACCGCCACCAACTGTCGCTCTCAGCCATATTTTCCCACTCTCATCACCAAGCAAATCAAAAGCGCGCTTAAGGTCTCCAGGGGTTGATATTCCCATGGTTTTTGGAATCCTTATCCCCTCTTTTTCCCATATTTCAGCAGATTTGAATTTATCCACACACTTTTCAATAACTTCGTGTGTGGGCATGAAAAGCTTTGTTCCAGTAGCCAAAACATCATTCCGAATTTTTGATGCTTCAAGAATTTCAATATCGTTTTGAAAATGAATAAGATCTGGTTTCTCCTTTTGAAGTAACTTGATAACCTTTTCAAGGTAATTATCGTCTATGGCATAAGGAACAATATATTTCCGACGCGCAGCGGAAAGGATGAGGTCACTTGGCTCACTTCCCATTCCTATCACTTCTTCATTTCTCGAACACTCTAATAGTGATTTGATAACATTTTCAGAAGGCGTTCCGCCAGCACCAGCAATAAGTATTTTAGACATTTTGAACACACTCCTGAAAAGCTTGATAATCTCTGATATAATCGTTCCCGTCATAATGCTCGCTAGCTAAGACCATAAGAACACAATCTGGCGTAAAATCATACATTTCCCGCCATACCATTTTTCCTACATATAGGCCTTTTGATGGTGAATCCAATAAGACTTCAGCTGTTTTGTGCCCATTGTCGAGGTGAAACTTACAGCTGCCTGAAACACAAATAGCAATCTGCTCCAAATCTTTGTGAGCATGGAAACCACGACGCACATCCATTTTTGTGTCAAAGATGTAATACACTCGTTTAATTTCAAACGGTATATCTTTATTACCTTCAACAACAGTCAAAGAACCACGCTCATCGCCCTTGATCTGCAAATCATAAAATTTATATTCCATAAATCAATCTTACCTTGCTCATTTAATCAAACCACGCAAATATCCGCCAAAGCTTGAATTTTTGTAAAAATCAGCTGCTTGCAAAAGCTGTTCTTCGTAAATCCATTTATTTAACCATGCTATTTCTTCAAGGCAGGCGATCTTGAAGCCCTGCCTATGCTCAATAGTCTGAACAAACTGACCGGCGTCGATAAGGCTATCGTAAGTTCCTGTGTCAAGCCACGCAAAACCTCGGCCAAGCAAGTGCACACACAACTTGCCCGCGTTAAGATATTCCCTGTTTACATCGGTAATTTCAAGCTCACCCCGCGCGCTGGGCTTGATATTTTTAGCAACATTTACTACAGTTTTGTCATAAAAATACAGGCCTGGAACAGCACAGTTGCTCTTAGGCTTTTTCGGTTTTTCTTCGAGGCTGACTGCTTTGCCTTCTGCGTCAAACTCAACTACTCCATACCGTTCCGGATCTTTAACCGGATAACCGAATATTACTCCGCCATCAGCAACTGCCGCAGCTTTCTTCAAAACAGAGGAAAATCCTTGGCCGTAAAAGATATTGTCGCCAAGAATAAGACAGACACTGTCTGAGCCAATAAAATTCTCACCAATTATAAAGGCTTGAGCGAGTCCGCCCGGATTGGGTTGCACGGCATAATCTAGACTGACGCCCCATTGTGAGCCATCACCAAGCAATTCTTGAAAGCGCGGAGTATCACCTGGAGTTGAGATTATCAAGACTTCCCTGATACCTGCTAGCATGAGAACCGAAAGCGGGTAATAAATCATTGGTTTGTCGTAAATAGGCAAAAGTTGCTTACTGGTCACCAATGTGATTGGATAAAGGCGCGTGCCAGAGCCGCCGGCCAGAATGATTCCCTTCATTGTTTCGTGCCCAGCCTTTCACGTTGATATTTTTCCCGAAGGGGTTCCCACCAACATTGATTTTCAAGATACCATTGAACCGTCTTGCGCAAGCCAGTGGCAAATGTTTCGAGCGGTTTCCAGCCAAGCTCGCGTTCGATTTTACCTGCGTCGATAGCGTAGCGCAGATCGTGACCTGGGCGATCGGCCACAAATGTTATTTGTTCCGCGTATTTTCTGCCATCCTGGCGGGGTCTCAATTCATCAAGAATCGAGCAGATGTTTTTTACGACTTCAATATTCTGCTTTTCATTATGTCCGCCAATGTTGTAAGTGTTACCGGCAGCGCCTTCTATCGCGACTCTTATCAGTGCACGGGCATGGTCTGTAACATACAGCCAGTCACGGACCTGCTCGCCTTTTCCGTAGACAGGCAAAGGCTTGCCTTCCATGGCGTTAAGAATAACTAAAGGGACAAGCTTTTCTGGAAAATGATACGGTCCGTAATTATTAGAACAGTTGGTAATTACAGTATTCAAACCATAGGTGCGCTGCCATGCGCGCACAAGATGGTCTGAACTGGCTTTGCTGGCAGAATACGGCGAGCTTGGGTCATATGGCGTCTCCTCGGTAAACAGACTGTCGTCAAGTTCAAGATCGCCATAGACTTCATCGGTTGAAATGTGATGAAAACGAAAATCAGGTTTTGTTCTGGCATAGCTTCTGGCAATTTCGAGCAGATTGCATGTGCCAAAAATATTGGTGTGGATGAATTGAGCCGGGCCATCAATAGACCGATCGACATGCGACTCTGCTGCCAGATGCATTATCAAGTCAGGTTGAAAGCTGGTAAAAGCTTCTTCTACGTCTTTACGATCACAGATATCAATCTGTAGAAAGCTGTAACGGGGCGAAACTGAAACTTCTCTGAGAGATTCCAGATTTCCGGCATAAGTAAGCTTGTCGATATTCAGAACCTGATGCCCGGTTTCGTTAATCAATTGTCTGATCACTGCTGAACCAATAAATCCGGCACCGCCAGTCACGATTATTTTCATAAGGATTCCTCGATGTGTTTTACTTCTTCTTTGAGCTGCACTATCTCATCACGTATTCTGTCATATTCCTGCATTTTCACTTTGAGAAAACGCAGGGTTACGGCGGCTTTTTCGCTTACGCCGGCGGTGGTGAGTTTGTAGAGGTAGCTGCGCTTGTTGTTGCTTTCGATAAAGTTTTCCGCCTTGACCAGTCCTTTATCGAGCAGGGCCTTGAGGCAGTAGTTTAGCTTGCCGAGGCTCATTTCGAGGTTAGAGGCCAGGCGGCGCTGGTTGGTCGCCGGGCTTTCTTCGATGGCTTTGAATAGTTTGTAGGTGGTTTCGTCGTTCATATAAGAGATTTATCCGCAGATTTCGCCGATTGGCGCAGATTTTTTTAGAGTTAACAGGCCGTGCTTTGCTGGCTTGGTGCCGAGATCATAGATTACTGCCAGAAAGAACTTGCAATGTTCATCGATTGAACAGAGGGTGATGATAGCACTGTGATAATAGATTGGCAAGAAATATTTAGCGGTGGGAATGCTTTGCTTTTCAAGCTGCGGCGGGCGATTTTAGGAAAGCAGCGTAGGCGTTGGTGATTCCGGTTTCTAACTGAGTTGCGTGCTGCCAGCCGAGGGCGTGCAGCCTGGTTACGTCGAGCAGCTTGCGCGGCGTGCCGTCGGGTTTGCTGCTGTCAAATACCAGTTTGCCGGTAAAGCCGGTGACTTTGGCGACCAAGGCGGAAAGATCGGCGATCGTCAGATCTTCGCCGGTCCCGAGATTTACGAAGCAGGGCTTCGGATAACTCAACAGTTCGCGTTTGACCGCGGTATCATCGAGATTCATCAGAAAGACGCAGCCAGCGGCCATATCGTCGACATATAAAAATTCGCGGCGCGGCGTGCCGGTTCCCCAGACTACCGCTTCTGACTGATTGCTGATCTTGGCCTCGTGACACTTGCGAATTAACGCCGGCAGAACATGTGAAGTATTGAGATCAAAATTATCGTTGGGGCCATAAAGATTGGTCGGCATTACCGCGATGAACTGCGTCCCATACTGACGGTTGTAGGATTCGCACATCTTGATTCCGGCAATCTTGGCCAGCGCGTAAGGCTCGTTGGTCGGTTCGAGAAGGCCGGTCAGCAGATGCTCTTCTTTCATCGGCTGCGGGCAGTCACGCGGATAAATGCATGACGAACCGAGAAAGAGCAGTCGCTTGACACCATTGCGGTATGCCGCCTCAATGATGTTGTTCTGTATCGCCAGGTTGATGTAAATGAAATCGGCCGGGAAACTGTTGTTGGCGTGAATGCCGCCAACTTTCGCGGCGGCGAAAAAGACGTATTCGGGTTTCTCTGCCGCGAAGAAGGATTCGACGTCGGCCTGGCGGGTCAGGTCGAGTTCTTCGAAAGTTTTATAGACAAGATTCTTGAAACCATCAGCAGACAAACGCCTGACGAGAGCTGAACCGACGAGGCCGGTGTGGCCTGCTATGTAGATTTTTGAGGTTTTATTCATTTTGTGTCACCGCATTGCCAGATTTCAATGTAGGGGTTCAACATGTTGAACCCCTACGCAGGACAGGCAAATTGATCATTCATGATAAGAGAAGGTTTGGAAGCCGTGTGACTGGCAGAGTTCGTCTTTTTTGGCGATGGCGAGATCGCTGCGCACCATTTCGGCGACGAGTTCTTCGAGACTGGTTTTGGGGCGCCAGCCGAGCTTGTTGAAAGCTTTGGTCGGGTCGCCGAGCAGGGTTTCAACTTCAGTCGGCCGGAAATATCTGGGGTCGACCCTTACAATAGTCTGGCCGGGCCTGAGCTTGATATCGGCGTCTTTAGTTGTCACCGACCTGACAGTGCCGGTTTCGTTAACCCCTTCCCCACTCCAGTCAATCTCGATGCCAAGTTCGGCAGCGGCGGCGTTAATGAAATCACGCACTGATTTCTGGCGACCGGTCGCGATGACGTAGTCGTCGGGAGTTTCCTGCTGCAGCATCAGCCACTGCATTTCGACGTAGTCACGGGCATGGCCCCAGTCGCGCAGCGAATTCATGTTGCCGAGGTAGAGACAGTCCTGCAGACCGAGCGCGATTCTGGCGATAGCGCGGGTAATCTTGCGGGTAACGAAGGTTTCACCGCGCATCGGCGATTCATGATTGAAGAGAATGCCGTTACAGGCGTAGATACCATAAGCCTCGCGGTAGTTAACCGTTATCCAGTAAGCGTAGAGCTTGGCGACCGCGTAGGGTGAACGCGGGTAAAACGGGGTGGTTTCTTTTTGCGGGGTTTCCTGAACCAGGCCGAAAAGTTCAGAAGTTGAAGCCTGGTAAAACTTGGAGTGCTTTTCGAGACCGAGAATGCGGATAGCCTCAAGCATGCGCAGAGTGCCGATGCCGTCGGCGTTAGCGGTGTATTCCGGCGAATCGAACGAGACGGCGACATGGCTTTGCGCGGCGAGATTGTAGATCTCGTGCGGCTGCACCTGCTGCACTATTCTGATCAGGTTGGTCGAGTCGGTCATATCACCGTAATGCAGAACAAAGCGGCGGTTGTCGACGTGCGGGTCCTGATACAGATGATCGATACGGTCGGTATTGAAAAGCGAGGCGCGGCGCTTGATGCCGTGCACGGTGTAGCCTTTTTTAAGAAGGAATTCGGCGAGGTAGGCGCCGTCCTGGCCGGTGATACCGGTGATAAGGGCAACTTTTGACATAAATTAGCTCCGTTTAGAAGAGAAATCTTTCCGCAGATGGCGCAGATTTCTCAGATTTTGCCTTGATTGGCATAGTTTAGCGCCGAGATCGCATGGCTGGAGGCAGAAGAGAGTTTTTAGCAGACCGAGCCAGGCGAAGCTTGGTGCCGAGATCGTGAACTGGTGCTGTAAGGAGATTTTCGATTACGATTACGACGCACAGGATGCGCTAGTGCCAGGGCGCCTGAGGATTAGGCTGCTCTTATGGCTTTAGCCGTTAGAGCAGCGTATCCCGCAGGGCTCCCCGGGTCAGAGCGCCCAGGTGCGAGCACGAGCACGAGAGAAGGACAGAGAGATAATAGCACCGCCAATAGAAACGGGCAAGATTTTTTTGAATTCCGCCGGGGTTCAACATGTTGAACCCCTACGCAGGCGCGCACCGGATTATACGGGATCGGCCATTCACTGGATTGAACTTTTATGGGCAAGATTACACATCACACTCCAGCGCCAGCTGGCTTAATCAGCTCGTAGACGCAGGAAGTAACATAGCGGGCCTTCACGTTCGGCCCGGCTATAATACGACGGCACTATAATACCTCAAAAGCAACAGTTGTTGTAAATCGATGCAGTCAACGCGAAGCAGCCAGCTGGCTCACTGGCACAAATCTGGGGCAGGCTGGCGGTTGCGCATGCACTTTCCCACCAATTTGCTGTTCGGTTTCGATATTAATCAGGAAAAAGTTAATCTGATTAAACAGCGGATCCGGTGGTGATTGATATCAAGGGGATGTTTGAGCCGGAGATGGCGGTCAAGTTGGGGGTGAGGTATTGGAGATTGTGATACTGTGAGATTAGCCTCAGAGCTGCGGCTTATGCCTTCGGCATACGCTTCGTTGCCGTTGGCGCCTCGTGAAGGCCATGGATGGCCAAGTGTCGGTGAGCATCAGGATAGAAGCGAACCGACCAATGACAGAAAGATGGATTCTGCGACTTCGCGCAGAATGATGGAGATAGAGCAATCCGTCGATTGCGCAGATTGGCGCAGATTTTTTAGTAGGGTGAGCAGGCCGTGCTATAAGCGGATTTGTGCTTAGAGCGGTAACTGGTGCTGTAAGGAAACTGGTAGAAAAAGCAGATTGGCGCGGTTTTTCATTTTTTGATCTGCCAGCGGCCGGCTCTTGCTGGACCGGTATGATGGATTTTTCCGGCGGCTTTAAGCTTTTGCAGATGGTACCTGATACCATCAAGGGTAATACCTAAGATTGCAGCCATTTCTTTTCTGGTGATTTCCGGGTTTTCTTCAACTAATTCTACGATTCTTTGTGCGGTAGAAGTTTTTGGGGTAGTTTTTAGGGTAGTTTTTGGGGTAGTTTTAGGGGTAGTTTCTCCCATTGCCGTTTGATTGAGCATGGGAAACAGCAAACCTGGCAGAGGCAATGAATCCCAGTGCAGACCCTGCCGTTTAAGAAGGAAACGGTTCAGCGCAGCGCCCTTCAGCGTCTGACTGGTGCTGCCAACACGCAGTAGTATTCGCCCCTGTAACTGACGGGAAAGAGATAAGGCTCGACAACAATTTCGATGAATTCTTTTTCGGCTTGTTTATGTAGATTGACATCGACCAGAATACCCAGAATCTCTTTAACCTTGTTCGGAATATCTTCGAGCAGGCGTTTTGAATTTTTCAGGCCAACCAGATTGCCATTATCGTCTTTGCCGATAACCAGTTTGCCGCCGGTTGAGTTTGCAAACGCACAAATTGTGCGTAGATACTCATCGCGCCAGCTTTCTTTGAACTCCAGAATCTGGGTTTCGGAATTATCAGGCAATCGGACTGTTCCTCCGGGCATGCTAAATCTTGTATCTAAGTAGTATATCATAAACACAAAAGCAGATGACCAGAAATCGCGCACAGTCAACGCGAAGCACCGGCTGTCTCATTGGCACAAACTTGGAACAGGCTGGCGGTTGTGCATGAACTTTCCCACCAATTTGCTGTTCGGCTTTGCTGTTAACCAGGAAAAAGTTGATTTGATTAAACAGAGAATCGAAAGAATACACCCGATTACGATTACGACGCGCAGGATGCGCCAGTGCCAGGGCGCCCGAGGATTTGGCTGCTCTTTAGGTGGCTCTTATGGCTTTTAGCCGTTAGAGCAGCCTATCCCGAAGGGCTCCCCGGGTCGGCGCGCCCAGGTGCGAGAACGATTACGCGCACGAAAACAGGCCGAGGTGGGCGTGGTTGGTGGCGATTGATATCAAGGGGATGTTTGAGCCGGAGATGGCGGTCAAGCTGGCGATCAGATACTGGAGATTGTGACCCTGTCGTGCGCGTGCGTGGGAGTCCGGGCACTCTGGAGCGGGGAGCGGCGAAATTTCTTGCTCCAGAGGGAGTGGCGATTTAACATGAAGCTGAATACCTGCAGCGGGAAAAACCATGAATAACCTTTGCGATCTGCTGGCAAGCCGCCGGACAAAGCTGGCGGTAGTCGGGCTCGGCTATGTCGGGCTGCCGCTCGCGCACGCCTTTTCCCTTAAATATGACGTGGTCGGTTTCGATATTAACCACGACAAGATCGAACTGATGCGGCAGGGAATCGACCCGACCGGTGAAGTGCCGGAGGGCGGGCTGAAGAATTGCAGCATCGACTTTACCACTGACCCGGCGAAACTGGCTGACTGCCGCTTTATCGTCGTGGCGGTGCCGACGCCGGTCGACCGCAACCGGCGCCCGAATCTGGCGGCGTTGCGGCAGAGTTCGAGCACGGTTGGCGAACACATGCCGCGTGGCGCGCTGGTTGTCTACGAATCGACGGTCTACCCCGGCGTTACCGAAGACGAGTGCGTGCCGCTGCTCGAAAAATGCTCGGGCCTGCGCTGTGGCGAAGATTTTAAAGTCGGCTACAGCCCTGAACGCATCAACCCGGGCGACCAGGAGCACCGACTGGCCAGCGTAATTAAAGTCGTATCAGGCTGCGATGCCGAAACGCTCGAGGCGGTGGCCGCAGTTTACGGCAGCGTCGTCGAAGCCGGCGTGCACCGCGCCCCGTCGATCAAGGTGGCCGAAGCCGCCAAGGTTATCGAGAATACCCAGCGCGACGTTAATATCGCGCTGATGAACGAGCTTTCGTTGATTTTTCACCGCCTCGATATCGACACGCTCGAAGTGTTGCGCGCGGCCGGCAGCAAATGGAACTTTTTGAAGTTCTTTCCCGGGCTGGTTGGTGGGCACTGCATCGGGGTCGATCCCTATTACCTCACCTTCAAGGCCGAAGAAACCGGGTATCACCCCGAGGTCATCCTGTCGGGCCGCCGCATCAACGATGGCATGGGCAAGTTTGTTGCCGAGAACACCGTGAAAATGATGATCAGGGCCGGCAAGGCGGTCAACCCTGCTTCGCTGGAGCTGCGCAGGGTCAATGAGCGCGCGCGGGTGCTGATTCTTGGCCTGACTTTTAAAGAGAATGTCAGCGATATTCGCAACAGCAAAGTCGTCGATATCATCAATGAACTCGCTGAATATGACGTTCAATCATACGTTTATGACCCGTATGCCAGTGCCGAAGAAGTTTTGCATGAATATGGGGGGATAATAGCTGCGCCGTTGAATTCGCAGCATGTCCCCGCATTGCTGCTGTCTTCGCTGGAGGCGGCGCCGGCGGTTGATGCGGTGATCCTGGCCGTGCCACACGATAAATTTAAAGAAATGACGCTTGAGCGACTGGCCGGGTTTTGTCGCAAGGGCGCGGACCCGGTGGTGATTGATATCAAGGGGATGTTTGAGCCGGAGATGGCAGTCAAGCTGGGCATCAGATACTGGAGATTGTAGAAGAGAAGAAAGAAAGAGAAAGGGATAATCCGCAGATTGCTCTGATTGGCGCAGATTGGCGCAGATTGGTGCGGGTTTTCAGCTTTTGATCTGCCAGCCGGCGGCTTTAAGCTTTTGCAGATGAACAAGGATTAACTGCCGTGTTTATTTTTTTGCAGGCCTTCGGCTCCTTCGATTGGCCAGAGCCGGCTCAGGGTTAAAAGGCCTTCATCTGAAAAAGCTTCAAACGAATTCATATACCGCCCACTGTCTCTTACAATGCCGTGACTCCTATATAGTCGCAGCCGCTGCTCATCCCGCACATCTCCGATAAAAAATCCAGGACTATCAGAAGAATAACTGTGCCACCGGTAACCAGAATCGATTTATTGTTAAACTTCGGAAATTCCTATATCTCTTTTAAAAACTCAGTAAGCCAAAAAACAACAAGTCAAAGAAAGTCTTTTCTTCTCCAGATACCATTAATGTCTTTTATGACAAGATCACGATTGGCATGTTTATCAACGATTTCATCAAACCGTTTTTCGGTAATGTTGATTGCCCTGCAGAAGTCTCTTTTGGCCGTCGGGTCACAGATATAATCCCGCTCTTTGATATAAAGTTCTGCCTGTTCGCGAGTCAGGATTCCTTCGCGTACGAATCGGCAGGCAATGTCCGAAACGCGTTGAAAACCGAATTTTACGAACTTGGTCCACAGTTGTATTACATAAGCAATACTGTCAATCTGCGTATAGTTTTCAATGCTGCCCTGTCTCGGCCATTCACCAAAATCATTCAGATCCTTGAAACCAAATTTCCTCGCCTGCTGCAGAGAGTCTTCGATTGAGTAAGGATAGATGGCTCCGAAAAAAATCACCCTGGTCTGGTCATCTGACAGTGGATGAAATATTTCCAGTTCTTCGCTTGAGCCATATTCGAAAGAACTGTTCTCACCAAAGAAAACAGTTCTGATACCATAGTTTCTGGCTATTTCAACAGGAGTCCTGTAGATGCGTTCTTCGATCCATTTTAATGGGTGAAGTTCATTTTCAAAATCGGCAAGAGTCTGCTCACAAAAAGTTTTGGGCTGACAACGAAAGAGAATGTGCTCAAGGTTGAATCTTTCTGAGATATTTTTACGATTATGTTCTCCAGCCTGTGTTCCGGTAAATTCGTCGAGAATACTTACCAATAAAGGGTTTTTAACCCCATGATGGTTGATGAGCCTGCTTACGATAGAGGTTGAATCCTTACCACCTGAAACAGCGATAAGACAGTCGTAGTCTTTATGAGTGATATTCTCTGGAATAAATTTAGTCAGCCAGTCCTGACGCTCCTTGAAATTAATAGTTTTCTTTTTCTCTGAGTTGATGCATGCCAGGCAGACACCATCCTTTTCTTTGAGCCCAGGCCTGGTTCCGAGAATGAAAGCACACTTTTTACAGGTTCTAATTTTTTCGTTCATTGTTTACTCCTAACTTTTGCCAAGTAAAAACCAGGTTATGTCATCCTGCGGAAACACAGGATCTCTACGATAAAGAAAGCCGTAATCGAGCAGTTTCAGGTCCGGATATTTTTCCAGCATTTCGCCGGCAAAATCGCGTTTGAAAAGTCTGTTTTCATGCCCTCTATATTTTATGGTGATCGGAGAAGGATTGTAATATTCTGCGATCAATATGTATTTGCTGCTGGCCTCATAAAGCTTTTCATATGCTATGTGCAACATATCGGGGTTGAGGTGTATCAATACCCCTTTTATTAGCGCCAAATCCGCTTTTTCCTTTATCTCGAAATCAAATATCGAGGTTTGTAAAGTGTTTGCGGGACCAATGAGATCAGCCAGCCTTGCTGCTGCTTCCTGGTTAATTTCTACACCTTTCAACTCAATGTCAGGGTAGAGAAGTCTCAGGGCTTTAAGGTTCATCCCGATATTGGCGCCAAATTCGATGCAGGAAGATATTTTGCCGGCCATTTTCAACGCTGCAGCGTAAAAGCTAAGGTTTGCGGATAGCAGCTGCGGGCTTTCATTGCGATTAATATAGTCAACACCAAAACTTCCCGCCCAGAACTCTTCCTGTGGAGTTTTAAAATCAGAGATTTTTTTCATTAATCGATCCTTTTCATCTTCCGAAAACGGCTATTATAAATAACGCAATCAGACCAATCTGTCCGATACATTTTACTGTAACCAGTTAACCTCTTCTATCCACAGATTTCACAGATCAACGCAGATTTCTTTTCAGGCTCGTTGCAATTTGCCGGTTTGGTGCCGAGATCGCATGCTTTAGCTTGAAGAAACTTCAGCATGTTCAAAGATTGAACCGGAGGAGGTTAGCATTATCTGGTTGGATTGACAAGAGAATTTATGAAGGCAGAGTAAGTGTTGCCGGGTCAGGTCCCCGGATTGATATCAAGGGCGTGTTCGAACCTTCATTGGCGGCGCAGCAGGGCATAAGATACCGGAGATTGCAGGCTTGCAGTGAACAGATACCGATACCCCAAAATGGCAACGCTGTTTTTCGGATTTTTCGGTGCAATTGACAGCTGATGGCCGGGCAACTATAATCGCGCAGTCGCAATGACAAAATCTTGAACGGAGCCCATGATGACTGAGAAATTCACATCGCTGCCGCTGTGGCTGCTTACGCTGGCGATATTTACGCTGCTGTTTTTTCCGTATTTGTTTTCGAACGGAATGTTCATGGACGGCCTGCTCTACGCGACCGTCGCGCGCAATCTCGCCCAGGCACCAGATTTCTTTGCCGACATTTTTCACCTGACCTATAGCGAAACGCTGCTGAAAGAGTTTTACGATCAGCCGCCAATGGCGATGTGGCTGCAGGCGGTATTGTTCAAGCTGCTCGGCGACTCGATCTACGTTGAGCGCATCTATTCGTTTCTGACCGCGATTACCTGCATGCTGCTCATCATTCTGATCTGGCGAACCATTTATGCCGGTGACGACGACGGGCTGGAAGCCTCATGGCTGCCAGTATTCTACTGGTCGATCGTGCCGCTGGTCTTCTGGTCGTTCTCAAACAATATGCTCGAAAACACGCTGTCGGTCTTCAGTCTCGCCGCCGTCCTGTTTATTTTTAAAGGCATGACCGGGCGGCAGTATGGCTACATCTACGCCGGCGCCGCGCCGTGTATTCTTGCGGGCTTTCTGTCGAAGGGCTTTGTCAGCATGTTTCCGCTCGCCAGCCTTGGGATTTACTGGCTGGTAAAAAGAGATCGCCCGCTGAGCGAGGCTCTCAAAGTGTTCGCAATTTTTATTGTCTGCACAGCGCTGATCTTCGCGGCATTTTTCGCGTTTGAGTCATCACGCACGTATTTTGAAAACCACCTGAAAGCCCAGGTGCTGCCAAGCCTGAAAGGCGAGCTCAACACTGTCGCCGATAACCGGTTGATGGTTCCGCGCCGGCTTTTCAAAGAACTGCTGCCTCTAATGGCTTTTTCGCTGATCTTTCTGGCAGTCAGGTCACGCGCAAAAATCGAAACGGGCGGGGCCGGCAAGACAGAATGGTTCTGGATCATTTTATTGATCGCGGTTTCAGCGTCGTTCCCGATCATGCTCAGCTATAAACAGCGCGGCTATTACCTCGTTCCCTCGCTGCCATGGTATGCCCTGGCCATCGCAATTCTGGCGCAGCCGACCGTCTCGGCGCTGACGCAAAGGCTTTACGCGAATGCACGGGCGTATAAAATCGTTTACCGCCTCGCGCTGGTCTTTGCCGGGGTTGCGCTGGCGTATTCGCTCTCGCAGATAGGAAACTACCGACGCGACGCCGATAGAATCGGCGATTCCCAGATGATAGCCGCGACAATTGCACCACAGAAAATTCTGACTGTGCATAAAGCGCTGGCAGAAGACTGGAATCTTTTCGGTTATCTGGCCCGCAATCACCATGTTTCGCTGGAAACCAGCAGATTAACCGACTATTTTCTCGCCGAAAAAGGCAGCAGCGAGATTCCGGAAGGTTACGCGCTGGTAGATATTCCGACAACGCGCTATCTGATCTATCGCAGGCAGACCGATGCGCAAGATGCTTCAAGCTATGGTCAGTGAGGTTATTATGAAAAAGATCATGATTGCAGGAATGGGCGGGCAGCTTGGTTTTGAGCTGGCGCGAACCAGTGCCGACGCGAGTCTGCTCGTCGCACCCAAAGAGAACGAACTTGATATCACTGACAGAGAGTCGGTCAACGCCTTTGTCAGCGAACTGCGGCCGGCAGTTATTATCAACTGCGCGGCATATACTCAGGTCGACAAGGCCGAAAGCGAATCAGAGAAGGCCTTCGCCGTCAACCGCGACGGCCCGGCATACCTGGCGCAGGCGGCCAAAGCCTGCAATGCCTTGCTGGTGCATATTTCTACCGACTTTGTCTTTGCCGGCACTGGCGGAAATCCGCTGCGAACCGATGACGCGGCGGCACCGCTGAGCGTTTATGGTAAAAGCAAGCTGGCCGGCGAGCAAGAGATCGCCCGGGTCGGTGGCGATGCGCTGATAATCAGAACCGCCTGGCTGTACAGCTCTTTTGGCAACAACTTCGTCAAGACCATGCTGCGGCTGATGAACGAGAGAGACAGCCTCGGCATAGTGGCAGACCAGGTCGGCACGCCGACCTGGGCCAACAGCCTTGCCCGCGTTATCTGGCAGCTGATCGACCTCGACGCGCGCGGGCTATATCACTGGACCGACGCCGGTGTGGCGAGCTGGTATGACTTTGCCGTCGCCATTTACGAAGAAGGCAGGGCCGCCGGACTGCTGAGCCGAGATACTGAAATAAAGCCGATCAAAACCAGCGACTACCCTCTTCCGGCTGCCAGACCGGCATTCAGCGTTCTCGACAAGAGCTCAGTCTACGCACTGACCGGCGGCAAACCAGAACACTGGCGCACCAACCTGCGCAAAATGCTCTCAGAGCTGCGCTGAGCATTATTTCTCTTTCTTTTCGTTCGTTTTCGCACCTGGGCGCGTCGTAATCGTCATCCTGCGCGCATCGTAATCGTCATCCTGCACGCGTCGTAATCGTCATCCTGCGCGCGTCGTAATCGTCATCCTGCACGCGTCGTAATCGTCATCCTGCGCGCAGTCGCAGGATCCAGAATGCTTGTAAAGGCATGGATTCTGCGACCTCGCTGCGTGCAGAATGACAAAGGTTTGTTCTCGTAATCGATTACGATTACGAGAACGATTACGATTACGAAAGAAGAAGAGGGGTCAGGAGCGGTTGTAGACGTCTTCGAAGCGCACGATGTCGTCTTCGCCGAGGTAGCTGCCGCTCTGCACTTCGATGAGTTCCAGCGGAATGCGACCGGGGTTTTCGAGACGGTGCGTCTGTCCGAGCGGAATATAGGTCGACTGGTTTTCACTCAGAATGATAACTTTGTCACCAGTGGTGATGCGGGCGGTGCCGCTGACGACAACCCAGTGTTCGGCGCGGTGGTAATGCATCTGCGATGACAGCGATTCGCCGGGGTTGACGGTGATGCGCTTGACCTGAAAGCGTGGCGCGATGTCGATAGCCTCGTAAGTGCCCCAGGGACGGTTGACGCGGCGGTGATTGACCGCCTCGACGCGTTGAGCGGCACGCAACTGGTCGACAATGTGCTTTACATCCTGGACCCGGTTCTTGTGCGCGACCAGAACCGCGTCAGCCGTTTCGACAATGATGTGGTCTTCGATGCCTACCGCAGCTACCAGTCGATTGGAAGCGAGAATACATGAGTTTTTGACCGCGCAGGTCAGCACGTCGCCGTCAATTACGTTGCCGGCGGCGTCAGACGGGTTTACATCGGCCAGCGCGGCCCATGAACCAACGTCGTTCCAGCCGGCATCGAGCGGAACCATGACGCCAAGACTGGTCTTTTCCATGACTGCGTAGTCTATCGATATCGACGGACTCGCTGCAAAGCTGGCCTTTTCGAGGCGCACGAAGTCAGAGTCGCTGCTGCCTTCGGCCAGGGCCTTGCGGCAGGCCGGCGCAATTTTCGCCGCGTGTTTTTTGAGTTCGCCGAGCAAAGCTGAAGGCTTGAACATGAACATGCCGCTGTTCCAGTAATAATTACCGGCTTTTACATACTTTTCAGCTGTTTTGTGGTCAGGTTTTTCGACGAAGGCTTCGATTGCCAGAGTTTCAGCTTGTGGCGACGCCTTGGCCGCTGCTTTGGCCGATGCTTTTGCCGACCTGATATAACCGTAACCGGTCTCCGGAGCAGTCGGCACGATGCCGAAAGTCACGAGTTTGCCGGCTTCGGCGGCGGCCAGGCCGCAGTTAATCGCAGCGTGAAAAGCCTGGTGGTTTCTGATCACGTGATCTGCCGGCAGCACCAGCATGATGCTGTCGGCTTTCTCGCCGTGCAGTGCCGCTACAGCTACTGCCGGTGCCGTGTTGCGGCCCACCGGTTCAAGAATTATCGCCTCCGGGCGGCAGTCGATCTGGCGCATCTGCTCGGCCACCAGGAAGCGATGGTCTTCGTTGCAGATAATGATCGGCGCAGCGAGGTCAGCCAGACCGCGCAGTCGCAGCAGGGTTTCCTGAATCATGGTATGCGAGCCGGCCAGCGGCAGAAACTGCTTTGGGTACAGTTCGCGTGACAGCGGCCAGAGGCGGGTGCCAGCGCCACCAGAAAGAATTACCGGGATAATTTTGCTGCTCATACTTGTTTCCTTGTAGTGTTATATCTGCAATTTTATAGCACGCCACAATAAACCATACAAGAAATTCTGCCGCCAACTATTTTACAGCAAGATTCTTGCAACGCAGTTCGTCAATACGCTGAAAGTGCGCATCATTGGTCAGGATGCATGAGTCGTAAACAGAAGCCGTCGCTGCAACTATTGCGTCTGGAGTCTTCAGTTTAAATTTTCTTCTCAAAAGAATCGTTTTCTCGGTAATTTCCTGATCGATTCCGATTACCTGAATCCTTTTCAGGAAATTACGGATAACTTTTTCTTCAGCCAATTCTAGAGACGGGTAAGACAGTAATTCTATTTCAGTCACAAAAGAAACAATGAACCTGCCGTTGGGAAGAGGCCTTTTTAGCTTTCCGCCAAGGTGGTAAAGAATGATATTTGTGTCGAGAAGGTAATTCAACTCCACTCGTCTCTCAATCTTTTTTGAAATTCCAGAGGATCTTCTTTTAAAGCAATTTTGCCCGAAAACTCTGCAAGATCCACTGCTTTTATCGGCTTAAGATTCAGCAGTCTCTCGCATTCAAGCCAGTCATCATAATCAATTTGAACAGCGACAGGCTTGTTATTTTCGTCGGTAAGAATTTTCTTTCTAATGTTCATACAAGCTCCCGTTTAACTGAAGGCTTTAATTTAACTGATTCTTAGTTTTTCGTGAACAGATTGCCATTTGTAGAGTCGTAAACCGCCGTTTTCATATTCTGCCTGTCGTTTTGCAAGCTCCTGCTTCTGCCATTCAGGTAAGGGTAAAGAGGCATTACTGCGCGCAATTGTATCCCAGATATCTTCTACCAACAGCAGTTTTTCTGATAAATTAAGCTTTTCAATCTCTTTAACGATGTCAGAAGGCTTCATAAGCACACTCTCTTTTTCCAGTCTATATGAATATTCTACACAGCGCGCCGGCAAAAAGCAATTGCCGCTGGTGGCAATAAAGACAAGCCAATGCAAAAAACAGGCCTTGCGGCCTGCCTTTTGCTCAATCAGCGCAATCTGTGGATGTATGGTTATTTGTCGCGGCGGATCAGGTGTTAGTCGGTGGCGGGCTCGACTGGCGCGCTTGCCGATGCCGGCGCGGCAATAGTGCCAGATGCCGCCTCTGGCGGTGGCGGAGCCGGTTTGGGTTCGTGGAGTTCGGCTGGCTTTGCCAACAGCGGTTTTACCCGGGCTTCCTGGATAGCGTAGACGAAGTTTCTGGCGTTGCCGGCGGTTTCGCTGGCGAGCGCGGTGAGCGCAGGATCAGTGCCAGCATAAGAAGCATCGAGACAGGCGATATAGCCTTTGCCGCCGCCGCTGAGATCAACCGGACCGCTACCGATGCGCAGGCTGAGGGTAAGCCCCTTGAAGGTTTCGACGACGATGAGCGTGGCACTGGCGAGATCGGGGTGCTGCAAGGGAGCGTCAGTCGCGATGATATCGCTGCAGCTGAGATTCTCGAAGAAACCGGTAATGCCGGCGGCGGCCGGGCTCTTTGTCTGCTGGCCTTCGGGCAGATCGGCGAGCTGCAGCGGATCAGTGGCAGTGGCCCGCGCCAGAACATAGCCGTCAGCGCCAGCAACCGGGCGGCTGCTGATACGGCTGATATCAGCGGCTGCGAGTTTTAGCAGACTGGTGTTGAGCCAGCGCAGATGAGTGCGGTCGAGCCAGAGGCGCGCAGACGCGAGATAGATCTGATCAGTGCCGGCATATCTGATGTACTGGCCGTCTTCGCCGAAGCCGATGCTGCCGTCGGGGCCGCGTGACTGCCGGCCTTTGCCAAGATGCAGAGTCTTAAACGGCTTGCCATCCTTGTCGCGCAGAGTCAGCAGCATGCAGTCGTCGGCGGGTTTTGTTCCGGAAGCTGGTGCGGCAACGCCCAGATCGTTATGCCGGGCGGTGTTGGCACTGACCATTTCGATAATTCTGGTTGTCGAAAGCTTCTGAAAGAGGTCTTCGATGCGGTCAAGTTCGGCCGCGAAATTTTTGCGGCTGGTGACGCGCCAGGTGCCGTTATGCTGCGCAACACTGATTTCTTCATCAGACGCCTGCAGGGTAAAGTCGCGAATCTGATCGATTTCGGCGGCTGACAGCAGGTAGTGCCCGACGAGCGGATCGCCGGCAGCACCAGGTTTGTTGTCCTGGCTGACCAGCGCGGCGACGGCAACAAGAATTACGGCTATAATGAGAAGTTTGTAGTTTTTCATGGCATTCCCCTCCGGCTGTTTTGTCGCATGTAAACAAAGACCCCGGCGGCCGCGACAAGCAGCGGCATCAGCAGCAGATTAAAAAAGGTCACCCGGGTTCCGAGGCTTTCGATGTCCTGACGCAGCAGCTTGCGAATTTCGCGGCGGCGGCGCATGGTTTCTGACTGTTCGTTGCGGGCGCGATCGATTTCTTCGCGCTGTTCGGCGCTGAGAATCAGGCGTTCGCCGTCTTTTTTCTGGGACTGCAGCTGATTGATGCGCTGCTGAATCTCTTCGAGCCGGCTGGTCAGAGTTTTTTCCTCTTCCTGCCAGCGTTTCTGGGCTTCGCGTTCGATGTTCTCGACGCGCGTGAACGTGCGCGCGAACTTGCCGCGCGAGCGCACCGCGATCAGGTCTTCAGAACCGGCGAGCAGATCGACGCAGTTGGAAATGAACGCGAGATTGTCATTGAGCGGCTGCAGCAGTGTGCTGCCGAAGAAGTTGATGGCGCGCACGCAATAATCGTTGTGCAGCAGGTCAGCATCGGCGATGACCATTACCGAACCGGGCTTCTCAGCTTTGGCAACGTGTTTCTGGCGCAGGGCTGCCTGCGCGGCTTCGCGTTGGGTTTTAGCCTCTTCGCTTTCGCCTTCGGGAGCTGGCTGGGCCGGGGGTTCGCTGAAAGCAGATGCGAAGGTGCCGCGCACCAGCGCGGCGAGATTCTGGCGCATACCGGAAGTCGGCAGGTTTCGCACGAGATCAGCCGGCGGAACCAGCAGCTGATGTATATCAACCTGACTGCCCGAATCACGGGTAGTCAGCAGTGGAATAAATTCATGCTGGCTGTCAGCAGTCTTGCTGAGCGCACCGGCGTTGACCATGAGCATGGCATTGAGCTTGGCGCTGACCGCTGATTCGCGGTTAAACGCGTCAGCGCTGAGGCTCAGCCAGAGCGGGTGGTCAAAGAGGCCCTGCGGGCCGGCGTTGACCCGGGTTGCCATGCTGATATCGGCAGCGATTTTGCCGCGATTGTAATCAACACCCCAGGTTTTGAGGAGCTTATCCAGATCGGAAGAACGGCTCAACATCGCCATATAGGGATTGCTCTGGTCAACCAGAGTGTCGGCCATGCAGGCGGGGTCGACCATGACGATGGCGCGGCCGCCTTTGAGAACGAACTGGTCAATCGCGTAAAGCGTCGATTCTGGCAGATCCTTAGGGTGAATCACCATCAACAGCGAAATATCACCTGCAATCTCGGTTGCAGTGGTCTCGACCTTGCGTATTTCGAAATTCTTGCGCAGTTCTTTGAGGAAGAGCCAGTCTTCGCCCTGCTGCGGCATACCCGGAAAAGGCATGGCGCCGCCGACGACCGGCAGCGGGCTGAGCACGCCAACCGTGGCTTTGCTGCGTGACGAAGCCTGCACAATGGCGCGAGTGATGTCGTATTCAAGAAATTCTTCGCGCTCGATGGTGAAGAACGGGATCACTTCTTCCTTGTCAGCGACGATGGCGACCAGGCCGAGGTAGAACTTCTCGCCGGTGGGCAGGCCGGCCTGCGCGAGACCGTATTTGACCGCCCACTCTTCGACGTCGCTGTCAGGCTGCGGATCGAGGCTTTCGAGTTCGACCATACCGCGGCTGCTGGCGACGTATTCGCCGAGAAATTCTTCGATGCGCTTGCCATAGAGCTTGTAGCCGAACGGCACGTTAGCCAGCGACTTCGAGTAATAGAACTTAAGCCGGGTCTTGTCAGAGAGTTTGCCGAGAATCGAGCGGGTGCCGTCGGAGAGCGTGAACAGCTTTTCTGCGGTCATGTCGGCGCGCAGGTAGGCGATTCCGGAAATATAGTTGATGGCGACGAGAATCACGGCAAGCAGTAGAATTGAGCCAAGCGACGAGGCAAAGAGGCCGGCAGCGCTGTGGCTGGTGGTTGGTTTCGGGGTAGTAGTCATGGTTTGCCTCCTTCCCTACTCGGCTTTCTTCATTTCGAGAACCACGGCGTTGGCGGTGAGCATGAAGCCGATCATCGAAATAAAGTAGATTAGCGAGCGGCTGTCGATCAGACCGCGCTGGAAATTCTGGAAATGCGTGAAGAAGCTGAACGCCGAGATCGCTTCGGAGATGCCGACCGGCAGAAAGCCGTTGAGGAAGTCGGTGAAGACCCCGGCGCCGAGCATCAGCATCGCGAAACAGGCGACAACTGCGAGCACAAAGCTGATGACCTGGTTTTTGCTCATGGCTGAGAACAGGCAGGTGACTGCGAGATAGGCGCCGGCGAGCAGAAACGAGCCGATATACGAAGTGAAGATGATGCCGTAGTCGGGGCTACCGAGGTAGGCGACCGTCACCACCATCGGAAAGGTCAGCAGCAGCGCGATGCCGATGAAAAGCCAGGCGGCGAGGAATTTGCCGGCGATCGCTTCGATCAGCGTGATTGGCAGGGTGAACAGCAGTTCGATAGTGCCGCTTTTGCGCTCTTCAGACCACAGGCGCATGCCGACTGCCGGCACCAGAAACAGATAGAGCCAGGGGTGCCAGACGAAGAACGCGTCGAGCGAGGCGACGCGGGTGTCGAAGAGGCGCGAGATAAAAAACGTGCAGCCAGCCGTGGCGAGCAGGAAAATGATGATAAAAACATAGGCCACCGGCGATTCAAAGTAGCCTTTGAGCTCTCTTTTGAGCACTGCTTTGAGGTTTCTCATGCCTGCCCTCCTCGCGTCAGGTTATAAAAGACTTCGTTGAGGTCGCCTTTTTCGAGGGTAAAGGCGTCGACTTCCCATTTGCGCTGATGCACAAACTGGGCGGCTTCATGCGCGATAGCAACGCCCTTTTTCGGAAACAGGCGCACGCGCAGGCTGCTTTTACCGGTCTTGTCGCTGCCGTCGCCGTATTTGCCGGCTTTGCTGTCTTCGGCTTCTTTGCTGTCATTGACACTTTTTTCCATGCCATTTTCGCTCTCTTTGCCATTTTTGCCAGTTCTGGCATTTTGCGACGGGCGATCTTCGTCTGTAAGCAACTCGACCCGCTCGACACCAGCGATTTTTTCGAGATCAGCGAATGCATCTTTGAGGTCGGCACCGAATAATTCCAGGGTTACAGCGCCATGCAGTTTTGAGCGGCGGCGCAAAGCTTCGGGGGTGCCGTCGGCGACGATTTTGCCGTTACCGATGATGATGGCGCGCGAGCACACTGCTTCGACCTCTTCGAGAATATGGGTTGAGAGGATGATGCATTTTTCGCGGCCCATGCGGCGGATCAGCGCGCGGACTTCCTGTTTCTGGTTGGGGTCGAGGCCGTCGGTAGGCTCATCGAGCACGAGATATTCAGGATCGTGCAGAAGTGCCTGGGCAAAGCCGACGCGCTGACGGTAGCCTTTCGACAGGGTGTCGATGAGCTGCCAGGCGACATCTTTAAGGTTGCAGGTTTCGAGCATGCGCACGACGCGGTTCTTGCGTTCTTCGCCGTCGTAGCCGCGCACTTCAGCGGTGAACATGAGAAAGTCGTAGACGTTCATGTCTTTGTATGACGGGGCGGATTCGGGCAGGTAGCCGATGCGGGCGCGCACTTCGAGGGGGTTTTCCCAGATATCGAAATTGGCGACCTTCGCGCTGCCTGATGTTGGCGGCAGAAAGGTGGTGATCATTTTCATCGTCGTCGATTTGCCGGCGCCGTTGGGGCCGAGAAAGCCGAGGATCTCGCCTTTGTTTACCGTGAAGCTGATGCTGTCGACGGCCCGGATGCTGCCAAAAGATTTGGCCAGTGATTCAACTGCAATCATCTAAACCTCCTGTATTACAGAAATCCCTCTTGTTGGTATCTGAGGTAATAGTTATTCGATAGACTACCATCAGCGAAGAAAGTTCCCAAATTTTTCTGCAATTTTTTATTTTTTTCTGCCCGCCTATTTTTTGCGCTGTAAAATCTGCTGCTTTCGTGAGCGAAGACGAATGCGGAACGAGCACAGGGGCGCCGCTTCTTGCTGAAACCACGTCATGCTGTTATATTAAATGGGATGATTTATCAAAAATAGAGGTTGATTATGACCAGGCGATCCGAACTGCTCAAGGAAATAGAGACCGTCCCAGAACCATTGCTTGCAGAAGTCATAGACTTCGTAAAGTTTTTAAAAATGAAGGCCGTTAAAGAAGCCAACTATGACGCTGTTGCCAGCGAGTCGACCCTGAAAAAAGACTGGCTCAAGGTCGAGGAGGACAAGGCTTGGAAAGATTTGTAAGAGGCGATGTAGTGGTGTAGCCCTTCCCTTTCAGCGATCTGACCCTATCAAAACGCAGGCCTGCTCTGGTGTTGGCAACTCCGGGCGGTGATGACCTGATATTGTGCCAGATTACCAGCCAGAACATAAACGACAACCTTTCTTTGCAGCTTGATAGCGAAGATTTTATCAATGGTTCGTTAAACAAAACAAGTAATATCAGGCCCAACAGGCTGTTTACAGCAGATACACACATTATTTTATACAAGGTTGGGCAACTGAGCTGTAAAAAGTTAGATTCAGTAATTGATCGCGTAATAGATATTCTTCACAAAAGCTGACTACGTGCAGAACAGCTTCATTACCAGATAAATCATCGTTTTGTAAGCACCCAGGTGCGAGAACGAGCACGAATAACAAGCGAAACTTGCGTGAAAGCGGGAGATGTTTTACAGTGAGCGCATGAAACGCATCGCCATTCTCGAAAGCTCTTCGCGCTCGCTGATAAACTTTCGCGGCAGCCTCATTCAGACGCTGTGCCAACTTGGGCACGAGGTATTCTGCGTCGCACCGGACGCCTGGTTTGCCGACGAGGTGCGCGCGCTCGCCAGCGGCTTTGCGACGGCAGAAGTGGCGCGTTGCGGGCTTAACCCGGTCGATGACATTCTCTACTACCAGCGATTATACCAGCTGCTGCAGAAAAACAGGCCGGATGTAATACTGGCTTACACGATAAAACCGATAGTTTACGGCACGATGGCGGCGCGCAACCTCGGAATCAGCGAGATATACGCGCTGATTACCGGGCTGGGCTACTCATTCATGAACGTTTCATATCATCAGAAGCTGACCGGGCTGCTGGCGAAAAGCCTTTACCGGCGCACCCTCAGGTTTGACCGCCGGGTTTTCTTTCAGAATCCCGATGATCGCGAAGAATTTATCAATCTGAACATTGTCGAAGCCAGCAAGACTTCTCTGGTAAACGGTTCTGGCGTCGACCTGCAGCATTTTGCGCAGCAGAAGCTGCCCGACGGCCCGCCGACCTTTCTGCTGATTGCGCGCCTGCTCAGAGATAAAGGCATAATGGAATACATCGAAGCAGCTGCCAGTCTGCGCAAAGTTTTCCCGACGGCAAGATTTCAACTGCTCGGGCCGGCAGATCCGAGCCCATCAGGGCTGCCATTAAGCGCGATTGAGCGCTATACCGAGGCCGGAGTCATCGAATATCTCGGCGCCACCCGTGATGTCAGGCCATTTCTGCAACAGGCCGGAGTTTTCGTGCTGCCTTCATATCGCGAAGGGCTGCCGCGAACCGTCGTGGAAGCGATGGCGACCGGTCGGCCGATAATCACTACTGATGCACCCGGCTGCCGGCAGACAGTGCGGGAAGGCGAAAACGGCTTTCTGGTGCCAGTACGCGACGCCGGCGCGCTCGCCGCTGCCATGCGCCGCTTTATCGAGAACCCGCATCTGATCGCCAGCATGGGCGAAGCAAGCCGCCGTCGCGCCGTTCAAAACTACAACGTGCATGAGATCAACCGGGCTATTATAGAAGCAACCAACATCTGATTTTTTGTTCTGGTTCTTCCGGGCTACTTTCTATTCAACCACCACGACCAGAACAATCAGAAATTCTGGCAGCAGTAATCCCTCCTGACTGCCGTGTAAACTGAAGTCTCAGCACCTTTGGCGCTGAAGGTAGTTACCAACAAAACAAGTAGAATTGGTATAATAGAAATACTTTGCCTGTTCTGTTACTTTTTTGTTGAGCTATGCGTTATATTGTTGAAGAACGAATATAAATCATTCATAAAAGAGGTTTGCTTATGAAAGGTCTTAAAAAATTATCGGTAATGCTTCTTCTGGTCGGTTCGATTTTCATGACCGGTTGTGACGCAACCCAGATCGTAGAAATGATCGGCAAGATCGCTCAGGGCGTGCAGCAGGCAATGCCGGCAATTCAAAGCGTTGTCGACACATTTAAAGGCATATTTGGCAACGATAACAATGCTGCTGCCAACAACAATCAGCAGGCGGCCGCTACCAACAACACAGCCAGCGCAACTGCTGAGACCAACAAACCGGCAGAAGCCAATGTAATAACCATAGACCCCAACAAGGAAGAAGTCGCCAGCCCGACTGCCGCGGCCCCGGAAACCGGTGCCACTGGCAACACAATTGCAGTAGCCACGCAGACCGCCACAGTAGCGACTCCAACCGCAGCTGTAGCTGCTGCAGCCGTTGAAATTTCGGCAGCAGCTCAGAAGCAGATGGACGCTGTCGTCGCTTACGCGCTCGCCAACAATCGCGGGGCTTCCAGCGGCCAATGTTTCAACGCAGTATGGGAATATCTCACCCGCTCAGGCTACGGAAACCTCAAGCAGTGGGGCGATCTGCCAGCAATGCAAAGCGGCGAAGCAAGAAATTTTTCTGGCTATTTGAACGCCAGCCAGCGCAATCTCGATGAAGCCGGATTGAAACGCCTCGATACGACCCTCAACCCGCCAATCACCAGCCCGCACGACCCGAGAATCCCCAAAGGTGCGGTTATCGTTGTAGCAGCCGGCAGCACCGGCACAGCTCACCCGACCGCCGGCGATATCACTATAAAAGCCGGTGAAGGCCGCTTCGTAAACGATGGCCCGAACATGGATTACGGAACCGCAGCCACCTGGCAGGGCAAACTGCTCGGCGTTTATATCCCTAAATAAGCTTTCTGAGTTGTCGCAAAAGCCCCCGGCAGCAGCTGCTGCCGGGGGCTTCGTTGAGCACGAGAACGATAAGACCCTGCTGACGTTTAAAACGACGGGCTGCTCGGAACGTTGATCAAAGACTCTTCAATGCCGAGCGAGACGCTGAGGTCGTCAGAAGGGCAGCTTTTATACATCGGCAGGGTATTTGAAAGATTCCACGCCGGGCGAACCATGATGCCGCCGTCGTTGAGCTTATCGAGCAGACTGTTGCGCTGTTCGCGCGACACTTTTTTCAGAATGATGGCGTTAAGCCAGTAATTGCTCTTCACTCCAGGCATTTCAGTGAAGAAGGTAATTTCATCGACCTTGGAAAATTCGCTGTTGTAGCGGCTGGCAAGCAGACGCTTTTTGGTAAGAACCTCACTGAGCTTCTCGAGCTGCGCGCAGCCAAGCGCCGCATTGAGGTTGGGCATGCGATAGTTGTAGGCAACACAGTCGTGGTAATACTCCCACTGGTGGGTCACCTTGCCGGTAGTCGTCAGATGGCGCGCCTGCCGGGCAATTTCGTCGTCATTGGTCAGAATGGCGCCACCGCCGCCGGTGGTCAAAATCTTGTTGCCATTGAAACTCAGCGTTGACAGCAGGCCGTGCTGGCCGACATGTTTGCGCCCGTACTCTGACCCGATGGCCTCGGCAGCGTCTTCGACCAGAATCAACTTGTACTCGTCGCATATCTGTTTGAGTTCATCGAGATGGGAAGGGTGCCCGAAAGTGTGCATGATGAGCAAAGACCTTATGCGCCGGCCGGTCTGGCGATTGAACAGGGAATCTTCCCTGATTTCACCGATGCGCTGCAGATATTCGCGCAGCCGGTCCGGGCAAACGCCAAGACTGACCGGTGAGATATCAACAAAATGTGGGATCGCGCCACAATATGAAATAGCATTTGGCGCTGCCACAAAGGTCAAAGCCTGGGTCAGCACTTCATCGTCGCGCTGAACTCCAGCCAGAATCATACAAATGTGCAGAGCAGCCGTGCCGTTAACAGTGGCTATGCAGTGCTTAACTCCGGTTACCCTGCTCAGCAGCTGCTCGAAAAGATTAACATACTTGCCAACGGTCGAAACCCAGTTGGTATCTATGCAATCTGTGACATACTGCCGTTCGTTGCCGTTAAAGAAAGGCTCGTGCAAAACCACCGGGCCGTGCTCGATGCCGGCCGCCTTTCGGACGATCTTTTCAATCTGCGTTGCAAGCTTGTCTGACATGATTACCCCCGCTTCAAAAACCTTATCGGCAACTCACCGGCAATTCTTAACCTGCCTGCCCTCACCTGCTAAAAATCGAGTCTTTGCCCGCAACAAAAATTGCTGACTTTAATAATGTGTCCGGATGAGTTAAAATTGCCAGCAAATTCATGGTGCAGGTCGCAACAAATGTACATACTTTCCGGCGGAAAATGGCAGAACCATTACCTTGACTACCACCTGTCAGCAGGCTCATTACGCATCGAGGCAGCTGCCTGGCTCAACCTTGGCGAAGCAAAAGGCATGTATTTCGAGCGCAAATTCAACCTGCGCATGCTCGGGGAATATGTGCGCGAACTTGGCTGGCGCGCCGTTTATCTCAAGGCAAAATCACGTCTGGCTGAAAGCGGGCGTAATCAGAAATTCTATTCGATCGGCATCGGCAAGGTGCTTGAAAGCCGCGAATGCTCAGAATACGCCGCCGGCGATCACCTGGTGTTTATCGCACCAATGCACCCGGCAGCAGCTGAAAGAGTCGTATTGCCACCGATGCTGGTGCGCCGTGTCGACGAAACACTGTATCTGCAATATGCTCATATCGACGGCATTCAGCACTATGCAACACCAGAACCGCCACCAGAGCTTGTGCTGCCAGACCTCTTCGGCTGGCACCCCGAATCAGGGCGCAAACTGAATATGGCAGAACTGACAGCCTGTCTCGAAAAAGCCGAAGACTGCTGGCGCCGCCTCAGCCTGAAATCATCGCTTCTTCGTTGTGCAGCGCGCAGCGAAATCCGCGAAAGCAGCGCCGAAAAAGTCGCAGCCGCGCCAGGCAATGTCGCCGCTGCCGTTTACGGCCTGGGAAACTACGCCAAGACGCAATTGATGCCAAACCTTGACGCGCGCGTGCAGATCTGCGAAATTCACGAAATCGACCCGACCCAGATTGGTAATCCTGCCGACTACAAGGCCAGAATTGTCAGCAGCAGCGAGTTCTTGCCCGACAGTGGCTGCAAAGTCTTTTTTGCCGCAGGCTACCACCACACACACGCCGAAATAGCCGCCAGAGCAATTGAATCCGGCGGTATCGCCGTGGTTGAAAAGCCGGTAGTGACGACACCTGCTCAGCTCGAACAGCTGCTCGAACTCGATCGGCAGTTTCCCGGCCGCCTGTTCAGCTGCTACCATATGCGCCACAACCCACTGTTCGCCGAAGCCCGGCGCGATCTCGGCGTCAGCCCGGGTGAGCCGGTTCACATCAGCAGCGATGTTTACGAAGTGGTGCTGCCGCCATATCACTGGTATCGCTGGCCGGCTTCGCGCAGCCACCTGGTCTCGAACGGCTGCCACTGGCTCGATCATTTTCTGTTCATGAACGATTACGCAAAGCCGGTCAAATTCAGTGCCAGCGCCGCTGCTAACGGCGACAGCATTTCGCAGGTCGAGCTCGCCAATGGTGCCTGCCTGTTTCTTCACCTCACCCATCTCGGCAGCCCGCGCATCGGCGTGCAGGATCGCGTCGTCATGCGGGCCGGAAACAACACTGTAAGCGTCACGAACGGCGCGACCTACCAGTTCGAAGACGAAGTCTGCCTGCGCCGCAGCTTTACCGGAAACCGCATGGATGCTTACCGCCAGATGTATCGCAACATCTCGGCCGCCATTGTTGCCGGCCAGCCCGGCGACAGCCACGAGGCCCTGCGCCACACCAACGAACTGATCCTCGCCCTCGACGCCATGCTCAGCTGAAGAAAAACTCGCACCAATCTGTGAAATCTGCGGATAAGAGACGTCGGATAATATAATTGCAGCAGTTTTGCAGATTGTGCTAGAATCGCCAAAATATAAACTTGCACGAGACGGAAAGGAGACTTCCCATGTCTAAAGAATTCACCCGCATCTCCATCGAGCACCTCTGCTCCTGGATACTCAAAGATTACGACGAAACTCAGCAGATTTTCGGCATTCATAAAGACCTGTTTTTCACTCCGCGCGAAAGCGATCTGTTCACCATGAACCGCTTCGGTCAGTTTCTGGAAACGCCAATCGGTGTCGCTGCCGGGCCGCACACGCAGATGGCGCAGAACCTTATCGCCGCATGGCTTTGTGGCTCGCGCTATCTTGAACTCAAGACCGTGCAGACTCTCGACGAACTCAACGTCAGCAAGCCCTGCATCGACATTCAGGATGAAGGCTACAACTGTGAATGGTCACAGGAACTGCGCCTAGACGACAGCTTTGATGAATATCTCAACGCCTGGATCATGATTCACCTGCTGCGCCACAAATTCGGCTGGAAAAACACCCGTGGCAACGGTTTCCTTTTCAACATGAGCGTCGGTTACAACCTCGAAGGCATTCTCAAGTCTAATGTGCAGACCTTTCTGGCGCGCATGAATGACTGCAGCGACGTCCTCAAGGAAAAGCTGGCAGCTGTGCGCAAATTTTACCCGAAGATCGACGAAGTTGAAATTCCGGCGCAGCTTTCTGACAACATAACGCTGTCAACCATGCATGGCTGCCCGCCTGACGAGATCGAAAAAATCGCCATGTATCTGGTCAAAGAACGCGGCTACCACACCATCATCAAGATGAACCCGACACTGCTTGGTGCTGAGCATCTGCGCTATATTCTCAATGACCGCCTCGGTTTTGCAACCAATGTGCCCGACGAAGCATTCGGGCACGACCTCAAATACCCCGATGGCGTGCAGATCATCAAAAATATGCGCGCAGCGGCGACAGAAAAAGGCGTCAAATTTGGCCTCAAACTGACCAACACGCTCGAAAGCGTCAACCATAAGACCATTTTCCCGCCGAATGAAAAAATGATGTACATGAGCGGGCGCGCGCTGCACCCGATCAGTGTCAACGTTGCCGCTAAACTGCAGAACGAATTCGATGGCATGCTCGACATCAGCTTCAGCGCTGGTGCTGACTGCTTCAACCTGCCCAGAATAATCGCGGCCGGCATCAAACCGGTCACCGTCTGCTCCGACGTGCTCAAGCCGGGCGGCTACGGGCGCCAGCTCCAGTATCTGCAGGATCTCGACCAGGCCATGAAGGCCGAGCGCGCAGCAAACATCGACGAATTCGTTCTTAACTTTGCCGAATGTTCCTGCAAGAAAGTGCACAAGGCCGCGCTCATCAATCTGCGGCGCTATGCCGGTGCGGTGGTCGCTAACCCGGCCTATCACAAAGACAGCAAGACCGGCGAATCGGTAAAGACCGAGCGCAAGCTCACCACCTACGATTGCGTGCAGGCGCCATGCATCCATACCTGCCCGGCCGGGCAGGATATCCCGTCTTACATGTATTACACCGCGCAGGGCGATTACAAGAAGGCTTACGAAGTCATCATGCGCAACAACCCGATGCCTAACGTTCTCGGCATGGTCTGCGATCATCAGTGCCAGCATCACTGCACGCGCGCAAACTACGACAGCTCGCTGCTGATCCGTGAAATCAAGCGTTTCATCGCGGTCAGGTTCAAGGATCGCCCGGTTCTGCAGCCGGCAAAGTCGAATGGAAAGAAGGTCGCGATAATCGGAGCCGGCCCGAGCGGCCTGTCGTGCGCGTATTTTCTTACACTGGAAGGCTTCACTGTCGAAATGTTCGAAACCCGCGCCTTTGCCGGTGGCATGGTATCTGATGCGATTCCGAGCTTCCGGCTTACTGCTGAAGCGATCGACAGAGATGTCGAATACATCAGAAACCTCGGCGTCAAAATCAGCTACGAACAGAAAATAGACAAGAAGCGTTTTGAACAACTGCGCAAGGACAATGATTACGTCTACGTCGCGATTGGCGCGCAGGGAGCCAAATTGATGGACATTCCCGGCGAAGAAGCGCCTGGCGTAATTGATCAGCTGGTATTTCTCTCAGATGTACGACGCGGCAAAAGGGTCGATATCGGCCCGAACGTTGTTATCATCGGTGGCGGAAACTCAGCGATGGATGCGGCCCGCACTGCTCTGCGCATCGTCGATGGCAAAGGTCAGATCCGCGTCGTCTATCGCCGCACCCGGTCCGAAATGCCGGCGGATGTTGAAGAAATCGGGGCTTTACTCGACGAAGGCATCGAGATTCTTGAACTGCATCAGCCGCTTGAAGTAGTTATACAGGCTGGGCATGTCGCCGGCCTGAAATGCCAGAAAATGAAACTCGGCGAAAAAGGCAAAGACGGTCGCCGCCGCCCGGTGCCGGTCGAAGGCGCCATTGTTGATGTTATCTGCGACACGGTGATCGAAGCAATCGGGCAGGACGTTCAACTCGATTTTATCGAAGCTGCTGACTTTGTGGTCGATCCGGTAACCGGCATGACACGCATCGCCAATGTATTTGCCGGCGGCGACGCAGTGCGCGGCGCCTCTACCATTGTAAAAGCAGTTGGTGACGGGCAGAAAGCCGCCGCCAACATTATCGCCCAGGCCGGAAAAGAACTGAATGTCGCACCGTCGCGCATCAAAAAGGGCTTGAGCCCGGCGCAGTTCCAGGTGCGCAGTGCGCAGCGGGTTAAGGGCATGAAGCTTCCCGAGATCGATCTCGGCATGCGCAAAGGCTTTGCCACAGTGATTCGCGAGCTCAGTGAAGAAGAAGCAAAACGCGAAGCCGAGCGCTGCCTCTACTGCAATGACGTTTGCAACGTTTGCGTCAGCGTCTGCCCGAACCGTGCCAATCGCAGCTACTACGTACGCCCCGGCGACTACATGGTGCAAAAGGCGGTTGGCAAAAAGGGCAAATACAAAATCGAGAACGAAAAGACCCTGCGCCTGACTCAGGATGTCCAGGTCATCAATATCGGCGACTTCTGCAATGAATGCGGAAACTGCACAACCTTCTGCCCGTCAGCCGGCGATCCCTACAAGGACAAGCCGAAATTCTATCTTACCGACAGCAGCTTCAAGCATGAACAGAATGGCTACCGCCTGGCCGGTAAGATTCTCAAAGCAAGAGTCGATGGCCATGAAAGTCTGCTCGAAGAAAAAGACGATATGCTGCACTTCCACGACGGCGCCATGCACGCCCGTTTGAAAAAGAGCACGTTTGAAGTTGTAGCTGCCGAACCGCGTGGCGACAAGCCGAGAGAATACTCGTTTGAACAGGCTCTGAAAATGGCAATTCTCTACACCGCCCTGAGCAAAGAAGGATTCAACTACTGATGCGGGCGCTGCTTACCGGCGGCACCGGCTATATCGGCAGCCACACCTGCGTGCAGATGCTGGCTGCCGGTCATGATGCCGTAATTATCGACAACCTGTATAATTCGCACGAAGAAGTGCTCGACCGCATCGCGCAGATCGCCGGGCGCCGCCCGGTTTTCTACCGCGGCGACATTCTCGACGGCGAGTTGCTGGCGCGCATATTCAGCGAACAGAAGATTGACGCGGTAGTGCATTTTGCCGGCCTGAAAGCAGTTGGCGAGTCGGTAGAAAAGCCTCTGTTCTACTATCAGAACAACGTGGCCGGCACGGTAAGTCTGTGCCAGGCAATGGAAGCAGCGCAGGTGCGTAATCTGGTGTTCAGTTCGTCATGCACAGTATATGGCGATCCGCACGAAGTGCCTATTCGCGAAGATTTTCCGACCGGCGCTACAACCAACCCGTATGGCCGCTCGAAATACATGATCGAGCAGATTCTGACTGACCTGCAGATCGCTGTTCCGGCCTGGAACATCAGGCTTCTGCGCTACTTCAATCCGGTGGGTGCGCACGTGAGCGGCCTTATCGGCGAAGACCCCAATGGCATACCTAATAACCTGATGCCGTACATCACACAGGTTGCCATCGGTCAGCGTTCGCACCTGAACGTTTTCGGCAATGATTACCCGACGCCCGACGGCACCGGCATACGCGACTATATTCATGTCGTCGACCTCGCCGACGGGCACGTCAAGGCGCTCGAAAAGATGCCGCAGAAACCCGGACTCGAAGTGTACAACCTCGGAACCGGCTGCGGTTACAGCGTGCTCGACGTCGTTAAAGCCTTCGAAAAAGCCAGCGGCAAAAAGGTGCCATATCAGATCGTCGCCCGCCGTGCCGGTGACATCGCCCGCACCTTCGCTGACCCGGCCAAAGCCAATCGCGAACTGGCCTGGCGCGCCGACCGCGATATTGAGCAGATGTGCGCCGACTCCTGGCGCTGGCAGCAGTACGCCGCGACCATGAGCGGCAACAGATAAGATTGCTCGCACGAAGACACAGAGACACAAAGAAAGCCGGACAACTGAAGTGAGCTGCCCGGCTTCGCTGCTGCTATTTTACAGCAAGTTCTCTTAGCGGCTTAGTGGCCTAGTCCTCTGTCACATTTGAATTGTATAGCTAACTCCTTAAGAACTGTGTCTAAAAGTTGTCATTGATAGAAAACGTTACAAGGGCGTAGGCGGGCAT
>PGYB01000042.1 GCA_002839445.1 Candidatus Riflebacteria bacterium HGW-Riflebacteria-1
CTTCCCAACAAGCTTCCATTCTTATCTCAACCTGTGAGCTATTGGTATCAGTTCTTTCATTATCCCGTCTCTGACTGGGATATCCTGTTGCTGGGTGGTCCATGGCATAGATCCTTTTTGACTCACTCGGCTATAATTCCATTGCTAACGATACCTCTCGCCAAAGATCGTCGTGTAGCCCTATTTATTCTTGGCTTAACTGTCGGTGTGGCCAGTCACTTGGCTTGGGATGGTTACTCAAGTCTCAACCCCATGATCGTATTTTACCCCAAAGCGGCTTTCATTCGAGGCCTATATGCGAAGTCCTGGCTTTACATTAACTCAGTTGGTCTGATTCTCTTGTCTGAATTTTATGCTCGACGACTGAGACAACTAGCTCGGTAAGGAGAGGAGTGCAGGCTCGATGCAAAAAATGGGTCGAGGATTTCGAAAAGCGCAAGCGTTGAGAGCTGCACTGGTGTCGGGCGTGTGTGTTTCGGCACAAACACGGCGGGCCTGCACAAATTGGCTGGAAAGAACTATATATTGTTGCGGGTTGCCAGGCACACCCATTATCACACCCGCCCACCGTCAATGAAGATTGGAATCAGCCCCGAATATCCGATTGCAGAATCACAGGTGTTTTGCCGCCATATGAATAATATTTTTATTCAACTGAATAAAAAGTAGTAGAGCCGATATGACAGCTCCAGAACTGATCAAGAGTTTGTTAAGGAAGCCCCCAGAGCTGTTTCTCTGGAGCTTTCCTGACTACGAAAAAAGGGATTATCGTTTTTTATTAGACTGTGAAAGTATTGAGGCAGCCAGCTTTTTTGTATCAGCGCTGTATTTGTCGCTTTTTAATACTTTCGATGCCTTATCTTCCAGCTCTGCTCCCGTTTGTTTGTTAGGATCTTTTTGGGACAAGGCTGAAGCAGCTAATGATTTTGCAGTTTCTGATGAATTCTCGTCTGACAAAGTTTTCGAGGCTAAGGCCGCAACTTCATCTGAAGTTGTTTTAGTATTTTTACTCATAATTTATACTCCTCTATTGGTTACTACGCAGCTTTACTATTCTAATGTCTTTTCAGTTTGAATTAAACACCATTTTAAGTTTTCTGAGAATGCATCGTTAACAATGGAGTTCCAGGGGTTGCAGGTCTTCAAAATTAGCTGCAATACTACTGTAAGCAGCCATAATTTGCTACCCAAGCTGCCTTCATTGGCTAGCCATCATTTGCAGGCGAGTCTTCTAGCTCAATTTTCTGTTCCAATAGCTGAAGAATAGCCGATGGTTGTGTTTCAAGCCCCTTGGCAAGCCGCAAAAGGGTAATCAAACTCACAGAAGTCTCACCTCGTTCGAGCTTCGACATGAAACTGCGATCAATCCCGCAACTGTATGCAAGATCTTCCTGGGTAAGATCTGCGTTTCGCCTGAGCTCAGCAATAATCTGACCAAACATGGTCTGAGCTTGTATGCGGAGTTCTTCTTTAAATTCTTTGCGCTCTGATCTTTTCATGCATGAACCTTTCACGGCTTAGATGATGCTTTAAAACTTCGTTTTATTTCCACGCCACAAAAGCGGTGGTTTTTATTCACTTTTAGGAAATAATCTGCTATGCTTCACGGCAGAGCCGAAATGCGGCTTAGCGGAGATGATTCAAAACATGAGTTTAAATCATCTGCTAATGCATCAATCTTTGCCGGAGGAACCTATGAACCCCTTTAAACCCTCATTCTTGCTCATTGCACTTATTCTATCTCTCGCTCTACTCATCGGTTGCGGAGGTGGTGGCGGTGGCAGCGCTACTCTTCCTAATCCCGTAGCACCGCCAGCAGCACCCTTACCACCGGCGGAAGATCCTGCAGTGGTCCCTGATCCAGTGGGTAACTCCACGATCTCAACTACTATCACGCTCCCAGGCGTAGACACTTCGCTTAGGGCCGTGTCCACATCGAAGTATGCTACTGGTAAGCTGTATGTGGACGGTGTCCTGTTCCAGACAGTCGCAGTGGACTTCGTGGGAAGCTCGGCTACTCTCACCTTCACTGGTGTAAAAGACAGTGGGGTTGCCAAACTCGACGTAGAGCTTACTGGATGCAGTATCTACGGTGTAACCTCGTTCACTAAGACCGGGAACATAAGTAGCAACCTGACGCTGACAGTAGAGCCGATCTATCCGACTGGGTCCATCGTGACATCCGATAACAGGATGTTGACTGAGGTGGGGACTCCCACAGGAGAAGGTGCATACCTTAGCCTTGGCTGGGTAATAGGTAATACCAAGGTGTCGTTCAATGACCTTGGGCAGCCTATAGGGATGGGAAACGATGGCTATGTCACTAACTTCATTACGAATCAGAAGTATGTGAACTTATCCGGCCTGAAGGTAAACGGTAATGATGTTATCCCGCAATCTATCGTATGGTACGACGGTAAGATCATTATCGCCGGACAGAACATGGTTTATCAGGTTAATCCTGGAACCGGTGCTGCCAGTGAATTCTCTGGGGACTTCGACAGCAACGTCCCAACTATAAGCGGATCTACCTTGGCAGACGCAACCTTCACAACTCTGAGGGACGCCGAGGTCATCGGTGGTAAGCTGTATCTCACTGGCAACTACAATCAGATCATCAGGCTCGACGGGGACACCTTCAACGTGGTCACTACTGTCAACAACTTCGATGAGTTCTCAATCACAGAAGACGGTGAAATCTTTCTGCTGAACTTCTCGGACGGGATCAAGTACCATATCGCCAAACTCATCGGGTCCGATCCAGTAATCCAGCCCGATCTCGATCTTCCCGCCCCAGGCGGACTTGCCACTCGTAACATCGTCAAGTATAAGGACGGATACCTCCGTGGAATACACGGCAAGATCCTGTACATCAAGAATGGGGCTGCCACTACATGGCTGGACACTGCTGCCATAAAGGGCTCTTCCGATGGAGACTTCTCCATCTACAAGAATCATCTCGGAGAGATCTATGTCATCTCCGATGAGAAGAACAAGATCTGGAAGTTGAATTAAAGAAACAGGGGTGGGTAAGCTAACAACTTATCCACCCCTTCCTACTCAAGGAGAATTTTATATGAAATGTACTAATCCAGGGCATGTCAATGGATTCCCCTGTATCGAGCCCATTGCATGTAGATACGACTGTCCATGCTGCAATGGAGCGTTCAGGGTAAGGGCGAGATCTGGAAGTTGAATTAAGTTACTGCCGTTATTAATCGACAACGAGAGAGCCACCCGGAGCCATTTCTGGGTGGCTTTTGCTTTTCTGGATGCTTATCATCTGATTCCATCGGCCAAGCAACTGCCCTGAATCCGCTGCCAAGCCAAATAATGTCTTATGTAATTTTTATTCAAGCTGAATAAAAATAGTAGAATACTTCACGAGGCCACAGTGTTGGCATGCGGCTGCAGTGCGTCCGCTGAGAAGCTGATAAAACAGTAGTGCCCGGCACATCAGAATACATCGCAGAGTAACTTATACGCTACACCGGCGGCATGATTGAACAGATGCTATCTTTTATAGTGGCATTGTTGCCGCCACTTATGGCAAAGTATAATGATAAAAATCGCGGGAGGGGTTCTGATGAGAAAAACAATACTGGTTGCAATGGCGATAATGCTTTGTTCGTCTGCATTTTGCGCAGATATTGATACTTTGAAGACGCGGGCCGAGCAAGGCGATGAGAGTGCTCAGTTTTACCTTGGGCGTGCTCATTCCACCGGCGAGGGCGTTCTTCAGGATTACAAAGAAGCTGTAAAATGGTATCGCAAGGCCGCCGAACAAGGCCATGCGCTTGCTCAAGCTGGTCTCGGAAGTGCTTATTCTGTTGGCAAAGGCGTTCCTCAGGATTACAAAGAAGCTGCAAAATGGCATCTAAAGGCCGCCGAACAAGGCCATGCGGCTGCTCAGTTTGTGCTTGGGTGTGCTTACTCCAACGGCAAAGGCGTTCCTCAGGATAATAAAGAATCTGTTAAGTGGTATCGTAAATCGGCCGAGCAAGGCAATGCGTCTGCTCAGTCTGCCCTAGGGCTTGCTTATCGCGACGGTAGAGGCATTCCTCAGGATTATGCAGAAGCATATTTTTGGCTGAATCTTGCATCAAGCCAAGACGAAGGTTCTGCCAAGGGGCGCGATGAAGTAGCCGCCAAACTCACGCGCGGCAAACTCGAAGAAGTGCAAGCCAAATGCAAAAAATGGGTCGAGGATTTCGAGAAGCGCAAGCGCTGAGGGTCGGTGGGATGCTGCGTCAAGTCAGAGAATAACCCCAAGTCAAGGGGCTGCGTTGCCCAAAGCCCGGCTGAGGCTGCGTTGATGGCAAGACCTCGCTGTGAAATTGAGATGTTAGCTGAAGCAATAGTAGTCAGCCGATAACATTGAGTCTGATTAACGGCTACTTACGTAACTTTAAGCTTTGGGCTGAAGTCAGCTCTAGGTCCGCAATCACAGAATTGCAGGCAAAATAAAAATAGAGCCCGGCCCTATATATTTTTTTTTATCAGATGAGTATGGCCGAAAAGTATTCAGTATATGTATTCAGTAATAGTAATTATCTGCAATTCTATTATGTAGCAATAAGAATCAAGATCAAACCACGACTATTGCCGGGCGTGTGCGAATTACAGACTCCCGTCAAAATCTGCAATTTCTTGTGATCTGCTGTGATGAGTCTCCTGCTGTTGCCACCGTCTGGGTAATTTTCATTCAGCTGAATAAAATGATTAACAGGTGGCAGTATTCAGCTTTTTTCGAATTTTTCGTTCCTATTTCTTTGAGAGCTGGTAAAATATTCAGAATTATACAGTCACATATTAACCTTTAGGAGGAGCACTGATGAGCAGACCGGTAATTCCAAACATGCGGATGTGGCCACGGAATCTCAGCACTGCGCAGGGCGGCGGATTGTCGACTGCTCAGTATGGTGGCATGTCCACAGCACAATACGGAGGAGCATCGACCTCCCAGTATGGTGGCTTATCTACCTCTCAATACGGAGGTATGTCCACTTCTCAGTATGGAGGGTTATCGACAGCTCAATATGGCGGTCTTTCTACTGCCCAGTATGGTGGCCTCTCAACGGCCCAGTATGGCGGCCTCTCTACCGCACAATACGGCGGCCTATCCACTGCGCAGGGCGGCGGCATGTCTACTTCATCTACCAATGTGTATATGAGTAATATCCCGCCATGGCCTTACTTTGTTCGAGAATTGGAACTGCGTGGGTATCAACAGCAAGCTGATCTCATTCGTAGGTATCTACCAGAGCATCTATGGCCTGAAAATTTCTTAGAATGAGACACGACTGTTCATTCAAGCCGTAGCAGCTTGACGGCACGGCTTAATTCAGGAGGTGCGTAAGACCAAAATCTGATTTGTGACTCAAAATGACTCCAATCTATGCTAATCGATGAATTTATAACGGGTAATGGAGGAAAGTTTGAAGATTAGTCGTCTAAAAATAGAGAACTTCAGGGGTATTAAAGAGGCAGAACTCCTGTTTCCGGATCACGTCGTTCTCACCGGCGACAACAACACTGGAAAATCAACTATACTAGAAGCGATAGACCTTGTCCTTGGACCGGACCGACTGACCCGCCGTCCCCCGATCGATGAGCATGACTTCTATGGCGGTCGATATTTCTCTCTTAGCGCAACTGAAGCCACAGAGGAATCTGTGTCGGAGACTCAAAACAGTGCTGAACCAAAGTATGTTCAGATCAAGATCGAAGCAACCATCACAAACTTGTCTGATGAACAAAAGATGCGCTTTCGAGATTACATCGAGTGGTGGAATATGCAGGCCCGCGCATTCTATACGCGCCCTGAAGTGGAAGGCGTCGATACCGACTCTATTGTCGAAGCTTTGCGTATCACTTTCATTGGCGAGTATGTCCTTGTAGAAGATGATTTTGTCGGCAACACCTACTTTGCGCGTAGTCTTGAAGAAGGGGGGAGCCATCAGCCTTTCGGGCGTCGTGATAAGCAAATCTGCGGATTTCTTTATCTGAGGAGCCTGCGTACCGGCAGTCGTGCTCTCAGTCTCGAACATGGCAGCCTGCTGGATATCATTCTGAGACTGAAAGAAATCAGGCCCCAGATGTGGGAATCCACCATCCGCGGGCTGGCTTCATTTGATGTCGCCAGCGCTCCTGAACTCGGAATTTCCGGCATTCTGCAAAGCATAAACACTGCACTTAAAAAATACGTGCCTAAGGAATGGGGTGTTGAACCACATTTACGAGTCTCAGCCCTGACCCGTGAACACCTTAGAAAGGTCATTACCGCCTTTGTTGCGACAGGAGAAGGCCCTCACGCTGCACCTTTCTTCAGGCAAGGCACGGGTACGATCAATATGTTGGTGCTGGCAATGCTGTCACAGATTGCCGAAGACAAGCAAAACGTCATCTTTGCCATGGAGGAACCGGAAACAGCGATTCCGCCCTATGCGCAGAAACGTATCGTTCACGAAATCCGTAACCTGTCTGCCCAATCCCTGTTTACCTCACACTCACCATATGTTCTGGAAGAATTCGGTCTTGATGAGACGCTTGTCTTGTCGCGATCGGGCAATGGTGTGCTTACACAGGCAGCAGTGAATCTGCCTGAAAGTGTGAAACATAAGCGATACAGACAGGAGTTTCGCACACGATTCTGTGAAGGATTGCTCTCGCGCCGGATCTTGTTGGCTGAAGGGGCGACCGAAGCCGCAGCATTTCCAGTTGTAGCCCGACGTCTTGCAGAACTCAATCCTGAACAATACAGCTCATTAGAAGCACTTGGTATCTGCATAATTGATGCTGGAACTGAATCCCAGCTCGCTGATCTGGGCAAGTTGTATCGCGGATTGGGAAAAACAGTATACGCTGTATGTGATAAGCAGACCACTGTGAACGAAGCAGCGATCTGGGCAGTGGTCGATGAGCTTTTCATGCATGAAAAGAAGGGTATCGAAGACCTCGTGTTACAGAATACGACGACTGCTGCTCTCGAACGCTTTGTGGACTTGCTGACGTGGCCGCCGCATCTTGCGGCTAGGTATCCTGACCCAAAAACAAATGTCGTGAATGCCGTTGGCGATTATTTTGATTGGGCTAAGGGGAACTGGGGTCTCGCGGATTTTCTGACACAATGCACTGAAAATGAAATCCCTCAATGGATGCGGGATACCTGTATTCGCCTTCGGACACTGTCGCAATCGCCTGCCGAAAAGGCTCCTGTAGAGAAAGAACCAGAGGCAGATGAGGCAATAGCGGAACCACTTCCGGAGAATGGTGCTCCAAGTGGCGTTTGATCTTACGGATAAACAAAAGAAAGTCCTGGCAGCTGAAGGATACTTGCTCGTGAAGGGGGGGCCCGGTTCTGGTAAAACAACCATATCCATCCTTAAGGCAGGAAAAATCGTTAAAGAAGATCTCAAAACCGACCAGCGCGTTTTATTCATGAGCTTTGCGCGAGCAACCGTTTCGAGGGTTCTGGAAGCTATCGCCGGCGAAAATGAGATTACTCCGGACGTTAAACGTCATATAGAGGTCGATACGTATCACGCCTTCTTCTGGCGGCTCATAAAGACGCATGGCTATTTACTGGGCCTACCACGTAGCCTCGTCATCCTGACGCCGCCCAGCGAGGCAGTTGCCCTGTCTGACATAAGGAATGGGTACAAGTCAGACGATAAGTTGAGCCAACAAGAATTGAAGGAGAAAAAACAACAAGAATATGCTGAGCGGCGACGTCTCGCTGTTGAAAAGGGATTAGTCTGTTTTGACCTCTTTGCCGAGATGGCTGGGGCACTGCTCCATAGGAGCAATAAAATCAGGCGTATTATCTCCAATGCTTATCCCGTCATCATCCTCGACGAGTTTCAGGACACCACACCTGATCAATGGCATGTCATCCGGGCGCTAGGACGCGATAGCAAGCTTTTTGCCCTGGCAGACCCGGAACAACGGATATTTGATTTCATCGGCGCGGATCCTGAACGACTCCAGCATTTTGAGGCCGAGTTCGCGCCGTCAACATTTGATCTCAGTAGTGAAAACCACCGCAGCAAAGGGACCGATCTCACCCATTTTGGTAACGATATATTGAGAGGCAAGTTCACAAAGAAAACCTATGATGGCGTTTCTATTATAGATTTCGATGCCAACCATAATCAGGCGGTTACCAAAGTGATCGTTGAGACTTTAAAGGCCCGCAAGCGGCTGATTAATGATGGACCGAAGAACTGGTCACTGGCAATCCTCGTTCCGACAAAGCGTATGACCCGCATCGTATCAGACGCGTTTCGAGAACCGCCAGGAACGCTTCCAAAGATCGAGCATAACGCAGCTGTTGATATGGAAGCGGTCATTCTTGCAGCTGAGATCATCGCTTATTTACTACAAAGCCATGGTGAAAAGAGCTGTGTTGCCGGGGTTGCTGGTTTTGTTGGTTTGATCTGTAGTTACTTTAGAGGTAAGAGCGGGGATACACCTTCAAAGACCAGCCTTAAGGAAGCAGCACGGATATCTGTGGCATTCCAAAGAGTGGTTGATTGTTGTGGGGTAGGAAAAGCGGTTCCAAAGAACAACATTTTCTTGCCAATCGAAGCTGCTTATAATGCAATACATGACCTTACCCTCACGGGTGATCCAGATATCGACTGGATTGCCGTGCGTAAATTTCTAGATGTTGCTGATTGTAAGCGGCTTAATGAGATATCTCGCGAAGTTCGGAATCTTCGCATTCTGAATCGAGGAACACAACTGCGTGAAAGCCTGTCGCAGAATTGGCGAAACACGGGGCGATATTCAGATGCATTAGAGATTGTGCGCCAGGCATTTATTCAAGAGCATTTCTCGACCAACACGAAGCCGGAATCCGGTGTGGTTGTAATGAACATGCATAAAGCGAAGGGAAAGCAATTTGACGAAGTCATCATATTTGAAGGCTGGCCCAGGATTGCCAAGCGCAAAATCATGGCAAATCCTGACCGGATTGTTCGCGGAAACATGCGTGATAACGTCAATGATCAGGCGCGTCAAAATTTTCGAGTCAGCATTACCCGCGCGAAACGGCGAACAACAATACTTACTCCAATAGGAGACCCTTGCATTCTCTTAATACCTGAGAATAATGGTTAGGACAAATGTGTGTGTAAAGCAAACACCGGGATAAAACACCCCATTATACCCTTCTAATAATTATGAACCACTATGTTCCTGATACAGATACTTCTGGAAACCAGCAAAGACCCTGCCGATGTCTTCGGGGCGGCCGAGATCGGCGATGGCATTGGCTAAGCATTGAAAAGGTATTACAACAGCACAGGCTTTTTTCAGATGAAGGTTGATGCCATATAGATAATTCTTATTCAACTGAATGGTTAAGGCCGGCAAAGAGCTTCTCAAACCTTCAGCTTGTCAAGAGCAGGTTTCAGCGACTTTTCGAGTTTAATCATTGCCTGAACCATCTCGGCCTGAATTTCCGGCCACTCTGCATCAGGGTTTCTGTAGCCGCCTCTTTCTATCATGCTC